>NZ_CP120233.1:600000-1200000 GCF_030012985.1 Microbulbifer sp. VAAF005 | reverse complement strand
GGTGGCGGTTGAGTATATCGAGCTAACTCCTGAAGTATTTGCCGGTAACATTGATATTTCTGAAAGTGATGTTCGCGCTCAGTACGAGCAAGAGCTGACAGGATTCGAATCGAAACTTCGTCGTCGCGCTGCACATATTTTGCTTGAAGAAGCTGACGCAGAAAAGATTGCTGAGATTCAGAGCAAACTGGATGCCGGCGAAGATTTTGCCGAGTTGGCAAAGACTTACTCCCAAGACGTAGGCTCTGCGGAGGAAGGTGGTGAGTTGGGTTACACCACGGGTGATGTATTCCCAGAGGCATTCGAGCAGGCCTTGGCCGCGCTTGAAGTGGGTCAGGTTTCTGCTCCAGTGACCACCGATAGTGGAACTCACTTTATCAAGCTGTTGGAAGTAGAGCAGAGTGAACCGCCGAGCTTTGAAGAGCAAAAAGTGGCGATCGAAAAGCGACTGCGGTCATCTGTTGCCGAGCGCGAGTTTGTTGATGCCTTGTCCCGTCTTGCCGATCTGGCATACAACGCGGATAGCCTGGCTGAGCCCGCTGAAGAGTTGGGTGTTCCCCTGAAGACTGCCGATCTGTTTTCTCGTGAAAGCGCATCTGGCGTGCTTTCTAACGGGCAGGTTATCGAGGCTGCTTTCTCTGTGGAAGTGAAGGAAGATGGCAATACTTCAGATGTGATCAACCTGAACAATGAGCACTCTGTCGTTTTGAGGGTCACCGACTCTAAGCCCGCAGGTACGTATCCTCTGGAAGAGGTTCGCCAGCAAATTGTTGACCGTTTGAAGCGTGATAAGGCCAGTGAGCAATTGGCTAAGCAAGCGGAAGAGCTAAAAGAGAAACTCGCTACTGGTACCAGTTTTGCAGAGCTGGCGGAAGCGCAAGGTCTAACCCTGGAGACCAGTGATAAAACTCGTCGCGGAGGTTTTGCTCAGCGCGGCGAGATTAATGCCAAGGCATTTGCATTGCCTGCACCATCTACAGGCAAAGATGAAGTGACCAGCTTCGCTACAAATAATGGTGACCTAGTAGTTCTCGACCTGCGCAGCGTGCGCCCGGGCGAACTGTCCAAGCAGAGCAAAGAGCAGCGTCAGGCACTGATGCAGCAATTGGCCTCTGTAAATGGCGGGGCCGAGTTAGCAGCTATCCAGCGCTACTTGTCCGATCAGGCAAAAATCGACCTGACCTCTTCTGCCGAGTAACGGTTGTTATCGAGCCATAAAAAAACCCGGCAATTGCCGGGTTTTTTTATGGCTAACTCCCTGTAGGGAAGTGCGCGCTTTAAGTGTTGCTGGCACTATCCACAAATAAGGTTAAGCGCTGTCCGGGTTGTAAATACTTGGACTTGTTTATTTTATTCCAGCGGAGAATATCATCGATTTCGATACTGAATTTATTGGCTATCCGATATAGAGAGTCACCGCTGCGTACCCGGTAAGAAACTTTGCGGGTAGTGCGGTTGTTCTCTGATGCTGCGGGGGAGCCGTTGTAAGCTACCAGGGTGCGTCCAGGGCGCAGGGTGTCTCCCGGTGCCATGCTGTTCCAGCTGGCCAGTTGCTTTACGGTCACATCCAGCTTGCGTGAAATCCCCCAAAGACTGTCGCCAGGGCGTACAGTGTAATTAACTTTCTGGCCCTTGCCGGAAGACTGCTTGCGTTTAACTCGCTGATCGAGTGCGTAGGCATACTGTCCTGCAGGGCCCGATGCGCTGGGGATTAACAGTGTTTTACCGGCGCGAATATTATTGTTCCGCAGTTTGTTTGTCTCGCGTATAGCTCCCACGGTGGTCTGGTAGCGGCGAGCGATAGTGGAAAGGGTGTCGCCTCGGGCAATGGTGTAGCGCTGCCAGCTCACCCTCTCTTCCTTGGGAAGTTGTGCCAGGGCGCTCTCAAACTTTTCCTGGGTCTCTATTGGAATCAGTAGTTGGTGGTTTCCGTTGGGGTCGGTTGCCCAGCGGTTATAGCCTGGGTTCAGTAGGTACAGCTCTTCAATCTCAATTTCTGCAAGTTCTGCAGCTTGGGCCAGATCGATCTGACTGCCTACATCGACACGGGCGTAGTAGGGTTTGTTGGCGACGTCATGTAGCGGAATCTTGTAGTGGTCGGGGCGGGATATTACCTCTGCCAGTGCTAATAGCTGGGGCACGTAGCTTCTGGTTTCCCGAGGCAGTTTAAGGTCCCAATAACTGGTGCCGAGCCCACTGCGGCGATTTCTTTCTACGGCTCTGCGAACTGTGCCTTCGCCGGCGTTGTAAGCGGCCAGTGCCAGCTCCCAGTCCCCGTCAAAGCGATCGTGGAGGTAATTGAAATACTTTGCTGCGGCCTGGGTGGATTCGTGGACATCGCGGCGGCCGTCGTACCACCAGTTTTGTTCAAGTCCAAATGAGCGCCCGGTGGCCGGGATAAACTGCCACATTCCGGAGGCTCGGGCATGGGAGTAAGCAAAGGGGTCGTAGGCGCTCTCGACAATGGGGAGCAGTGCCAGCTCCAAGGGAAGGTTTGCCTGTTCCAGCTGTTCGGCAACATGGAAAATATAACGGCGGGAGCGCTCGCTTACACGAGCCATATAGCCCTCATTACGGGCAAAGTAAGCAATATATTCCTTTACCTTAGGGTCACCGGTGCGATGGTCCATGGCGAACCCCTGGCGCAGTCGGGCCCAAATATCCACCGGAGGTTGGGCGGCCTTTGTAGGCTCGTGTTTTTTTACAACGGGATCACTCGCGACAGAGGTTTCCTCTGCAGGGATATTTTCAGTTTCAGGCGTAGGCCCCTGTTCCGGCAATTGCGAGCAGGCTCCTACCGTAGCAGCTAATAATGCTACGGCAAAATTCTTGTGAACCATGTGTGATATCCGCGAGTCTTCTTTTAATTCATCCCGACGCATTTCAGAACAATTATTGGTAAAGCATCAGGCATTTGGTCAATTACTTTTGATTCTAATTAAGCAAATTAGTTTCGGTCAATATCGTTGGTTAAAAAGCATACAAATTGTTAGTTTGTTATCCAGTTTGAGAGGAGTTTAGGCGAAGTTGGGGCTTAGAAGTTATCCTTCCAGTCGCGTAAGCTTGTAAAAACGGCTACATCATCATTTTCGGGAAATGGATCGGTTTGAAGGTGGGCCACAGCCTGTCTGACATCCGGATATGCGCAGCGAAGAAATGGGTTGGTGTCCAATTCCAGAGCGATAGTTGAAGGTAGGGTTGGCTTGCTATCCGACCGCAATACCGCACACTGGGAAATCCTTTTTTCAATAGCTTGGTTTTTGGGTTCTACCGCTTGAGCAAACTTTAGGTTAGCGAGCGTGTACTCATGTGCCGGATATACTAAGGTTGCAGGGCGTAACTGGCTGAGCTTGTGCAGCGAATGATACATCTGCTCAGGGCTACCTTCGAATAATCTGCCACAACCTGCAGAAAAGAGAGTGTCACCGCAAAAAAGGTGTAATTGTTCCTTGCCTGCCCCTGTGGTTTCATACAAAACCAAAGCCAAGTGGTCTAGAGTGTGCCCCGGTACGGCGTATATTTGGAGGGGCATGCCGAGGATTTGCAGGGAATCGCCACCGGCAATTGGGTGCGTGACGCCAGGTATGTCTTCTGGGCCGTAAATGGGGCAATGATATTGATTGGAAAGCTGCTTGATGCCACCAGTGTGATCATAGTGGTGGTGAGTGATAAGAATGCCATTAAGTTTATTCCCCTGAAGAGCCTTTTCAACAGGCGCTGAATCACCAGGATCGACCACCCAGTGCTGACCATCCTGTTGCAGGTGCCAGATATAGTTGTCATTAAAGGCGGGGATTGGCGTAATGGATAGCATAATCGGATCGTCTTTTCACTGAATGGAAGAACAATATCACGGAAGGTGAATACTCGTGTGATCTGTTACATATGGGCCGATTTGCTTAGAGTAAGGTTTTGGCGGGATCACCCGAGTGTAAAATTAAAAAAAGCGCACTCGACTCAATCTATGGAGATATGATGACCGGAAAGTTCAGACCTGGTAATGATGAGGACTTATCCCCTCTTGGCAAGGTTTGTCCGGCGCTGTCCCATTGGTTTTCAAGTTCATTGGGTGAGGAAATTCTCTCGCAACAACTGGCATTGGCCCAGCCCCTGGTAGAGGGCTTTTTCGGTTACCACCTTCTCCAGGCCAGTGTGACCCATTCTGTCGATTTTGCAGCCTCTAGTCGTATCAATCATCGATTTCGATTGGGGGCGACAGTGGAGCAGGATGGGGCTGCAATAGTCGAGTTTGAGCAATTACCACTTCCTTCCGATTCTATTGATGTAGTACTGCTGCATCACCTGCTGGATTTCTCCAGTCACCCTCACCAGATTCTGCGGGAAGCGGCCAGGGTTTTGATACCCGGCGGTCACATGCTGTTAATCGGTTTTAACCCGTTTTCCTTGCTGGGCTTGTCTCGTCTGCTGTTTTCCAGGGGGCCTACCAGCGCGGAAATCAACTACGGGCCGCCCGAATTGCCGACTGGATGAATCTGTTGGACCTGCAAGCCGACAGGATAGATCGCGGGTTTTTCCGCTTGCCATTACAGCAGAAGGAGTTGTTATCCAAAACTGCCTGGATGGAGCGCTTCGGCTCCCGCTTGCACTTGCCTTGGGGGGCTTTTACATCATAGTCGCCCGCAAAGAAGTGGCACGTGTTCGCACCATTAAAATTAATTGGCGGGCCGAGAGAAAACCCGCTCTGGTTGCCACCCCGTCGAGCCCTCGCGTTGCAGCACGCGGGAAGCATCATAAGCGCTGATTTCATTTAAAATCGGCCTCATATCTACTTTTGGCGTAAGTTTTGAAACAAATTACTATCTATACAGATGGCGCTTGTCGCGGCAATCCTGGTCCTGGCGGCTGGGGTGCCTTGTTGGTTTATGGTGAGCGGGAGAAAGAGCTGTTTGGTGGTGAGGCACATACTACCAACAATCGCATGGAGCTGCTGGCTGCGATAAAAGCCCTGGAGGCTCTTAAACAGCCGTGCAAAATTGATTTGCATACTGACTCCCAGTATCTACGCCAGGGGATTACTGGGTGGATTAATAATTGGAAAAAGAATGGCTGGAAGACAGCGAGTAAAAAACCTGTAAAGAATGCAGACTTGTGGCGTCAGCTGGATGAGAGTGTCGCTCAGCATGAAGTGCAGTGGCACTGGGTAAAAGGCCATGCGGGTCACCCGGGTAATGAGCGGGCTGACCAGTTGGCAAATCGCGGTGTCGATGAGCTGGAGTCCTGAAGGGGAAATTACACATGCGTCAAGTAGTTCTCGATACAGAGACAACAGGTCTCGACCCCAAAAGCGGTCATCGGATCATTGAAATTGGTTGTGTGGAGTTGGTTAACCGAAAGTTGACTGGCCGCCATTACCACCAGTACATCAATCCTCAGCGACAAGTGGAAGATGGGGCTATTGAGGTCCATGGAATTACTAATGAATTCCTGGCGGACAAGCCCGTATTCGCTCAGATCGCCGATGAATTTATGACCTTCTGTGAAGGTGCAGAGCTGGTTATTCACAACGCACCCTTCGATGTCGGTTTTATTGATGCTGAGCTAAGGCTGCTGGGTAATCCGCGCTGGCGCAATGTCAATGCGCATTGTGGGGTTTTGGATACCCTGACAATGGCCCGGGAAAAGCACCCCGGGCAGAAAAACAATCTGGACGCCCTTTGTAAGCGCTACTTTGTCGATAACTCCCAGCGGGATTTGCACGGCGCTTTGTTGGATGCGGAGATTCTTGCTGACGTCTACCTGATGATGACCGGTGGCCAGACCGACTTGGTGTTGGCTCAGGGCGATTCCTCGGAAGGGGAGGAAGGCAAGAAGGCGGAAAATGATGTGGCGGGTGAAGCCATTCGTCGCCTATCGGCAGATCGCGCGCCCCTGCTAGTAGCGCGTGCTACGCCACAGGAAGCTGAAGCGCATCAATCGATGCTAGGTTTGCTGGAGAAATCAGCGGGCAAACACTTCTGGTAGCACATCAATGAAGAGGTGTTCTCTTTAAATTTGATGTTTATTGCGCTTTTCTTTTTCTGGATGGGTGGGAATTATCAATCCCCACCCATCCAGATAGTCTCTTATACAAGTTCTCTTTAGATCGCGTAGACCACGCAAATCAAAGCAACAATACTCAGTACGATGGTGTAGGGCAGTGCCATGATCACCATGCGGCCATAAGATAGGCGTATGAGAGGTGCCAGGGCCGATGTCAGCAGGAACAAAAATGCAGCTTGTCCATTGGGAGTGGCAACGCTGGGTAGGTTGGTTCCGGTATTGATGGCAATGGCCAGCTTGTCAAAATGTTCTCGGGTAATGTCACCTGCGGTGAGGGCAGCCTTAACTTCGTTAATATAAACCGTTGCCACAAAAACATTGTCGCTAATCATCGATAAAATACCGTTTGCCATGAATAGCAATCCTGGCTGCTGTTCGGGCTTTTGTGCGAGAACGAAGTTGGTTACAGGCTCGAATAGGTGCTGCTGGTGAATCACTGCAACAATTGCAAAGAAAACCACGAGCAGTGCAGTAAATGGCAGCGCCTCTTCAAACGCGTGGCCGATTCTAGCTTCTTGAACAACGCCGTTAAACGAGGTCAGAAGTACAATAATCATCAGGCCAATGATACCGACTTCGGCAACATGAAATGCCAGGGCAAAAACCAGAACCACAGCGACAATGCCCTGAATCCACAGCTCGGCAACCTGTGCCGAGGTGCGCTTCTTTTCTTCCTCTTTGGAAAAATTAACCAGTACCTCACGTACGGCGCTAGGGAGCTGGGCTCCATAGCCAAACATTTTAATTTTCTCCAAAAAGAAACAAGTAGCTAAGCCGGCAAAGAATGTTGGAATGGTTACTGGAGCCATCTGCAGGAAAAACTGTACAAATTCCCATCCGGCTTTCTCAGCGATCAGTAGGTTTTGCGGTTCTCCAACCAAGGTGCAAACACCACCGAGAGCAGTACCTACAGCGCCATGCATAATCAGGCTGCGAAGGTAGGCTCGAAACTGGTCCAGGTCCTCGCGGTGATACTCTACGACATGCTCATCGTTGGAGTGGTCGTGGTCATGGTGGTGGTGTGGCTGCTGGGAGGCGACCCGGTGATAGACCGAGTAAAAGCCTACGGCAACTGCAATCAGGACAGCGGTTACGGTCAAGGCATCTAAGAATGCTGAGAGCACTGCGGAGACAGCACAGAAAAGTAATGACAGCAGTGATTTTGATTTCACACTAATCAAAATTTTAGTGAATACATACAGAAGCAGGCTCTTCATAAAGTAAATGCCGGCCACCATAAACATAAGCAGCAGAATAACTTCAATATTCTCAACTACCTCGTGGTAGACGGCATCGGTGCTTGTCATACCCATCAATACGGCTTCAATTGCGATCAGTCCGCCGGGTTGAAGTGGGTAACACTTCAGGGCCATCGCCAGGGTAAAAATGAATTCTGCAATAAGGACCCAGCCTGTTACAAAAGGCCCCGATACATACAGTATTAATGGGTTGAGAAGCAAAAAGGCGGCTATGGTCAATTTGTACCAATCAGGCGCTTCGCCGAGAAAATTTTCGGCAAAGGCGCGACCAAATCCGCCGCCGGATGCCGCAATGGTGTTGTTGTAAGTGTTCATCATTTACTTCCTTGGTTAACCCATTGGTGTGGGTCAAAATGGAATCTTTGGGAATCGGCGGTGTATGCGAAATAGATACCTGAGCTCAATTATCGCTGCGTGCTTCCCCGGGTTTATTGTGCACAGATTGATTGGTTTTTGTTCTTTAACACAAAAAAACGTACAACTTTAAACTTGAAAGTAGCAAACGCTACTGGGTTTTCTGGAAAATTCAAGTAATTTAGGGGCTTCAGCCCCGTCGCTAGGTTATTTGTCGATTATTCGGTGGAAATTGTTTGGCGAAAGGTGGACTCTTTTATTTATTGGGGTAAATTGCCCTTAATGAGGCCAGAATCATCCTGATCTGGTTGTTTTTTGTTCGATTATAGGAAGAATGCAGCGGTGCAGCCAAAGACTGAATTGCGCAAGATCAATATCACTTCTGTCAATGTAGTGAAGGATGAGCTGGTAGCTACCATCGATAATGCCGCCTCACACTTGGATAAATTTGCCGCGGATACTTCCCAAAAGCAGGCTCTCGAACAGAGCTTGGCTGCACTCAGGCAGGTTAGTGGAGTATTGCAGATGGTGCAGCTCCAGGCAGCTGAGCTCCTCGCCCAAGAGAAAATCAAAGCGCTTACAGAGGTGTTAGAGGAGAGGCAGAGCGCCTCAGAAGAACTGATGGAGGCGCTGGGCACAGGTTTTTACGTAATGGGACGCTACTTGGATTTTGTCCAAAGTCGTGCCATTGCCCGTCCAGAATTGCTGATTCCCTATATCAATAATTTGCGCGCGGCCCGGTCCCAGCCCCCTGTGCCGGAAAGTCATTTTTTCCGTTGTAACTTGGAGGGGCTGTGCCTGGTGCAGGGGCTTCTGCGGTAATGTCGGAAGACTTGAATAGCTTTGTTCGCCGATTCCGTCATATGTACCAGGTTGGTTTGTTGGCTCTGTTGCGAGGTAAACCTCGGGGCCCAGCGTACACGATGATGTCTCGCGCCCTTGAGAGAATCGCAAGCATCACCATGGGGCGCGCAAACGGGCGTTTATGGGTGGTAGCAGGGGCGGCACTTGCAGGAATGGCCTCCCAGGAAATGCGCATCAGTCGATCCCGGGTGATGGTTTTCAGTATGTTTGATCGCTGGCTGCGAGCATTACAAAAAGAGTGTGATACAGCTTTAGATCAGCCTGCGCCACCGATTTTGCTGAAAGAGTGCCTCTATTGGCTGACTCTTTCCAAGCCCGAGGGCTTTGGTGGCAAGTTGCTGGAAGCCTTCTCCGCAGAGGCTCTTGATTACAGTGAAGAGGAGTTAGAGAGGGAGCGAGCCACCCTTGGGGGCCCTGGCGCCACGGCAATTACCGCAGTTGCTAACGCCTTGGAGGAAGAGTTGTCCGGTGTGCGCCGAATGTTGGATGACGCTGAGTTAATTGGTACTACTACCTTGGATGCAGAAGATGGCCTCGCTTCTTCTCTACAGAGAGTGGCCGGTACCTTGCAGATGCTCAATTTTAAGCGGGTTGGAGAGAGTTTGCGCAGCGCGGTTGCGGAATACCAGAGTGCCTCTGGCGCGGGCGGTTCCATAGCGGACAGCGCACTGCAGAAACTGACAGGCCAGGTGTTGATGGTCGATAGCACGGTAAGGGCTCTCAAGCAGAGCACTTCTATTGATCTGGATGAATACGGTCATGCGGATATTGCCTTTGAGCACAGCCAGTTGGCAGAAGCGGAAGTGGCTGTACTTAAAGAGGCCGAAGCCGGTTTGGCGTTGATTAAGAGAGCGCTGGCGGCTTATGCAGAGTCCGACTTTGATCATGGCCATATTCGCAATGTTTCCACTACTTTGAACTCAGTGCGCGGAGGCTTGATCGTTCTCAACTTAAGTAGAGCGGCGGCCGTAGTTGAAGGTTTGCTGAACTTTGTTGAGACTGTTATCGACCGCCATGATGCCGGTCCTGAAGTAGAGCAATCTTTGCATATTTTTGCCGATGCGATTATCAGCCTTGAGTACTATCTGGGAGAGGTAAAGCTGCATAGGCAAGCAGATATTCAATCCCTCAGTCTCGCTATCGAAAGCTTGACTGCTCTGGGTTATCCCGTTGAGGCCGCATAATTAAGGAGGTCTCCTTGGTAGATAAGTTTGTCCCAGCGGGTAATGTGTGGGCAGTTCCGGAATTTTCCCAGCATATCCTGATTGCTGATGGACTGATTCTCTGCCGAGGAGATTTTTTCCTCCACGACGCCCAGGTGTTGGTAGCGGAGGCTGTTCAATCCAGCCACTACTTGGGAGAGTTAAGTGGGCGGGCGTGTGGTGTCCACGTTTTGTCTCGCCAGGTTGAAATTGCCGGCTATGAATGGCGAAACCTGCGCAGCCTGCTGACTTTGGTTGAGGAGCCGATGTTTGCATTGGCTGGGCGGGCGCTACAGATTTCCCATTGGGATAGCCAACATCGATTTTGCGGTCGTTGTGGCACTCCTACCATCTATCACTCTAATGATCGCGCTCGCACCTGCCCGGCTTGTGATCTCACTGTCTACCCCAGAATCTCCCCCTGTGTAATTATGCTTGTTACCCGGGGAGATGAGTGTCTCTTGGCTCGTCATGCCTCGCGTCGAAATGCAACTTATACAGCCCTCGCTGGGTTTATAGAGCCCGGTGAGAGTGCTGAGCAAGCGCTGGTGCGTGAAGTCTATGAGGAAGTGGGGCTCAAAGTGGGTGCCCTGGAGTATGTGGGGAGCCAGTCCTGGCCTTTTCCCGGGCAGTTGATGATCGGGTATTTGGCGGAGTGGCAAGGTGGGGGATTGTGCTTGGACCCCAATGAGATAGAAGAGGCAGACTGGTTCCACTACAGTTCATTGCCAGCTATACCGCCCATACAAACCCTGTCCGGCCGCTTGATCCACACTTTTGTTGAAAAGGTTGCAACGAAGAACCGCCCGTAAGGTTGGTTTAAAGATGTTGCGCAGTATCAGGGAGTAGAAATCATAATGTATATAGCGATTACCTTTATTATTGCCATCCTGGCGTTGTTGTTAGTGTTTTGGGGCGCGCGAGTCCTGCTATCGGGAAATTGGTTCCTGGGGTTTATACGTGGTTTCGCCGGTCTTTTTCTTTTTGCAATGGCCCTTTGGATTGTTCTGGTTGCTGCGGACGTTTACAGCTATAAAAACCTGGCTGAAGAGCACAGTGTTGGTATTGTTTCATTTCGGAAAATTGCCGAGCAACAATTTGAAGTCAAATTCTCTGATACGGATGGAATAGCGCAAAAGTTTGAATTGCTTGGGGATCAGTGGCAATTGGATGCCCGAATGCTCAAGTGGCAGGGCCCGTTAGCCCGCTGGGGGATTAAGCCGGCCTATCGTCTGGACAGGTTGAGCGGTCGCTATCTCACGCTGCAGGATGAGCGAGCTCGCGAGCGTTCTGTCTACGAAATAAAGGGGGCGAACTATGGCGTGGATGTCTGGCAATTTGTACGCGGTGTTGATGGCAAGTTGCCCTTTGTTGATGCGGTATATGGCAGTGCCACATTTCTGCCTATGGAGGACGGTGCGGTTTACGAGGTGCGTATTAGCCACAGCGGTTTGTTGGCTCGCCCCCTTAACCAGCGAGCAACTTCCGCCCTGGAAGGTTGGCAGTAAAATACTGAAGCTAAATAAAAATCAGTTAAGACGGAAAATGGAGTCTAAGTGGAATTTTTAATTGAATACGGCCTTTTTCTAGCCAAAATTGTTACGGTTGTCGTGGCCTTAATGGTGTTGATAGGTTTTATTTTTGCAAATCGAGAGCAGCTGAAAGAGCGTGTTCAGGGGCATATCACAGTTACACATTTGAATGATCGCTATGAGCAGTTTAAAGAAACACTGCTCGAAGCTGTGATGGATAAGCACGAATTCGCCCGTCGTAAAAAGCAAATGGCGAAAGAGAAGAAGACTCAGGAAAAAGCCCTGGCTAAAAAACATAAAGCTGAGAGCAAAAAGCAGCCTGAAAAAAGTGCTGCTACTTCTTCCGACGTTGCTAAAGAGGAAGGAGAGCATGAGTCCAAGAGTATAAAAGGGGAGTTGGTCTCCGAGCGCAAGCGTGTCTTTGTTATGCAATTTAATGGGGATATCAAAGCGAGTGCGCTTTCCCATTTGCGTGAAGAGGTGACGGCTATTCTTCAAGTGGCAGAGTCCGGAGATGAAGTTCTCCTTTGTCTTGAAAGCCCTGGGGGCATGGTGGCGAACTATGGTTTGGCCGCCAGCCAGTTAACCAGAATTCGTAGTGCAGGTATCCATTTGACTATTGCTGTTGATAAAGTAGCTGCCAGTGGGGGCTACATGATGGCCTGTGTTGCAGATCGTATCCTGGCAGCACCCTTTGCGATGTTGGGCTCTATTGGTGTTTTAGCTCAGATGCCGAATTTTAACCGCCTGCTGAAGCGCAATGATATCGATTACGAACTATTTACTGCGGGCCAGTACAAGCGCACTGTAACCATGTTTGGTGAAAATACTGAGGAAGGTAAACAGAAGTTCCAAGAAGATTTAGATGAGATCCATATTCTGTTTCAGCACTTTGTCGGGGAGTACCGGCAAAAACTCGACGTCGACAAAGTTGCCACGGGCGAGGTTTGGTTCGGGCAAAAAGCCCTATCTTTGGGACTGGTCGATGAGCTGAAAACGTCAGATGAATACTTGACCAGTTGTGCTAAGGACTGCGACCTATATCAGGTGGAATTCAAAGAACGGAAAAATATAGCTAAGAAAATAGGGCTGGCGGCAGAAGCAGGTGTGGAATCGGCGGTCACTCGTCTCTTTTCACGGCTGGCAGCTCTGCGTCATCAGGCTCAATAGTTGTAACGTTACAGGTTGATAGTGCTGCGGGATATACCCCATGGAAATAGAAAAGGATGAGAAATTTCGGGCAATTCAGGTTGCTGAAGTAGCTTCGGGAAAGTTTGACCAGTCTGTTGTTGAGCGTCAACTTTCTGAGCTTCCCGATAACCCCTTGCTGTTGGCCGTAAGTTATTCATCCTTGAATTTCAAAGATTCTTTATCTGCGTTTGGCAATCGTGGGATTACTAATACCTACCCTCATACCCCGGGTATTGATGCGGTGGGCAAAGTGCTGTTCGATCGGAGCAAGACGTTTCAACCGGGTGCCGAATTATTGGTCAATGGCTACGATTTGGGCATGAATACTTCTGGTGGACTTGCAGAGCGTATTGCCGTTCCTCCGCAATGGGCCTTGCCAGTCCCTGAGGGCCTAACAGCTTGGGAGTCTATGGCACTGGGTACGGCGGGTTTTACCGCCGCGCTGTGTGTTGAAAAGCTCCTGGAGTCCGGCGCATCTCCTGAGGATGGAGAGATTCTGGTAACAGGTTCAACGGGTGGCGTCGGCTCTGTTGCCGTCGCCTTGCTGGCGAAGCTAGGCTTTCGTGTCGCAGCAGTGACGGGAAAGTTGGAGTCTGCTGATTATTTGGCGAGATTGGGCGCATGGAAGGTTCTCGACCGGGATACACTAGCCCCTTTTGCCAATAAAGCGATGGCCAAGCCATTGTGGGCTTGGGCTGTAGATACTGTGGGCGGGGAAACGCTTTTTAATGTCATTAAATCCCTGCGCTACGGAGGCGGAGTGGCTGCTTGTGGTATGGCTTCAGGTGCTCAATTTCACGCCAATGTATTTCCATTTATCTTGCGCGGTATTAGTTTGTTGGGTGTGGATAGCGCTGTTTTGCCAATAGAAAAGAAGGCAGAAGTATGGAAGCGGTTGGCCAGTGAGTGGTATATCGGCGATAAGCTCGACAGTATTGCGGAGAATATTAGCCTTGATCAGGCCCCAGAGTTTCTTGCGCGCTTAAATAGAGGGCATGGAATAGGTCGTTACGTTGTAGATATGGCTCTCTAATAGATCTATCGATTTAGAATAATAAGTACACTTAAAAGATTCTATTTATCTTACCAAATATCCCCGACAACTCTGAAACTGAGTTGTATATGGGCATTTTTCTCAATAGCCTTTAAGCGGACTCTGTTGTTTGCGGGCTTGTTGTATTGGAAGAAAACTTTGTCGACAAGTAACAGTGAAAGTAACAAACCTGGCCAGCGTAACGCTCTGGTTCTCTCTGGGGGAGGTGCGCGCGCTGCCTATCAAGCGGGTGTTTTAAGGGCGCTTGCGGAATTGGTTCCAGAAGATAATCCTCGGCCCTTTCAAATAATCTGTGGCACCTCTGCAGGAGCGATGAACGCAATGCTTCTCGCCTCTCATACAGGCACCTTTAAAGAAGCTGTCGACAGAATGTGCTCAGTTTGGTTGCAGCTTAGTGTTGAGCAGGTTTATCGCACCAGTTGGCGTAGTTTACTTGGAAACCTGTTTTCTATCAGTCGTTCGCTCTTGAACCAAGGTGTGGGTAGACAAAAACCTTTGGCGCTCCTGGATAACAGTCCGCTGCGCAGCTTGGTTGAGCGCGAGATAAACTTTGACAATATTCAAAAAAATATTTCGGCTGGGCATTTGCATGCCACAAGTGTTAATGCGCTTTCTTATAGTGAAGGGCAGTCCGTCAGCTTTTTTCAGGGAGCGGAGAATGTTAAAGGATGGCAGCGGTTTCGTCGCTTTGGAGTGCCCACTCAATTAACCTCGGACCACCTATTGGCATCAGCAGCAATTCCTGCCATTTTCCCGGCGGTCAAATTGGATGGGGTTTATTTTTGCGATGGTGCCATTCGTCTGATGGCCCCGATTAGTCCGGCACTGCATCTCGGTGCCAAGCGTGTCTTTGTGGTGGGTGTGTCGGACAACCGTTCTCCAGCCCATTGGGGGAGTCGCAACAGTCCTGCGCAGATGGAGTCCCCTTCGATGGCGCAAATAGCTGCTCAGTTATTCAATGCCGCATTTATCGATAGCTTAGAGGCGGACTTGGAGCATCTGGATCGAGTAAATATGTTACTTGACTATGTGGATCCAACAGATCATTCCGATTTGAAATTGTTGCGTTCGGTAGAGTCGGTTGTTATTGAGCCCTCGCAGAGTTTAGGGCGTCTTAGTGGCAGAAAACTTGGTCACCTTCCCTCGGCGCTACGCTGGTTATTCCGCTCAACGGGTGCGACCAATCCCGGTGGCGGTGTTTCTGCAGCCAGTTATTTATTATTTGAAAGGCCATATATCGAAGAACTTATCGATCTCGGCTATCAGGATGCCATGTGGGAAAAAGATAAATTGCGCAGTTTTCTACAGCCGGAGCCGGAAGGTAAAACTGAGCGCAAGGGGCTCTTTGGGATTCGCAGTAAATCTCAAGAAGAGGCTTCTCACGGTAATTCTGAACACTGACCTTAGTTTCTCTCCCCTCATTGGCGTGACTAGCGTCTTTCATCTTAGTGAATATTTTTCCCTCAAGTTTCTAAAGGGCGTTAAACGCCCTTGAATCCATTATTATTCCGCCAAGGCGGCGGGAGTCTTTGCAAGCCTTTCACATTTATTTTCGCGCTCTCTTATAGTTGTCTTGGACTGTGTGTGCTCTCGCTCATCCGAACAAGTAGCTTCTATATTTAATAGTGATGTCAATGCTGTCGGGTATTATTCAAGATGTTTTCTGTGTTTTTACTCGTGACTCTTTTTTCATTTAGTACAGGTAATCAGGATTTCGCCCAGATGATCGGTAGGGTTGATCGGGTTGAATATTTGGGGGGAGGCTTGGTTGTTTCTGGGTGGGCTTGTCAGAAAGGAGTATTCAAGTCAGTTTCTGTTGGTCTTTATCTAGGTGGGGATAGTAGAAGCGGGTTTCCGATAAAAATTTCCAGAGCTGATCAGGCGTCGTCAAAAGGAATTGCCAATATATGTGATACCCAGGGCGTTCCCCATGGATTCAAGTTCTATTTGAATTATGAGGAAATGAAAAAATTTGTAAGAAAGAAGATCTATGTATACGGGTTTTCATCAAATCAAGGCAGATTCAGTGCAATTTCAAATTCTGGTAGATATCGGGTTGGGATCCCCTACATGAAATATACCGATATTACCTTGTTGCGAAGAACTTTTGATTTGCAACCACTGGCAACGTTTGATGATCAGCATTTAAATTTAATTCCAATGCCCGGTAATGGGTATGCACTGGAAGCTCAGTATATTCCTTATGAAAAGGGTTCTGAGAGAATTAGTACATCAACCCAATTAGCCAAATCTGTTTCATCGGCAACTCTCGCTTACGATGTGAAGTTTCATCGGAACTTCGAATTTGTTAAGGGCGGTAAGCTACACGGTCTTGCTGGTGGGGGGCAGGCTTCAGGATGCGTACCTATCGATCCGAAGAGTTGGAGTGTGCGGGTTAAGTTTGGTGCGGAGGGTAGGGTCGGGCTCTATACCTATCATCAGGATAGAGTCGCTCGGTGTGGAGATGGGTATCAAGGGAATGACAGCTTTAGATTTGAGCGGGATACTTGGTATCGGATTGAGTTGTTTGTGCAATTAAATAGCAGTGCAAATAATGCTGACGGATATATCGAGCTATTTATAAATGGCAAAAAAATTGTAGAGGAACAAGGGTTACGACTGACTGGTAGTGATAGGGTAGCTATTGATAAATTTCAGTTCAGTACTTTTCATGGCGGTAGTTCAGCTTTGTGGTCACCCTCCAAAAAAGTCTATGCCTACTTTGACAATATTTCAGTGAAGCAAGGGAGAAAGATATATGGCCTTAAGGGCGCTGTATGCGAAAATGAGAAAGCTGGAATATACAGTGGGTCGGGAGCTTGCTGTTCCAGCTCGTGTGGGGCCTGTGGCGGCCCTGGGTGCGGCCAATTAAATGGCGGAAGCTCAGCCTGCTGCACATCGGAAATTATTTATTCAGCGCCATTGTGCTCCTATCCTGGGCAGGTCGCCCCATGCACTATGTAAGGCTTGGCTTGAGGGGTTCTGAGTAACTTGGAGGCTTTATAAATTAAAGTTGCCATTTAAATCGCTGAATTAATTGCAAGAAACTTCCCTGTATTTCGCATTGTATTTTCAGCTGAGAACCACTCACCGGATGTTCAAGCTTGAGTTCAGATGCATGCAAAAGCAGTCGAGAGCACTCAAGTCTGTTGGCAAAGAAACGATTATGGGTTGACTTTCCATATTTCGGGCAGCCAATTAGAGGGTGATGGATATGCTTGAAATGCCTTCTTATTTGATGGCGCCGCCCTGTCTTCAATTGGATTTCTACTAGGGAATACCGGCTGGTCGGGTAGCGGTCAACCTCATAAGGTAACTCAATAGTCTCCAAGCGTCGGTGCAATGTAACAGCCTGCTGACGTGGCAGATCCGTTTTCGGTCGCTTCCTCTGGTGTTTGAAGTCGGCAACGGGGAGGGCATAGTCAATGATACCTTCTTCCGGGCTATATCCTCTACATACAGCAATATATTTTTTTGATGATAAATCACTTTCCAACTGCTGCTGTACCTGCGCAGCAATCTCGCTGCTTTTGGCAAAAATAATAACACCGGAGGTAGGCTTATCCAGTCGATGTACTGGATAAAGAAAGTTACCACATAGGTCCCTCAAATATTGCAAAAGTACACGCTTTTCATGGCGGTCTATTTCCGATCTGTGAACAAGCCACCCCTCTGGTTTATAAGCGGCAAGTAAGTAGTCGTCTTCAAAGAGAATGGTAGGTTCTTGAGTGGTCATTTTGGGGGTGTGGCGACTGGACTGTAATTTCGGTAACACGATTTTATGGCATAGTGAGCCCTCAAGCTATGTTGAAAAGTAAAAGTTGGTCAGTGAATTCAGGGTAGAATTTTTATCGATAGACCAAAAACAGGCTTGACATGGTACCAAATGAGAATAAACTGCACCTAAATTCCATTGCTGATCTGGTTTCAAGATTGGCATTCTAGTTGGCAGTATTTTTGAAGTGGATCGCACCACTAAGGAGCCGTGAAATGCGAAATGTAGATATCAAGAGTTTATTTGTTTAATCGCTTTTCACGCACTTGAGCTTGGAAAGTGATATTGCTTTCCAAGCCAGACCTCCTAAAAGCCCTGGCAAGTGCCGGGGCTTTTTTGTTTTAGCTTGGATTGCCGTTTCAGTTAAGTGGATTAATCCAGGGATAAAATATGCCTGTAAAAACAGTGTTAAATCGAAATGCACCGCCTGGCACGGTACCGGTAAAAATCTATACCGATGATATCGAGCCCAAGGCAATGCAACAGTTAAAGAATATTGCTCAGCTTCCGATTGTGCACTCCCATGTTGCTGCTATGCCGGATGTGCATTTGGGAAAGGGGGCAACGGTAGGATCGGTGATCCCAACGGTAAGTGCGATAATTCCTGCTGCCGTTGGGGTGGATATTGGTTGTGGAATGAATGCGGTGCGAACTTCGCTACAAGCCCATCAGCTGCCAGACAATCTGAAAGCACTGCGGGACGCCATTGAGGTGAAAGTGCCGGTTGGTCAGGGACGACATAAACTGATCAGCGCCAGGGAATCTGCCTGCAAACTTTTAGCTCCCGGTGTGGATAGATTGTTTTCAAAGCATCCAGGGTTACTGAAGAAGCTGCATCAACCACAAAAAACTTGGGTGACCCAAATGGGTACATTAGGGGGTGGCAATCACTTTATCGAAATTTGTATTGATGAGAGTGGTGCTGTCTGGGTGATGTTGCATTCGGGGAGTCGAGGGATTGGCAATGCTATTGGTCAGCATTTTATCCAGTTGGCCCGACGGGATATGGCTGGGCATATGCACAATCTTCCTGATAAGGATCTGGCCTATTTCTCGGAAGGCTGCCAGAATTTTGACGATTATATTGAGGCGGTTAACTGGGCGCAGGAATATGCACGCTGGAACAGGCAGGAAATGATGAAGCTTGTGCTTGGATGCCTGAAGGTAAGCTTGCCAAAGTTTACTTTGACTACAGAGGCAATTAACTGCCACCACAATTATGTTGTTCGCGAGCGCCATTTTGATAGAGATGTGTTCGTGACTCGCAAAGGGGCTATTAGTGCTCAGAGAGATCAACTGGGAATTATTCCCGGCTCTATGGGGGCTAAGTCATTTATCGTGCGTGGGCTTGGCAATAAGGAATCTTTTTGTTCTTGCGCACACGGAGCTGGCCGAAAAATGAGTCGTACAGCGGCTCGCCAGCGTTTTACCAGAAAGGACTTGGAAGATCAGACCCAAGGTGTGCAATGCCGTAAAGATAAGGGCGTTCTGGATGAGATTCCTGCTGCTTATAAGGATATTGATCAGGTGATGGAGAACCAGTCCGATCTTGTGGAGGTGGTGCACAGACTCCGCCAGGTAATTTGTATCAAGGGGTAAATAAGGAGGTATCAAATCAAGTTTTGAGTGAGAAGATATTTGGAAGAATGGATCTACAAAAAGTAAAAGGTGAAGTTTTATGAAAAAGAAAGAAAAAATTCGTAGTTACGTTGCGCGTAATCCGCTAATGAGAAAGGGAGGTGCCCACGTAAAGGCAAAATCTTCGGGGCGTTTCGCTAGCAAGCAGAAGCTGCGTAAAGAGGTGCGGGAGCGTGACTCCCGCCCCCAGGCCTTTGCTGCTATTTTTTCTTTGATATCGCCTCTTTAGCTAGCCGTGTTTTCTGCTAGCCTATTTCCCATCAGGCCAGTTGGGTAGAGCTTCCAAATATACCCAGCGCTTCTTAAATAACTTAAATAGTGAAATTTCGTGAATCAGGTGTTCTTGGTCATTTTCTGTATACCAAGCCTTAAATTCCACAATCGACTTTTTTAGTCCCGCCTTACTCTTAATAACTTCCAATTGTGTCCACTGGGTTTCAATATCCTCAGCTTGCAGTTCTGGGCAGGTGTCGGGATGCCAGGTTTTTTTCAGGTACCGAAAATTTCCGGTTGCAAAGGCCGTATAGCGACTGCGCATAACCGCTTCTGCATTATTGGGGTAAGCCTTTCCCGACAAATAGAGTCCGCAGCAGGTATCAAGGGGCTTGCCCGATCCACAGGGGCAGTACCGATCCGTCATAAATCACCTCTCCAGCGTGAGCTTAACGCTCTCGCAACACTTTTTAGCCATGTTTTCTGGTGGGGGAGCGTAGCATAGCTTGACCTTTGAAATGTTGCCGCTAAGATACCGACCAACCGGTTGGTTTTGATTGGTGATGCCCAGGAGGTCATGTGTCGAGAGTCGACAAAGCTGCCATTGTGCGAGCAGCAGAAGAAGTAGTCCGGGATCGCGGGGCGCGCAAGTTGACCCTGGATGCGGTGGCTGCACAGTGCGGGCTCAGCAAGGGCGGTTTGATTCATCATTTTCGAACTAAGCAGTCACTCCTGAAGGCGATGCTGGAGGCGGCAATAGCTCGTGAAGATGACAGTGTTGCCACTTTTGTGTCCTCCGGGGACAGCTTGTTGGTGTCGCGCTTGAAGAGCATTTTTGAATTGATGGAGGACGACAAGGGGCTGCCTCGCTCACTGATTGCCGCCGTGGCCGAAGACCCCATGTTGCTGGGGCCGGTAAAAGACAAAGAAGAGCAGCAGCGTCGCGATATCTGCGATGCGTATCGTGACCCGGAAATGGCGGAACTGCTAATCCTGGCGGCCCAGGGCATGTTCCTGGGTCGCGTACTCGGTGTTGTTGAGTCTGAAGACCCGATTATTGAACGTTTACAGGGACGTCTGCTGGCGCTCTCTGCCGACCTGAACTAAATCAGCCCCAGTTAATACAGTTTGTGGATGATGAATATGAATATATCGCCAAGATCGCGTTTCTCATTGGCCGTTTTGATCGCAGCAGTTGCAGTTCTGGCAGGATGCTCCGAATCGAAGACGGAGCAGGCGCAAGCAGAGCACGTCTGGCCCGTGAAAGTAGCTACCGTTGCCAGTAATGACCAGGTCAAAGATCGACAGTTTGCCGGTCGTGTTAAGGCAGTGCAGAGTGTCGATCTATCTTTCCAGGTTGGTGGGAAGCTGGACAAGCTCACAATTCGCGAAGGTGAAATTATTCCAAAGGGAACCCTGATCGCAGAACTTGATCAGCGGGATTACCTGCGCAGGGTAAAAGAAGCCCGATTAAATGTAGAGTTGCTGGAAAAAACCCTCAATCGTCAGCGCTCTCTGGCAGGGTCAAAAGTTATTTCACAGCAGCAGCTGGATGAAACGAAAAGTAACTTTGACTTGGCTAAAGTGACCCTGGAACGTGCTGAGCAGGACCTGGCTTATACCCAGCTAAGGGTTCCATTCGATGCTTTGGCGACTCGCCAGCTGGTAGAGAATTACACCAACGTCCAGGCCGGCCAGGCAATTGTCCGTTTGCAGAATATTTCTGAAGTTCGAATTCAAATCTCCGTGCCTGAAAAGCTGTTGGCCACGGTTAATGAAGAGCAAGTCAACTCCATGACCGCCGAGTTTGAATTTTTGCCGGGCAAGGAATTCCCACTTACCTACCGTGAGCACCAGGCTGAGGCAGACAGCGTTACCCAGACTTACGTTGTCGAGTTTGGAATGCCCCGCCCCGAAAATGTACAGATCCTTCCCGGCATGACCGCTCGCGTTAGTGTGAAGTTGAATAAAGCGAGTGGTGACCTGTGGGTTCCCCTTTCAGCAGTGCAGACTGGCCCGGAAGGTAAGCCCTATGTTTGGCAAATTAATGCGGACCAGTCTGTTTCCAAAGCTTCCGTGACCCTCGGGCGTACTGATGGTGAGTCGGTACAGATTAAGGATGGCATTAGCCCTGCTATGAAACTGGTTGCTACCGGCGGCCAGCACCTTTATGACGGTGCAAAAGTACGCAATTACGCACAGCACTAATTAGTGTGTTAGCTCTGGCCCTGTTAACAGTAGGGAAAATGTTGTGAAGATTTCTGACATATTTATAGAAAAGCCAGTTTATAGCTGGCTGTTGATGCTGATTTGCTTAATCGGTGGTCTTTGGGGGCTTTCAGATATTGGCCGCCTCGAAGATCCTGCGTTTACGATCAAGGAAGCCCGTGTTTACACCTTCTACCCAGGCGCTAGCGCCCAGCGTGTAGAAGAGGAGGTCACCGAAAAGCTTGAGGTGGCCATCCAACAAATGGGACAGCTGGACAAGGTCTCTTCCACCTCAAGTCCGGGAATGTCTGAAATTCGGGTGGAAATCAAAGATCAGTATGCCTCGCAGGAGCTTGCCCAGGTTTGGGATGAATTGCGGCGCAAGGTTAACGATGCTCAAAGTGATCTGCCCAGCGGTGCTTTACCCTCCGTTGTGAATGATGACTTTGGTGAGGTTTACGGTATTTATTATGCGATTACCGGAGAAGGGTTTTCGCTGACTGAAATGCGTGAAATTACCAAAGCGATTCGCCGGGAGTTACTGGGAGTTGAGGGGGTTGCCAAGGTTTCCCGCTCAGGCATTATCGACGAAGTGGCTTACCTGGATATTGATGAATCCCGCCTGGCCCAGTTTGGTTTTTCCCTGGATGACTTAGCGCAGGTACTGCAATCTGAAAGTTCGACCCAGAAAGTCGGCGAGATTGGAGGCCAGGATTTACGTACCCGTATACTGGTCGACAATCCTGCGAGTGACCTGGAATCCATTCGTAATATTCTCGTCGGCGTGCCCGGCTCTACCGCGATGCTGGCCGTCCGTGATATCGCCGATATTTCTCTCGGTTACGATGAGAGCCCCAGCTTTATTGCCCGATTTGATGGCAAGCAGGCCATTCTGCTGGGTGTGGCCGGTGCGGAAAATACCAATATCGTGAACGTTGGCAAGGCGGTAGAGGCCAGGCTGGAGCAGATTAAACAGGCATTGCCCCTGGGTGTAGAAATCCATCCTATCTACGAGCAGCATCAGGTAGTAGAGGAGAGTGTTGACGGTTTCCTCTTTAACCTGGTTTCTTCTGTCGTGATCGTTACTCTAGTACTTTGTGTATTTATGGGCTGGCGTTCCGGTGTTGTGGTTGGCACTGTCCTCGGTTTGACCGTTTTGGGCACCGTGTTAATCATGAACCTGTTTGGCTTGAATTTGCAGCGGATCTCTCTCGGTGCCCTGATTATCGCCATGGGTATGTTGGTTGATAATGCCATTGTGGTTGCCGAAGGGATGCTGATGGGGGTTCAGAGAAAAGAAGAGCCTAAGAGTGCTGCCAGGCGTGTAGTCCGCCAGACTTTCTGGCCACTGCTGGGCGCGACCATTATCGGTATTATGGCGTTCTCCGGTATCGGTCTGTCCGATGATGCTACTGGCGAATTCCTTTTCTCCCTGTTTGCGGTAATTGGTATCTCCCTGTTACTCAGCTGGATACTGGCGATTACTATTACCCCTTACTTGGGCTATCACCTGTTTAAGCCGGGTAAGCAAGCCGACTCGGAAGATCCTTACGATGGCCGCTTCTACAATATGTACTCCGGTGCTCTATCAGGAGCTTTGAAGCGCAGGGGCCTGACCATTGCAGTACTTATTGTGGTGACTCTGGTCAGCTACTTTGCTTTCGGGTTTGTGAAGCAGGGGTTCTTCCCCAATTCAAATGCTCCACTTTTTTATGTTAACTATTTCATGCCTCAGGGCAGTGATATTAATCGTACTGATAAGGCGCTTCAGGAAGCGACTGCATTCTTCCAGGAACAGGATGAAGTTGTCTCCGTGACGGCAGTAGCTGGTCGCGGAGCCGATCGCTTTATGCTGACCTATGCTCCCGAGCCACCCAATGCGTCTTATGGCCAGTTGATTGTTCGCACTGAAAACCGGGAGCAAATCCCTCAGTTGATTGAGAGCGCCAAGGCGAAGTTGCGTGTAGCGCAGCCGGAAGCATTGATTACTTTCAAGCGATTGGTGTTTGGTCCCGGTGGCGGATCGGATGTTGAAGTGCGTATTTCAGGTCCGGATTACCAGACACTGCGTACCATGGCAGTCAGTGTAGAACAGCAGTTCCGCGAAAAAGGACTGGAAGATATTCGTCACAACTGGCGCAGCAGAGAGCCTACTCTGCACGCACATCTGGATGATGAGCGGGCGCGAGTTGCCGGCGTTACCAATGCTGATGTCAGCCGTATGATTCAGTTTGCCACTGCGGGTTACACCGTTGGCGACTTTGAAAGCGGTGACCGTATTATCCCTATTGTTGCCCGTATGCCAGAGGGAGATCGCAATCAGGTGGGTTCACTGGAAGACCGCTTGGTGTGGAGCCCCAATGAGCAGGGTTATATTCCGGCAGGACAGTTGATTACTGATTTCGAGTTAACCGCTGATGAAGGATTGATCCAAAGACGCAACAGGGTGCCGACTATTACCATCAGTGCGGATGCGCCTGAAGGTGTTACAGCAATGTCAGCCTTTGGCCGTATACGTCCCTGGGTTGAAGAAATGAAGTTGCCACCTGGCTTCAAGATTGAATTCGGTGGTGAGTACGAAAGTTCTACCGATGCGCAGAAGTCGTTAGGTAAAGGTTTACCCTTGGGCTTCCTGATTATGATCCTGGTGTCGATACTGTTGTTCGGTACTGTTCGGGAGCCGGTGATTATCTGGCTGGTTGTTCCTATGTGTCTCGTCGGTGTTGTTGTCGGGTTGTTGGCGACGGGATTACCATTTGGATTTATGTCTCTTCTCGGTGTCCTCAGTTTGTCTGGTATGTTGATTAAAAATGCCGTGGTATTGGTGGATGAGATTGAGGTTCAGACTCATGCGGGACTGCCGAGGTTGACAGCTATCCAACGGGCCAGCGTTAGCCGTTTGCGTCCGGTATTCCTTGCCGCTGTCACTACTATTTTAGGAATGTCCCCGCTTCTGTTCGACGCTTTCTTTGCGGATATGGCGGTGACAATTATGGGTGGGCTTGGATTTGCTACGGTGTTGACACTGATTGCAATCCCTGTGTTCTATGCGGTATTCCACAAAGTGAGACCCAACGAAGTAATCGGCGGGGAAACTGAAACCAAAGAGAAACGCAAAGAGGCGGCTATTAGCGAACCTGTATCCGTTTAAAACATGCTAGCCCTAATTGGGGGCTGATTTAAGAGTCCCGTGCCAAGTTGCTATTCGCTTGGTACGGGATTTTTTTTGTCTTCGTTTTTCATCCATTAATTACCAGGTTGTTTTCTGAGAGGGAGATTTTCATTGAAACATATGAAGAGCTTTGTGCAGAAAATTAAATTTATTGAACTAAATTATTCTTCGTCTGTAATCAAACCTTATTAAGTCTGTCATTTAGCACAACTACTCTATGCCGCCTTTATAACTGGAACTGCCTTCGGGTGGGGAATCAACGCATTGGAGTGACAATGAAAAATCATAAATTTTTCAAAAGAGCAGCGTTAGCTATCGCTATACCGGCAATTTTGGCTGGTTGCAGTGATGATAATGATGATCCGGTAGTGGTAACTCCAGATCCGGAAGTGCCTGAGGAAGTCAGTCTATTTGAGTCAGTTGCTGGTTCTGAGGTTGCTGCGAATATTGGTCCCTCAACAATGCAGGTGCCACATGTTGTCGCCACGGCTGAAAACGTCAAGGTAATTAATCTGCTCAGCAATGGTTATCTCCCCACCGATTACTCCAGTGAAAACGTTCCCCAACAGGATATGCTTCCTATATTCGAGGAGCACCCAAGTCTCGATGCTGCGGATACGGATGGCCTTTATGTATTGTCTGGAGAACCCGATGGTTTGGGGTATCTGGATAATGACGACGATACATTTACCCTGTTTATGAACCAGGAGCACTACAACTTTGTTGGCGGTGATGGGGTGGTGCTGGAGAACTCAAATCGCAGTCTCCGATCGACAGGCACCTTCATTTCAAAGTGGGTAATCAATAAAACCACCGGGGAAATTGAGGGTGGTGAGGACCTGATTAAAGGTGTTTATGCCTGGCGGCGTACCCTGTATGACACGGATGGTGAGGTTGCTGAATCTCCAGGATATACCTACGTAACACAAATGAAACCCTATTTTGATGCGGATGGGGACCTTTTGAATACGGGAGCATTCGAACGCTTCTGCTCCGCAACTCTGCCAGCTGAAACTGCTTTCTATAATGCGGAAAGCGGCAAGGGCACCCAGGTGCGGATGTTCTTGACTGGCGAAGAGAGTGACGGTGGCGAAAGCCTCAAAACTTACTACGATGGTTTGGTTGAGAAGCGTGGTTATGAGGGGTTGCGGTTTGATGCTTTTGGTAGCATCAGTGGTGAGGCGAGAGCCAAGAGTGAGATCGAGTCTGTCTACGAGTACGATAAATCGGAAATTTATATCGGACGCGGTATCGCTGTTTTGACAACCGGAGACAATGCTGGTGATGCTTATGAATTGCCACTACTCGGTAAATCTCGCTTTGAGAATATCGTACCCAACTATAAAGCACAGGATAAAACCATACTGCTGTCTGTCGATGATGAACGGCCTCGGGGTGATGAGGATGATGCTTATCGCAATGGAGGTTTTCTCACAGTCTATGTTGGTGAAAAAACTAATGAAGGCAGTGAAGTTGATAAGGCTGGCTTGACCAATGGTGAGCTGTATGCGGTTCGGGTTCTGGATAGCGATGGCGCGCCGGTGGTTGATTTTAGTGATAGTAACAATCGAGCGCTGTTTGAGGATAACGAATTGATGTTTGAGTTGGTACAACTCTCCAGCCAGGATACCGACGGAGATGGGAAGCCAGAAGATATTCGCGATATGAGCCAGCAGGCCTTCCGCATTCATACCACTGGAATGGATGTCTCCCAGTGGCGTTCCCCGGAAGATGGTGATTGGGACCCATTAGATCCCAATAGCTTTTATTTTGGAGCCAAGTACGGTGTATACCAGCTTGAGTTTGCGGATATCACCAATCCAACAGATGGTGGAATCATCAAGAGAGTAGTGAGTAGCAAATCCGATGGCGATATAACTGACAACTATGAGAATTTCGACAATATGGCAGCGGTTGCTGGTGTCGATAATAAGACTCGCTTGGTGTTGCAATTTGATAAATCTAATTATTACTCACCAATCTACGTTCTCGACCCTGAAACCGGAGAGATGATTCGTGTTGCCGAATTTAACCCGGAAATTATTGGCGATAGTGAAGACGAGCTCGATCTGAAGATCGAGAAACAGCTGGCAAGTGGAGAATTGGAAGCTGAGCCTACTGAGGAGGAATACCAAATGCTGCTGGAAGAGCATGTGGCGAGTAAGCCCTACCGTCAATACTACTCACAATCCTCCAAGGTTCGCAGTGGGCTGGATGATACCGGGATAGAGGCTGCGCTCTCTACCGATGCTGAAGCATCCGGGGTTATTTATGTGGGCGATATTCTGGGTGATGGTTGGTTCTTGAGTTCAACCCAGTTTCACTATGATTTTGAAGGTCGAGTGGATAGTTACCTGAATTCCTTTAATGTGCGTGACCAAAAAAATGGTCCCACTACACAATTGATTCAGGAAATGATGGCCGGAGGACAGTTGCACGCAATCTATATCCCTCAAGCGGTAGGGCTGGACAAGTAGCAAAATCTATCGTTGATAAATTATGCCCTGTCAAGCGTTAATCAGGCAGGGCATTTTTATCAGGTGTAAAAAAATTGATCGAAATATCCTGCTCTTCATTACCCTTGCTATAGCCCTATTTTTTCATTTGGGGTGTTTTGTATAACGTTTGAACCATTTCTTATTGATTTGAACCGCCACATACAATTGGTACACACTTTCTTGTAACCTAGCGCTCTGGTTTGATTGGTAGTTGATGTATGAGCGTTCGGTCAGTTTCTAAGCTTTTTTCCATTGCTGTAGTTTTCTCCTTCAGTTTTTCCGCTTTTGCAGCGTCCTATGATCGGGCGGAGTGGCTGCCCAAGTGGTCTGATTCCGATCGGGATTGCCAGGATACCCGCCATGAGTTGTTAATTCGCTATTCACTGTCCCCGGTAACCTATACCCGCTCCAATCACTGCAAAGTAGACACCGGTTTGTGGCTGGATCCCTACACAGGCGGCTTCTTTGTAAAAGCTTCAGATCTTGATGTGGAACATATTGTGCCTCTGAAGTGGGCGCACGATCACGGGGGAGCTGATTGGACGCGCAAGCGAAAGCAGCGGTTTGCTGAGGACATCGAGAATTTATGGCTGGTTGATGACGGTCGTAACCAAAGTAAAGGCCACAAAGGGCCGGACAAGTGGATGCCGCCCTATGGACCGGTCAAGCAAGTTTACCTCAAGCGGTTTATGGCAATCGTAGATAAGTATGGTCTTCAATTGAGTGCGGGCGAGCGCCGCAAATATCAATCGCTAATGGCGGATGGCTGAGGACAAGTAATCTCCGGGGGGTATAACAAGGTTCCGGCATCCGTTAGAATTTTGTTGTCCCCCAGGAGTTATTTGCAATGCAGCACCACCCCAAGAAGTTAATCGAATACTTTCGGCGCTGCTATCAAGCTGACAGTTACGACCTCTCCCTCAACAATATTCTAAACCTCAAATCGAATCGGCGTCTGTTCTTAGATGAGCGGGACTATTGGGGGTTGATGAGTTACCACGTGTACCTGTCTCCGCTACTGCGGGAGCAAAACTGCTGGAACAAGTGGATGCTTACCGAAAGGAGCGGCGGCTGATTTATGGTTGCCTGTTTATTTGTGGTAACTACGCTCTCCAATCTGGACTAAGTGCAAAGCGCAAGCTCTGTGCACCACTACTTTATTTTCCCGCCAAGCTACATTTTGATGAGGATTGTTTTGTAGAGATCAACTCTGCAAACATTCACGTTAATCTCCCTGTTTTACGTCAACTGCTTAAACCTGATGTTGAGTCCTCCATAACAGATAGTTTCCCGGTGCTTGCTTCGCCACTGTCTTCGACACAGCTGGCTGACGTCGGTCGCTGGCTAACCCATTACACTATTTTGGAAAATGTGGAGGAATTGGGGCGCTGGCCTAACCTGAGTGGTAAGGCAGCTGTTGAAAGTGCATCGAAGGGTGCTCAGTTGTCCTTGGTCTCGGCGGGTGCGGTAATTCTTGCGGATAGATCAAGGGGCTCTCGTGGAGTACTGCACGAATTACAACTTTTAGGCAGGGAAAAAAGATTATCTCCTCCGTTACAGGCATTGCTGGGAGAGTGCCACTGGGAAACGGCACAGAAAGCGTGTGAGCCGGATATGCTGCCAGGTCTGTTGAGTGGGGCTCAGGAGGGGGCACTGGAAAATGCGGCTCGCTTTCCTCTTAGCCTTGTTTCAGGTCCGCCCGGTACGGGAAAGAGTTTTACGATCGCCGCTATGGTTCTCGATCGAGTGCTGCATGGTGAAAGTGTTTTGGTGGTATCGAAAAACCAGCAAGCATTGGATGTGGTGCGGGATAAATTGCGAGATGAGTACGGACTGACTCAGGGGTATGTACATCGAGAGGAGCGGGGTTTTATCCCCAGCTTAAAAGCTCATCTGGATAGGCTGCTGAAAGAGGGGGTGGAACTTCCAGAGAGAAAGCCTGCCCAGGTGAAGAGGGAACTGAAGAGGGCTTATCGAGCCTTGAGGGGCTTGGAGAAGCGCTTCTCCAAAGAGCTGGGATTGGCGCGCGCTGTTAGTGTAGGTCGATTTGCTCAGTGGGTAGCGCGACATGCCTGGAGCTTCTTTGCAAATCGATTGAGTGTTAAAAGTCTGTGGCAATCACAAGGTGCGATTGATGATTGTCGGCGCAACTTTGAAAGTCTGGCAAGTCAGTATTTGAATACTTATCGCCGCGATACATTGCACAGACTGCTGGAAAAGAATCGGGGTACCCTGAGCCAATTCAATCAAGCCTTGCGATCTCGAACTTCAAAAGTACAGGCGGAGCGCTTTGCCCAAACTGATATGCGGGTGGTAATGCAGGCGTTCCCCATATGGCTGGTGGAGGCAGATGAACTCAATGAAGTGCTGCCGTTATCGCCCGCCATGTTCGATTTGGTAGTCTTTGATGAGGCAACCCAGTGTGATATTGCGAGTTCACTGCCGGCTCTGTTTCGAGCTGAGCGGGCAGTGATTGTCGGTGACAGTAAACAACTGCGGCATGTTTCATTTCTTTCCCGCAACCGGCAGCAAAGTATCTGGCAGGGAGTGGTAAAAGATGCCGGGGTGCCGCCAAAACTGAGCTATAGGGATCAATCACTTTTGGATTTGGCTTCAGACGTGATTCCCACTCAACAAGCTGTTGTGATGCTGGATGAGCACTTTCGCAGCCATCCAGAGCTGATCGCATTCAGTAACCATGCTTTTTACTCCGGCCGCTTGAAAGTTATGAGGGCCAGGCCCAAACCATTACCAGAGTCGGCGCTAGAATTTTATCAACTTCCAGGGCGCCGGAGAAAAAATGGGAGAAACACTGTAGAGCGCGACTGGGTTATTGCGCAATTGAAAGCGCATTTCGAGCGCTATGCCGATGCTGCAATTCGGCCGTCGGTCGGTGTTTTGTCTCCCTATCGGGATCAGGCCGATTATTTGGAAGGGGAGTTGATTAAGGTCTTCTCCTCTCAGAAGTTACAGAGTTTTTCTGTACGCGTTGCCACGCCCTATGGTTTTCAAGGAGAGGAGCGAGATTTAATGCTTATCTCCATGGCTATTGATAGTCAATCGTTGCGGGCAGCCAGCTACTTAAACCGGGCGGATGTGTTTAATGTTGCAATTACCAGGGCAAAAGAAAAGCAGTTGGTTGCGTTGTCGATTGAGCCCCAAGCTCTCCCTACGGATCATCTCTTGCGTCAATATGTTGAGTTTCCACACTCCGTTGGCAGTCATTTGCAGGGTGATGAAATCGTATGTCGTTTTGCGAGTGAAGTTAGCCATTTATTAACCCAGCACGAAATTCCCCATTGGGTAGGCTTTCCTGTGGCTGGGCAGATTGTAGATGTGGTTTGTGCTGTGAGCGGGCGTTTTATCGGTATTGACCTGATTGGGTATCCCGGCGACTACGAGTCTTACTTTAGTGTAAAGGTCTACAAGGCATTGTATCGGGCGGGCATTCCGGTCTTTCCCCTGCCGTATATTAACTGGCTAAAAGACCGGCAGGGCTGCATCGAGCAGTTATTGACGATCCTTCAGCAGGAAGGAAAAAGTGCCTGTATCTGAAGCTGCTATTCCTGACGGTTAGTGCCGCTGCATAGGGCTCAGAGATGAAAGTTACGCCGCAGCTGCTAGTCTTCAAGGAGATTTGAGCAAAATTCCAGAGTAGATCTATGAAATCCTGGTTGCTGATTCTCTCCCTCTCGGTGGTTGCAATTGCCGGAGTGCAAGTTTCTTTGGCTGATCCCCAGCAGGTTCAAGGGGTGCGAAGTCCCACTTTAAGTTTCTGCCAGGCGCGGTTCTATGAGGAAGAGGACGGACGCCTCTACTGTAACTGGGCAGTCAATTTCAGGTATGCCTGCTTTGTTTGGTGGCCAACGAATAAGATTATTCCTGCAGGGGCCAAGCTTTCAGAGCCTGAGGTTGTCGGAAAGTGCGGTAATGGTGAGCCAGTCGTCAAATTGCATCACTACTAACCCACCTGTAAAGAAGCTATGCAGGTGAGTCGTGGATACCCCGGTTTTTCAGCGGGTAAGCTTGATTACTGACGACGGAGTCAAAGTGTGATCGCGTGTACTGGTGTCCAAGGAGATGGCGTGTTAGCTTTTCTCCTGCTCGGCATAGAGTCCTCGATCTTGCAGCTCACGGGCCTGTTTGAGGATTTCAAGCATGGCGCTGTCCTCCACCGACATGGCATCGATGATGGCTGCCAGCAGATCTGCTGAAAACATGCACTTGCTGACTTTGCTGCGCAGGTTTTCCGGTGTCATTGAAATTCCTCTCTCGGCCAGTGCTTGGGCGAGATCTCCGTAACGCATGCCCTTTAGTGCCATTGATGCGCGCACATAGCGAGCAATTGCCTGCTTGTAAGGGGTCAATGCTTGCTGGTTGCTCAGGCTTTGCTTGTGGTCCATGGGCTCTACTCCGTCCTATTCACTATCACCAATGTGGTAAATATTATCTTTGTGTGTATTATTTGCAACATTAGTTTGTAATAAGTTATTGACCGCAGATTTTTTGGTGCTATATTTGTGACCAATATTCCACAGCGAGGGAGTTGAGATGACCTGGAACAATGAGAACCTGCGCCAATTGGCGGAAAACCACTCCGGATGGGTGGTCGAATCTGAGGGGGATTGCCTCAGTATTTCCAACGATGAAGGCGTCGATGCGTTTGTCTATGTTGGCGAGAAGCAGATAGTTGTAGAGAGCATTCTGTTTCCCGTGAGCCAGGTAGATGATGTGGCAGCGCTCAATGAAATGGTTCTGCAAACACATCAGCTGGTGCCCCTGACAGCCATTGCGATCAAGAATATTGGTGGTGAGAACTACTACGTCGCTTTTGGTGCTCTGTCGGTGTCCAGCAAGGACGAAGTTGTTATCGAGGAGGTTGAGACCCTGTTTTCCAATGTGGGTGACTTCCTGGATTTATTTGCCGATCATTTTGAAACGGAGGGTGTAGCATGAGCCTTAAGAGAATTTGGACTGCTTTGAAAGGCGCAGTTAACGAAGGAACAGAAGCAGTAGCGGATAGCCAATCGATTCGTATTCTTGACCAAGAATTACGCGAGGCGAAGGAAGAATTGAAAGCTTGCGATGAAAACCTGACCAAAATCATGGCGAAGCGCAAACTTACTGAGAGTAAGGTCCAAGCGCTGCAAGCCGACGTTGAAACCTATAGCACTCACGCAATCAACGCGAGCGAAAAGGGCGATAACGAACTCGCTCTTGAGTGTGCAGAGCGTGTTACTGAGCTGGAAAGCCAGCTGGAAACTGAGCGCAGCATCCTGGATGGATTCCTGAGTTCAGAGAGCACCCTGAAAGGTAACATTACCCAGGCAAAAACCAATGTGCGCCGTATGGAGCAGCAGATTGACCAGATCAAAGCGACTGAGTCTGTTCAGAAAGCACAGGTAGCGGTTTCTTCCCGCCACATGGGTGCGAACAGCAAGATCAAAACAGCGCTGGACAGCCTGGATCGCATCAAAAACAAGCAGGAGCAGCGTGCTGCTGAGCTTGAAGCTGCGGAAGAGCTGGCTTCAGAGGAAACCGGTTCCAGCCTGGATGCCAAGCTGAAAGCGGCGGGCATCAAGCCCGGCGGCCAGAAAAGTGGCAGCGATAAGTTGGCTCAACTGTTAGCGGGCCGCGAAAAGGCTTAACACAGTGCTGCTTTATCGAGTGCGACGCCTTCTGGCGTCGCTTTTCATTCGGGCCAATGTAACCACCATTCTCATAGCTGTAGGCAGCTATGTTTTCATCTCCTATTGGCTGCTCAAAATTGCCGGTGAAGCTGATATTGTCGCGGGCGAGAATTTCTTTTACTGGTTGGTCGTTACCGCATCGACAGTAGGTTACGGCGATTTCTCCCCGGTAACCCCTGAGGGTAAAGTCGTGGTTGCCGCCTGGGTGATCCCAGTGGGCCTCAGCCTGTTTGCCATGGTGGTCACAAGAATTGGCTTTGCGGTTTCAGAATTTGTGCATCGCGGCAAGAAGGGCTTGCGTATGACAAACCATATTGATCACACAGTAATTATCGGTTGGAACGGTACCAGAACGCTCCGCTTGATTGAGTTGCTACTCTCCAAAACAAACGGTAGCGCAGCAGAGATTGTCCTCTGTGTTGAAGCCGATATCGAAAATCCGATGCCGGGTAAGATTGATTTTGTCCGGGTGGAATCGTTTTCCCACGGGGAAAGTATGCAGAGGGCAGGTTTGGCCGATGCCGCTCGAATTATTATCGACAACCCTCTGGATGATGTAACTCTTACAACCGCCTTATTCTGCGACAAGCTCAGCCCGAACAGCCATAAAACGGCTTATTTTCAAGATGAAAATGTGGGTGAATTGCTCCGTGCCCACTGTCCCAATATTGAATGTATTCCCTCTGTCGCTGTAGAGATGTTGGCAAAATCCTCGCTTGACCCCGGTTCCGCAAGGTTGCACCGACAGTTGCTCGATAGCACTTACGGCATGACCCAATATAGCGTTGAATATCGGGGTGAGAAGCCTCTTCCTGTCGGTGAATTATTTGACCATTTTAAGCGGGATCTCTCCGCGACCTTAATTGCGATACGTAGAAAGGGCGTGGTTAAAATTGACGTGAACCCGGGGCTTACCGACCAGGTCACCGAGGGCGACATGCTGTATTATATCTCTGCAAAGCGGCTCGATGAAAAAAGCTGTTTCGATATAAAAAGTAATGAAGAAGGTGTTGGTACATGTTTACCAAACTGATAAATAAAATAAAGGGAAAGGACGCTCCAAAGGTCAAGACTCCAGAAATTATGGGCTTGCGAATGGGGGCGAGTTTTGAGCTGGACCCTTTGGCCATTCGTCTGATACTCGATGAACTGACCATTGAATCCTGTTCACCGAACCAGATCATTAAAGCGGCCGGTGTTGTCGAATTAGATGGTACCTGGATTTATCGCTTTTACACTGATGATGATGCCTGGCTGCAAGTGATTGCTGAGGGCGGTCAGCGGGATGAGCATGTTGTCGATGTAAAGTTGTTCCATTTTTACGACACTCTGGATGTCGGTTCGGAGCAGGCTTGGAATAAATTGTTAAAGAGTGATATTGGCGCACCCAGTTATCACCTGCAGGATCGCTCTTATAGCCGTGTATGGACCGCAGCAGGGGATTACCACAACCCAGTGCATATGGCCGAGAAGACTTACGATGAAGATGGTGATTATTCAGTAACGGATCAATTCACCATGCTTTTCGAACGCGAATTGTCTGATCAGCAAACCGAATCCCTTTTTCTCTCAGCTGAAGAGAAAGAAGAGGATGCAGGCTACTTAAGCCGCAGCCTGGTGATTAGCACCGGCATTACTCTGACCCCCTCACAAATAACAATACACGGATAATAAGGAGATATTTAATGGACCAGCCTTATGATTTACTGACTGGTATCTTGCATTTTGCGGCCTACTTTGGCCTGTCGCTGGTACTTTTGATCGCGTTTAAATTTTTATACGCACTGGTGACGCCTCACGATGAGTGGAAGTTGATCCGCGAAGATAAGAATACGGCTGCCGCTATTGGTTTTGGTGGTGCTGTTTTGGGTTTTGCAATTGCCGTTGGTGGTGCTGCAAGTAACTCTATTTCTATTGTCGATTTCGCCATCTGGGCCTTGGTTGCATTGATCGCCCAGTTAATTGCTTTTGCCATTATCCGCTTTGGGTTTATGCCGCGTATTGTTGAGCGCATCGAAGATGGAGAGGTGAGTGCCGGTGTTATGTTGGCTGCAACTACAATCGCTGTTGGCGTATTGAATGCGGCTTGCATGAGCTACTAATTGGGGGTGGTAATGAAGCGTACCAAGAATATTAACCTGGCAAGGATGCGTAAGGGCGGTGGCTCCAATTTTTTACTGCGCCCACTTGCCTTAGGTGTAGCGGCTGCCCTGGTCGGTTGCTCCTCAGATGAGGAAGTTAAAGTTGTCTCTTCAGTAGATGACTGTGTGGCCAATACCCAGCTGGACGAAGCTCAATGTGAAGCAGCTTATCAGCGCGCGGTTGAGGAAGCGGAGCGCACCGGGCCCAAGTATTCCCGTCTCTCTCAGTGTGAGGCTGAGTTCGGTAGCTGCCAAGAGACCAGTAGCGGCGTCTGGATGCCTCTGATGGCGGGCTTTATGGTTGGCTCCATGCTCAATGACAGGGATCGCCACTATAACTATGGCTACTACAACCCGGTCTACCGCTATTCAGGTTCCCGTTACCGCGACAAGCTGATGACAGCTGACGGCGGCATCATTGGCGATTATGGCCGTTCATCTTATAAGGTGGATAAAAGCGCTACGGCGCCTAAGCCTAAAGTTACCAAAACTGTTTCCCGTGGAGGCTTTGGTGCAGTGGCATCGGCCAAATCCAACTGGGGAGGGGGTCGCTCCAGCAGTGGTGGTTCGCGCGGCTGGGGAGGTTGATTTGTGCTGAGGTTGCCGATTGGTGAGCGCCCGCGTTGGCAAGAGCGAGCGCAGGAGTTTGGGTTTCACTTCCATACCATGTATGGCGAACCCTACTGGGATGAAAGCGCCTACTATCAATTCTCTTTGGAGCAGATAGAAAAGCACATTGAAGATCCCACTGAAGAAATTCACCAGATGTGCCTGGATGTCGTTGCCCGTGTGCTAGAGGATGAGGAGTTGCTGAGGCGGTTCTGTATACCCGAGCAGCACTGGGACTTTGTGCGAACATCCTGGCGTAACGGCGACCCCAGTCTCTATTCTCGCCTGGACTTTGCCTATTCCGGACAGGGGCCGGCAAAGCTCTATGAGAACAATGCTGATACTCCCACTTCTCTGTATGAAACCGGCTTCTGGCAGTGGTTGTGGCTGCAGGACAATGTCGATCGCAGGTCTCTGCCGCTACAGTCTGATCAGTTCAATAGCCTGCAGGAAAAGCTGGTTAACCGCTTCCATGATTTACAGTTCCTGACCCCGGGGCGGGAGTTGCATTTCGCCTGCTGTAAAGATACGGAAGAGGACCGGGGCACGGTTCAATATTTACAGGATTGTGCCTCCGAAGCGGGGATCAATAATCATTTTGTCTTTATCGAAGATATTGGTCGGGATGAAGTGGGTCAGTTTACCGATTTGAATGATCAGGTAATTACCTGGATGTTTAAGCTGTACCCATGGGAATTTATGCTCCGCGAGGAGTTCGGGACCCTGTTGGCAGGAAGTAATGTCCGTTGGTTGGAACCGCCCTGGAAGGCGATTATTTCCAATAAGGCGCTTCTGCCAATGTTGTGGAAGCTTTTTCCAGAGCACCCGAATCTCCTTCCCTCTTTTTTGAGGATGAGCTGGACAAGGCTGCGGATTTCCCGGAGTTAGTTAAGAAGCCAATCTTTTCACGAGAAGGGGCGAATATTTCGGTAGTAAAAGGGGCGGATACCACTTTGCTGTCCGATGGCCCCTATGGGCAAGAAGGATTTATCTATCAGGCTCTGCATCCTCTCCCCAAGTTTGGGAAGAACCATACCCTGGTGGGAAGCTGGCTTGTTGATGACCTGGCAGCGGGGATGTCTATCCGGGAAGATCCAAACCTGATCACCCAGGATATGAGCCGTTATCTGCCGCATATCATCCTCTAGGGCCCGCCAACGACTGCAGGCGCCGACATCAAGCCGGCGCCTGCTCAATCCTCTTCTTTAAAAGTTATAGTGCAGCCGCAGCTCAAAAAAATTCACTCCTGAATTTTCAGAACAGGTTCCTGCATTTGAGTAGTGCAGTGCGTAAGTTGTGACTCCCCAGCGGCGCTCACTCCCAAAGTCAGAGCCCAATCCAATTCGATCCTCAAACTGGAAGTGGCATCCCAGAGTTGTGTGATTTGTGTTTTTACTCACAATATTGGACTCAGTAATGTAACTGGCCCCCACGGAAAACTCGAAGTAGGGAAAGATAGGCTTGTCCCACTGGGGCAGGTACTCAAGCCTCCATACCGGGCTCACTGACATACCGTGAACTAAATCCTCTCCCCGTTTGGAGACGTCTGGATCGCCATCGTCCAGGCCGGATCGCCATTCAAAGTAACTGGTCTCCAGTCGCGTTTTGAGCGTCCATTTCTCAGCAAGAGACCACTGCCAGGGCAGGTCCTTGGATATGGCAAGGCGATATTGGGTGAGTTCATTGCGACGATTGGAAAATCCCGGGCCGGCCCCAACAATTGCAGCCCACCGTTTATCCGGGTTTGTTGCCGTTTCAGCCAAAGACCAGGCTGGAAGCAAAAGAGAAGAAAATAACAGACACAGGCCGAGCCTGCGGATAATCAAGTACAACATCATCCCTGATCCTACCTTTCCTACTACGAATGGTGACTACAAGAAAATGATTGGTTAGGGAAACTCAAAATCATCCGGGTTCTTTTCCAGTGTAGACAGAGGTGAGCGAATATAGGTCTTTTATCCCAGTGGTAATTTACTAATAGGAATAATTTACTGGTCTGCAGTTGTATTTGTTGCCAGGAAAACACTTGCAGTGACAGTTTAAAAAAAGCGGTGACAGTGATAGTTCTCTGATATGTAAAGAGGTTTCTCTCAGGATGAAATACGTGTTCGTAGGTTGGGGTAGCTGCCAATTCCCGCCCTACTGGCAGCTGTTGCGGGTAGGTAATCTCGAGAGATTTATGGTTTTAAGGCAGTCAGGCTTATCTATTTTGAATTGTAATAGGAGGGATATTCGTAAAAGAGGGTGTCATCTATTGATAATTAATGAGTGTAAGGACTTGCATTAAGTTAAAAGTCGGTTGTGAAATTTCTCATTCTGTTGAAGGTTTTCTTGCCCTCTATTTAAGGAGCCTCTATGGTTTTTCGTCTTATTTTTTAATTGATCATTTATTTTTGAAAAAAATACCTATTGAGGTTATTTTTTAAGAAAAATGGTGCAATGGTGGTCTTCTGAAGTTTGTAAATTTATATCAATAATTGTCAGGAACCGTGCTGTTAAGTAGCGGTCCATAATTCTGTCGCCAACATTACACATCGAATATGTGTATTGAGGATAAGGACCTGGTTCAGCTGGGGAAGGAGGTTGGACGAAATTGAATAACAGGCATAGATATGATTTTACGAAAAACCAAACTAGCATCTGCAATTAAACTACCTGTATTAAATAGTGCCCTGATGGCAATAGCACTGGCCGGTATGAGTTCAAATGCACTTAGCCATGGCTATGTAGAGGCCGCTGATGGTGGCGTTGCATCCGCTCGTGGAACCTTGTGCAAATATGCTCTCGATACGGGAGAGATGAATGTTGACTGCGGTGCTGTTCAATGGGAACCGCAAAGTATAGAAGGGGATGAAGGTTTCCCTGAAAGTGGTCCTGCTGATGGGCAGATAGCCAGTGCAGGAGATAGCTCTTGGTCAGAATTAAATGAGCAGTCCTCTGATCGCTGGGTTAAGAATTATATTAGCTCCGGTTGGCAAACTTTTAAATGGCGCTTTACCGCCAATCATGTAACCCGGGACTGGAAATATTACATTACCAAAGAAGGTTGGAATCCAAATGCGGTTTTAACCCGCGACCAATTTGATTTGGATCCATTCTGTGAGGTTGATGGCAACTATGAGCAGCCTGCGGTCAATACGACACACGAGTGTCAGGTGCCAGAACGTGAAGGCTACCACGTAATTCTTGCAGTTTGGGATGTAGGTGATACGGTTAATGCCTTCTATAACGTTATCGATGTCGAGTTTGATGGTGATAATGTTGTCAATACTGACTGGAGTGTTGGGGGCACTATTAACCCAACTCAAGACCTGAATGTGGGTGATAAAGTTTACACTCGTGTATTTGATAGCTCCGGTGAAAACTCCTCATACTCTACTGTTCTGGAAATTGCCTCAGATGAACAGGGCATCGCTGAAAACTGGTCTCACGATCTGGCTGAGCTGATTAACCAGGAACAGAGCAGCATCCGCGCCGGTGATTACGATGGAAGCAGTAGTTTTGAGCCTCTATATGGCATCAACAGTATCTACTTGTTAGAAGGTAGCAGTTTAGAGAGTGTTGAAATTGGATATGAGCTTATCCAAGACCAGGATGATGACTCTACCGATGACGACAATAATTCCAGTGACGATAATTCGGATAATAGTGGAGACAATGGCGACTCTGGAAATTCCGGAAACTCTAGTTGTGAAGCGTTTGTCCAGCAGTATGGTGGTGATCCAGGCTACTCGATTGGCGACGTAGTTATCTATGACAATGTTGCTTATGAATCTACACATGAGCCAAACTGGTGGTCGCCGAGTGCTGCACCGCAATTCTGGAATGAAACTACCTGCGATGGCTCCGATGGTGGTTCAGACGATAGCTCTGATAACGGCTCCGATGACAGCTCTGATAGTAATAGTGGAGACGATAGCTCCGCAGTTTCCTGCCCTGAGTTCAATCAACCCTACGCGGGAGATAGCGCTTACCAGGTTGGCGATAGAGTGACCTTCGGTGGCCAGGTCTATATCTCAACCTATGGACCAAACTGGTGGTCTCCATCTGCTGCTCCGCAGTTTTGGGAAGAGAGCTCCTGTCAGTAACTAGCAAATTCAATCACCTACCTTTTGGTAGGTGATTGAACTGGGTTCAATCTAAGAGCATGGTTTCCTGAAGTTGGAAAGATTTATTAACCTATCTGGTGTATTACTTCTTGTGATACACCAATCTCGCTCTCTCCTGTTAGATGAACAGGCTTATTTCCCCACTCCTAATCAGCTCTCTGCTCCTGGGGTGAGATAATCAAGTGTTGTTAGTGGATGGCTCCATGAACAATGATCAATCTCCATTTCTGCACTATGTCCGCTTTATTGGGTCAAAAATGGCTCAACAGTTAGCTTGCACGCCTGATGTTTTATCTCCATATCGGTATTTTCGATCGAATAATACCGTCTAGCTATGGAGCTATAAATAAGTAATAGCAATTGCTTTTTTAGGCTTGGTTATTGAAGTTCTGGATTATATCGTCTGTCATTCCAAGTAAAATTTAGTTGAGTAGATAGAGTATTTCAGGGGCAATAGTTGCTGAAACTGGAAAATAAACTATTTGCCTAGTCTAAGTGTTGATCTAAAAGTCTAACTGTCTGCATGGAAAGTTGTTAATCCCTTAAGCGGTGTTTACATTGGGTCATAGTGAATGTGCAATGTATTTTATTATTTTACTGCCTTAATAGCGTGATAGTGGAGGGTGCTTCTATAGGTTCTGTATGTGTGTGATCTCAAGAGTATATTTCTCATAGCACTGTCTGTGAATTGTCATCTACTGGCAATTTAATTGTTTCGAATGCTCAGGGCCTTGCGTATGACGACTTTGTTTTTGTTGTGCTGACTATGATTTTCGCGTTTAGATGTTAATTGTAGTTACGTATTTATTAATATTTTTTAGTATTGGGTTTTTGGTTGGGAATTGGTTGTGGAAGTTTTTCTTGTGGTGGGAAATTCCACTGGTTTGAATTTAACGGGTGTGTAAATTTATGAAAATAATTGTCTGGAACCGTGTTGATAAGCCGTGGTCTATAGATTTGTAATAATTATTATATTCGAGGTTTGCCTCGCCAGGTAATACTAACTTGTTTCAAATGGGGAAATTAGACAAGGTTGAATAACAGGTAAAGAGATGAATTTACAAAAATCCAAACTAGCATCGGTAGTCAATCAATCCGTTTTTATGTGCTTGCTTAAGGCTGGAGTATTGTTCGAGGTTAGATCAAAGACTTTTAGTCGTAGTGATGAAGAGGCTGCCGATGGGTAAATTGTCGGTGCGGGAAACAGCGTCTGATCGCTAATTTTAAAATCATATTCGCTCTGATTGAAAAACCTTTATCTAGCACTTTTATACAGGTCCATTGTCCGCAATTTGTTGAGAAAATGGTCTCCCTTAGTAGCAGGAAATGGGAGGGCGAGCCGTATTCAGCTTGGCTCAGCATCTAAAAAATAACTACCTGATAAGAGAACCATTTTGATGTTTGGCCTTCTCTTCATTATCGGCGCCATGTCTATAGGGATGTATGAAATTAATCGATATGAAGCGGTAGGGATCAACATAGGGGGCAGGTTTGTAGTTTGAAAGCAGAGACTTGCGAGAAATATTACTCGGCATGATTTCTACAGCCTGATGCGATTTACGAAAGCATACTTACGGCCACTGATAGATGTACTGATTCAGCGCGCCCTTTAATATCTAAGGACGTAATACAATGAACCATATCTTTTTAAAAACATCAGCCTGCTTTTTAGCAGCCGGCTTATTACTGGCAACGGATGTTGTACAGGCTCAGAAGACGAAGGGTAAGCAGCCCAAGGGACAAACCAGTGCTTATCTAGGAGAAACCAGCCGATCAACTCTTTCCAAAGGTGTACTTGATCGGCTTGAGCGGACATCGGGGAAGTCTGGCGAGCTTAATAGACCTAGAGATCGTGTTGTATTTTGGTTTAACACAATGCTCGACTCATCGGCTATAGATCATACCCCTGACCCTGATACTGGTGAGGTGGATTTCTACCAGGGAGGGCCTACCCGCTCCAGTCGCGCATTCGCCATCGTTCAAACTGCTGTGTTTGACGCTCTGAACGCCTTCGACGGTAAATACCAACCCTACAATGATCTCGGTGTGCTCGATACCAGAGATGCATCCAAAGATGCAGCTATCGCTTACGCCGCATACGAAACCTTGCGCGCACTCTACCCCGATCAGGCAGAGCGATTGCAGGAATTACTGCAATCCGACCTCGACCAGTCAAGAGATAGTGCCGAAAGGATTGCCAAGGGCCAGGTGATTGGCGAAGCCGCCGCTGCGGCCATGCTCGCGGTGCGAAGCAACGATAAGGCCGACCACTTGGAGCCCGCTTATGGTGAGGGCGGTGCTGTCGCGGATGGGGATGACACCTATCACTCTACTTCGGTCAACACGGGTGCTACGGTACCGGGAGAATGGCAGCCAGATCCTGTGGACCCAGTTGGGCACGACTCCGTGGCCCTCGGAGCCTATTGGGGCAGTGTGACACCTTTTTCACTGAGTTCAGGTGACCAATTCCGCAGTCCAATTCCGCCTACAATTACGTCAGAGGAATATGCCGAAGCCTATGAGGAAGTGGCGGCCCTCGGCGGGTCCCCAGCCAATACTATTACCCCATCGACATCCACAGCAGAGACACGATTTATCGGGAATTACTGGGGATATGACGGTGTACCGTTATTGGGCATTCCCCCGAGACTGTATAACCTTATCGCCCTGCAGGCAGCACTGGATAACAAAGTCGAGAATGAGCTGGATCTGGCCCGGTATTTTGCTTTGATCAATGTGGGGCTGGCGGATTCTGGTATCGCTGCGTGGGACAGTAAATACTATTACAATTACTGGAGACCGGTTACCGGTATTCGCATCGATGACGACAACCCATCGACCTTGCAGGATGAGCAATGGTTGCCGGTAGGGGTGTCAGTCATCAATACCACCATTGCGATTAGGCCAACACCGCCGTTCCCCTCCTACCCATCGGGTCATGCTACCTTCGGTGCTTCCACCTTCGAGATTATGCGCAGTATGTTTGGAGACCAGCCCTTTACTTTTGTATCGGAAGAATACAATGGGGAAGGCTTCGACCCTTTCACGCCGGATACACCGAGGCCTTTGGTACCTGTCCGTTTTGAATCCTATACCGCCGCTCAACAGGAAAATGGCCTCAGCCGCATTTATAACGGAGTGCACTGGGACTTTGACAATATTGCAGGCCAAGTCATGGGCGAGCAAATCGCGCAGAATTTAATGAACAACGTCGAAGCATTTAGCCTGATTAGTAGATCAAGGGCTCGCAGGTAAACTATTTTTACGCTATGAGCTAAATTCTCGCTCTCCATCAGGTGCCGCTCCGTAAGGGGCGGCCACACCAAAGGTAACTCACCGTATGAATAGCAAACGATATATTGCAGTGGCAGTGTTCGGAATAATCTCTTTTGGGTTTATAGCTACGCACACACTCAAAGAGCCAGTCGAAAACGAGAAGTTCTGGGTAGGTAAACAGGAGTCGGTACCGGATGTTGAAAGCGTTGTCCACCCTGCAAAAACACCCGCTTCAGTGGCACTGGATAGCAACGACATTAAGGCTGCATTCGAGCGGGATACAGTTATCAAGTTGAACAGTATTGTTCGCCGTTCCCTGGCTACTATTCGTAAGTACGATGCTGAGATAAAGGCCGTTCGAGCAGAGAGTCTTGCGGCGACTCAAGACGGGGTGGATGAGCAGCAAGTAGCATCTGCGAAGGCGAGTCTCGCCAAGCTGCAGGAGTGGGATTTGGAAGCATCCAGGGCTCTCAAGGATATGAACGCAGCCGTTGAGGAGCTTGAGGCAAGTGGAGAGCACTATAACGCAGCAATTTTAGCGGGCATGGTACGCTTCGTGGAGGCTGTGTCCACTGAAATAGGAGACGAGCATACCAAGCTGACAAGATTGGTAGGGAAGGGGACCGTAGCGGCAAAATTGTGACATACCACTAAGAAAGCATCGGCTTGAAAATTATCGAGATTGTACTGAGCGGGAAGATGATGACATATCGATTGATTTTGGTTGGGGGGCTGCAAGCGCTAAAGTTATAGGAAGTTCCGCTTGAGCTGCTTTTGGGTAGCCTTATCCTGATTACTTTATCACTTCACTTTTTACAGCGAATTATCATAGAGGTCATTCCATAAGCCAACTAACTGGTATCTGAACTCTGTGGCGTAGTTGTTAGCTAGGCTGGTCGCGGCGATTCAGATAGAATTTTTTTGTTACCTGGGTAAAGTTATTTTTCCGCTGGTAATCATCTCTTCAATCTTTTTACTGAGGCGCTCGAACGTAAATGGTTTCTGAATGCAATCCAGAACCCCGTCAGAAATTACTTCCTGAACTTTACTATCCACGCTGTAACCGGTGGAAAGAATAGCTTTCACTTCGGGGTTAATCCGTTTTAAAAAAGCGAACAATTCTTGCCCATCCATGCCTGGCATAATCATATCCAGTAGGACCAAATCTACTTCATCACTATATTTTCGGTAGTAAGTTATTGCCTGCTCCGCCGTCGCAAAGGTAACGACGTTGTGGCCGTTCATTTCGAACAGGGCTTTAGAGTAGGTGCGGACAATTGCCTCATCGTCGACAACCATAATGCGCAACTTGCGCTCGCGAGCCAGTTTCTTGGCCTGGTAAGTTCTCTTTTTGACTGGGGGCTTGGAAATTGGCAGGTATAGCTTAAAGCAGCTGCCAATTCCCTCACGGCTCTGACACTGTATAGCGCCCTTATGTAAATGAATGGTGCCGTGCACTGCGGCAAGGCCCAGTCCAGCACCACGTCCACTTTCCTTGGTGGTGAAAAATGGTTCAAAAATACGACGCCGCACTTCGTCAGACATGCCAGTGCCGCTATCGGTAATTGTTATTAAAAGATATTGACCCGGTTGAACTTCAAAATCAGCGATAGAAGCTGATCTTTCAATGGTGATATTACTTGTTACAAAACTCAGTGAACCACCGCAGGGCATGGCATCCTTGGCATTGATCCCAATATTCAGTAGGGCGCTCTTAAGTTGAGCGGGATCACCTACGATATGTGGGCGACTTGCATTTAACTGCTGCTCAATTTCGATTCTACGATCAATTGTGCGGGTCAGCATGGCGCAAACATCACGAATAATTTCGTGAGTATTACAGTCCTTAAGTTGGTAATTTCCTTTTCGAGCGAAGGTAAGCAGCTGCTTGGTAAGCTCTGCCGCATGCCGGGCTGTCGTTAATATATGATTGGTATACTCATTGATACGGGCATCAGTGGATATTTGTCGAATAACTTCAGCATAACCATTGATACCATGAATCATATTATTGAAATCGTGGGCAATTCCACCAGCAAGCTCACCGATGGCTTGCATTTTTTGAGCTTGTCGAAGCTCTTCTTCCAGTAATCGTTGTTTAGTGATGTCCGAGCCAATGCTGAGAATTCCCGCAGGATTGCCTTTTTCATCTGAAATGATTTTATTGGTCCAGGCGATCCATATACGCTTACCGCTTTTGGTAACGTTTTCATTAATATTGTAACGGTGTTCCTCTGGGGATTGGCAAATACGCTCTATCAATTGTCGTAGATCTCGGCCGCTTGTCTCGCTAGCAGGGACAATTGTGCCAATTAAATGTCTGCCAATTATCTCGGCTTCTGTATAGCCAAATAACTGTTGAGCGTACTCGTTAAAGGATGTGATACGACCGTGTTGATCGCAGCGCATAATGATCGAATTGGCATGTTCAACCAGCTCCCGATAACGTTCCTCACTTTTACGCAAGGCTTCATAGACTTGAGTTGAGTCTTTATCCGAATTGGTAGCAATCGATGGGGAGAGCGGAAAAATGGGCATGTTGTTTTCCTTGATCACCTATTTTTCCTCCTGAATGCGGCGGCCTGTTTTCCCGCCAGAAATTCCACCATGAAGATGTTCAAAAGTATATAGGCAGGGCGGTGTATTTTGACCGTATAGACATTCTTTGTTGACTGGCTGTTCTTTTTAGTTCGTTATGTCATCCCGTGTATTTTCGCGTTGCAGTAGCGATGCTTGCAGGCTGCTATGAATACTTTTGTGAGGGGGTATTTGTTTATTGCCGGTCATTTGTGACAAATTGGGTAGTGGCTCTGTCGGTACAAACTGGTAGCATTCACCGCCAATATTCAAAACAATTGGATGAATGACTATGCAGCTGCAATCCCGAATTCTCGGGCGCAGTATCGCGGCTCTATTAGGTGCCTCGCTACTGCTGTCCGCATGCGGAGAGAAGCGTGTTGACAGCGAACCGAGATCCCTCGATTTCGCTCGTGTGGACGCCTTCCCCTCCACTTATTCTGTAACTCAGTCCCGCCCTGTGTTGATTCAGGGAGCTACCCTGCTTACCGGCACTGGGGAGCAGCAAGAAAATGCGGACCTGTTGTTTGAAAATGGCAAGATCAAGGAGATCGGTAAGGGGTTGCAGGCCCCCGAAGGCGCCTTGATTGTCGATGGCAACGGTAAGTGGGTCACTCCCGGCATTATCGATGTGCATTCTCACCTGGGTGATTATCCAGCTCCAGGGATCGAATCTGCCCAGGATGGCAATGAGATGACCTCGCCAAACACTGCCCAGGTTTGGTCGGAGCACTCTGTCTGGACCCAAGACCCCCAGTTTCCCTTGGCTCTTGCCGGAGGTGTAACAACCCTGCAAATCTTGCCGGGCTCGGCCAACTTGTTTGGTGGCCGCAGTGTCACCCTGAAAAATGTACCCGGCCGCAGTGTTCAGGATATGAAATTCCCCGGCGCTCCCTACGGGTTGAAAATGGCCTGTGGTGAAAACCCCAAGCGGGTTTACGGTGGCAAAGGTAGCTCCCCCTCAACTCGAATGGGTAACGTAGCCGGCTATCGCGATGCCTGGATTAAAGCGAGTGCCTACAAGCAAGAGTGGGAGGATTACGTTGAGAACGGAGGGGATGAGCCCAAGCGCGACCTGCAGATGGAAACTCTGGCGGGCGTACTCAATGGCGATATTCTCGTCCACAACCATTGCTACCGCGGTGAGGAAATGGCGGTGATGATGGACGTTGCCAAGGAATTTGATTTCAAAATTTCCACTTTCCACCACGCAGTGGAAGCTTACAAGGTGGCTGACCTGTTGGCTGAAAACAATGTTTGTGCGGCAATGTGGGCTGATTGGTGGGGCTTTAAGCATGAGGCCTACGATATGACCGAGGCCAATATCGCCATTGTGGATCAAGCCAAAGCCTGCGCAATGATTCACTCGGACTCCGGTGTTGGCGTACAGCATTTGCACGAGGAGACCGCGAAGGCAATGACTGCAGGTCAGCGTGCGGGCTTCGATATTCAGCCCAAGGATGCGGTGGTTTGGATGACCTTGAACCCCGCCAAGGCTCTGGGTATTGCCGATCAAACTGGCAGTCTTGAGAGCGGCAAGATGGCGGATATCGTTGTTTGGTCCGACAGCCCCTTTAGTGTTTACACCCATGTAGATCAAGTTTTCATCGATGGGGAATTGATGTTCGATCGCGCGGACAAGAAACGTCAGCCACGCACCGATTTCGAGCTGGGTATTCTCGATGCAGAGGGAGAGCGACTGTGAGAAAAGTAGCTGTTTATTGTGCGCTGGCCCTTGGGTTGATGTCAGCCACTGGCCAGGCAGAGACCATCCTGATCAAGGGTGGCAAGGTACACACCCTGGCGGGGCAGGGCAGCCTGGAGTCCGCAGATATTCTGGTTGTGGATGGCAAGGTCCAACGGGTGGCCCCCTCTCTGGAGGTGACTGCAGATCAGGTAATTGATGCGCGCAACAAGGTGGTGACGCCGGGTGTGATAGCGCCTATTTCTGAACTGGGGTTGGTCGAGATTAGTGCGGCCAGTGCCACCAACGATCACCAAGTGACCGGTGACAGTATCGGTAGCGCCTTCAATCCGGTACCTGCTTACAACCCTAAGTCCACCCTGATCCCATTCAACCGGGCGGGTGGAGTCACCAGTGCCGTTGTTTCACCGGGAATCAGCACTTGGGACAGCGGTGCTATCGATGCTCAGCAGATATTTGCAGGGCGCAGTTTTGCTATCAAGTTGAATGGTGAATTTGATAGCGTCAAAGTAAAGAATGTTGCGCAAAAAGCTTATCTGGGAGAGTCCGGTGGTGAATTGGCCGGCGGCAGCCGTGCCAATGCTTATGCCAAGGTGGAGAACGCTCTGCGTGAAGCTCAGGAGTATCGTGATAATCGTGCAGCAATTCACCGTGGAGAGTGGCGAGAGCTGGATTACGATCTGGCAGATCTGCAAGCTCTGCAGCCGGTGATCGATGGTAAGGAGCCTTTAATGGTAACTGCCAACCGTGCCAGCGATATTCTTGCTGTACTGGAGCTGGCTAAAGCCTACAAGGTGAAGCTCATCATTGTCGGTGCAGCAGAAGGTTGGATGGTTGCAGACAAACTGGCACAGGCCCAGGTGCCTGTAGTCATAGATGCGATCAACAATATTCCGGCTTCATTTTCCAGTTTGGGAGCGCGGCTGGACAATGCTGCGATTCTGACCAAAGCTGGGGTAAAGGTAGCAATCAGTGGGCCCGATTATGTGGCGACTCACAATGTCTACCTTTCCCGTCAGTCCGCCGGAAATGCTGTAGCCAATGGCTTGCCCTACGAGGAGGCCCTAAAAGCGATCAGTAGTAATGTTGCTGAGATTTTTAATCTTGAGGGCGGTACGTTGGAGCAGGGCGCGGTTGCGGATATTGTGATCTGGAGCGGTGATCCCCTGGAAGTTACCAGCTACGCTGAGCAGGTCCTGATTGAGGGTGAGAATCAATCTCTGGTGAATCGCTCAACGCGCCTCAGAGATCGACACCTCAAGCCCGCAAAGGGCCATGAATTTGGTTACAAGCACTAAGATGCAAAGAGCGGGCTTCTAGCCCGCTTTTCTTTTCCCGTCTACCTATTGGTCTGAATGGTCCATTGGATTGTGCAGGATTTGTGTGGCGGAATACTCGCTTTCGGGGATATATTCCCTGGCCTGATTGATAAGAACAAGGAAAAAACATGGCGAATATCACAGCACTCTACACCGGCCTTTGTGCGCTTCTGATTATTTACTTGGCATTCAGGGTAGTCGAGTTTCGTCGCACAAAGAAAGTGGGAATTGGAACCGGAGATGATCGTTTCAATGAGATTAGGGTGCGAGTTCACGCTAATGCGATTGAGTACACTCCGATAGCGCTGCTTCTGTTGCTGGCTGCAGAATTGGGTGGTTTGCCTGCACTGTGGTTACACCTCTTTGGGGCGCTCTTTTTTATCTCACGGGTATTTCATGCCTATGGACTGACCAAGGGCAAAGGCGGGCTGCACTTTGGACGCTTCTGGGGAACTTTAATCAGCTGGGTCGTTATCGTTGTGTTGGCGGTCATTAACATTGTTAATGCCGTAATTAATCTTTGAAGTTTATTGGTGAGGCTCAGTATGAGCCCCACGCAAAAAAGCCCGGTAGAACCGGGCAGAGTACAGGGATGAATCTATAAGCGTTTACTGATTGGCGGCGAGCGGGGTTACGCGATCATCTTCGCTCTCCTGCACCATGTTTTCGTCTTCTTCGAGTAGTACTTCAGGCTTCCCTTTACAGGCTTTAGCCAGGGCATCGCGGCGTTTGGCCAACAGCAGGCCGATCTCTTCGCCCACTTGCTCATCAATGCTGTCGATGTGGCGCTCAATCAGCGACGTGATATTAGCTGCGAGCTCCAGCATCTTATCGTGTTCTTCAGCGTCTTTTTTGTTGTCGAACATTGCTCCGTCTCTATCGCATTTCCAAACAGCTACTACGGCCATCGTGTGCCTCCCAATCGTCTATTAGACTGTCCACTTAGTTTGTATGCCGCTACCCTAACTGTATAAATATTCAGTGTCAACGATGCGGTGAAGAAAGGGCCCTATGCGGTCAAAAGACCAGCAGGTGCGATGATTGGTCCGCCATTAAGCGTGAACACTGTCATAATGTGCATACAGCCAGACGCATTCCCCCCGGGGCGACTGGCTGTCTTCACATCATTTAACAGGCCCGCTTGCGGGCCTGTTTTTTATTTGGGTGTGGTGAACTGAGGTAGTGAAGCTTTCTGCAGGCCTGTGGCTTTAGATGCTAAGGATCAGCCGGGCAGCCAGTCCTATCAGTAAGATCCCGAAAACCTGTTGGATGCGATGGCCAATATGCTTGCTGACCAGCTGGCGTTTACGGCTGGCGTGAACCGCCAGGGCAACGATGCAGTACCAAATTGCATCCACTCCTGAAACCAGCGCTGCCATGCCCAGCTTGGTGCTCAGGGCTTGCTGTTCTGACACAAACTGGCTGAATAGGGCGGTGAAAAATACGGCGATCTTGGGGTTGAAGAAGGCAACACCAAAACCTTGAGCGATAGAGCGCTTCAGGCTCTGGTGTGGAGGTTGTACGGTTGCAGTACTGGTACCCGGTGCGGGGGCACTGAGGGCTTTCCAGCCCAGGTAGACCAGCATTGCTGCACCGGCCCACTGCAGAATGTTAAATAGAAGAGGAGAGCTAGTAATCAGCACCGCCAGGCCAAATGCGGTAAGAATTGCGTATATAGCGACCCCGGCTCCGTGAGCAATAGCACTGGCCAGGCCTTGTTGTAGGCCTGAGGAGGCGCTGCGTAAGACGATAAGAAGACTTGGTCCCGGTGACATGGCACCGAGGGCACAGATCCCTGCGAGAGATAACCAACTGAGTAAATCCATTATTTAAAGCCGCCCCCTTGAGCCAGCCATTCTTTTTCTGCTTGAGTGGAAGTGCGACCCAAAGCCGCATTGCGGTGAGGGAAGCGCCCAAATCGCTCGATGACCTCTTGATGGGCAAGGGCGTATCGATAATGAGTGTCGAGATAGGGCGAGGCAATTTTGTCTTCTGCGAAGGTTTGCTGCAACTGTCGAAAGTAGTCTACCGAGTGTTGCTGGGTCACGAGGTCTTCGCTGTGCTCTAGCGGCATGCCCAGGAATACCTGCTGGTAGAGCCCAAGATTCGGGGCCTCTCCGCGCTGAATCAGCGACATTGTAATTGCCAGAGCTTGGGAGTCTGCAGCGAACGCCTGGCGGGTGCCCCGGTAAATGTTTCTGGATAGTTGGTCACATACCAGTAGCAAGGCGAGTTCGCCTTTCAAAGTTTGCTGCCAATGGTCCAGCTCTCCACGCTGCGCTGACTCGGCAATAGCTCCAAACCTTGTCTTGATGTCGGCGTCCACTTCCGGAGTAGCGGCAAACCATAAACCCTGCTTCTCCGCAGCAATAGAGTTGCCACGAATATCAGTGCTGCCAAACCAAAAAACCAGGACATCATCAGGGGTTGTCATATCGAAGTTCTCATTCCGTATTGTGTTCCGAGTTTATCCGATCGTTCCAGCCCAGTGATGACCATTAGAAGGTGGTTCCAAGTGTTGGCGTAAAAAAAAATATACAGCTGCATCCAACTGGGCTCCACGAATCGTCATAGTGGCGTGCAAGGGAAAAACGGGAGATCACAATGTTTACTGCGAGATCAACTAAAAAGGTACAATTTTGCGTCGCGCTATCTCTAATAGTTGCGGCTCTGCAAGTGGGTCAGGTTAATGCCTCCGAGCTGACGCTTTCCCAGGATGGGATTCACCGAGAGCTCACACAGAAAATTGATCAGCAAATACTTAGGAAGCTTGGTGAGTGCACTGATAAGAGTGAGAAGGTTAGCCGGCTAACTCCTGTGCGTATTGCTGAGGAAAAGGAGCCCCGAGGAGGAATGGCTTACCCCTACTCCAAGGCTCGAATGATGGTGATGTAGGTCACCTCCCCCCAACGACGGTTTACACCACTGATAACGAAAATGATTAGAGAGTAAGTAATGAGAGCGAGAAATAAACAATCATTCCAGGCAGTCATCTGCTGTTGGGTGGCCATTGCGGCATCCAGCATAAGCATGGGCAGCTGGGCCCAGGAGGAGGACTCATTTGTCCCAGAGCCCCCGCCGCCGCCAGGTGTGGAGGCCTCCGAATCTGAAACCCGCGTCCGTATATTGCGTGAGGATGGTGTTCTCACGATCAAATCCGAAGGCGAGAATGGTGAGAAAAGTGAGGTTCGGGTTGACTTGGGGCAGGAATTTGGCGGCCCCCTAAGCCAGGAAATTATTGAACGGCTGAAAAGCAAGGGCATTCTGGATGTAGACGGCAAGGTTACTGAAGATACCCTGAATAGCGTACCGGACAATGTCAGAATCAGGTTATCGGAAAGTCGTGACTACCGGGGTAGGCACTGGGATCACCATGACTCACACCACTCTGGAAGTGACGACTCATCTGTAATCCCAATAGTAGCGCTGCTCTGTGTATTTGGCATGCCAGTGTTTATTGTCTGGTTGGTAACGCGCAGCAGCTATCGCAAGAAACAACTGGTTATGAGTAATATCAACCAGATGGTTGCTGATGGTCGGGATGTGCCCCCGGAGCTAATTGATCTTTTGGATGAGAGAGAGCCAAATAGCTCCAGTGATCGCGGTATCACTCTGATCGCAATAGGCGCTGCAGTATTCATCTCACTCTCAGCCCTTGCGGGTATTGGAGTAGGCAGTCTCGGCTTGATCCCTCTGTTTATCGGTGTGGCTCGCTATGTGAACTGGAAGCTTGATAACAAGCAGGTGTAGGAAAGGCGAGTATGGACCTCAATGACGAGGAATTAATCAGGCGGGCCGTCAAAGACGGGGACCAGCGGGCATACGCCCAGCTGGTTCGTCGCTATCAATCTCAGCTGCGATACTCGCTCCGACAGCTGTGTGATGGTGACCAGGGTCTGGCAGACGATATGGCGCAGGAGGCCTTTATTAAGGCCTATAAGGCGTTGCCGGCGTTCAGGGGGGATGCCCGCTTCAGCACCTGGCTGTACCGTATCGCCTATAATCTCGTCATGAGCCACAAGCGTAAGAATATGCCCGATGTGGATCAAGAGGCAGTGGATAGGGCTCAGGCCGATGAGGCTATTGAAGAATCCCGGCAGTTAGGGATGGCTAGGGACCTCACTGCCGCGATGGATACCCTGAGTGGCCCGCAACGGCAAGCAATCCATCTGTGTATGCACAGGGGCTTTTCTCACGAGGAGGCGGCAAGTATTATGAAATTGCCGCTTGGTACGGTAAAATCCCATGTCAACCGTGCTCGGGCCAAGCTGCGTAGCTTGCTACAGCCCTGGCGTGAGGAGGTGGTAAATGGTTAACTTTGAACAGCGCAACACGAAAGGTAACGCCTTGAGTGAAATGGCATTAGAGGGCAACGACCGGGAGTTTGACGCCTGGCTAAGTGAACAGCTCCAGTTCAATGAGCCCCATTTGGATAACGATGGTTTTTGTGACCGCGTGATGGCCGCGCTCCCTGCGCAGCCTAAACGCTCAAAGCGTCGTTCCAGTTACTCTCAGTATATCGCGGTAGCAGCTGCCTTAGGGATCATTGCCTGGCAGTTCCCTTTCAGTGAGGTAGTTGCCGAGATGGCCAAGCAATCCATTAGCTTGTATAGCTTGGTAGGTGTTGGACTTTTATCTTCTTTAGCGGTAATGACCGGTGGCATTTTCGCCGCACGCCGCTAACGAGAGCCTGCCTTTATAGAAGCCCGCACCTAAATCATGATAGGGCGGGTAGCTTCCTTTTTTACTCTGCAAACTTTCCGATAAGTTTTAGTGGGCTCGCTTCACATTGAGAGTGTGTCTGGCCTTCGAGTAGATTTTTGTCAGCCTTTGCAGCGAGCGTGCTCTTCAGCCTGGTTGCACATCTCTTTCAATATGGTTTCCCCTGCCTCTTCATAGCCATTGTTCAGCAAGTAGTCTGCTGTTTCGACTGTGGCATCGACCCCGCCCGAAATTTCTTTAATGGTGTATGCGATATGGAGTTTTAATTCGCTAGCAGCGTTTTCAGAGTCGGAAATGGCATGGTGGGCCATCAAGCGCTGCAGGGTATTGGTGGGAATAACTACTTTGAAGCCAAATTTATCTGATAAATTACGGTAGTGATTTGTCAGTCCATCAAACCCACTTACTTTAAGTTCGTAAGTAGGTTCCCACCCTGTAAAAGTGTGTTGAAGGGCAAATTGCATAGAGTGATGTTTAGTCGTTCTGTGGGATTGTTCTGGGAATTTCTGGAAGGTAAAGATTGCACCCGGTACATTTGCGAGAGCTTGGTTCAATTCGTCAAATGGGACTTGCATATGATTCCCCTCATTAGCGATGGTCACGGTCAGCGGGGAAAGCTCTTTAAGTTGTTTAGGTGCTAAATTGGAAACTCGCCCGGTTATATATTTATCCTCTAATGATGGGCTAAACGCAAAGTACTGTGAAAATGGTGCTTTGTCGTTTAGCCAGTAGTCCAGTACGAAGCGGCCAGAGTTGGAGTGCCCAGACAAAATACTAAAATCTGCGGTTCGATAGTTTGTATTGACATAGGGCACAACTTCGTCCGCTAGGAACTGAGAAAATGCTGCCGATTTACCTTGATTTGGGCGCAACTCCTTACCCATTCCCTCTACACCAATCACGATAAAATTGGGCACTTGGCCTTCAAGTAAATCGATAGTAGACAAAGTAGAAAGCATGTCCCACTGAGCATGTAATACGTAGAGCACAGGATATTCTTTGTCATTATCCTTATATTGTTCGGGAAGTTTCACCAAGATGGTTCGGTTTTCACCAAGGAAATCTGATTTGATTTCCGTCTTTTGTGCGAGAATAAAATCTGAAGCATTTGCTATCAGCGAGCACACACTTATCAAGGCTAAAAATAGAACTCTCATTTTCCACTCTCCATGTGGGTATTATTTTAGGGTGTAATACTAAAGTTCGGGTTAAATTAACCAGCTAAAACTGGTTGAAGAAAGCTGCTTTTGCCTGCTTGTCAGGTATTTTCAGTAGAGGGTACTCGTGTCGACGTGCGCCGATGTTTGTGCCGGAAGAAGTTGCCAATTTATTGTTATATGACTTAAATCTATTTACTGACCCTTTAGATGTCAAGTGCCTTGACTAGGAGATATGCCTTGTTGAGCGGGGGTAAGTCGAAGAAGTAGGGCCTGCAGACTTAAAGCTTAGGGCAGGCTGAAGTCAGTCTGCCCTAATTTTAACAAAATAGTGAATGCTACTTAGTTTCTATATTCTCCAGAAATTGATCGACCATTGCATTGAATTCATCGGGCCTCTCCCAAAACATCATATGCTTTCCCATATAAGCGGTAGTGGCGGAAGGAGTATTAGATTTGATCCATTTGTCAGCCACTTCCTTAACTTCATTTCGTACCACATACAGCATGGGAATCTTCCCTTCAAGGCCGATAAGGTCTTTGCTGTAGTCGAGGTAAAAACCAGTAGCGTTGGTAATTGCGGCGACGCTGCTAGAGGTTTGATTGGCGATATTAGACACCCAGGCAATATTTTCCGCAGTGGGATTTTCAAGCATCCATTTGACGAACTCTGCAATCACATTTTCGCGATCCTCAATAATCCCTTCAGTGAATGAGCGCGAGTATCCGTCTGAATCATCATTCAGATACCAGACCCACTCGTCCCGGCTGGCCCCAGAAATATCCGGGCCAGTGTCGATCATAATCATGGCTTTTATCTTGTCAGTGCCGAACTGGTTGAGATAGGCCAGTTGCTCGGTCACTCCATAGGACCAGCCCGCGAGAATCACGCTATCAAGCCCCAGCTTGTCAATCAGTGCAGCTAAGTCTCGAGCGTGTTGCTGATAAGTATGGCCCTCAACAGGCTTGGATGACATGCCCTGGCCGCGGGGATCATAAGCTAGCGCGCGATACTTGGTGGAGTCCTTGAAATGGGCAAGTTGATGCTCGAAAACCTTTGTAGACATCATCCAGCCGGGAATAAAGATGATTGTCGTATCGCCATTACCCGCTTGTTCGTAGTGGATAGTGAGAGAGTTGTCGATCTTAATTCTCTCTGCTGCCACATAAGTAGAAAAAATAGACAGGATGCTAAATAAAATTACCAGATGAAGAGTCTTCATGACGCAAATTAACCCAATAAAATTTCTATAACGTTATCAGAGGAAGTTCGTAGGCGAAGGGGCCTCGGCTACCAATATTCGCTTATGCCCACATTGTACCGTGGAATTACTCCTGTTAGTTGTTGCTGCAATATTGCCGGCCATATAAATTGCACAAACGTCCGTTTTATAGGGTTTATTACTTAAAGCCAAAGTAGGTGGGAGCTTACGGTAGTTGGTTATGATTTTTCCCATTTGGGTTGGTATAAAAATCTATATTGGGTGTGATTGCTCGGTATTTATCCAGAATGATCATAATGAAGAATAAAGGAATAAGTGACAGTGCTGAGAAGTGAAGTGCAATGAATTTGGTCTCCTCTTGTATGGGAGTGGAGGAAAATATAATTACTTCGATAATAAGTAAGAAAATAAATAAAAAACACTTATTGAAATCTGATATTGAGTCAAATATTTTGGGACCCAATATCCAATGCTTCCAGGATTTGTGCGCAATAGCATCTAGTAAGTAATAGAGACCGCAGGTAAAGCTAACCGATGTTGTAAGCAGTAGTTCAAATACCCAGGCGGGAGGCTTGCCTGGTGCGGGAGGCCAAGCATTCGTAACTCCAAATTCCGTAAAAGAGAGAATGGCAAAGAGACCGGTCGCCAGCAGTACAACTGGAAATCGAAAGACTAAAATTACCATACAGATTGCAGCAAAGGTCTCGAATACTCTCTGGGTTGGCATAAAGATCTCGGCGTGATCCGCTACCCAGGCCAAGGCTCCCCGATACCAATACGGTGTATTCCCGTATTCGACATAGGAGTTAATGAGACCTCGGTACCCTTCTACAGTAAACCAATTTAATAGCCCATCCTCAAAAACCTGAAAGACTAACATTACCCCGATGGTGAAGGTAAAAAGATCAATCCAGCGCCCTAATATCGGAGTTGAATCCTGTTTGGGGGGAGTATTTCGATACTTGTCTAAATACTTTGAAGCTATTGATAAAATGGCAATGGTAATGCTGGATAGGGCGCTTACAGTGAATACGTAATCGCCACCATTGCGTGACATTGTAAAGACCCCAAATAAGAGAGCAGATGCTACAACAATCGCACAACCCCAGGTTAATAGGCTTACTCTCGGTGCTATCACCGCGCCTAAAAACCGAGAACGAAAATTGTATTGAGAGTCTTTATGGAGCTTGTAAATGCTAACTGCCAAGATTAAGGCAAATAACGCAGGTGACAAAAACTCGAAGTACCAGCTGTTTTCTCCCATGTAAGTCAACCCCCACAGCAAGATAAAGCCGAAAAACATGAGTGTCGCGCCCAAAACAATAAAAACACGCAATATCAAGAGGGTTCCAGCAAGCAATAGTGCCAGGTGGAGTGTATAGGTCACAAAAGCTGAGTAGGGGATAAGGTAGCTGACCAGTGATTTGACAAGTGCAGGTGTGCCCTTAGTCTGTACAAGCTGATGTAATAAACTTGCGAAGACATCCGGTGCCATTTGCCCATTAAAAAAGCGCATGATAACTAACTGAATACAGGCTGCGCCTAAGAGGAGGCTGATAATGGCTAGCCAAGTAGTTTGAGATGTGGCGCTTCTTGCTTGCTCAGTACTTAAGTGTAGGCTGGATATAAGCATGTATCTTATCCGAGGCCCTTTAAGATTGATTGCCTTATTAGTGATTATGGCAAATTAGGTAAATAACTTACAAATTTTCGCCGTGTTGATACTGTTGTAACTACAAGGCTGGCTACAGCCAACCTTGTAATCGATGAGTTGATAAGAAATTTCCAAAGCGACATTTGGTGACAGCTTTAATTATGAGTTTCTCCACTCTGCAGCCAGGTCAATTGCTTGCTGCAAGATTGGCCACTCCAAAAGACTTTGCTGGTATTTGGTAGCTTTCTCGCTTAATGAGATATTATAAACATATAGTCTATAAGCGAGTATTGCGTAAAATGCGTCTACAGCCCCAGCAGAGCCGAACATGAAGGGCAGTTTTGCTTTCGAGAAAATATCTTCAATCCTTTTTAACTCAGCCTGAATTCCAGAGTTAATATCCGGAGAGGAGTTGCTTTTATCTAAAGTGAAAGGGCAGTTGCTTCTTAAAGCGATAAAACCGGAGTGAAGTTCAGCACATAGGCTTCTTGATTGTGCTCGCTCAATATTTGAAGAAGGGTACAAGATGCCTTTGGAGAGCTCATTAAAATACTCAGCGATTGCTAGTGAATCATGAATGTAAGTATCTTCAAGCAACAATACAGGTACAAGTCCAGCTTGGGAATATTTAAGTACTTCGTTTTTGTAGTTAGGGCTGGAGAGGTCTATGGCTTTGATCTCAATGTCAAGGCCTGCGATTTGGGTGCATATCCAGACTCTTAAGGACCAGGTGGAATCAGTGCCTGTGATTAATTTCAAAACATGTACTCCTTTTTGGTGTTGCTGGAGAAAGTGGCAGGGTATTCAAGAGTATCCGAGAAGCTGTATGTTGCCTCCCTTCGCGATATTTAGAATAGAGTATACAGAATCTAGTGTTTAAACATTATACTGAGACTTTCATGCTGACTGAAAATTTAAGGGTGAATTTAGAGGTAGCATTAATTAGTCAGATAGCTTCTTCAGTAGTTCAATAATGTTAGGTTTTTCATCTGTTTTTCTCATAAAATACCGGGGGTATACCTTGTTTAAGTTTGGATCTCTCAGCAGAAAAATAAATTCTCCGCCTAATGATGACCCTTGGATATTGCCGAGTTGATAGTGCCACATTTCCCAAAATTCTACGTAAAATTCCGGGGGGACATGATCAAGATTGTTTTTAATTACACCATTTGGCATCAATTTAACATGGAGCCTAATCTTATTCCCTGATAAGGGACTGGTTCTCCCATCTGGATTAAAGGTGATTTCTCCGCTTGAGGTGATCATATCTACCTTTTGAACCAGAGCATGTGGAACGTGATCGGTGCTTTCTAGAAACTGTCCCAGTGTTGCAGGCTCTATAGATGTTCCATTTGCACAGCTAGAAAATAGTAGAAAGAAAATCAACTTTTTCATGAGTATTATCTATTTTTGTAGGTTATACCAGGCACAACATTGATTGCCTAGGGCGGAGCTTTTTAATAGCTGTTTTCGTCAGTAATGTTAGTATTTCTGTCTGGTTTCGATGGTTTTTCTATTCTAGTCAGAATATGAAGAGCCAATTCACAAGCCGCTACTTACTTGTACCTCATTATTCATTGGTGCCTCAATAATGGCCAATCACACCATCGTTTACAAAGAGATATCTCTATGCTTTGGTGTTAAATCCTTCTTGAGTTGAATTTTGGTGGTTGCTATCTAGGGCTTTAGTAAGTATTTGTTCGGGAAACTCCTGTAACAAATCGTCGGCATGTACGATAACGGTTGTCGGTAAAAAGTGATTGTAAGAAGGGCTTTTGATAGGGTTTTATTATACCTTGTCTGCATCTTAATAAGTCTGAATAAATTTTTTAAGGCAAATGCTGGATCTGTGTTTGTGGGCGTATGTTGTGTCGGTTGGTATGTTCTCGGATTTTGATGTCATAAAGGGTTTTGGTACACTCCTGTCAAATTATTGTTTTAAATGTCACTTGTTTCGCGGATCATTATTTTCAGGAGGTGCTATATAAGTATGTGTTATGAAGTATTTTTTCTTGAGCGGCTGTAGGATGTAGGTTGGGTTTTTATGTTAGATGGATTTGGTTACTGCTAATTTTATAGGTTTTGTTCGATGAAATGTTCGGAAATATAGTCATTTAGCCGTTTCCAGTTGTGGAGGCTATATTTGGCATCTGTTCGAGATGGTATCAGTGTGAGAGAAGCCCGCCAGCAATTTGAGTCGGTGGAGCTTGCTGACGGAAAAAGAAAGTTTGTGTCATTTCTAAGAGTTCATCTCAAGTGAGATGAAGGTTATATGCTGAGAAAGTAAAAGAATAAGCAAGAGCTTTTAGGGTTCCTAGATGGCAAGATTTGGAGCTCGAAAAATTCTGTCGCGAGGAACAAATTGAATGTGAAGGTCCCGAGAAATATTTGGTTCGCTGATATGCGAATAATCTCCGGTCGCTGTGAATTTATACATTTGTAAATTTCGTCCAGCGATATACCTTCCTAATCCCCAATAGCCTTGGTAATTAATGGCCTGATCATCAGGGATTTGATTTGCAAGAGTGCTTATTCTGCGATCAACACGTCGATTTCCAATCATGTTCCTTCCCATTCTTAATCCTGTTACGTGTGCAGACCCAATAGGGATTATTCCTCCTGGGCGCCCACCTATATTAAAATGGTGAATAACACGTCTCGCTATTCCTTTTTGACGTTTTTCTGAAGATTTCCAAGCTCCATTTCCTCTCCATGAGTCTACGCATGCTATATCCCAATTTTTTCGAGTAGCCAATTTGATTAATAGCTCTGATGTTTCAGTGTCAGTTACACCCCCTGCGAAGTAGTCTTTTATCCTTTGAGGGTAAGTGGCTAGGCTCCCCGCAGCTTTAATTTCATGTGGTGCTTCAACGAACAGCGAGTGAGGTTGATCGCTATTGTCCGCTATAGCTTCAGCAGCAAAGGAGAAACCGTGGGGAACATCGTTATGTGGCTCTTGTATAATTACTAGGCCGCCGGCCTGTAAAGTAGCTCGAACACGGGCTTTTGCATCTTGCAGGGTTATATTATTTACTGGCATTTTTCTATCTCCATCTTACTATAGAATGACTGATTCAGAGTCAAATGTAATCGGTATCCCTCTCGTTGAGGAGCACCTTTTATTTGGCTCGGACTCAACTACAAATGCAGGAGCTATCATAATTCGGTTTGTGTCATGCTCATTTAATTATCAAGCTACTCTTCATTAAAGTTGGGTTCAAGCGATAATTTCAGCATTCTTTTAATGTTTACTTAAATTCACGAATTATTTATTTATCGGCTCGTCGTTATGGTAGATGGTGGCTGCCTAGTAATGCTGTAGCTACTTTTTTGGTTTGTAGCATGGGTTCTATTTTTTCTGCTGGTCGTAAATTTCTGTGCCGGATATGGTTGGTATTATGGAGGGGGTGATTAAATTATTTAGATTTTTATGATGATTGTTCTTTTTGGCGTTTTACTGAATTACGGTTCCGAGTCATCCTGGCATATGGGGAATAACTTTCTTGTGAAAAACAGTAACGAATTGATAGGGTGTTTCGAGTACACACAGCGAAGTAATTATTATTGTGCATTGCTTGCAATGCAGGATGCGTCTCTATTATTTTGAGCTTAAAAGCTATAAAAGATTTTGGGAGGGCTTCTATATTTCTGCTATAGCAAGTAAAAATATCGGAATCTTCAGGGCGAGTTTTGAAGCAATTAAATAGGCTAACTCTTTGATTAAAGTGGGTTAAGAGGGAATGGTATCAAAAGCAAGCTGCCGATAGGCAGCACTTTGAAGTGGCTAGTTGCTTAGCCCTAATTCCCGCTCAATCTGAGCCTTTTTCCAAACTGAGTAACTGGCTGGTATCTTTGCCTCTTTGGTGCCATCGGCAATAATGGCGCGGCCGAGGTTTGGCCAGCATAGTACGGCCAATACCCTAGGCGCGATTACTTGGAAGACTTTGGGTGGCCCCATTAAGGATTTAAGCCTCTGTATTAATGGTAGCCAGGATGCGGGGACTACCTGTTCTGCGATCATCCATGAGGCCTGGGGATCACTGCCCAGTTGCTTTGCCAAGGATTCATAGCGCAATGTAGCGGCTCTCAGTGAGGCTTGGGGTGGTGCGAGTATGACAGCGCGGGCCCTTCTCTCTGCACAGAGCAAGCAAATCTCTTTGGGGAGACCGCTACTTTCTGCAAGCTTTTGGTTGAGTGCCCATCCACTGGCTTTGATATCGCATTGGCAGATAGAGCAGTTATATTTCGGGTTTTCAGGGGTAAATACAGAGCTAACTTTTTGGGGGCGTTCGCCATTTTTCCAGATGAGAGAGTGTCTTCGAAAAATATTGCTGGCAAAGTATCGGGTATAGGTCAGCCAGTCGATATTGGTTACATTGCCGAAACGGTCTTTGTGTACAACGTCGGGAATATTGTGGCTGTAAAGGTGACGTAAGCAGTGAGGGCATGGCTTTAATTGATCCTGGGGAAATGACTTGCACGCTTCGCTATAGTCACTACTGATCCAAACCGGCCCCTTATAGCTATTCACTATTGGGCATTTGGGGTAAATATGAACTTGACCAAAAGAGTCCGGGTTTTGTTCCAGGCCAAATAAAAAAACCGGGATACCCCGGTAGCGCCAAGCCACAGGTACGCTATCCAGATCGCTTGAATCGAGTTGCATTCCAGTACGGATGGCTTTGGCTAAGCTGTTTCGATCAGACATTTCAGATAAGCGCTGTGCTAAGGGGCGTTTGCCGGCTGGGAATGAATCTCCACCGCTAATCTCATAGGATACTGACAATGCTCGTGTGGCGCTTGGCAGCGCTGTGATAGCCTGACGGTTTTGAATAGGCTGAAATTTTGTGAGGTTCACAGAGCTTCCTCAAGGATTTGCAGGATATGGCTTTCTGAGTCTCTAACTACCCTGAATGCTACCCGGCGGGAGCGATCCGGATCTTCTACCCCATTCTTATCCAAGACTGGGCGAGCCGAGGAGTAACCGACAGCTGCTACCTTGGCCCGTACCAGGACGGCTTGCTGCGAAGGCAGTAATGAATGGGCATATTGCATTACGGCTCGTGAGCGCTGTTGGGAAAGTCGCAGGTTGTGGAAATAACCTGCTTCCGGTGCGGATTGGTCTCCCCATTCAGAGCTTGTGTGCCCTTCGATCTGTATTGCGGCAATGGAATCCATATAGGGCGTCAGCACTTCGATGTAGCGAGGTACAAAGGAGGACATAATCTCGCGGGCATTGTCGCTTAGGGTAAAGTCACCGGTTTTAAATAAGGCATCACTGTTATTAAATGAGATGGCCAAGGTTTGCTTATCCAGGGACGCTCCCCATCGAGTTAAGTCGTGGGCAAATTCCTGTTGCAGAGTTTGATAGATGGCCAACTGGGTGTCCCGGTAAGACTCAGCGAGTTCACGAATCTTGGCACGTTCGTCGATAAGGGAGCGCATTACAAAGACGGCAATACAGAGAAATACCATCATCAGGCCAGCCATCATGTCCGATAGACTAATCCATTGACTATCGCTGGACTCACTACTGGCTTGCGTGCTTTCAAACATGCGCCTCTCCAGTGATTCTCTGAGCCTGCGCATCGATTCTCTTCATTTGCTGGATGAGCTGGCGGAAGTCTCTGGAGAATTCTCCGCTTAAAGTGCCTAGGGCATCGCCCATCGCTGCCATAACACTATCTACTTCATCGCGTAGACGCTCATCCAGAAGCTCATATTGGCGCTTGATGCTGACATCGGCATTACTCAGATCGCGAGTAATCACTTGTGACAATTCGGTAATCATCTGGTTGTGAGTTTTGGCGATCAGCTGAGCTAGCTCGGCCACGGATTCCCGGTGACTGGTAGCCTGCTCGTGAATTGCTTTAGAGAAGTGGTTGGGGTCCATACTGGTAACCACATCGGCCAGGGCTACGACCCTACTGGTTCTTTGGTCGAATACTTCCGCCTGGGTCCTACTCAGGGAGATCAGGTTGGAAACCTGGGCCCCCAGTTGCTGTTGAGCTTGGTCAATTCCTCGGGTGAGCGCTTCAAACTTGGGCGCAATATCGGGGATCGATTGCTGTAGAACTTCAATAGAAGCTTGCTGCTCATTCAGCATGATTGATATCTGCTCTGCGTGATTGCGCTGCTGCTCTACCAGGGTGGGAATCACGTTGAAAATTTCTGGCAGCTCAGTAATACGTTGGTGTAACAGTAGAAGGTTTTCCTGAGCACCATTAATTTCATTGAGAAGAGTTGCAGTTTGGTCGCGGTAAATAGTTGCGAGTTCTGCGTGCTGCTGATGCTGATCTATTAGGGCTTGCAGGGCAGGGGATACGGCCTCCAATTGCTGGGTAAACTGCTGTAGGTTCTCACCCATCTGGGCATTCAGGCCGCTATTAAACTTTTCTACAACCGCAGTGAGTGACTGTAGGACTTCATCACTAATCTGTCGCTGGAATTTTGCCAGATCTTCGCGCTGGCCATTAATAGCTTGCAGTATGTCATCTGCTGTCGCTTTAGGGGCTTGTTCTTTAGTGAATATTTGAAAAATTGTTCGCAATATCAGGGAAAGGAAGAGTCCCAAAATACTGGTCATAAAGGCGGTTTCCAGACCTTGCATCAGTTCTGAAATTGAGGTGTCAATATCGTTTAGATCAAACCCGTAGATACCGATAATGATACCGATAAAAGTACCTAAAATACCGAGGGCCGTCAGTAGTGATGGTGTTTCCTTTACAAAGCGGGGAAACTTGCCTAAAGGGTAGAGGATTATGGCTATAGCACCAATGGCAAGCATGACCATAAGAAAGGTGTCGGTAACCTGTTCCGCAGACAACTTGGTTAACCAGTGGTAGAAAAACTGGGTCATTATTTATCCTTTACAACTTTTTGCATTGTTATTTCGTGATAAAAAGGTCCGTTGGGTATTCGCCCGGTTCCCTGGCTGAGTACTTTCATCTCTGGTAGAGATTTCACAACATCGGTGATGGTGCGGAGTTGGGTTTGCTTACTACCTGAAGCGTGAATATAGGTTCCAACCTGGCCCGACTTTTGAATTTCAAATACACCACAGTTAACGGGAAGCTTGTTTTGTTTAAATAGCAAAAAGTGCATCACGCCACCCTCACTGAGATATTGATACAGGGCCTTAGTGATCGATTGTATTTGCTCGGTGGAAAAGAAGTTGAGAAGATCCCAGAGGAGGATGCAATTGAGATCCTTTGGCAGAGTTGCCTGTCGCAATGCGGCCTGCACTGCTTCTTCAAATGGCACTTTTCTGCTGGTTTGCCAAGCGAGTGATGAGTAAAAATCAGAAATAAACAGTTCACCGGCCTCCCTTTGGAGGTGCTCCATATTTCTCCCAGCCTTTTGCCCAATATCCAGAACTTTGCTGACCGGTGAGCGCTTAACGTGAGTCAGGGCGGTGCCTAGAGCGGTTAGCGAAATATTAGTAAGGCGGTTTTTCTGGAAGGCGGATACCGCTGCTGATGATCCACTGGCCATTACGGAAGTTGGCGATTTTACATTGCCATATTCAAACATTAATTCGATAAGGTCTTTACGCATCCCCTCTCTTTGTAGCAGGGAGGAGCGCAGGGAGAAGTTGCCCATAGTCTTCATTAAATTCAAGGATGAGTACCTATAAGTGGGCAGTGGTTCTTCCATGTGGAGCGGCTCTGTATTGAAGGTAAAGCCAGAAAGGCGCTTAAAGTCAGCGGGCCCCTTGGGCATAGTGCCGGTGTACAGCATTGTATGGAAAATGGTACGAGGCTTTAAGTGGGGTCGGATTTCCTCAATGAGCTTAGTAATAAGCTCAGGCTCCATAAAGTTGAATAGATCCCAACAGAGCACCACATCAAGCTTGATTCGTTGGGGCTTTTTGGTGAGATATTCAGAAAGCTTATCGGCCCTGACTTCTTTATCGAGGGCAGAGGTGTCCAGTAGCAGGCTGCGTAAATCTTCGATAAATGTCTGGCAGGAGCGCTCCAATAAAGGCTGTGTGGTGCCAAACGAAAGGCATCCCAAATCTAAAACTTTACTACCCGGTTGAATGACTTCATCCACCAAAGCAGCAATACCAAATGAATGATGCTGCAACATATTTCCCACACCAAAACTAAAGCCCCGGCATTAGCCGGGGCCCATATTGAGGACTAGCTAAGAAGGTTTCTTAGCTTTCCTCAGCTTCTTCTTCGGTTTCTTTAGCGCCGAAGAGGTAGTCGCTAGTGTCGGACAGGCGAGAGGAATCGCTTGTGCTCGTGGTGCTGGAGGAGTAGGTAGAGCTACCGCGAGTACGGGCTGCGGGCTTCTCTTCTGCTGCGGGCAGATCTGGGTGTACCAGGCGATCAGAGAATTCCTTGTGGCGCTCTTTCATTTCGGAATCGGTATCAACCATGTCCATGGAACCACGGAATTTACCGCCGTCGTCCAGCTTGATTCTCGGTGCAATCAGATTGCCATTAACTTGGGCAGTGTTGCGGATTTCGATCAACTCATCGGCAAGGGCGTCGCCATCCAAGGTGCCTTCTACAACAATATTTTTTGCGTGGATATTGGCAGTAACTGCACCGCCAGTGCCAACAGAAAGATTGTGGCCAACCATGATCACGGTACCATCAACAGTACCTTCCACGTGCAGATCTTCGGTGCCGATCAGCTCGCCACGAAAGTTAATACCTTCACCCAGCACTGACTTGGAGCCTGAGCCCGAAAGAGATGATTGCTGCTCAACAGCGCTCATGCCCGCTAAAAATGGTGTGGAGTCATTGCTTTTGTCAGTGCTCATAGAAATAAGTCTCTCTGTTTAGAAAAGTCAGCTGTTGCGTCGATTGCACCGATAACCGTGGTTACAAGGTTGTCGATACGTTGGGTTTTTGTTAAATCGGAAAATCAAAATTTTCAAAAGTGATAAGGCACTTTTAATGGCGGGTACAGATTATTTTGATACTGAATAAATCTATCAAAGCAAACGACCCTACATTTATGTCAATTTTTTTTCTTTGCCATGAGTGTTTTGCTAAAAAAGAAAATTAGACTATGAGTGCTTTTGGTCACCTAAAATATCCCTGTCTCTGCCTTTTCCCTATTGTGCACATACCTTAAGAACGACTTCCTTTGTCCTTTTACAGTTTTCGTCTCTCTCGTAGAGTTGCAATGCACATTTTCTCGTGCTTGCATCAAGGTGAAGAAGAGGTTCTTCCGACCTTAAGCTACGATCGATTTTTGCGATTGCTCTTGATATCGCTATATTCTCGCTATTTACTTCAGACTTGACCTGTAAGTAAATATTTACTTCCTTTTGTGGAGGGCATACTTCTAATTGTCTGCTGATGGGTATCGAGCCTACTGGCACAAAACAATATATGATTGGAATACTACCTACAGCGAGCTTACCAGCGTTTTCGGTCCGGCAATCAATCAAGCTGACCTCGACTTGAATGCGCTGAATTTAGCACGGATTGCATGCTAAAAGTGTGACTTGTAGCACTTTTTGGTCGTGATGATCGTCGTTTCTTGTTTTTTAATCTACTCGCGATTTTCGGTATAAAATATTGCTGCAATATGCGACGCATTCATATGTAAAGAATTGTTTATGTTGGCATCTGGATTAATGTCTGAGCCTTGCATTCTTCCGCTTCCAAAATCTTACCCTAAATGTAAGTGTGTACTTATTTGCAATAACTACTAGGTGTGCTCAGGAAGGCAGTTTTCGCTAGGATATATATCACTCGCCGCATACCTCTCAGGCCCACCCACAACAAGGTAGGCCTAGGAGATATTCCTGATAGCGTTGATGAGGTGCCAGCCTTGCTGGGCAGGCTAAATTTCAGGGGTAATTTGGATTTTAAACGGGGTTCCGTTTGAAGTTTTAAACTCTACCTCTGCAGCTTGGTTGAACCCTGTCACCAGAATGGGGCTTGCTATCTGCTTATAACCACTAGAAGCCCCAAATTCATATATTTTCGTCTGTAATCGAATTTGGTTTTCAGAAACTTGCTCGGCAGATACCTCGAACCTAAGTGTGTTTTCGATTTGGATTTCGCTTTCATCTCCTTTGTTATTGAGGAGGCGGACGGAGGCCAGGTTCTCGTTTCTGGTGCTGGCATCTACCTTAAGCATTATTGGAGAAGCTGACGATAAGGAGGTATACAAGAGCAAAGTCGTACCCAGGGCCAATATTGCGGTGAGATATTTTCTGCCCTGCTTGGCCATCGATCTTTTCGGGTTTTCTTCAAGGATTATATCTATGGGCTCCAGTGAAAATGCTGAAGATATTGCTTTAATTGAATCTTGAGAGGCATTTCCACTTTTTTCTATCCGTTGAATGGTTCTAAGGCTTAATGATGCAACATCGGCTAGTTGTTGTTGACTCCAAGCTCTAGTTGTTCTCAGTTTAATAATTTTCTTTGAGTTAACTTTCATTTCCATACTTCTGTCCCCTGAAAATTGAGCTCCATTTTCAGGGGGGCAGTCCTTATTGGCTACGATGTTCCTGCGACGCTTACCTGACAGCTATATGACCTTGTCCAAATAATAGACTGTCTGTGCAATTTACGGTCAATGGTGGCGTGTTTGAAGGTTAGGTGATTCACTGATGTACTACAAGGGGCGCGCAATCTTTAACTATTGCCCTGGATCTACATTCTGGGTCAGGAAGACATCTATAGGCTCTAAGTTCTCACTTTGAGATAAGTAAAAGGCTAGGGTGTTGAGTCAGGTTGTAACTGGAGGTTCGGATAGTGGCTCTTCTGTTTTTTTTGGGGGGGGGGAGGTTACCACTAAGCAGAGCCGAAGAGCTTTTAATGAGAATATGTAGCAAGATGACTTGTGGAGCTCCTGAGCAATTCCGTAATATCTCTGTGAGCCAGTGATATCACAGAATTATTTAGAGGCTCCTTATATAAATTTTACTTTCCAAGCCATTAAATCTTAATACTGCCGTGAAGATAATCTACAGCGCCTCCCTTGAGAGAGACTCTGTTACTATGCAGTTCGCAGTGGATTAGTCCAGTCCGCTTGGAGAGTTGCTTAGCTAAAAGCACATCCTTTTTAAATTGTTGGCTCCAATATGGTGCCAGTTGACAGTGCGCTGACCCGGTCACAGGATCTTCGTTTACCTTTAATTTTGGATAGAAGCATCGGCTAACGAAATCAATATCGTTACTTGCCCCAGGAGCGGTAATGACAACTCCTCGTTTATCCAGCTGGGAAAGTTTTATAAAATTTGGTTTTACAGATTTTAGATCGGTTTCGCTACCCAACACAGCTATATAATCATATGCACACAGAACTTCTCGCGGAGTGATGCCGAGGCCATCAATAAGAGCATCTGGTGCCTCTGTGGATACCGGAATGCTAGCCGGAAAGTCCATACTATAGACAACTCCCGATCTCTGGACTAACAGTGGGCCGCTTTTTGTATCAAACTGGATGGTTTGGCCTGAGTATCTTAAATGAGTAAATAGAACGTGGGCAGCTGCGAGTGTGGCGTGGCCACATAAATCTACTTCTGCCTCAGGAGTAAACCATCTCAGAGAAAAGGTATCTTCATTTTTAACAAAGAATGCGGTTTCAGAAAGGTTGTTTTCCTCAGCTATCTTTTGCAGTGTCTCATCCGCAAGCCAGTTATCAAGAGGGCACACAGCAGCAGGATTACCTTCAAATACCTCGGAGGCAAAGGCATCTACTTGATAAATTGCTAGTTCCATTAGTTTTTTCCTTGAGCAATAGATGCTATTTTCGGTCAGTATAAAATTATTGTGATAGTTGGTGTGTTTATGCCAGATTGCTTTGTGGTACCAATTTTCTAAGGCTAAGGGAAGCTAGGATACTTATACCTGGGTGTCCTTTAGGGCGGGTCTTCAAAGTCCACAGAGATATAGCTAATTATTTACAGGCTCTCTAACTGCGCAAAGCGACGTTCGTAATAAAGCAGGCCGTTAGATATACGCATAATCTCAAGAAGGTCTCCAGAAGAAAATCCAACAACAATTTTAATCGGTGCTTCTTCACTGTATTGGAGAAGTTGTTCGTTTTTGCAGAGTTCTCGTGCTAGGAGGGATGTATAGCATAAGCTGAAACCAATGTATCCGTCTCTATTTAGGTGTTTCGGCTTGTTAGCTCCTTTACACAAGGCTGCAATATTTCTCAAATATCTCGAGCCCAAATCAGAATTCGAATATATCCAATCCCGTCTGCTTTTAAATAGTTGAGGAAGTAGTGTTAAGCTGATATCCGGGAATTCCCGGCCGATACTATCTCTGAATTCACGCAGCTCGAAATATAGGACTGAAGGAGAAAGCGAGTCCCCAGCAGCTACCAGTTCTGTATCGAACCATGTTTGGGCTAGGTCAAGTTCATCCGTTCCTAGCATAGTGGGCAGCTTTAGCCATGCCAAATTGGGGGTTCGGCCATCAGCCCAAAAAGAAAGGTTTTCAAGGCCGTCTTGGATGGATTCGTTTTTTTCCAGCGTATCGAAAATCACTTCATAGTATTCAGCTATAGACAAACCCCGAACTCCTGTCATATCCCATTTTTGCTCAGTATATCGATCAAGCAAGCCAGTGGGGACGTTTTTGGCATCTCCTTCTGATTCAGCAGTATGTGCGCTGGGGCGCAATCTAAAACAACCATCCCGTTCGAAATGAAATTCCAACAAAAGCAAAGAGAACGGACAGTACTGTAACTGGGATAATATGGTATACCAGTGCAGTGAGATTTTTTTCAGAAAGATTTGGAATGATTCGCAGCCTTGCGTCAATTGCCAGTAAGAAAGTGCATGCCAAAAGAATCAGTTTGAAGGATACCAGGCGAGAAATTGGATTGGAGAAGTTGAACCACTGGGATAAGTCAGGCAGTAGGGTATATGAGAGATATAGCCCGGAGAGTATTTGAATGAGCAGGGCGGGGATGCCAATCTTTTCGTAGCTGCTTTCAAACCGGGAAAGAAAAGCTACATCCTTATCCCGTAAAACTTTGGGTAGTATTGTGCAGGCAAGTATCAGATGCCCACCGGTCCAAATTGTTGCACCTAGAAGGTGAAAAAAGTACTACGTTGTACATCCTGTCCCCCAGACAAATCCTTGTTGGGGGACTATAGCGCTAAAATCTACGGGTGTCTGCTGCCAAATAGGGGTAGAAAGTAGCGTTGTCTACTCCCTGGGTTCCGGCCGTGACCAAATCCAGTAGGCGCCGCAGCTGATGCCGCCAATGGTAAAGCAAAGAAGGTAAATATTACTGATATGAAGGATGGCAAAAGCTAGGGATATAGCCATTGTCAGGCTGGCCAGTAACTTGGTTCTGCGGCTTACATAACCACTGCGCCAAGTCCGCAATAGATGCCCAAAGAGATGGTGTTCTTCGATCCATTGGTGCAGGCGCTGGGAGCTGCGTGATGCGGCCCAGGCACCGAGGACAATAAATACAGCCGACGGCAGGCCGGGAAGAATGGCTCCGATAATGCCAAGGGCGATAAAAAAGCAAGCAGCGGCGCCCCACAGCCAGCGCATCCAGCCCTTTGCCAACGGCGGGGTGTAGGACATTACGCTGTCTTCAGTGGATTCTTTCATTCGGTACCTCTACCTTCTAGCTTATTGCAGTAGTTGTGCATCAAAAGTAACAATATTTGTCCGCTTGGTCTGCTTGCTCATAAGCAGTTTGCCCAGCACCTAGTCAATAGAGTCAGCAGGCCGATAGGTCGCTAGTGCAGGGTAACGGATTATGTGGATGATTTCCTCTGTCCAGGGAGGTGACTTTCTGGTTTATGTGAAACCAGGCCTCCCAGTTCTGAGAAAGCAATTTATTTTGGTTAACGAATAAAAAATTCGACCGGAACAGCCATTGTCAGAGGATCACCGGGTACCTCTTCTGGTGGTCTAGGCAGTGGTTCTGCCCTGCGCACCAAGGCCACGACTTCTCGGTCGAGAGCCGAGATACCACTGGCTCGGTGCAGCTCAACCTTTAGTACCTTGCCTTGCCGGTCCATCGTGAATTGTACCCAGGGAATACCCTGTTGACGCCGTATTTGGGCGCTACGGGGGTAGCGTTTTCTTCGCTCAAGATGAGCCTGTAATTGGTTCTGCCAGGTTAATCTGGCTTGTGATTCCCTCTGGTTCAAGGCGCCCACTTCCGGTGCCGCAGCTTGCTCTGCTTCTGCTACATCTGCCGCGAGAGGGGCTGATGTTTCTTCAACAACAGTTTCTCCAGTAGCCTCTCCTCTGGAGTCTTGTTGCTGTGCGATTTCCTTCTCTTCCACTGGCTCAGGGGTCTCTTCCTTTTCCTCCGTGGGGGGCTCCTCTTCGGGCTTCTCAATGGCAATTTCCGAGGGGGCTTCTGGCAAAATAACAGGCTCTGACTGCGCAGAGGTTTTTTGTGGCTCGTTGCTCTGCTGGTTTGCGGGAGAGGATTCCTGTTGTTGAGGACCTACCGGTAGCGACGTGGGTGGTGCCACTGGAGCGGCTACCATACTGACTTCAAATACCTGTGGTGCTGCAGCGGGCGGCAGCGCCAGTTCGGATTTGGGCTGCCATAAAAAATAGACGGCAATAAGTCCGTGAAGGGCTAGGGCGCAGCAAAAGGCGCAGAGCGATAGAAAAAATCGCGGACGCCTTGCAGATTTTACCTTCGGGCCAGCCAAGAGGCTCATTGGTTTACGGTCGCCGGTTTATCCAGACCTACCAGAGCGATTTTCTGGTATCCGGCACTGGCAAGGCGGTTCATCAGGTCCATCAAATCCCCATATTCCACTTTGCTGTCGGCACGCAGAAGGATTTGCTGTTCTGTGCCAATTTCATTTGCCTGGAGTTCAGCAGCCAAGTTCTCCCGCACAATAACTCTGTCCTCACCGAGAGTCAGGGTGAGGTCCTTTTGCAGGGTGAGATATTTCGGATCTTCTGCCTGGGGTTGTTGTGGAGCTGTCGCCGAGGGTAGATTGACGGGCACGCTTACAGTGGCCAACGGAGCCGCAACCATAAAAATAATTAGCAATACCAGCATCACATCGATAAAAGGTGTGACATTGATATCGTGCTGTTCTGGCAGTTCTTCGCTATTGCTGCTGTTGAGATTGAATGCCATTAGTTGACGCCCTGAACCTGCGGTACTGCGCGCATTTTGTTCGCGCTAACCAGTTCGGCGAGCGGGCGAGCATTTGGGTGGTGGCGATCCAGGTCGCGACTAATCAGTACCATTAAGGCGGTGACGTTATCGGCTAATACCGCGCGATAATTGCCGATAGCCCGGGAAAAGTAGTTGTAAATTACTACCGCCGGAATCGCAGCAACCAGGCCGATCGCAGTTGCCAGCAGGGCTTCCGCAATACCTGGAGCCACCACGGCCAGGTTTGTGGTTTGGGTTTTTGCGATACCGATAAAGCTGTTCATGATTCCCCATACCGTACCGAATAGACCGACAAAGGGGGCGACGGAACCGATGGTTGCCAGAATCCCGGTGCCACGGTTCATGTCGGTAGCGAGAGAAGCCTGGACTCGTTCCAGGCGAGCCAGAACACGCTCTTTTAAGCCGTCATCTGACACTGGGCCACCAGAGGATAGCTCGAGTTCGTGGCGACTCGCTTCTACCAATAGCAGGGCTCCGCCGGTTTGGCCTGAAAGCTTCGATTCGGCATTGGCGAACGTATTGCTTTGGATCAGGGTTGCCAATAATTGTTTGGCCTTGCGACGTGTTATTACCAGCTGCACGGTTTTAAAAAGCCAAATCGCCCAGGTTAAAACAGAGGCCAACAGTAGGCCGATCATTACGCTTTTAACGACGATATCTGCAGCGTGATACATTCCCATGGGAGATAAATCGTGTGCGCTGAAAGCGGTATCTCCGACGTTGGAGGTTGCAGTCGAGGTAGAGTTGTCTTGATTTTCTTGCAACCCCACGGAGGTTTCCACATCTCCCCCAAGAACTATTTCTGTATTGCTTTGTTCGCTTGAGTTGGAATTATTTTCCTGCGCTAAAGCCGGTAATGGTCCCAATGTGCTGCCTAGCAGGCACAATAAAATTACAGTCCAGATTTTCATTACCGACTCCTGGCTTCAGGTGAAAAATAAATTAGGGTGTAGCGGGCGCTAATAATTGTTCGACATTTTGTCGTGCAAAAGCAAAGGCCTGTTTGGCCCCACTGAGGGCTACTTCTTTTTGCTCTTCGTTGAGTTCAAGAGCATCTAACGCAGTTTTGAATTGGCGCCAGTGTAACCCGCGACCGTCTTCATGTCCTGCCAAGTGGCGTGCGCCGAACTCTTCTGATAAATCCAGATGTTTGCGCGCGTACTTGAGAAGGAATGCTGCTCCTAAGTTGGAGCCTTCGACTACATAGAGCCAGCCAAGTGCAGAGTGGAAATCACTAATTGTGACTTCTGCTGCGGCTTGCTGATCAGCTTTCAAATCACTCTTGGGCATTTCGAAATCAGCACAGTCCTGGAGGACTGCTTCAGAGCGGTCTCTCTCTTTCAGGCCGGGCAAAAAATTATTTAATTCGTCACTTTGAAACCAATCAGACACCGCTTGATGCAATCGCGACTGCGTGCGAACAAACAGTGCATACCGCTCGCGATTGGAAAATGGTGACAAGGACATAATGCGTTTATCAAGACTCTCGTGGGTCGTATTAGTGCCTTCTTTCAGCCAAGCGGAAAAGGTGGGCTCTGTCGGTTCAATGGATTGGCATTCTGCTGGATTGCTCACGGGTTTTTTCCAAAACAAATTAAACAATAACCGCCCGGTTATTCCGGTGGCTTTGTAATGGGTGACGGACCAAATTCAAATTAACCCATCCCGTTGATCAATATTTTTTGAAAAATTCACCGGGTTATTCCAAATTGATATAACATTCTCAGCTCAGCTACTTTAAATGAGAATAGATATCATTTACAGTCCCCGCCCTCAAAAGATTACAGCGCAAGGTCTGAGTTTTGGCCCCGGAAACCCCTTCAACCCCAGGATTTGATGAGCTTTACCAAGAGCACCACGAGTGGCTTGTCCGTTGGATAGCGCGCCGAACTTCCGGTGTTGATAATGCCCAGGATTTAGCTCAGGACACTTTTATTCGTCTGCTGGATAGGCCGAGCCTGCCTGCGGGAATTCGAAGCCCGAGGGCTTGGTTAACCAAAGTGGCCGGGAACCTGCTGATCGACCAAGCCCGTCGCCAAGTGCTGGAGAAAAATTATTTAGCGCTGCTGGAAAATTTGCCGGAACCGGAATGTCCTTCCCCAGAAGATAAGTGGGAGCTATTGGGGCTTTTGGAGCAAATCGATCAATTGCTCAGTGGTCTGCGCCCGATAGAGAAAACGGTCTTTCTAATGGCGAGACTAGACGGCTTAACATACCGCCAGGTGGCCGAGCAGCAGGGGTTGAGCCTTTCCTCAGTAGAGAAATACATCGCAAAAGCCATGCTCAAATGCTATGCCGCTGCGTACGATAACGAATAATTTTCTATGGACTTGGAACTTGCTCGCTGATGTCAAACGCCCCAGAAAAAAATAGAGAAAAAATTCCTGAAGCGGTGCTGTTGCAAGCCGTTAGCTGGCGCGTTCGCCTGGGTTCCGGTGAGGCGCTTGACTCAGAGCGCGATGCTTGCAGTCAATGGCGTTCGGCGGACCCTCTGCATGAACTGGCGTGGCAGCGTTTTGAGCGGATGGAGTCACCTCTAGATACGGTGGCTCGCCGAGCGCCGCGTTTGGCCCATTCCACCCTAAATCAAACCGATGCAGAAATTCGCCGTTTAAATCGCAGGGCTGCTCTTAAAACCATGGGCGGTGGTGTCCTTGGGGCTTTTGCCGTTGGCCTGGTGGGATATGATACCGGTTTGCTGAAGTATATGTCCGCTGACTATTCCTCTGGTTCTAAGCCGGCCCAATATACTCTGGATGATAAGAGCCAGGTCTGGTTAAACACCGGAAGTGCCATTGAATGGGAGTCGGGCACAGCAATCCGTTCCCTTGTGCTGACTAAAGGTGAAATGCACTTGACCAGTGCCGCTGACCCGAGGCCAATGCAGGTATCGGTGCCTCAGGGGCAGCTGATTTCCCATGACTCACGCTTTTTTGTGCGCAATGGCGATGGCCACACGATTTTGCAGGTTGTGGAAGGTGGGGTGCAGGTTCAACCGAGTGCGGATATAGAGCCCTTTGCAGTTAAAGCGGGTGAGGCTTATCGTCTTACTGGAGCCGGTTCGCTCGCTCTGGACAGCAAGATGTTTGATTACAGCGGATGGATTGACGGGGTGCTTTCAGCTCGGAGCATGCCATTAGGGGCACTGCTTGAAGAGTTGTCTCGCTATCGAGTTGGTTTTTTACGCTGTGATCCGGCATTAAGAGATCATCAGGTTTCCGGGGTTTTCCAGCTTCACGATATCGACACCATCCTAAAAATATTGGCGCGTTCGGCGGGAGCTGAACTGAGCTATACCACGCGCTGGTGGGCAACGATTCAATTGCCGGGCTGATAGTAAGTCGCATCGCTCCCTGCCTTCCCCTATGCGTCCGGGCTGACGGTTTTTTCGGAACGGGCAACCTTTAATTCCTGCTCTTATTGCCAGATGACCACAAAAAAGTTATCCGAAGGTGTCATTTTTTATTTTTGATGACGCTTTTGATTGCTAGTTTTCCCTCCGAAGCAAAAAAAACAAAATAATTCTCATTTAGATTACGGGTTTTTGATTTTCGTTCGGCTTCCTAGTTATACACCTGAGAATAGGAAGCCGCTTAAATGCAGTCCCGCGCCCCGAGACATATTTTGCCCACCTTGTTGGCACTGTTGTTGGCCGTAGTTCCCGTATCGAGTTTTGCGCAATCCCAGCAGGGCAATACAGCGTTGATCGAATTCAGTTTGCCAGCGGGCAATCTGGGAGATGTGCTCAACCTCTATTCACGCCAGGCCGGGGTAACGCTCTCTTTCGACGAGAGCCTGGTGGAAGCTATTTCTGTTCCAGCACTATTTGGCAGCTATCGTGCAGAAGAAGCTCTGTTGAGCTTGTTGCGCGGTACTAATCTGCAAGCGGTTCCCGTTGGTAGCGGAGCCTGGTTGATCCAGTCCGCTGGCGAGCAGGATCTGATGGTGCTGGACAGCATCCAGGTTGAGACTCGAGATGGCGGTGAAAAAGACCAGGCATTTCGCGAGTCCGGTTCAGTAAATATTCTCACCCAGGAAAATATTGAGCGCTTTCGCGGTACCAGTGTTGGCGATATTTTCCAGGGCACTCCCGGTGTACTTATCAGTGAAAACCGAAATTCCGGTGGTTTGGATGTCAATATTCGCGGTATGCAAGGACAGGGCAGGGTTCCTGTCTTAATCGATGGCAGTCGCCAGGAAACAACGATTTATCGCGGTTATGCCGGGGTTTCCAGTCGCAGTTATATTGACCCAGATCTGATTGGGTCCTTGCGTATTGATAAAGGGCCAGTAATGGGCGCTGAGGGCACTGGCGCTACCGGGGGCGTTGTCAGTGTAAATACCCTGCGAGCGGAAGATGTTGTAAAACCCGGCGAATTGTCGGGTTTCCGTGTTCGTGTCAGTGGAGTTGGCAACAATAGCGAAGCTCCAGCGCCCGGTACCTATGCTGGCTATTACCTTCCACGAAATGCCTACCGTTCCGACTGCCGCTTCGCCAGCTATTGCACTGATGACTATGCAATGCCGGAGAGCTTTGCGCCTGATTACGGTATGGATAGCCCCAGCTTGTTGGATTTCGAAGGTTACGCGGCGAGTTTCGCAGGCGCCCAGCGTTTTGAGTGGGGTGATTTGGTGGTGGCCCACGCTCAACGTGAGCAGGGCAATTACTATGCAGGTACTGATGGTCCCGCACCGGAAGTGATTGTTGGCGAATCTCAAGAGTTGGCCTGGTATACCGAAACCCCGGTCACTCTTGTAGGGGCATCTCCATTCCGCGCGGGCGAGCAAATCCCCAATACCAATTTTTCTAGTGACTCCTGGTTATTAAAAAGCAGCCTCCATTTGCCAAAGGACCAGAGCCTGGAATTGAGCTACCTGCGCTATAACAGCACTTATGGCGAAATGATGCCCTCCCAGATTGTTTCTTTTGGGCAGGCGCGCCAGTGGCTTGATAGTGAGGTACTGAACCAAACTTATACCGCTCGTTACCGCTGGCAACCCGTAGAATATGACTGGGCAGATTTGCGTATTAATTTCTGGCATACCGATGCAGTTACCGACTTGAATACCCCGGATGTGGGTTCTGTTGAGCTGGAAGACAATACTGCGCGTACCGATGACTATCAGCGATTTGGTTTGGATATAACCAACAGCATGCGCTTCTACCCCATGGGTGAGCTGCGCTGGGATTACGGTATTTCTGCTCAGTGGGAAGATATGGATACCGATACTCCGGCAACCGATAGTTTTTATTCCGGTTCTCGCAGTGGTTGGCGCGATGAATACAGTGCATTTACCAGTATTGAGTGGCAACCATGGCCGGAGTGGACTCTTGAATCAGGGCTTCGCTATACCCGTTTCTCCTCAAAAGATAACAATGCACTCCCGCTAAGTACCAGCGACCCTGCATGTGTTGCTGATGGAGAAGGTGGCTGTTTACCGGTTCACTATAAAAATAATCACTCTGGCACTGCGCCAATGGTGGTCCTGACCTGGGAGCCGATTAAGGGCTTACAGTTTTATGCCCGCCATGCACAGGCATTGCGTATGCCGAGTCTTTTTGAAAATACCTCCGGTTGGTCGGTGAGCCCGGCGCTGGATATTCCACTGAGCCCTGAGCACGCTAAAAATAATGAAGTTGGGATTAACTACCTAAATGGTCAGTTATTTGAAGCAAATCATCAGCTGCGTGCAAAAGTAGCTTACTTCGAAAACCATGTTGATGATTATCTGACTCGCACCCAGCCCAATGCCTGGGAAGAGTCCCAAGATGGTCTCGACTTCTTCCGCATGCGTAATATCGACAGTCTCGACTTAAAAGGTTTGGAATTGAACCTTGGTTATGATGCTCACTGGTGGTTGCTGGAGCTAAGCGGTACCAAGTACAGCCATATAGAAGTCTGTAACGTCGGCAGTTACGTTCGCTACTACTGCACAGATTGGGGCATCCCGGAAAGTTATATCAATAACATGATCCCGCCAAACTGGCATGCCAGTGCTCATTTTGGTCTGCGTTTGTTCCGCAAAAAATTGGAGTTGGGGGTGCGCGGTACTTTTGTTGGTGAGCGGAATTCTATCCCTCGTTACAACGCACCCACTAGCTTTAATGAGCCTGTTTTATGGCACAGCTATGAAGTGCTGGATATTTATACCAGCTACCAATTTAACGATAGTTTCTCGATGGATTTCACCGTCGATAACGTGGCCGATAAATATTACCTAGATGCTTTGAGTCTTGGTCTTGTTCCCGCACCTGGGCGCACTGCGAGACTCAGTCTGACTTATCAATATTAATTATTTGGAGCACCACAGATGAAAAGAGCAATAGCCCTATTGGGCATGCTATGTCTGTCTCTCACGCTCGCCGCCTGCGGTGGTGGATCGGGCGGTAGTTCAGTTAAAAAACCCACTGCTAGTATCAGTTTGTTGTCTCCTGTGGATACTACTTTCTCTCTGGCAGATGGTGACGTTACTGTTCAGCTGAATGGAACTGATAGCAGCAGCCCAAGAGATGCGAATCTCACTTACCGGTGGGAGCTGATTGAGTGGCCTGAGCTTAGTTTGGCTGAGCTTACCAGTGCAGATGATGCTTACACTGAATTTACCGCAGACCTTCCAGGGGACTATGTGGTAAGCCTGATTGTCGATGACGGTACTGAAACCAGTGAAGCGGCTCGTATGACGTTGACTGCAACCAGCCCATATCCCGTAGCGATTACTGAACCTGTACACAGCATTATTCTGGGTACGGAAACTCTGGGTCTTGACGGTAGTCTGAGCACGCCCCCGACTGGTGAAACTGGGGACCTGGAATATTTATGGACCCTCGTTGAAAAACCTCTAGATAGTGCCGCATACCTGATAAATAGCGATTCAAGCAAGCCGACATTGCATTTGGATATCGAAGGCGAGTACAGGCTTGAGTTGGTTGTAACATACAACGGCGTTGCCAGTGAGCCCGCAGAAGTTCTGGTGACAGTTTCGGCGGGTGATGCACCTCCCGTTGCAGTGACAGAAGAGCAGACCATTGTTCTCGGTGAGCAAGTTGTATTGGATGCTAGCGAGAGTTATGACCCTGAGGGTAATTCGCTGCAATATCGTTGGAAATGGGATTCCAGTCCAGTTGAAACGGATGGCGTACCAATTCCTGAGTTGAAAGGTCAGACAACCTCTACCCTTAAGTTCACACCTGTAGCTGCCGATACTTACAATTTGATTTTGTTTGTTTTTGACGGTGCTAGAAAAAGTGAAGAGCGTGAAGTCACTATCGTAGTGGAAGCCGATTCCGATGCGGAAGTGAATGAGGCTCCAATCGGTGAGATTGAAGCAACAGGTTATTACCCATCCTACAGTATCGGAGAGCAGGAGCTGGGGCTTCGTGCGGAGTTCAATTTTGTTGGCTATGACCCGGAAGGCGATGCCCTGCAGATTATTGATGCGGAGCTAATCGAAAAACCTGACGGCAGCGTTGCAGAATTGGAAGACATTGGCTCCTGGAAGCCAATGGGTAAAAAAATCCAAGAGTTGGATGTTGTAGGCACTTATCGTGTAAGCATGACTGTTTCTGATGGGGCCAACAAGGTGACATTGGAAGCGACTATGGAAGCGAAGATTGGTAACGTAAATGGTTACCCTTCCACTCGAAGTGTCGAAGCCCAATCCAAGTCTGTTCTAGTGGGAGAACCGCTGATCTTTGATGCTTCCAGTAGTGACCCCAATGATGATCCGATGACTTTCCATTGGGAGCTGGTAGATAAGCCGGATGGTAGTAATGCGGTTATTGAGGCGGTCATTGAGCCCGAGAGTCAGGAGCTTCGCCGAGCGCAGGTAATTACCGATGTGCCGGGTTCCTATACTGCGCGTTTAATCGTAAGTGATGATCGTGGTTTATATGCAAAGACGTATTCTGAAGATGACGGTCTAGCTAAAATTTCCAATGCAGTACCAGAAATTCGCTCCGTAGTTTGGGCGCGCAACTGGGGTAGTCTGTCTACCGGGGAAGATTTCTACCAAATTCTACCGTGCATGTCCCTGTTGCACCGCCCGGTCGTAGTTGACCCGGATGGTGATGAAGTATTCACCTATGAAGAGCTGCATAGCGCTCCAGAAGATGGTGAGTACACGAGCTATCCTGATAGCGATGACTGTGAAAATACGACTGGCACTGTATTTTCCAAGGCGGGCACTTACGTATTCCGCTACTATGCTACTGACTTAATTGATAATGCGCCGAAATATGATTTTGTTGTAGAAGTTGAGCCCATGAGCAATGCTAAGGGCGTTCGTCTGCGGAATATTAACTCCTGGGATGAAAGCCTTTGGCTGCCGATGCCCTATGAGAATATTCCGACTTACGCTACCCCGTCTAACTTGCAATGGGATACCTCCGCGACGGAAGAGGAATACTTGCAGTGGTCAATGACTGCCGTTGACTCCGACTACACGATTGAAAATGTACAGGTTCAGCATATCAATGGTGACTTGAAAAGCCTCGCTCCCTGGTTTGAAGGACTGGAAGAGGGGCAGGTTATAAGTAAAGGCGAGTCTCTTAACTTTAAAACCTGGATGCCGACTGTGCCTTGTATTCGTACTGATGACAAAGCAGAGGGATTCCATTTCTCTTTCAATATTAAAGAAATTCCGGAGTTGAGCTTCACCTATGAAACCTGGGTGGCTGCTGATGACGGTATCTTTGGTGATTGGAGGGAGTGTGAAGCAGGGGAGTTGGATTAAATCTCCAGTGACTTTCGCAAGAACTCGGACATTGTATTTGAGTTGAATAAAAGGGCATCTATCACGATGCCCTTTTTTGTTGAAGCCTGTAGTTAAAAACTACTCTGCTCCCAATCATTGACTGTTTCTAAAGCAAACTGTTGGCTCTTATCGCTTTCATCACATTTGTAAACCTGAAGACGCTCACCTACGTCGGCTGAACTACCCGGTGCGTCTATACAGTAGGTCCAGTTCTTATCGCGATTCTGGATGATTCCACTTTCCTGGATTTGCCATTTTTCCGAATTGCCGCCGTCACAATCCCACAGGTGCATTTTATCGCCGTTATCAGCAGAGCCAGTGTTGAAGTCAACACAGTATTTATTATTACCCTTAGGGCGGAGTTGGCCTTCAGCAGTGTAAACAAACTGCTGTTCATTGCCGGAGCCACAGTTGTTCATATTTAGGTTTGAGCCATTGCTATAGCCCTGGGAGACGGTCATGCACAAGTCAGCATTTGACGCAGAACGGATTCTCAAATAGCCGGGAAGACTTCTCCTTACTCCTACAAAAGGAATTGCCGTGCCAGTATAATTGGGGGTGGTTGCGACTGTATCAGGATCTATCCCAATTGCAGTGGCACCATGTGCGATTGCTGTAAATATGTAGCCGTAGTCGGTATTGCTAAAATCGCCAGAACTATCCCATAGGTGCATCAGCTGTTTGGTTTCAGCGGCTGCGTTGGCTGTTATCTGGTAATGATCGCCAGCCTGGACATTGCCGCAAAATATTCTTTGCGAACTACTGCTGTCTATTGAATCAATGGAGCCGGTAAATTCTTCTGGATCTGCGGTATCTATATCAGGACATAAAAATGCGCTCATCTCGTAAGAGTCTAATGCGGATTCCATTCGATTATTGACGTTGCCTGACTGTCCTCCGGTAAAAATAACGATTACTTTTTTGCCGTTATTTAATAAGTTGCCAACGCTAGGCCATCCTGTACTTTTAAGCGTGGTACGGTAATTTTCTGAGGAAGAAATTTGTTGTAAATATGAAAGCATATCCTGGTAGCTGTACTGGAGGTCGCCCAGCTCTTGTTGGATATACTGGTCAAGCAAATAAATTTCATCTGCATACCAGGCGTTAAACCAATCTAAATTGGTTTTCATATCGATATACAGTATTATTGGCGCTTCAATAGTGTTAACGGAGAGCCAGGATTTGATATCGTCCAGACAGTGTTCCAGACGATCATCATCTCCGTTGCTATTGCACATGTGATTACCGATGTCGTTTTGTCCATGAGCAACATAGGGCCCATGGCTGCTACCCTGCCAGGCACCGTGATCTACGACATCGATTTCCAGTGATCGAAAGCCTTTGTCGAGCCAGTCAGTCAGTGTTTCACCGTTTTCTAGCCGCTCATAGCTGTTATGGGGCTGTAAGTAATAAAGCTCATCAATACGATGCTCACTGGTGGCTGCTTCTGCTTGGTAATCGGGCCAGTGAAAAGTGTCAGCTTTACTGATGCTGGGTATAGATATCCAAAGTGATAGACATAGAGCGCCTGTAGAGAATTTGAGGAAGGACATTGGGGTTCCTGTTATCGTTTTAATAGTATATTTATTATTTGTTATATAAAAAGTGTGTTAATACTTTGTTACCAGAGCTCGATAATTTAAGCCTGTTAATTAACTGTTTTTTTCAAACGGCTTGGGATGCGTAGATTTTTATTTAGATTACAGGTAATTGTTCGTAAGTAGGCAAGTGTTTGGAATTTTTGCGTTGACAGTGAGAGGCTAGGAGAAGAGTACTTTAAGGAAAGTACTCTAACATCTAAAGCATATGCTTGTATTTGGCGATGCTCCATCGCGCACGATTTATTGCTATTTACGCCCCATTCTCTTATCTATCTGCTTTCTCTCCCAATCTTCACCAAAGAAATTAAATAAATTGAAGGTGCTAATTGCATGGGAGGCGAGCCCTATACCCCAGCCAAATGCCGCCCAGAGTGACCATAAGTATCCGGGGGCGAGTATTAAGTTGGCAATTACTAGTCCCGAGATAACTAATAAATAGGTGATTAGGTGTTGGTAAAAGCTCTTCAGCTTCTTGACATGCTTAATGACTTCTTTTTCTTTGGGGGAGATCTGGTCTTGGGAGTTCATATTGATGACCTCGGCTGATTAGCTACAGCAGTGGGGAATATTATTATTCGAGTTATTTTCAAGTTTGGATAGAGATATTAACCACAGCCAATGACATGTGGCAAGTAGTGAAATTTTCGAGTGTATGAAGGATGCCCGATGAGACCAGGCATCCATAAAAGAGTACTACACAATACAGTCGGGTTGTTCTGAGGGGTGGGCTTTAATAAAGGCCGGCAGTTCATTGCAAGCGTCTGTGATTTTCTGGATTTTGGGGTACTGGGTCATATCCAGGCCAAAGCGTTCCGCACTGTATACTTGCGGGAGTAAGCAACACTCGAACAACCCTGGATTGTCTCCAGCGGCGAAAGGCGAGGGTCTTAATTGCTTCTCCAGCGCGGAGAAGCCCAGGTGTATCCAGTGCTGAATCCATTGAGTTTTTTGCTCATCACTGACTTTGAGTTCAGCCTGGAGGTACTGCAGAACCCTGAGGTTCTGTATAGGTTGAATATCGCTGGCAATACTTTGCGCGAGCGCGCGGATATGTGCGCGGGCCTCAGGCGCTTTTGGAAGTAGCGCTGGTTCTGGGTGGGTTTCATCCAGCCATTCCAAAATGGCGAGGGATTGGGTGAGACTGGTTTCGCCATCATTCAGGGTTGGCAGTAGCCCGTGTGGATTCAACGTGCGGTAGTCGTCTCCGTGCTGATCTCCCTTGAGCAGGTTTACCGGGTGATACTCGTATTCCAGGCCTTTCAAATTGAGCCCGATACGCACTCGGTAGCTGGCGGATGAGCGAAAGTATCCGTAAAGGTCCATTCTCTTTCCTTTTCTTTGTTTTGGCGTTTGGCTGTTTGAATGTCAGCCTTTTTGGTGTTGTCTGGATGCGCTGTATTCACTTTGGCTTCCAGGAGTTTACATAATCTGTTAGCTCCACGGCATGGGCATCCGGGAGAATATCCCAGGGGGTGCGGCTGTCGATCATTACAGCAACTTCATCGGTTTCCTTGCGCGCATGCCGGGCCCCGGTAGCAAATGCCTTGGGGTGGGGGCCGTGGGTGAATCCCATGGGGTGGAGGGTAAGCATCCCCGGATGAATATTGTCGCGGCTAAAGAAGTCACCGCGGTGATAGAAGATGAGTTCATCAAAGTCATCATTGTTGTGAAAGAAGGGGACTTTGAGTGCGCCCGGGTCACTCTCAATCGGGCGAGGTACAAAAGTCGCTACAACAAAACCTTGTGCGACAAAGGTGGTATGAGCCGAAGGGGGTAGATGGTAGCGGTGGCTCATCAGCGGGCGTATATCGCGCCAGTTGATACGAACGGTTAGGTTGTCCCCAGTCCAACCACAGGCGTCCAGTGGGTTGAAGGGGTAGGTAATGGTCGACAGCTGTTGCCGGGCTTTAACTACAACCCGCCACTCATCATCGCCCTGTTGATCGAGAAAGGCTTTATCTATACGAGGCACATCCAGCATCGCCTGGTCAAAAATTGCATTGGGGCCAAGGATGCCTTTTTCGGGGAGCTGAAAATGGCTACCTATCGCCTCTACCATCAATAGTTCCAGCGGCTCATCCTCTGTCGGCGTCAGGCGCCATAAGGTGCCGCGGGGCAGCAGGATATAGTCGCCATCGCGAATAGAGAGATGGCCGAAATCACAGAACAAGTCGCCACTCCCATTGTGTATAAACAGGAGTTGGTCGCCGTCAGCGTTGCGCACCAGATGATCCATAGGCTCCCGGCAGGTCCAGAGGGCGACCTGGCTATCCTGGTTTCGCAGGATCGGCTTTTGATCCCAGGGGCTTGTTCCTTTGTGCTTCATTTGCGTGGCATCAAAAGCGTGGGGACGCAGTGGACCTTCGAACTGGCTCCAGCCGGTGGGGGGATGGCGGTGATAGAAGTGGGTGCAGGGCCCAAAAAAACCCTCTTTGCCCATTTCCCTTTCAAAGCTGTTGGGAGGGAAATCTGCATGGGCTTGGCGGCTTGTATTTCCTTCCGTTCGCGGAAAGCTGATCCACTGTTTCATGGCGTGGCCTCGCTTCTGTGCGGGTGGTTCGAAGGGGTGGCGAAAAATTGAGCATCTCAGCGCCACTTATACGCAAATTTCTTGCGCCATAGACCCAATTAGTTCGCAAATATGGTGCAAAAAAACCTATACTGTCCGGCCATTTTTTCGTATGGCCCGGTAACTTTTCCAGAAAGTATTTGTGCCGATAGTGGTTACAATTGAAACCAATGTTAGTTAAATTGAGTATCAGGTACAACCGGGACACCCGAGCAGGCAGGTTTGAGGGCAGCTATGACAATCGAACAAAACACGCGACCCACCGTTGTTGAGAACGACGAGCTGCGCCTCGAAAAGTTCTTACCCTACCGCCTCTCGGTACTTTCCAACCGAGTGAGTAATGCTATTGCGCAAGCTTATGGTGCGCGCTTCCACCTCACCATTCCTGCTTGGCGGGTTATGGCAATTCTGGGCCGTTTTCCCGATTTATCCGCCGCCGAGCTGGTTGAGCAGACGGCGATGGACAAGGTGGCAATCAGTCGGGCCGTCTCGTCCCTGTTAAAGAATGACTACATTACACGCAGTGAAGATCCCGGTGACCGGCGCCGGCAAGTGCTGAACCTGTCGGAGCTGGGGCGTGATATTTATGCCCGCATAGTACCGCTGGCCCATCAGTACGAGAATGACTTGATGGCATCCCTATCCACTGAGGAGCGGGAACAACTGGATAGCATTATTGATAAGTTAATGGTGCGCGCGAAGGAATGGTCTGAGCGCGGCCTCGTTGATGAATAAATGAGATAACTAAGAGGAGTTTTCAGATGTTTGAGCATTTAAACAGCCTTCCGCCAGATCCGATTTTAGGCCTTTTGGCCAGCTACCGCGCGGATGAAAACCCCAGCAAAATTGATCTCGGTGTGGGCGTTTACAAAGATGAGGCAGGCCATACCGCTGTCTTGCAAGCCGTTAAGGAAGCCGAAACCCGCCTATTACAGGGTGAGGAAACCAAGGCCTATATCGGCCCGGCCGGAACTCCGGGTTTCAGCACCGCCATGCAGGAGCTGGTACTGGGTGCCGGGCACCCCGCGTTGGTGGGCGGTCGCGTTCGCTCAGCTCAAACTCCCGGTGGATGTGGTGCTTTAAGAGTTCTGGCGGAATTGATTAATCGCGCCAAAGCCGGGGCAATCGTGTGGGTGAGTGACCCCACTTGGGCTAACCATGTGCCGCTTCTGGGTAATGCGGGTTTGCAAATCAAGAGCTACCCCTACTACGACCGCGCTACCAGCAGTCTGCAGTTCGACAAAATGGTCGAGACTCTGAAGGATGTGGGAGAGGGCGACGTTGTTCTTTTCCACGCTTGCTGTCATAACCCCTGTGGTGCGGACCTGTCCCGTGAGCAGTGGAAAGTGTTGGCGGAAATGGCGCAAAAGCAGGGCTTCACGCCGTTTATCGATATGGCCTATCAGGGCTTTGGCGAGAGCCTGGAAGATGATGCCTACGGCCTGCGTTTGATGGCTGAATCTGTTCCAGAAATGCTGGTTGCGGCTTCCTGCTCGAAAAATTTTGGCCTCTATCGCGAACGTGTTGGCCTGGCTATGGTGATTTATGCGAATGGTGAAGCTGCCGATAAAGGCCATAGCCAGATGCTGAGCGCTATTCGTGGCAACTATTCAATGCCACCTTCCCACGGTGCTGCCATTGTAGAATCTATTCTTACTGATGCGGGACTGAAAGCGAACTGGGAAGCTGAGCTGACCGAAATGCGCGAGCGTATTAACGGTTTGCGTGCTGGATTGGTAGAAGGGCTCGCCGCAGCGGGCGCTGCCGGTGAGTTTGGCTTTATCCGCCAGCAGAAAGGGATGTTCTCATTCCTGGGTATCAATCCCGAACAGGTACAGCAGCTACAAAAAGACTATTCCATTTATATGGTGGACTCTAGCCGAATCAGTATTGCCGGCCTGAGCTCCAATAATATGGAATACTTCTGCAAGGCCGTTGCCAGCGTGCTGTAATTTCGGCACATTTGGGGGTGAGCAATATGCTCACCCTTAAGATTTATCCTTTAGAAGTAAGAGTGAAAGATGGAAGTTGAGCTAGGAGTCCCAGTGCCCGAATCCCCCACCCAAATTTGGACCCCCCAGAGCTGGCGAAACTTCACCGCACATCAACAGCCCCAATACACGTCTGCCGAAGATGTTGCCCAGGTGGCTAAACAGCTCTCTGGTCATCCGCCCCTGGTTTTTGCGGCAGAGGCTCGCGAGCTGCGCCGTCAATTGGCTCAAGTTGCCGAGGGGAAAGCCTTCCTTTTACAGGGCGGTGATTGTGCTGAATCTTTTGCCGATTTCAATGCAAACCGTATTCGCGATACTTTCAAGGTATTGTTGCAGATGGCTGTCGTGCTCACCTTTGCCGGTAACCTGCCGGTGGTGAAAGTTGCGAGAATGGCCGGCCAGTATGCCAAACCCCGTTCGGCGAACACCGAGACGGTGAACGGAGTAGAACTGCCCAGCTACCGTGGCGATATTATCAACGGCATTGATTTTACCGCTGAAGCGCGCATACCTGACCCTCAGCGGATGGTAACTGCTTATAACCAATCGGCAGCAACCCTGAACCTACTGCGAGCTTTCGCCCAGGGGGGATTGGCCGATCTGCATCAGGTGCACAAATGGAATCTCAGCTTCCTGAAAAATAATCCACAGAGGGAGAAGTACGCCCAGTTAGCTGAGCGCCTTCAGGAAGCTTTAGAATTTATGGCGGTCTGTGGTGTTACCTCTGAAAACACCCCCGCAATTCGTGAGACGGTACTCTATACCTCTCACGAAGCACTTCTACTCGAATATGAGCAAGCGCTGACTCGCACCGATAGCCTCACTGGTAAGTGGTATGACTGCTCTGCACATATGTTGTGGATTGGTGAGCGCACACGACAGCTGGATGGTGCTCATGTGGAGTTTCTTTCTGGCGTTTGCAATCCGATTGGGGTGAAAGTTGGCCCCAATATGCAGCCGGATGAGTTGTTGCGTTTGATCGATAAACTTAATCCTGAGAATGATGCGGGTCGCCTCACCTTGATCACCCGGATGGGTGCCGATACCCTGGGTGAAAAGCTACCGGCTTTAGTGCGCGCTGTGCAGGCGGAAGGGCGCTCAGTGGTCTGGAGTACGGACCCGATGCATGGCAATACCGTTAAAGCGGGTAACGGCTATAAAACGCGGGATTTTGATAAAATCCTGCGGGAAATTCGTGAGTTCTTTTCAGTGCATTGGGCTGAGGGAAGTCATCCCGGCGGTATCCACCTGGAGATGACCGGCCAGCATGTTACCGAATGTACCGGTGGTGCCTGGAAAATTTCTGAGTCAGATTTAGCTAGCTGTTACCGCACCCAATGCGATCCGCGTTTGAATGCCGATCAGGTGTTGGAGTTGGCATTTTGTGTTTCTGAATGGTTGCGAGCAGGTCGAATTTCTTGAATTGCAGTTCGCCATAGTTCAGAGATCTTGAATCTAAAACCCCTTATCTTGGCCCTTTGGTTTAGGTAAGGGGTTTTTTATTTTCCCTGTGTAAAATTACCGCTAATTTACCTTCCCTGGTTGCCTTCTTCATTGTAAAGAGATGCCCGGTTTGCATTTCAAAGGTTAATGCTGATAATTCCATGGGTTAACTGATAATGACAATCTTTGGGGGTGGATATGAAGAAGATCAATTCATTTATGCTGTTAAAGGTGGATAGTATTGTAAGGCAGCTATTCTTGCCATTTTCTGCGCTGATGATGGGGTGCGCGTTAATTATTCTTCTTGGTGGCTACTTTGAAATGCCTTATTGGGGTGTGTTATTAAGTGTAGCTGGTTTTTGTTTTGCAACTAAACCTCTAGAAAAAACAATTCGTCCTTTATCTTTCCAGTTAAATCGATTGCCACAGCGGGATGCTATTGAGGCCACAGTCAGATATAAGGCCGCGAACATTAAGGGGGCTTTAGTCTCTGCAAGTATAGAGGGTGATGATTTGCTTGTGGTTACTGAGGGGCATAAGAAATCAGGCGAAATCAAGCTGCCAATTCATGAGGTTGGAGGTAAGTTATCTTCTTTTCTTGTTGAGGCTGCAAGTGATTTGGAGGGAATAACTTCTCGAAACTACAATACTCAGATTAAAGAGACGGGCATGGATGTCCATAAGAAAGTTAATCTTGAAAATATAAGCCTTCTCCGGATAGGTAATATACGTCACTTTTTGACAGTCAAGCTAATCCTGATTCTTGTGGGTATTTCCTTGAATGTGTGGATGTTGAGTTTTGTTTGATGCTGCGGTATTTGGGTGAGTTAGGTGGGGTACTGGCTTTACCTAAAAAATTCAATGATGGAGTTTCTGATTAATGGAAAGGTGGTGTAATAGTGCGTACTCTGGAATTTTTGCTAGGTTTAAGTCTTGTATGCCTTGGAGTTTACAGGGCAATCAATATAGAGATCGATATTTATGCGATAATGCTAGTCGTGCTTGGTGTAGGTTTAATGGCACGATGGTCCGGTTCCTCCAGTAGGGGGAGGATGATGGTTGGTATGATAGTGATTCAGGTAGTAGTTCGAACGGCAGCTCCTACAGTAGCGATGATTAGGTTATCTCGTCTGGCAAACTGTTGTTGAAGATTACTATATTGGCCCGTTGTGCGTGCGGTAACCTGCATTTGTCAGGATGATCTATTGCGCTGTTGATACCCGCCGATTGGAATTTATTCTATGTGCAGGAGCCTTGGTTTGTAGGAGGAGAGGCAGCTCCCTTTCTGATTAATCCCCTGGTATTTCATTCCCCTCTCTATAACTGGCATGACTATATTTTCAATATAGTTATGTCATGTTCACATGCAGAAAGAGCAAATCTCAAGATTGTCGAAGAGTGTGGTGTTCAAATTATAATCGAGATTGCTCGGAAAATCTTAGAAATAAGGTGTAATCGATTTCGGTCTTTAAATCTGTATCATGTACCATTTTGCACTGACTTGAAGCTTAGGTGACTTGTCAGCAGTGCTAGCTAACCAGCTTGACGCTGGTTGTATAGGGATAAAGTAAAATGACAGATATGGTAGAGGGACATTACTCAGTCAGTCGCAGGAAGTTTTTGGCTGCAAAAATATTGGGCGTATTGTCGGCATTAGTAGCAGTGCTATGGGCGCTTACCCAGTATCTATTTCCTGAGCCCATGATTTACCTATACGGCATATGGCGCCCTGAGTATTTTGTAGCCTTTATAGCTATTGTGATTGTGTGCACTTCGCTATCTCTGTGTATTTGGAGCTACTTAAAAAATCGCTACCTATTTGGTGTGGTTGTGGTTTTGGCTTATTCGATCTCCTGTTTTTCATTTTTTATTCTGGGGAAGGAGTATCACAGTCCAGATTTTGCTGCGGGGCTTCCAAAAACGACTTCTGAAGGTGGTGTTGTTTACCTGCAAGGGGCCGAGATCCATCACAATCATTGTGTAAGGCAGGGCGGTACAGTGCAGTGCCGTATGACAGTGACTAATCGGAGAAGTCGGCAGAAAGTCAGGCTTTCCTCCTGGCGTCTGATTATGAAAGATGGCGCTGTCTTCAAGGAATATGAGGCATTTAGAGGTGGACAGGAAGTGAGGGGGATGGTCTATCTGGAGCTTCCTCGCGGTTCTGAGGCCGAGCTGGAAATCGTGTTTTTTGAAGTCCCTGAGAACTATACTGAAATCTTGAATCTCGGTTTTAAGGCCGGGAATAAAGAGTTTGGATTTAAGAACATAAATGTCAGATAGTTTTTTCTAAAGATAGAAGGGTAATGGAATCGGTAGGCTTGAAGCCACAGAAATTTTCCACTTAGGTGTTGTTTGCAGTGTTATCAAGTGTGGATTTGAAACGCTATATTCGTGAGCTTTGGTTGTTTGGCTTGAGGCAGGCTTATGCCTGCATTTTCGGTGGCTTCTTGCTGGGAATTATGATTGTCACCAACTATTGGTATCCACTGGAATCGATTCACCGGTATGACTTTATCTTTCTGGCTGCTATAGCCTTTCAGGTCTTTCTTCTAGCGACAAAACTGGAAACATTCAGGGAGTCAATAGTTATTGTCGTATTTCATGTCGTTGCGACCGTCATGGAGATATTTAAGACATCTGACGCTATTGGCTCATGGAGTTACCCGGAAGAGTACTTCTTTGGGGTTGGTAATGTGCCACTGTTTACAGGGTTCATGTATAGCGCAGTGGGCAGTTACATTGCTCGAGTGTGGCGAATTTTTGAATTTGAATATTCTCACTATCCATCGAAATTGCTGACAGTTGTTCTGGTTGTGTTTATCTATGTCAACTTCTTTACACATCACTATATCTGGGATTTCCGCTGGGCATTACTAGCGGGAACAGTGTTAATGTTTTATCGAACTAATATTTACTTTAAGATCGTTGAAAAGCATCGCTCTATGCCGCTTCTTTTGGGGTGGCTGCTGGTAGCACTGTTTATTTGGATTGCTGAAAATATTGCTACTTTTGCAAATATATGGATTTACCCTAATCAATCCCATGAATGGCATATGGTATCTCTGGCGAAACTCAGTTCATGGTATCTACTGATGCTGCTGAGTTTTGTATTGGTCTCACTGATTAATAACGTGAAGATCCGCTCCGAGGCTGCTGGTGCTCCGAGTACGGAAAGCAGGTCGCCCGCTTAAGGCGACCTAGCTGCTTGCTCCTTAAAGGTTAGGGCATTGTGGGGTAATCGGTATATCCGTTTGCGCCACCGGTATAGAAGGTGTTTGGGTCTGCTTCATTTAAGCTCGCATTGGCTTTAAAACGCTTTAGCAGGTCCGGGTTCGCCAGGAATGGAACGCCGAAGGCAACCGCATCTACTTGCTGCTGCCCAATGGCTGTATTGGCCTCATCTCGCCCGTACCCCATATTGCCAATCAGATTGCCCTGATACAGTTCCCTTGCTGGAGTCAATATATCTCCGAGTTGCTCGCCGAGGAAGTCGGCTCGCATCAAGTGCCAGTAGGCCAAATTATATTCATTCAATTTTGATGCAAACCAGCGAGTGTGCCCCTCAGGATCGCTATCGCGCATGCTGTTGAATCCGTTTAGGGGAGAAGTTCGCAATCCAACTTTGCCGGAGCCCCAAACTTCGATAACGGCTTCCAGAACTTCAAACAGCAAGCGTGCACGATTCTCTAAAGACCCTCCGTACTCGTCTGTTCTAAGGTTTGAGCCATCCCGCAAAAAACTGTCCAAGAGATAGCCGTTTGCACCATGAACCTCAACTCCATCGAAGCCAGCATCTCTAGCATTGATTGCTCCCTGTTTAAAAGCCGCGATAATTCCTGGGATCTCCACAGTTTCAAGGGATCTTGGGGTGGTGTAAGGTTTTTTTCCGTCCGGTGTGTGAACCGTATCGTCAATGGCGATTGGGCTGGCTGCAACCGGCGTTGTGCCATTATTCAAATCGGGGTGACTGGCTCGCCCACCGTGCCAAAGTTGCAGGAATATCTTGCCGCCTCTCTCGTGAACGGCGTCAGTCACTTGTCTCCAGCCTTCGATCTGTTCCTGGGAGTAGATACCTGGCTCAGAAATAAAGGCTGAAGTTCCCTCTGCCACCATAGTTGCCTCGGCAATAATCAGGCCGGCGCCAGCCCTCTGTGCATAGTACTCAGCCATTAAAGGGGTAGGTACGTGGTTTTCAGCTCTTGCGCGGGTCAGGGGGGCCATCACCGCACGGTTGGCAAGCTTTACATCACCTAATTGAATACCTGTAAACAGATCCTGTGTCGCAGTCATCTTGTGTGCCTCAATGTTGTCACGAAAAGCAGTTGTCTATCGATGGCGCACAGACTAAGCTCACAATTTATTGGAAACAATAAGGTGTTTGGAAATTGATTGTTCGCGATTTGGAAACTATAGACTTTCGAACTTTATCGATCTTTGTGACCACTTGCAGACTGCTGAGTCTCACCCAGTGTGCCGAGGAGCTAGGGCTGCCCAAATCTACAGTGAGCAAAGCCATTTCGAAGCTGGAAGAGCAACTGCAAGCCAAGCTGCTGGAGCGCTCTACACGGAAAATTGAGATTACTGATGCGGGTAGGGTTACCCTTCGCCGGGCCTCTTTACTGGTGGAGGAGTTTAAATCCTTGCGCGAGGATGTGCGGGAGATAGAGCAGCAAGTACAGGGGTTGCTGCGTGTATCGGCCCCCCGGCCATGGGGAGCTACCTGGCCCAGTATATTTTCCCTCCATTTCTCCAGCAGTGGCCGAAAGCCCAAATCTCGCTGGAGCTATCCAACACTTTTGATGACCTGTTTATTCAGGGTATAGACCTGGCAATTCGTGTCGGGCAGATCGCCGATGACCGTTTGGTGGCGAAAGAAATCGGGTATACGACTCAGGTTCTGGTAGCCAGTCCGGACTATTTAAGGGAGTACGGAATACCTGAGTCACCCCAGGAGCTCAGGCAGCACAATTGTATTACAGCCGGGACTGCCCCTGAGTCTGCTTTTTGGACTCTGGTATCCGAAAACAAAACGGAATCTATCGAAGTGCGAAGTAACTTCCATTGTGGCAATCCAGAAACGGCAATAAGGGCTGCTGCTGGCGGGGTGGGAATAGCTCAAATTCCGGTTAACAGCATGATCTGCGAGTTGGAGAAGCAGGAGTTAATACGAATATTTCCTGAATGGCACGCGATATTTATGCCAATTTATGTAGTCTATCGGCCCGGAGTCAATAAGCCCAAGAGAGTCTCGGCACTGTTGGAGTATTTAAATGAAATTAAAGGCCGGTTTGAGTTCGGTCCTGATCACCAGCTGTGCCAATATGAAACCTGCCCGTTGACTACTGGGAATTTGTAGATTTTAGGTAGGGGCAATAATCTGGAGGTGCCGTTCTCACTAAATAGAGACCTGATCACGGATTGAAAACTTTGAAATACAGTAGTTGCTTTAGCGGTTAGACCATAAAATCTTAGGTTTTACTTTTCGAATAGGGTGCTTTACGACATGATTTCTCATATAACATTAGGTACAAATAACTTGCCCAGGGCGGGGCTGTTTTATTGCAAGATTTTAGCCCCTATTGCTGCAGAGGAAGTTTATCACTCTGATACAGTTATTTTCTGGCAGTTTAAAGGCTCCTCCACAAAACTTGCTGTTACTGCTCCCTATGATGAAAAGCCGGCGAGTATTGGTAACGGTACAATGTTAGCCCTTAAGGTTGGCAGTATTGATAAAGTCGACAAGATTTTTTCTCTAGCGCTTGGACTTGGAGGGACATCTGAAGGTGATCCAGGCTATAGGAATTCGGAATCTTTTTATGGGGCCTATTTTAGGGATTTGGATGGAAATAAAATAGCCGTATTTACTCGTTAAAAGGAGTTAAAGTGAGAAAATTGGTAAGTTCCGGTTCATACCTTGAGAATCCCATAGGGTTTTCAAGAGCCTGTAGGATCGGGGGGCAAATCGCTATATCGGGGACCGCTCCTATATCGGAGGGCAAAACTGCCTTTATCGGTGATGTTTATGGCCAGACCAAACTCTGCTTGGATATTGCTGTCACTGCTCTGAAGGAGGCTGGTGGACATCTGCCTGACGTTATTAGAACCCGGATTATGTTAGTTGATATAAAGCGCTGGGAAGATGCGGCCAGGGCACATGGGGAACTGTTTTCAGATATTCGCCCTGCCTGTACTTTTGTGGAGGTTAAGGGGTTTATTGACTCTAATTGGTTAGTGGAGATTGAGATGGATGCCGTTGTCTCATAGTTATCTTGATCTGACTGACTGCACGATTAATCTTGTAGTTTCAGCTGCCTTGATGATCCTAATAGGGTTATTACTCACAAATAGTAAAAGCAATAACCCTTTTAGATTGTCAGGAATTCACTCTAGACAGTTTGGGTAGGCACTTGAGAATGTGTTTCCTGACCAAAGGTTATTGTTGTTGCTACAATCTTCAGTCTCGAATAAGTCGAAAAGGTCGAATATTCCATTTCCTGTTACAGTGTTAAAAACAATGCTGTTGCCTGTAGTATCCACGCCTGCAACGTAAATACCATAAGCACCATTGTTACTGCTGGTATTTTGGGTAATGCTGTTATTGGAAGCTAAGCTTTGTAATGTAATCCCAGAGGATCCACTTCCTATTACAGTATTATTTGAAATGGTGCATGAACTTCCTCCAATAACAATACCTGAATTGTCGTTGCTTAGGATTGTGTTTGATATAAAAATAGAGAAGTCTCCATCTAATTCGACGCCATCACTATCTGAGCCTGTAATAGTATTATCTATTATTGTATTGGCAATGCCATCTACTTCCATACCCTCGTCGCCCGAAAGCTCAATAACATTTTGAGAGATAAAATTGTAATGCCCGTTAATATCAATTCCATCATCTGAATCACTTCCATCGCCTAATGTGAAGTTCCCAATAACCGTATTGCTGTTGCTGCTTACTACAATGGCGTCGTCAAGCGGAAGTAAAATGTTAATGCCGTATACAGTATGAAGCCCACCTTCTGATAGCACAACTGCGTCGTTGCAGCCATTAATTGTGCCAGTGGATAGTTCACCGGATGAGCCTGTAAGGACTATACCGTTTGACTGATCCAGTCCGGAACAGGTAAGTGAGAATCCTGCCATATATAGGCTGCCACTTGGTCCTTGAATAGTGAGAGCTGCGCTATTTGGATCGCTGATTGAACAGGTTAAATCTTCTGTTAGTGTTGCTGGCTCTGTAATGATATCGCCGCATTCTACAGCATTAATACTTGGTGATACGGAAGCACCTAGAGAAAGTAGCGCTGCGGATAGAATTTTAAGGTAATGGTTGGGGTGCAACATGTCTAACTCCTTTTAACAGATTTAACAAGTGTAGATATTTTTTATTAAGAGTATTTAGCGGAGTAATCTCAGGTGTCTGTATCTTTTGATCTGTCGGATATAGTCTCTTTTTGTTGGGGCGGGTTTGAGTTGTCTGCTAATGTCGACAGTAAAACTATTTGTTGATGGTTGTGGGTGTGCAATATTTTGATTAAATGGCGATCCTCTTTTGGGGAAGAGAATCGCCTTAAGGTGGGTTAGCAAGGAAATTGGCTATTTATAAGTTCTTGAATTGCTTGCTTTCAAATTCCCTCAAGCATTTAATCTAAACAAGAGGGGTCAGATGTAGTAAATGTATTGTTTTGCCAGGTATTACTGTCAGTACAGTCGGGATCAAGTGGATCAAATAAGTCGAAGGTTTGGCCCTGTGATACGTTACCAGAAATAGTATTGTTGGTGGGCTCATCATCCAAGATGAATATCCCATTAGTGCCATTGTTAACGACATTATTATTGGAGATACTATTACTGTCGCCTTGATCTAGATTGATTCCCCCTTCCTCATTATCAGAAACATTATTTAGCGAGATAGTACCGTTGTCGCTATCAATTTCAATGCCACTACTGCCATTGTAAGCGGTAATGTTATTCGTCACATGCGCAAAGATGCCATCAATCTCTATGCCGTCATTATCAGAGTAGTAAACTTCGTTAGATGTCACCGTGTTGTAATCTCCTCCAACCTCAATACCTTCGTCACCGGCAAACTCAATGATATTGCTGTTGACGAGATTGTTATTCCCCTGAATATCAATGCCTTCATCGGAGTCTGTGCCATCGCCAACAATATGCATATTGCTAACTACGTTGGAGTCACTTTCGACATAAACAGCATCATCACCAAAGTCCGTGATAGTGACACCAGTGACATAATGGTTTCCGTTTCCTCCAAGAGTCACGGCATCTCCGCAACTGATTACACTCCCCCCGGTAAGTCGGGCACCACTCCCGAGTAAAATAATACCAGTGCCAAATTCATTGGTAGAACAAGTCAGGCTGTAATCGCCCATTGTTAAGCTACCAGATGGCCCTTCTATTGCTATGGCGACAGAAAATTCATCAGCAATAGTGCATGTTAAATCACTGTCGAGAGTGGTAGGTGTAGTTATTACATCACCGCAGCTAACAGTCTGAGCCTGTGAGCCTGTGGTAATACCCATTGCCAACACTGCTATAGCTGCGCTTAGAGGTAAACTGGATTTCTTCTGCATGAGTCTGTCCTTAACTTTTAATCAGTTGAACGAGTGATTTAATAGGGTAAAAAACCAGATTTCCGGGTTTGTTATTTGTGCTTGAAAAAGAGCACCTGCGTTTCGTTTAAATATTGCCCGATTTGTCTCGGTTAGATAAATATTGTTTTGAAGTTTCTATAGTATTTTTTAATGGGAATAATTATAAAAAATCGCATAAAATGCGTAAAAGTATTCCTGCGACTGCAAGTGTTATTATAAAGTTCGCTGATGTATATGAAAAATTTTTTAATGCGGTATTTGGTTGTCGTCAAATAGCTTTTATTAAGGGAAACTATTTTAAATGATTATGGGTTTTACATTGGAATGATATTTTTCGTAAGATAAAAGTTTCTGCTAATTATAAATAGAAATAGGATTTCTTAAGTTCATTTAAATCTGTCGGCCATGTTTGTGCTGGTTTTTAAATCGGGGTAGACCTAAAGGCCAGCTACTGCATTGAGCAAAACCTGGTTTTCAATCTGAGCAATCATGTGCCCATGATGCTTATGTACTAATAGGTGCGAGATAACAATCTTTAAAAATACACAATGGAAAAGAGTGGCGCTTGTTACGAATCACTGTTGAGGGGTTGTTTGGGCGAGACTTAAGGTGCATCTTGATGATAGGAAGAATTACCTATGACCGGGTAAAAGCTTTAGGTCGAAACTGTTGTTGTGGCCGTATCAGGGCTGCAATCGAGAGGACGCTGTATGGGGAGTTATTTCGCTCAGACTCTATAGTCAAATTTTTAGGAAGTTATCGCGTATTTCTTTCACTTTGCCGCAGTCATGGCTGAGAATGGCGGTAGTATTGGCGGGCATAGGCCAACTGGGGTTAAACTCCCGCTCTTAAAACTATTACAAAGCTCTATCTTAGAGGAGATACCAATGCGTCAAACATTGATCGCACTATCCGTGGCTGCAGCTCTTGCGGTAGTGGGCGGTTGTGGTGAAAAGGCACAAAAGGCTGAGGTGGTCAAAGATACCGTGAATGCGGAGAAGTCCATGGCTGTTAGTCCTGAGCACGCCAGCAATATGCTTTTGGCGGAGTGGACAGGCCCTTTTGGTGGTGTTCCTGCGTTTGACAAGATGAATCTTGAAGATCTCAAGCCCGCGATTAAAAAGGGAATAGAGATGAACCTGGCAGAGCTGGACGCCATTGCGGCAGACCCTGCTGAACCGACCTTTGCCAATACCTTTGTGCCGATGGAGCGCAGTGGAGCTGAGTTGGGCCGCGCATCTTCTTACTACGGAATTTGGGCTGGGAACATGTCTTCCCCTGAATTCCGCAATGTCCAACGCGAATTGGCACCTCTTTGGGCTGATTTTGAGTCCAAGATTTACCAAAACAAGGCTCTCTTTAAGCGTATCAAATCTATCTATGACCAGCGTGAGTCTATGGATTTGGACGCGGAGCAAAAACGTGTTGTTGAGCTGGTATATACCCAGTTCGCAACGAATGGCGCTACCCTGGAAGGGGAAAAGAAAGAGCGCTATGCAGAGATCAATAAGCGCCTGGCAGAGCTTTACACGAAGTTCTCCAATAACGTTCTCGCAGATGAGGAAGGCTACGATATCTTCCTGACCAAAGACCAGTTGGGCGGTCTCCCGGATTCCTTTGTTGCCGCAGCGGCTGCACTGGCGGAAGAGAAGGGAGAAAAAGGTAAGTATGCTATTACCAATACTCGCTCTTCCATGGACCCCTTCCTGACTTACTCAGACAATCGCGAGCTACGTAAGCAGGTTTGGACCAACTACTACAGCCGGGGTGACAACGGTGATGAGCACGATAACAACGCTATCATCGCTGAAATCCTGAAGCTGCGCGATGAGCGCGTTGGCCTGCAAGGCTTCGACAATTACGCCCAGTGGCGCTTGCGTGACCGTATGGCCAAATCGCCAGAGCGTGCCATGGACTTAATGGAAGCGGTATGGCCAGCTGCAGTGGCTCGCGTAAAAGAAGAAGTGGCTGATATGCAGGCTGTGGCTGATGCCGAGAAAGCCAATATCACTATTGAGCCATGGGATTATCGCTACTACGCGGAAAAAGTTCGCAAGGCCAAATACGACCTGAACTCTGATGAAGTGAAGCAGTACCTGCAGCTCGATAACCTGCGTGAAGCTATGTTCTATGTAGCTGGAGAGCTATTCAACTTTGAGTTCACTCCAGTGAAGGAAGGCACGGTGCCGGTATTCCATGAAGACGTTAAGGTCTGGGAAGTTACCGACAAGACCAGTGGTGACCATATCGGCCTCTGGTACCTGGACCCATTTGCCCGTTCAGGTAAGCGCTCTGGGGCCTGGGCAACCATGTACCGCGACCACTCAACTTTTGATGGCAAGAAGAATGTTCTTTCTTCCAATAACTCCAACTTTATCAAGGGGGCTCCGGGTGAGCCTGTATTAGTAAGCTGGGATGACGCTGAGACCTTCTTCCATGAGTTTGGCCATGCGCTGCACTTCCTCGCCTCCAATGTAACCTACCCGACCCTGAACAGTGGTGTGCGTGACTACACCGAGTTCCAGTCCCAGTTGCTGGAGCGTTGGTTGTCTACCGATGCAGTTATCGATAACTATTTGGTGCACTATAAGACCGGTGAGCCAATTCCGGCAGACTTAGTGAAAAAGATCAAGAAAGCAGCCAAGTTCAACTCAGGATTTGCCACTACGGAGTACCTGGCATCTGCACTGGTGGATATGAAGTTCCACACCGCTGATCCTAAAGGTATTGATCCAGACAAATTTGAGCGTGAAACCCTGAAAAAGCTGGGTATGCCGGATGAACTGGTTATGCGTCACCGCTCCCCTCACTTTGGCCATATCTTCTCCGGTGAAGGCTACGCAGCTAGCTATTACGGCTACATGTGGGCTGACGTACTGACTTCGGATGCTTCTGAGGCATTCGCCGAGTCCAATGGCGGCTTCTACGATAAGGACGTAGCGGCGAGACTGGTGAAATACTTATTCGCCCCTCGCAACGCCCTGGACCCGGCAGATGCCTATCGCTCTTTCCGTGGTCGCGATGCCAATATCGAAGCGTTAATGCGCGATCGAGGCTTCCCGATCCCTGAAAAGAAAGCGAGCACGGTAGCTGTTAAGGACTAATTAGCAATAGTCCCCGTGACGAAAAAGCCGCATCATTCGATGCGGCTTTTTTTGATTTAACTTGGTCTGTGAGTGTTTCAGCTGGTTTCTTATTTCACCCTCTGTGAAGTTTTTTTGCTTGTTTCGCCGCAGTCGCTAATTAATTTAGCTGGAAACATAATTATTTTGAATATATTCCCGATGTTTAACTTTATTAATGGCTTTCAGATTTGAAGGATTTCTTTATAAGAGTTAGTGCGTAGCTGGTACTAAAATAAGCTTTGGGATACAGGCAGGATCTGATGACAAAGGTTAGCTGTGGGCTGAAAATAAGCCATTGTTTAGCCAACCCGAAATCTCAACACTGTTTTCAATTTTTCCGGTACAACCTTCCTGGTATCAGAAAGAGAAATTTCCTTGTGTACCTTGGATAGGCGATTTAAGCCCTGATCTTTAGTAAAGGCTTCCATTTTCTCAAAGCTAATTGGCTCATCTTCAAATCTCCCTAAATGGAGCATTTGTACACACTTTTCCTCTGAAATAGTTTCAAAGTTAACTTGATTCAGCAGTGGATTTTTTTTAACGTAGTTAAGTATTTCCTTGAATAAAGGTAGTTTGACAAAATCAGGTTGACGTATCATCAGCTTATAGACGAAATCCTCCTTCTTGATCTCCCCAGAATAACTCTCCTTAGCTTTATTATTGATATCCCAAACTCCCTCTAATGGGTAGACTGTGAAATCAAAGTATCCACTCGGCTTCTCATCCATTTTTTTGGGAAGCATTTTGATGGCATAAGCCAAGGAATATAGGGCGCCGATACGGCTCGTAAACGCCTCTTCGGCGGGGCTTCCTTCCCCATGAATAGTGATGTAATTGAGTTTTGGGGCCTCAATAACTTCAGGTTGAGTTTTAGGGATGTAGAGATATTTTTCTTCGCCATTCATGCTTTACTGACATAGTAGTTCCCTAGGTTTTGTTATATTATTTTACTGTTTTTATATACAGTATTTAAGGTGGATGATTAATTGTTGATATTTGGTTGGTCAAGTTAGATTAGTCGAAAGGATTTTTGCCACTTAGAGTCGATTAGCTTTTCGATGACTTTGAGCTTGGCGCGCTGAGTGATACTTGAGCGATGATTAAAAGGTGCGAGTCTGCCATTCTGGGTAGGGACTGAGTGTTGACAGTTTTATTGGCGCCTAGTTGTAATATCTAGTGAAAGTCGCAACATATCTTTGTGTTGAACCCCGTCTTCGACAATGGGCTGATCATAATTGTGTAAAAAATAATCTTTGTTGACAGATTCTACCCTGAATCCATGGTGCTGATAAAAAGTTAACTGATAGCCAAAAGTACCGGTTCCCAGCTCTACCCTGTGAATCCCTTTGGAGCTGAGCTCTGAAAGAGAGAACTTTAAAAGTTTTGAGCCAATCCCTTGCTGTCGCATTTCAGGGGACACTGAAATATTAAAAATCTCAGCGATTGCTGTGTCGATTTCTTTTACTACGCAAATACCTTCCACGGTACCTGCATCAATTGCGGCGAAGCACCATGACTCGGGTAAATAAGTGTCTATTTTCTTTTTAGAGGGGTCTGCTTCAAGCAAAAGATATAAGGGAGCATCACTTACGGGTATTTGGGTGTATTTCATAGCGCGCTCGATACTGTTTCTACTAGTGACATTAGCCCTTGTGCGCTTTATTCATAAATTTATCTAGTATGCACAAAAAATAGTATAGAAATACTGTAATACAAGTCTATTCACGAAATAGTGAGGGTAGTTGGCGTTTATATGGGATACTGCCTTTCGGCAGTATCCATAGGCTTGAGATTCTGAGGAAATTGATGCTCAGTATCTGGCTATAGGGATTTACGGTAAACTTGTTCTCCCTCAATCCAGGTCTCTAGAACCTGTACTTTCCAGATCTCTTGAGGATCTATGGTAAAAATATCCTTGTCCAGCAAAATAAAATCGGCGAATTTTCCGGCTTCAAGGTTGCCGATGACTGTTTCCTGATGGCTGGCATAGGCTGCATCCAGTGTAAAAGCGCGCAGAGCTTGTTCCAGAGTCATGGTTTCTTCTACGCGCCATCCTTTACTGGGGTTACCCTGGCGATCGCGACGAGTAACGGCGGCGTGTAATCCAAAAAGGGGGTTCGCGGGTTCTACAGGGAAGTCGGAGCCTGCGGCTATAGGGGTGCCTTGTTCCAGTAGTGTCTGCCAGGCGTAGGCGCCGATCAGGCGTTCATTCCCCAGGCGGTCGCTGGCCATATTCTTATCGCTGGTAGCGTGAGTGGGTTGCATAGACGCAATCAGGTTGAGCCGGGCGAAGCGCGGAATATCTTCCACCTCAATAACCTGGGCGTGCTCCACTCGATGACGATGGCTAGCCTGGCTCTCTGCCTTGTTTAGGGTTTCCAAATGGTTCAGTACGATATGGTTAGCCCTGTCGCCGATCGCATGTACGTTAACCTGGAAGTTATTGTCGGTAGCTAGCTTGAGCAAAGTCAACATTTTGTCTTCCGGGTAGAGCAGCAGCCCCTTTTCCTGAGGGCGGTCGTGGTAGGGCTCCAGCAGGGCTGCGCCTCGGCTGCCAAGTGCGCCATCGGCGGAAAGTTTGATGCTGCGCAGATACAGGCGGTCTGATGGCTCGCCAATATGTCCCGCCCGCAGTAATTGAGCATAGTTGTGGCTCTCTACTGAAAGCATAGGGTAAATACGTAAAGGAATGGCCTTCCTTTCGGCTAATTCCTGATAGGCGTGGAGGGTCTGCTCATTGATGCCAGCATCATGGACACTGGTCAACCCCAGAGAGAGAGCGGTGGAAAAAGCTTTTTGTAAGCTACTTTTTTGTTGGGCCAAAGTGGGTGCGGGTATCGCCTTATGCATCAGGCTCATGGCGTTATCGATCAATATGCCTATCGGTTTGCCGTCCTTATCCCGCAAAATCTCGCCTCCCTCTGGCGATTGGGTATCCTTGTTAATCCCTGCTAGCTCTAAAGCTTTGCTATTAGCCCAGCCTGCGTGTCCATCGACCCTGCGTAACCAGATTGGCTGGTCTATTTGCAATTCATCGAGATGCCTGCGGGTTGGAAAAGATTTGTCGGGCCAGGTAACCTGATTCCAGCCGCGGCCCGCCAGCCACTCATTGGGTCCCAGGTTTTTTGAGTACTGTTTAATTGCTGACAATGACTCCGCGAGAGAGTGATCTCGTAAATCTAATTCTCCAGTGAGCTGCCCAAGGCCCAACATATGTCCATGGGCATCAATTAAGCCAGGTAATAGTGTCTTGCCTTGGGCATCTATTTTTTTTGCACTGGGGTACTTATTATATAGCTCAGCTATTTCTCCGGTTTCTAATACCTTACCTTGCTCGAAGGCTATAGCGTTAAACTGGATAAGATCGCTATCCGTAGTATGGTAGCCGGAAATGTTATGGATAAGTGTTGTAGCCGTAGAACTACTAGAGTTGACGGTAAGAAGTAGTGAAACCAGAATCTGGGCAATCCGCATAATGGGGTGTCCTGTTATTTTCCTACCTGCCATTCTATGGTGACTGAGCGACCAATGGGAAGAGGTGTTCAGGATGAATGTATTTGCAAGAATATCGAGCGAGAATAACTAGATTAAGCTGGGTAGAGGCAGGGAAGAAATAGTTGTGGTGGTTTGAGGTAGTTAAAAAATTGAATAACTTTGATTAGTTTGCCTTCCAAATTATTTCTATATGTATGTAATTTTATTTTCTTTTCATAATTAAGCTGGAGTTTCGTGTTTGTACTTGTCGGGTGTAAATATAAATTCCTGATCGAAACAAATATGAATTATTGGTTTTGAGGGAAAGTGACACAGCTTTCTCCAGGCAAATAGTATGAGCTAGCTGCTTAGGAAGCGCCGCTAGATACTAAAGTGGCGCTCCTATCTCGTGTTAAGCATGCATTAATACTTGTGACAATATTTTTATATAGTAATGCTTTAGTGAGTACTTGGAGGTTTCCCACTTGCTTTTATGTTTGCCACTTGTCTTATTCCCAGGCCAAATCTTTTGGCTACGGTTGACCTGGACTCCCCTCCTTGCAGTGCATGTAAAATCTCACGATTACGCTCTTGGATGTCGATCTGCCTTGAAGTTGGTAAGGTAAGATAAGTACCACCATAGGCGACGCTAAGGATCTGTAGTGACTTGATTGGCAGTATGTCAATAAGTTTGCTTCTTGTTGGGTATTTGGGGATATAGACATCTTGCCCCCCAAATGTGGAAATAAGAATGAACATATCTGCATAGCCAATCAGTTCGATAAGTTCTTGCATCAGATCTGGTAACTTCTTGTGATCAATCTCCGCATTGTGCAAGCGGTTATGGTTCTCTTGCTTCATACCGTCGTCCTTGTCAGATAAAGCTATTAACGAGGGTACGATTAACTATATCTTGTGGCGTAGAGTGAAACGTTTCCCTGTGTATTGAGATGCATACTTGTGAAGTTTGTAAATAAAAAGGAATTTTTCCCTATACACCTTTTGGCAGTATTAGTTTCTCGGGATTGTACCGAATGAGCACTGAAACTGGCCGTTTTTATCGGTGTTAAAGTCATTATTGATGTATTAATTTTTCTAAGAAGATGTGTTAGCAAGCCCCTTTTTCTAAAGGGGGAGGCGGGGATATGTATTTCTAAGGCCGCTGGATTTTAAATTTCAAAAAAGAGGTTTGCAAGTTAATAGTTTTCCGGGTAACTCTTGGTAAGGTTGGTGATTTGTCCAGTTGCGCTGAATTAATACATGGTAATATTGGTGATTGCATTGTTAGGTAAAGGCTCTCGCCATTGTAGTGCTACTGAATGCTTACCTCATGGTCCTAGGGGTAATTAGCTGCAGCAACAGATTTTGTTGCGCTGTAGAGCTAGAGTCATTAGGTTATATTCTACGGAATTTAAGATGGGTGCATAATTAATAATAAACTGGAGTGTGAGATTGGCACCTTTTTAAGCGGGGGAATACATGGTAATGCCTGATATTTTATTTAAACTCCTTTAGTCATAAAGTTGCCAGCCTAAGCTGATCTTGTATCCAAAGTGTTCTTAAGTTGGAAAATCCATAGTGATTAACAATAAGATCAGAGCGGAAGTATTTATTCTCAAAGCTATCTATATAGTTTAAACGCCGATAAACTTTGCACTGGAAGATAAAAAGGTGAGGCGTAAGAGTATGGATTAGCGTATTTTTTCAAGTTGATAGCACTTTTTAGTTCTGTAGTAATTGTAGGGTTTTATATCTCCACTTTAAAGATGGTTCTATTTTTTGTGTTTAACTTTTATTCTTGTGTTGCTGGTGTCCTCCTTGTCGTATTTTCTGTGAAAGATTGTCGTGATTCCTTTGAGAGGGGGTAGTCGGAAGTTTTCTTACGGGCTTGGTTGTAGTGTGTTTGTATTTCTTAATGTGAAATATATATTGGCTAATTAGTTTCCCGTGTGAATTTCTACTTTCATGAGATGCTCGATAGCTTAGATTATTTGTATCGATTTGATAGTGGAAAATTCCTTGTGGTTTAGTGATCTATTTGTATTTTGGTGGGTTGATTTCGTCAGGAGCGAGAAGCAATTCTGCAAGAACCCATATTGCCCCAATTCCCGGAAGTGCGACTAGCAGCATGCGGCGTGGGAGTCCTGAGCGCTGAAGGCGTTTACTGCATACTGTAAACGTGGCCCAGGCTATAGATGTTTGAAGCGGAATAAAGATAGCTGCGAACACTATTTCAGCAGCCCTCCAACTGTAATTGCTATAGTTAAAACCACCGAACTCCAAAACGAGACCTAAGGTCAATTGTATATAGACTACTGGGAGTATAAAAAATAGCCAAAACTGCTTCCGGGTTACGTTCCCCTCAAAACTGAAGTAAAACTGTAAAAAACTTGGCCTTTTCATAGGGCTTCTTTCCATTTGGGGTTGTGAGCGTCAGTGTGTGACTAATAGCGATTGTTCGGCGTTTTGAGGTGATTTTTTGCTTGTATTTATACTTCTAAGTCGGGTTCTGTATTTCTTTTCTTGAGTGAATATCTTGCGAACATATAGACGGGTTTCTGCACCACGGCAATAGCCATATCGAACTATTGGATTATTGTAGAAGTCCGCTTTTTGGAGTAATACGATATAGTCTTCAACACCTTTACTTCTATTGGTTGAGAACCATTGGTTAGGGTTTTCTCCTGCTTGTTTAGCTAGTCGCTGGGCATCTAGCACGTGTCCAGCGCCTGCATTATAAGATGCAAATGTAAAAGCCATTGCGTCTTGTACAGGTAAATGTCTCCATCGCTCGTACTGTTTTACGGTGTATTTAACTCCACCCTTAATATTTTGTGCTGGGTTAAAACTATCAATTACCCCCATCTCTTTAGCTGTTTCAGGCATTAATTGCATTAGTCCCTGTGCTCCAGCGCGAGATACTGCATCTGATTTGAAGTTTGATTCTGCTGAGCTTTGAGCGGCAAGCCACACCCAATCAAATGGTTCAGTTTCGAAACGTTTAAATAGCTTGTCCCATGGGCTTAAGGAACCTTTGGGAGGCACATATAAATCTCGTCCGCTTTCTTTTCGAAATCTTAATCGGGTGAGGTGAGATTTAATTATGGACTGAGCTTCATCGCCTTCTAGCCAATTGTTTAAGGAGTTAAGTAGTGAGCTATCGCTATTCTTATCTAATGCAAACGCAATACGCCGATTTACTCCAAATACAAATGATGTGTCCAAATTTTGATTGTATCCATTACTTCCATTGACGATATGTTCATCGGCGATTGTAAAATCTATCTCTCCTGTGCTTACAGCGTCTATTAATTCAAGTACTGATATCTTTGAGGATGCGGGAGTTATGGTTATTGCTAAACTATTGTCAGGATTAGTGGGGAATCGTAAAGGAATATTTTTTGACTTTGCAAATGTCGTAATTTCCTCCAGGTAAGCGCTGTCGGTATGTATGGTTAATACTTTTCCTCTGAGTTCTTCAAAGTTAATTAGTGCAGGTTTTGTTCTTTGTACAATTACTTCCCGTGTTTCAAAAAGTGTGCTACTAAATACCAGGTTTTTTTCTCTACTGCTAGTATGAGTCAGATCTGATGCTGCTATATCTACCTTTCCATTCCTAACCATAGTCAGGACTTCATTTATTGAGGCCGCCTTTTGAAAATCTATTTTTAGGCCTAAAACGTTTGCGTAAGCTTGTAATAGGTCACACTCTAATCCAGCAGGTTGGTCTTGGTGAAGGTAACACCCCACGCCATTCATGCGCGTAGCTACGGTCAGAATGCCTGACTCTTGGATGACATCCAAACGTTTTTTAGATGGAATACTGATAGATATAGAAACGCTAATCAAGATTAACATAGTAGGTAATAACATCCACAATCTATTTGTATGGATCATGGTTTATTCCTCAGTTATTGATGACTGAGAATATTTGTCAATATCACTCTTTATATAAATCGGGAACTATTTCCTAATTAACTGAATCTTCGATGACGAATAGTCTGTGATTGCTGCAAACATACAAGTCTTTAAAAAGGAAATGACATGGCTGATGAAAGTGATAATAAGTTGGAAGGAATTGATCCGGCGCCTTACCGTGATCGGCTAGATCCAAAAGTTTCTGATCAAACTACTGGAAGTACTGCGCAAAGCTTAAATCTTGATGGCTTACGTGATTTATCTGCACTATCTAAGTTGCAAGTTCGTGAGTTTACTCATACGAGTTCTACTCAAATGCAAGCCACATCTAATGCTATGACACAAATGGCTGCGGCGGGTGCTACGGCAGTAAATTCTGTATTAGGCGGTAGCGTTAAAAGTAAAGAGCGTAAGTCTTCTTCCCTGTCAACTGATTACTAACAGGGAAAAGCTTCCTGATTATCAGTAAATACTGATTCAAATACAGTGCTAGAGCCCAATAACTGGGCTTGTAATTAACTTTGATAGGAAAAAATTATGTCTGATGAAACTAAAACAGAGGATGGCATTCAGCCTTCACCTTACCGTGATCGTGTAGATCCAAAAGTATCTGACCAGACGACTAGTTCTTCGTCACAAAGTCTGAACTTGGATGGCTTACGTGATTTATCTGCCCTTTCCAAGCTACAGGTTCGAGAGTTTACCCATACGGGTGCTACTCAGATGCAAGCCACCTCCAATGCAATGACACAAATGGCGGCGGCTGGTGCAAAAGCAGTTAACTATATTATGGATGGTGGTAAATAAGGCTGGCAAGCCTTAAAGGGGGGCAGTGAATCCATCACTGTCCCTTTTATGCAAGGAGCATGCTATGAGCGATACATTTCGAGACCGGCTGTCAGGGAAAGTAGTGGACCAGATGGCGACCTCTGCGGCGTTGAGTCTTCATCTGGATAGTTTGAGAGATTTGTCGGCGTTGTCAAAATTGCAAGTTCGAGAGTTTACTCATACTGGTGCGACACAAATGCAGGCTACAGCAAATTCTATATTGCAGATGTCTGCGGTAAGTGTACGTACAGTAAATCAACTTATTTAATTGATTATGAGGGTTAATCTATGGCGAAGTCGGAAGATACATTAACTATTCGTGAGCTTTCCGGAGAAAAGGGAAGGCTTATTGATGTCATGTCAAGTGCTTACCTCCAGCGTTCTATCAATAGTGCGGTAGAGACTACTTTACAAGATCAAGTGAATGCACGAAATCAGCGAATGCTATTGATGACAAAGCAACTGAATAAAATTGTCGATCTTTAAGATCAATGGATGATGAAGGGGGCTGCAAAAGAAGGGAAGAAAATGTCTTCCTCTTTTTTGGTTCAATCAGCGGCTGATCATTTACGGGATACCGCTCTGCAAACCTCCACTATTGCCGGTAAAGCTTTTCAAAAATGGTTGATGCAGCCACTAAACTTGTTCTTTCTGCTGATTATTATTGTTGCTCATATTCAATTGATTGTGGCAGTAGTTCAGAGTTTTTTGATGTTGTTGTTATCAAAGCTTATGGGATAGAGGATTCTATGTATGTCTGATAATGAGCCTGATTTTAACAGTTACTTGCCGGAAGATTTTGAGGAGCAACTTGATAGGCTCATTACGAGCCAGGGCACAGATACCGATCTGGGGCAAGAGTTGCAGCAGTCAATTATGGATATATGCCGTGAAGTTAATGATGCCTTGACTAAATCGTTCTCGGATATATCAAAAACAGGTTTTGAATTGGAAGTCAAAGACAAGCAGCAAGGAGATAGCAATGAGTGAGAAAGTTGAAGATGCCACCCAGCCGGATGTCAGTAATATTTCAAAGCAGATTGTAAGGAATACTGTAGAACTACAGGGGATTCATTTTCTTCAGGGGAAATTTGACTCATTGCGAGATGAACGGCTGAGTAATATGATGCTGAAAAATAATATTATGATGAAATGGTTGCAGAATCCATCAGATACTCATTATAAGGAAATAATTACTAGTATCGGGATCAATTCTTTAAGGGATGATGTGAAGGATTCATACAGGTATGCATTAGATATGGTGAGTCAAAAGAAATGAAGTTTTACCAATTGTCCTCAAATATGATTTTTGCCTAATCCTTCAATTATCTTTTATATTCGCAGGTTGAGGTTAAGGGAGTAAAACGTGCATAGAGAACTTGCCTCAAGGGGCGAATTTTTGATTTCGTCCCAAGTGACTATGGATATTTAAATTTAGATTATTGTTTTACTGGGTCTATACGTATTAAATGGCCCTTGGATCCATCCGTGAGTATATAAAGACCGCCATCATGGTCTATTTCGACATCGCGTACACGGTCCCCAATAGGTATCCTTAGCTCGTCAATAGCGGCATCATCTTTTATCTGAATGACCCGTAAATCTTCACTAACTAATCCGGCGGAAATCAGTCTTCCTCTCCATTCGGGGAAGGTATTGCCGGTATAGAATGCCAGTCCTCCAGGGGCGTGGGTATCGAGCCAGGCCAGTGCGGGCGAGGTAAATTCTGGATCCTCGATTTTGAAGGCTATATTGGAGCCATCCCGGTAGTCCCGACCAAAAGTGACCCTTGGCCAGCCATAGTTACTACCAGCTTTGAGGCGGTTCAATTCATCGCCTCCAGCGGGGCCGTGTTCGGAGGACCAGATCTCCCCACTTTGTTGATCGATCACCAATCCTTGGGGGTTGCGGTGGCCAAAGCTCCAGATTTGCGGCAGGGCATCTGCTTGGTTTTTGAAAGGGTTGTCGTCGGGAATGGAACCGTCCCCATTTATACGAATAATAGAGCCGAAGTGGGTTTGTAGGTTTTGGGCCTGTTCCCTGGCAAAAATATCGAGGAATTCTTGCGGGGGATTACCACCATCGCCAACGGTAGCCAGTAACGTTTTATCAGGTAGGAAGGCGAGCCGGGAACCGAAGTGTGCGCCGTTATTTTTACCCTGCGCGGACTTGAATATCTCTTCAAAATTTTCCAACTTGCCGTTATTCCACTTAGCCCGACCAATGGCAAGTCGGTTGTTGTCCATATTGCCAATGGCATAACTGAAGTAGAGCATCTGGTCTTGAGGGAAGGTGGGGCTCACAGCGATATCTAGTAGGCCTCCTTGGCCAAGAAACAAGATTTCTGCTGGAAACTTGATAGGGTCCGCCAATAATTTTCCATCTTTTACAATTCTGAGTTGTCCGCTGCGCTGGGTTATAAGAAAACTTCCATCGGGCAGGCTGGTTATACCCCAAGGGTATTCAAGTGGGCCGGCGATTGAAGTAAGGGTAACCTCTTCGGCGAGCGGGATAGTGCCCCGGGAAATCAAAGGGTTACCCTGGCTATTGGCGGCAGTACTTAAAAAGATGCAGGTTGTGACAACTACACTAAGGAGGTATTTCACCACATGGCCTCTATCGATTTGTCTCGGGATTGAGCATAGATAGAGTAGTCACTGGGGAATGTCCAGGCAGTGCACCAGGGTAATTGTCAGGGCGTTAAATCACTCTGTAGGGAGGTGAATAGATGTCCCGCTGGCTGATTATCGCAGGAATAATTTTAGTGTTGGTTGGGGTGCTATTGCACTTTTCCCCAGGGTTATTCAGCTGGTTCGGGCGCTTGCCGGGAGATATTCGCGTGGAGTCGGGGCGCACCCGTTTTTACTTTCCAATTGTATCGATGATTATCGTTAGTTTGGTATTGAGTTTACTGGTGAATTTATTTCGACGTTAATAAAAAACCGCCAGGGCAACTATCTCCTGGCGGTGAGAGGGAGTTTATGGAGTGTAGCGGAAGCGCATCAGCTTGTAGGGTGGCTTGGCATTACCAAGGCCAGAACTGAAAGCAGGATGCTGGTGAAGCTGATCCTGGGTGATATATACCCAGCCATTGCTAATAGCGAGGCTGTCAGGCCAAGAGAGTTGCTTGTCCTGTAGCAGGATTTGGTAATTGCCCTGGGTGGTCAGTCCAATGGCGTTATTCTGCAGATCGGTAACCAGCACGCCACCTTCCGGTGCCATTGCAATGCCATCACTGGGGTTTTTGGGGCCAAATTCTTCAATTTGTGCGGTTAGCTTACTCTCGGAAATATCGGCGTCCGCCAACTGCGCAGCAGGAAGGCGGAAGATTTTATCGCCGCTGAGGCTGCCAAAGTAGAGCCATTCAGACTTGTCGTCCAGGGCAATGGGGTTGAGACCAAAGTGCAGGCTTTTATTCGTATCACCTTCAGTTTTAGCCGCTAGCAAAACTCCGCCGATGATGAGATCCTGCTTTGGCGGCATAAATTCATTAGCGCTTTCCAGTACGCGCCGAGAGCGTCCGGTTTTCAGGTCGACGACAATAATTGCCGGTTTGGTCGCGCCGTTAAAATTACCGAAGGACATATCGGCGATGTAGACTTTTTGGCGCTTTTCATCTAGGGCAAAATCCTGCGGAAATGAATTTTCCACTAATGCGGACTTGGAGATTTCAATCTGTTGGTGCAGTTTATTATTGACGCTGTCCCAAGCGACAAGTTGGACGGGTGTATTTTCACCGCCCATATCCAAGATCCAGACGATGCCTTTGCTGTCAGAGTGAATGCCAATTACTGATCCAAAACCCACTTCACCTTGTTCAGGCCCATCCGCCCAATCTCGATTGGGAAAGGGTTGCTTGGAGCCGTTGGCCATTACCTCGAGTACTTTTAGTTTTGGCGCATCTAGTGGGTGCATGCTGACCAGTACCCGGCCATTGGGGGTGACAGTGACACCGGCAGCGCGGGATTCGCTGAATTCAGTGACTGTTTGCAGTGACTTCGCTTCAGCTGCGTGAGTGACGCTGGTGGCTAAGCTGCCAACACCTGCAAGAGCCAGTGCGGCAAATAGTATTTTCGGGGACTTCATTGCGACTTCCTTAAATTTTACGGTGTCTTAGTTTTTGGCTTGTTTGCGCAGCGCATCTTCCAAGGCGCTGAGCTTTTTGTTGCCGATATAAAGCTGAGACAGCGCAGCCAGGGCGGCGCTGCCAATTTTCTGTTTGGCATCTTTGCGCACGATGAGCGTTGCTTCATCTTGAGTGCCGAGAAGCCCTTTGGGCTCTTTTAGTGCGCGGATGGTGTAGCGGTTGTGGAGAAATTGTGGGTGCCACAAGGGGATTACTACCCAGCGCTCCTGCGCTACGGCGTCTTCAAAACGGTTGAAGCAGTCCGCTTCTGTTCCCGGTCGGAATTCGTAACCTGCCGTATCGAGGCCATAGGCCTGGATCATTTCAGCGGAAAAGCGGCTAATACCGGCACCGGGATTGATTCCCTGGATCAGGCGATCCATACGGGTGAGGGCGGGTTCGCTGAGTAGGTCATCAACGCTGGCAATTGTATTTTCGGGCACATAATCCGGCACGCCCCAGATACAGTAGGGCTCATACAGCACGGTCACTTTTTCTACCTGGTCCAGCAGGGGATTCAGGTAGACCTCGTGGCTGGAGGGCAGCCAGGCCGAAGTTAAAAGGTCGATTTCCCCGTTTTTTAGCAGCTCGAAGGCCGCCTCATGGGGGGCGGACTTGAAGCTGGTTTGGTGCCCGTGAGCCTCAAGAACCTTGGCGACTTCCCGGGCGCTGGCCTCGTGAAAAGAGAGCGCAATGTGTCCGATGCGAATACTGTTATCCATAGCGAAACTCCCTAGTGTAAGTTTGTGACTGTGCAGTAGTGACTGCGATAGGGGTATTGTGTTTGCTTTGATTTGCCGGATAAACTGCTTTTAATAGAAATCAATATTCGGTATTTCCGATCAATGCTAATAGATAATCTCAAACTGTTCCTGCAAATTGTTGATAAAGGTAGCCTGGTCGCCGCAGCGCGGGACTCGGGCCTGTCTTCCAGCAGGGTTTCCGAGCGCCTTGCGGCACTGGAGTCACACTTTGGTGTGGTGCTACTGAATCGAACAACCCGGGCAATTAGCCTGACAGAGGAAGGTCGCACCCTGATTGAGGGTGCTAAACAGATTCTGGGTGAAGTGGATGACCTTGAAAGCCGTATCCGATCAGGGGCACAGACCCTGTCCGGTAGCATTCGCGTAAGTGCCCCCTGCGACTTGGGGCGGGCGATTGTGGCCCCGGAAATTGACCGCTTCTTACTGGATCACCCGGCTATTTCTATTGAATTGCTGTTGTCGGATGGTTATGTGGACATCGTCGGTCAGGGTATTGATATTGCCTTGCGTTTCGGCGCAATCACCGACAGTTCACTTCGGGTCAGGACCCTGAGCCAAAAGCAGCGCATCCTCTGCGCTTCTCCCAGATATTTACAAGAGCGCGGCACTCCACAAAAGCCTGACGACCTGAAGGGTCACAACTGCCTGGTAATGCGTTTCGGTGAAAACCTGGATAACCACTGGCGCTTTCTCGACGGCCGCGATGGATCGGGGAGTGAGCAAACTGTGGTGGTGCGTGGTGACCGGGTGACCAATGACGGGGAACTGGCTCGCCAGTGGTGCCTGAAGGGAAGTGGCATTATTTTAAAATCAGAACTGGATGTAGGTCCGGATATCCAGGCGGGCAGGCTGGTTCGCCTGTTAGAAGAGTACACTCCACCGCCGGTACCGCTTCAAATGTTGTTCCCTCCAAGCCGGGCCCAGCCGCGTCGGGTGACGGTGTTTGCAGACCGATTGGCCATTAAGTTTGGGCTTACTGAGGCAAGTGCTTAGCAGGCTTATGCCTGTCAATTTTTACTTTGAATATTCCATTTAATTGCTTTGGGGCTGTGGCATTTTTTTATTCTTCTATAATTAGGTTTATGACTTTCTAGTTCAATTTATCTCAGTGCCGATATTAAGTATTTAGTGGCGGAGGCAGTTAATGATACTAGACATCATCTATGCAGTAATTATTCTGTATTTATTACTTTGCCTGGTTCTCTATTTTAAAGACAAGTCCTACTTCTATAAGAATTCGGTCATTATCCAAGCTCCGCCAGAGGCCCTGTTTGATTTTGTGGTAGACCTGCGTAGCTGGGAAAGCAAATATCCCAATACTTTGTTTGCTGAATACAATTTAGGGGGAGATAAAACCACGGTGGGTAGTGTTGCGATCGAAAAGTACTGGGGTATCACCGGCTACCACGTAATGAAACATCAATTAATGAATTATGAGCGACCCAACAAAATTGCCTGGGAGGGAAAGATAATTTACGGCGGAGCACTAGTTCTTCTGTTTTTACCGATCACCAAATATATAACCGGTCATTTTAGTTACTCCATAACTGAAATGAAGGGGGGATCAAGCCACTGGGAGAGGCAGTGTTATTTTAAAATGCACTCGGCTAATCCATTATATCGGTTGGTTTACCTGATCTACATGCCACTATTCAGACTTGAGCTGTTGAAGGCGTTACGGCTGTATCAGGCGGAAGTGAAAGAGATGATGGAGAAAATCTACACGGATCAGTTTTAGTTTTGTGGGGCAATAAAAACAAAAAAAGGCCGCATGGGAGTACGGCCATCAAGGGACTTATTTGCGAGATAGGAGAGTGTAAAACTCGTTAATTAAAAATCGTATCGGATTGACGCAGAGAAAGTACGTCCCGGCGCAGCATTGACAGAAAGATCACTGCCTTCATCCCAGCCTGCAACATTCAGGTAGGGAACGTAGTATTTATCCATCAGGTTGTTAACCGCCAAGTTCACAGACATGGAGTCCATTACCTGATAACCCAGGGTCCAGTCTACAGTGCCATAACCGGCAGTTTCAGTAGCGCCGTCGTTCACTTTTTCCATACGGTCTGCCCAGCGTACCAGTACCTGGCTGGAGAGTTTGGCTCCGCTGTAGCTGGCACCGACCACGCCAGACAGTGGGCTGATGCTGGTTAGGTATTCACCGGTGGTGTCGTTTTCACCGCGCTGGTAGCTGGCATTGGCAAACAGTTCGATCGAAGGAGACAGGTACCAGCTGGCGCTCGCCTCTATACCTTTGATGGTGACAGATTCGATGTTCTGGTACTGGTACTGCTCAAATACATGAGAGAAACTACCGTCGTCATCGAATACGGTTTCGCTATTAACGAGTGTGGTTTCCAGGAAATCATCGTATTCGGTATAAAACGCTGCAGTACTGAAAGCTACCGGGCCCAGGTGCCCGCGCAGGCCGAGCTCGAAGGTGTCACTGGTTTCCGGTGACAGATCGTCGGCGGGAAGTACCTCATAGATGTAACTGGAGGTCGGCTGCAGGTAGTGCTCAATGTAAGCTAAATCGTAGGCCGGTACTTTAAAGCCCTGTCCATATTGGGCAAAGGCAGATAACTTTGGATTGATTCGATACAGAGTGCCCAGGTTGAAGGAAACATTGCTTTCTTCAATGGTGGCAAATGGAGTGCCGTCAGTCTTCAATGCGCCGTTCGGGTCCATTTCGTACCAGTCGTAGCGCAGGCCCGGGGTAACGGTCAGCTGGCCATTGGCGAATGACATTTCGTCATTGATAAACAGGCCGGCGCGCGCCACTTCGTTTTCTGGGAATTTCTCGGTGGTGGAGTCCAGGGTGGAGCTACCCGCAACTTCACGGTATTGGTGAACGGTACGCTCGCTCTCGGTTTGCTCCAGGTCCAGACCGTAACCCAGGGTATGGGTTTCATTCAGGGTTTTGCTGGCGTTGGACAGCAGGCCGATAGTGTCCTGGCGGTAGAGGCCGGTTTCCCACATATCGCGGATTTCGATCACGCCGAACATGGGGGCGTTGATGTCCAGTTGCCCGTACTGCTCGTCTTCCTGTTCAGACTTGTTGTTGTACAAGCTGATATTTACCTGATCGTAAATCGCAGTTGGAGTCTCGCTGTGGTAGCGGAGCTGGTATGCAGTGGTCTCTTTGTCGGAAACAGATTGTTCAGCGACGATGTTGTAGCCGTAGTCGGCGAGTCCGCGGAAGTAATACAGCAGGCCATCGGCACTGTCGCCGACAGTTTCCTGGTTCCAGTGGTCGATGCTGAAGCTGATGAAGTCTTCGCCACCCAGGTTGTATTTACCCTTGTACAGGATGCTCTTCGATTCAATCTCGAAGGGGTCCTGGGTTTCGTCGTAGTTCTGTTGTTCTTCACCATCGCGGAAGGTGGTGTGCAGCAGTTGCTCAAAATTGCCGGTGCGCAGGGCAAGGGTAGGGGAAACATTTTTCTGGCTGGTGATGCCGTTGTAGCCGGTCTTGATAGAGCCGCCAAACTGCTCGCCATCTTCCAGGTAGTCGGAAGCATCTTTGGTGGTGAATACTACGATACCGGCAAGGGCGTCTGAACCGTACAGGGAGGAGGCTGCGCCTTTGGCAACTTCAACCTGCTTTAGGGTGTCCACTTCAATAAAGCCGCGACCAATAATGTCGTTTTGGCCATTGGCGCCATAACCCTCGTTCACCCGCATACCGTCTTTGATAATCAGTACACGGTCACCGCCCATGCCGCGCACCAGAATATTCTGCGCGCCGCCAGCCTCACCGGTTACTTCAACACCGGGCTCGTATTGGAACAGTTGGTTCATGTCATTGAGCTGAAGTTGCTCAATTTCTTCATTGGTCACCACGGAAACGCTGCCCGCAACGTCTTTCAGGGGTTTTTCTGCGCGCCCGCTGACGACGATCAGCTCGAGTTCATTGCTGGACGGAGAGGTCGGGGTCTCTGCGTACAGATTTGAGGCGGAGGCTAAGCCCAAAATGGCTGCTGCTAGTGGGCGACGTTTCATGGTGAATTCCTTGATGTCGTTGATTCGGTCTGCTCGTTAAGGGTCTTAGTGCTGCCCTTTCGCTTGGTCTTGTCGACCAGTTCGGAGCGAGATTATATGGATACTTATTAAAATGTAAAGCTAAATGCGAATCACTATCAATAAGATTAAATTTGACCTTGTGAGTTTCTTTGGGTAGTTTCCGCCCAAATTCGTGAACAGCATCAATTTCCGGGCTTGGGAGGCTTGCGGTGAATATTCAATCAGTTGAGACCTTAATGGCGGATGTGGCCGACTTGTTTATGGCCCCAGTATTACTGGCAATCCTGGTCCTTTTTATCTATTCGCTATATGCCGCAGGGCGCTTTATTTCACTGTGGATGCTTCGCCGCAAAAATGCCGGAGCCTATCGGTTGGCATTGAAGCAAGGTCGGGTTGAGCGCCTGCCGGGCTACCAAGTACACAACTTTTACGTGAATAACCCTTTGGCATGTGACGACGAATTGGAAGTTTTTGCGTTGAGAAAACTGGAACTGTTGCGCATGGCTACCCGGATTGCGCCTATGTTGGGTTTGATTGCCACCATGATTCCCATGGGGCCGGCACTTCGCGCTCTAGCCGATGGCAATATTCAGGGAATCAGTGAAAACCTGATTATTGCTTTCGCCGCTGTGATCTGGGGCTTGGTAATTTCCACGATTACCTTTTGGCCTGCCTCAGTGAAAAAACGCTGGTTTGCCTCTGAGCTGATCAATATCCGCAAGCTGAAGGAGGCCGACTGATGCGCTTCCTAGACGAAGATGAAGAACTGAATCCTATTCTGAGCGCGGTGAACCTGATCGATGTGTTTCTGGTCATTATCGCCGCGCTGCTAATTGCCATTGCGCAAAACCCCTTGAACGTTTTTTCCAATGAAAAGGTCACGGTGATTAAAAATGCCGGCGAACCCAATATGGAAGTGATCGTCAAGGACGGTAAGGAAATCAAACAATACAAATCCACCGGGGAAATTGGCTCAGGGGAGGGCACCCGTGCGGGAGTGGCTTACCAGATGGCCGATGGCAGCCTGGTTTATGTACCGGAAGGGGAAGGTAAAGAATCTCCCGTCGGTGAAAAAGCTTCGGGGGGAATTAGTGGTGCGTAATAAACTATGGGCACGTTTTGTGTGCCTGTTGATGAGCTTGGCTTTTGCAACCTTTGCCCAGGCTAACAATAAACCCAAAGTACTCTTGATGATGTCGAGCCACACGGCCAAGGCAAAAGGTACATTGCTGGCTGATCTCTCTGCAGACCAACCCTTTGAGCTGGAGATCATTAACAGCAAAGGTAAGAGCGATGAGGAAATTGACCTGGCCTGGTCTTCCGCTGAACTGATAATGCTGGATGGCATCAATCCGGCACTATCTGCCTTTATGTTTGGCAAGTTCCAGCCAATGCTGGCCAAGCATCCGCAAGTTCCGGTGATTTCCCTGGGGGATGCAGATAATAAGTCCATGAACCAGGGGTTGGCAGAGTCCGAGCATCGGGCGATTGCCGCTTATTTTAATAATGCGGGCCGCAAAAACTACCGGCATATGATGCAGTTTTTGTCGGCAGAGATATTTGACCTTTCCAGTGGCTCAGTACCGGCACCGATAATCGTACCCAAGGTGGGTTTTTATCATCCCCGCCTGGAGCAGCTTGTCACCGATAAAGAGGAATTTTTCTTTGATTGGTTAAAGCCTGCTGAGAAGCAGCCAGTGATTGCCGTGGCTATCCATCGCTCCGTGGTGGATTACGAGCAGCAGCAGGTTGTCGACACCCTGTTGAATGGTCTTGAGGCTAAAGGTGCCAAGGCTTTCGCCTTCTTCTTTGAAGGCGAAGACTTGCCGCTTTCCTATCCAGACTTATTGCAAACCGAAGGCGGCAATACCCGTGTCGACTTGATGATTAATTACCGCTCCCTGCACTATGTCAGCAAACGCCGCGCTGAATTTGAGCAACTGGGAGTTCCGGTTATTCATGCACTCAATTACACCGAGGGCAGCGAAGAAGAATATTTTGCTGATAACAGCGGTGTATCTCCATCCCTGACACCATTCTTCCTGGTAATGCCTGAAGATACTGGCAGCATCGATCCGGTGATTATCGCTGCTAATAAAGACGGTAATAAAGTAGTGATGGATGTACAGATGCAGGCCTTGATAGAGCGCGCCTGGAATCACGTCTCCCTCGCTTATCAAAGCAACACCAATAAAAAGGTGGCAACGTTTATTTGGAACTACCCGCCTGGGGAAAAAAATATCGGTGCGGCTTTCCTGGATGTACCCAGCTCGATTGAATCGATTGCCCAGGCAATGCGCGAAAGAGGTTATGAGGTACATATCAGGGATTCAAAAACCCTTATCGATTGGGCTGGGCAGTTGTTGCGCACCTATTATCGTCGCGAAGATAGCGTAGCCTTGATCGATAAAGGGTTGGCTGATTGGATGCCGCTGTCCACCTATCAAGCCTGGTTTGACCAACTGCCAGCAACTGTGCGGGACCCTATAGTAGAGCGTTGGGGTAAGCCGGAAGACAATGCCATGTTGGCCGAACATAACGGCGAGCCTGCATTTGTTATTCCCCGGATGACCCTCGGCAATTTGATTGTGTTGCCGCAAGGCGTTCGCGCGGATAATGCCAAGGATCACTCTTCCCTCTACCACGACATGAAAACCCCGGTGAACCACGCCTACCTGGCGGTTTACCTCTATGCGCGGGAAACCTTTGGTGCTGATGCCTATATTCACCTGGGAACCCATGGCTCCCAGGAGTGGCTCAGTGGCAAAGAGCGGGGCCTGTCGGTTTACGATGCACCTAGTTTGGCTCTGGGAAATATCCCGGTGTTCTACCCCTACATTATCGATAATGTGGGAGAGGCTATGCAGGCCAAGCGCCGTGGCCGTGCCACCATGATCAGCCACTTGACCCCAGGCTTTGCGAAAGCCGGCCTATATGCGGAAGTGGCTGAGTTGTCCGAGTTAATTGGCAATTACCTGGTATTGTCTGAAGGGCAGACCCGGGCCAATACCCAAGAGCGTATTATCGGTCTGGCCGAAGAGCTCAATATGCTCAAGGATCTGGAAATCAGTGCTGAAGCCTTAAGTGCGGATTTTGATGGCCAACTGAGCCGCTTGCAGGATCATTTGGGTCAATTGGCAGAGATGAGCCAGCCGCTGGGCATCCATCGTTTTGGTCAGTTGCCAAAGACCGAACACCTCACCAGCACCATGTTGCAAATGTTGGGTGAAGGGTTTATCACCGCAGCGGATGAATATGAGGCGGAGCACGGGTTGCGTTTGCCGGAAGAGCAAACCCGGGATGAGCGCAATGTTGTGGCTTTGGAAGCGCAGGCGGGGTTCCAGTTGCTGGATACCTTCCTGGAGGGCGGTGAGCTGGAGCAGGTTCCTGAGCCCTTGCAGGCCCAGTTGGATCAGGCTCGGGAATACTCCGATAACTTTGCCAAAATTGCCGAGCTGGAAAACCTGATGTCGGCACTCGATGGTAACTACATTCCTGTAAGCCATGGGGGTGACCCGATTCGCAACCCGCAGGCGGTGCCCACCGGCCGCAACCTGATTGGCTTTAACCCGGCTAAGGTGCCGTCGAAAGAAGCCTATGAAGCTGGTGTACAGCTGATGGACCAGACCATTGCTGACTACCACGCAAAGCATGGCCGCTTCCCGGACAAGTTGGCTTTCTCCTTGTGGTCCCTTGAAACCATGCGCCACCAGGGTGCCCTGGAAGCCCAGATCCTGCACGCCCTGGGCCTAAAACCCAAGTGGAACCAGCAGGGCAATGTTACCGGTACAGAAGTTATTCCCTACTCGGAATTAAAGCGCCCGCGTATTGATGTCGTAATCTCTGCGACAGGCCTTTATCGGGATGCTTTCCCCAACGTGATGCTGTGGTTGGCAGAAGCCATCGATAAAGTGGCGCAGATGAAAGAAGACAATAACTTTGTCTACCGCCACAGCCAGGCATTGCAACAGCAGCTGCTGGAAGACGGCAACAGTGAAGAGGATGCTCGCTATTTGTCATCGGTGCGTATCTTCTCCAATGAAAGCGGCAACTATGGAACGGGCCTTGCCGCCGCCAGCCTGGCCTCTGACAGCTGGGAGGGGGATGACAAGCTCGCTGACCTCTATATGCGCCGCATGGGCTTTGCTTATGGCAAAGATGAATCCCGCTGGAGCGAGGATCAGCGCAGTGTTGAGCTGTACGGCAAAGTGCTGTCTGGCACTGATGGGGTGATTTTCTCCCGCTCCACCAACCTCTACGCAATGATGACCAATGACGATCCCTTCCAATACTTTGGCGGTATCGGTCTGGCGGTTCGCAATCTGGATGGCGCAACGCCGGAAATGTATGTTTCCAATTTGCGTCGCAAAGATAACGTAAAAGCGCAAACCCTTGCGGAGTTCGTCAACCAGGAAATGCGCAGCCGTTACTTCCACCCCCGCTGGATTGAGGCGATGCAGGACTCCGGCTACGCAGGCGCTACCGCTATCCTGGATCGCGTCAACAATATGTGGGGCTGGGAAGTAATGACTCCGGAAACCATTCGCGACGACCAGTGGCAGGAAATGTTTGAAGTCTACGTGGATGACAAATATGAAATGGACATGCGCGAATTCTTCGAAGAGCACAATGCCGAGGCCCTGGCCCAGATGTTGGAGCGAATGCTGGAAGCGGTGCGCAAGGGATATTGGGATGCGAAGCCTGAAACCCTGGAGAAAATGGTAGAGACCTACACCGAGCTGGCAAATCAGTTTGATGTGGCTACCGACAATGACAAGTTCAAGGAATTCGTCAATCAGCAGGCACTAGGGTTCGGTCTCGCGGCCCTGGCCAATGCCCAGGCGTTGGATAACCCTAATGTTAGCAGCGCCAATGCTGCGCAGCAGGTCAGTGGCCAGAAGCTGGAGCAGGTTGCAGAGCCGACTCCAAGCGATAAGCCGGAAAAGCTGATATGGCTACTGTTGATGGCTATTGTGTTGGCAGGCTTTGTCAGCGGTTTCTTTGATCATAAGTGGGTGCGAACCAAGCCCGCTTAATGCCCTTCCTTAACGGCGCCCGATCTGCTTAAGACCGGGTGCCGTTAACCTCCCTCTGTTTTACCCCTCCCGTGTAAATAATCTTTAAGCGGCCATGGCCACAGGGTTAAGAATTGTTGACCCCGGCAACTATTGCTCTTTTGCTGTGTTAACTTTCTATATAGAAGGTGAAAAGTGTATTTTGATTATTTTCTAAATCACTAAACTAGCAATTTGTCAGATTAATAGGGCTACAGGTTAGTGCGCTTCTGACCAAAGCTGTCTCTCGAAAGGAGGTTGGAAAGATGGGAAAACGATATCAGGCGGCCTTCTTGGGCCTTATCTCGATTACGGCAAATGCGTGGTCCCTGGAGAATCACTACTCTGGTGCTGGGAGTGTGGCTGAGGATTCTACCAAAGTGGAAACACAGAACCTGTTTTCCTGTGCTTCCGGTCGCTCCCGGTTGTCGCCAATGGGGGAGAAGCAGGTCGAGGGCAAAGCCTTTACCGTTCCGGCTGAAGTGAATTACAGCAAGCGGTACTTTGCTGCGGATCTCTATAACCAGTGCTCTGGGGTCACCCCACCCTCATTGGGTGATATTGATCTTACAAAGGTACCGGTGATCGATATCGACAAAGAAGGTGAGGTGGTTACTGGTTATATCTTTGCCGACAATTATTTTGAGCTATATATCAATGGCAAGTTAGTTGCTGTTGATCCGGTTCCATTTACGCCCTTTAACTCCAGTGTGGTTAAGTTCAGGGTGAAGAGGCCCTACGATATCGCTATAAAAGCGGTTGACTGGGAGGAGAACTTAGGAGAAGGCACAGAGAGTAACAGAGGTGTCCGCACCCATGCCGGTGACGGTGGCTTTATTGCCAGCTTTTCAGATGGCACCAAGACGAATTCAAAGTGGCATGCACAAACTTTTTATACAGCACCTATTTATGATTTGGGGTGCTTGAAAGAGCGGGGAGAAGAGCGAACCTCATTGGACTGTGCTGAGAGGCCCCCAAAACCAGGTGCACAAGTCTATTCTCTCCACTGGGATATTCCGAAAAATTGGAAAGTCGATGACCGCTACCTTTCTTGGCCTTATGCGACAGAGTACACGGAGCAGCAGATAGGTGTGGACAATAAAGCGGCGTATATGAATTTTCGGAAACAGTTTTATGGCAGTGGTGCTAAATTTATCTGGTCAAAAAATATAGTCCTGGATAATTTGGTGTTGTTGCGCTATCGAGTTGAGTAACGGTGTCACCACTGGCCAATTAATTACTGTGCGCTGAAGTTACTGCGTACATCTCTATCTCTACCCAATCAAGAATTAACAGATTGTCTGAATTGCCTGCCTAGTTACGATTCTCCAGTTTGTCCTTATATTCACTTTTTTCTAACAGAAAATTCCTTTCCAAAATTGAAGAGAAATTTTGAGCTCTCACTTTTTTCTTCTATTGTCTTTCGCACGCTGAAATTGTTGATCCTGCTTAAAAATCTACCAAATTTGTTTCCTGTGAAACTTGTTTTTTTGGATTTTACAAATGGTTCCAGCGCGTCTTCGGGGGGGTCGCCACTGGTATTTGGCTTGAGCTAATTTGGTGCAGAATGGGTTTTCGTGAAATATGTCTACTTTAATTCCGAAGTTCCCCACAGTTTTGAAAAATAATTTAGATTCTGTTCAATTTTTATGAAAATTATGTGAAAAATTTCCCAAAAAAAAGCTGCGTGATAATTAGGATCGATCGTCTCAACTAAATATCGAATGTTAAGAATCGTAAAGATGCCAACATGAGGTAGGGCTGGTTAAGCTGTCGATAGGACGTGCTTTGCCGTTGCACGTAGCATTATTTTGAGAGAAAAGCTTGTGAGAAAAATAATTCCTCTCGTCGCCATTGCAGTGGCAGCAGGGTATTTCGTTTGGGCCAAAAGCCAATCTGAAGGTCAAAAACCAGTCGCTGAGCTGGAGAAGCCCAAACCTGCTATCAGTAAATCTGCTGAAAAAGCAGAGCAACTCAAACCTGAAGAGGTTCAGACAGGTGAAGAGGAACTCCTTGGAGGTGATGAAGAAAAAGCACTTTGGGTCGAGTCAGAGCTGGCCAGGAAAGTTCTTCATGAAAATGGCCGCTTACCAGTAGATCTCAATGGTGAAACCTATCTCGAGCTGGATATTGAGATGCTCCGGAATCTCACAGTTGGTGATTATGTCGACATTGACTTGCCTGGCATTGAGGGTGACTACGATGCACAAGTTGGTAGTATTGAAGAGCATGCCAGTGGTAATAAAAGCTTACAATTAAACTTCCCGGGAATGACTCGCCTGCATGGCGCAACTTTTACGCTCGGAGCAAATTCCGTCTATGCTCAGCTAAACCTACCTTCTGGATCATATACGATGGAAGCTCAAGGTGGTTTTGCATGGATAGCGCCTAATGGTGCATTAATTAAAAACCACGTAGAGAAACATGATAAAGATATGTCCTCGGAAGCGCCTCGTGACAAAGATTGGTCGGATGAAGATGTACCTTTAAATGACTTCAAATAAGAAGAAATTGATTCATGGCGATTGTGCTTTGAATTAATAATCAGGCAAAGGAAGGCCCAAGAAAATCCTGCGAATACCGGGGGCTCGTCTCCTCAGGCGATTAAAATGCTAGGGATAGCTTTTTAATCGAGTCAGGGTATTAAAAATGTATTGTTAACTCCTTTGGGCAGCAATTTTAATTAATTGCTGGGGGAGGAGTGTGCACTACTTATTATAATAAAAGGAGTCTTATAATGAACCTGAAGAAAAGCCTGGCCGCTGCTATTGCAGCGATGACGGTTTCCGGCGCTGCAAGCGCGGATACCGTTGATATTGCTATTATGTACACCACCCAAGCGGCGGAATACACTGGTGATATCTCGGCCAAGATCGACAACTATATCAGTTATGCCAACAATTCTTTTTCAAGAAATGGTATTGATATTCAACTTAACTTGGTAGATAGCTGGCATGCTTCCAGCTCTGACTACCGTGTAAACGAAGATACCCTAGATCTGATTACCTTTCACAGCACTGTAAATAGCTGGCGAGCCTCTGAAAAGGCTGACATGGTAGTATTCCTGGGTAAAGCCGAAGAGACCGTAATTGATGGCAGCACCTATATCACTTGTGGTATTGCCTGGGTTGGACAGGGTAGCAATGGCACCATGTACTCCAGCGCAAAAGAGCGTGCTTATAGTGTAACTGGCGTTGACTGTGGCTATAACACTTTCGTTCACGAGCTGGGCCACAATATGGGTCTGGTTCACTCAACCAAGCAGGGCGATACCTCTGGTGGTGTATACTCTTACGGCATGGGTCACGGTGTAGATGACAAGTTCTCTACCATCATGGCCTATCCTTGGAGATATGGGGAAAACGTTACTCAGTATGATTGGTTCTCTGATCCTGACTGGTACGAGTGTGGTGGCTTGGCCTGTGGTGAGCGCTCAAACGGCGTAGACGTTTCTAACGCTTACCGTGCTCTCGGTCCTATCACCGATGATCTCTCTGGTTACTACTAATCGGCACTAATCTGCTGAAAGTAATTGTAGAGATTATTGGCTTATAGCCAAGGGGAAATCGGGAGGTGCTCTCCCGATTTTCTATCTGTAAGGTAAGGTTAGCTATTTAACCAAAAAATCGAATACTGAGCGGGTAGCGCCAGAACTGGCCTTCATTGGCCCGGATTGCGCCAATCACAATAAATATAACATTGATTATTGCTAATGCAATCAGCCCAAAAATACCGATAACAAAAAATATCAGTATGACGGAAATTATAGAATAGATAAGCAAGCTTAACATCCAGTTAAATATCATCTTGCCGTGTTTATCGATTTCTTGAGAGCGGTCCCTTGTTGTTGCCCACATAATAATGGGTAAAACAAAACCAGCACCAGGAATTACGATCCAAGCCAATTGACTTAGATGAAGCAGCATTATGAAGGTATTTAGTTCCATATCCCAAGGGCGATAATCTTCCATTTAGCGAATTTCCTTTTATCCAATATCCTGTGTAAGCAGATTTACCTAGCTGGCTCGTCCGGTTGATAGATAGAAACCCCAGTCATCCCTCCCTTGCGCAATAGCAGCTCGGGCAGCTTTATCTGCATCATAACTTACCTTAAAAAATTCTGCGCTCCAGGCTCCGTTTTTGCTTCTCTCTATCAGGGCGTAACTCGCATGGGGGCTAAAGGTTTCCATAATATGGGGTTGCGGTTCACTGTCAGTATAAGCCGGTAGCCCAGCGCTGCCTGGATTTACGACCAGCTGGCCACTACTGACAGAGATACAGCGTGGTTGATGTGTATGCCCACATAGAATTACTTTTGAGGAAATCTTTCCAAGGAGGTTGAGGATTTCATGGTTGGAACGTATCTGGGGGCGGCCGCTGCTGGTATTTTCCAGCAGATATATGAGGTCACTACTGGGTGTTCCATGGCAAAGAAAGACTTCATCGGTGATTTGTAAGCTGGGTGGTAACTGCTTCATCCATAATAGTGGTTCAACACCAAGGTCTTTCAGAATAAATTGCAGGGTTGGGTTGCTTTCTATTTCGGTAGATGTGGCTTCATATATTTGCCGGTCCTGATTACCGCGAATTGTCGTGTAACCTTGCTCCATTAAGCGTTCATAGGTGAGTCGTGGCGCAATAGGGCCATATAAAATATCACCCAGGTTCACCGTTAGATCGGCGCCTCTCTTTTTTAGATCAGCAACAATGGCATCGAGGGCATAAACATTGCTATGGATGTCAGACAGGACCGCTATTCGCATTGAGCTCTCCGCTGGACTGCTGAAAGTACTTTGACTGCTGCTATATTTTCACAGAAAGCTTCCTGTCGTCCATAAAACTATAAAAAATCAGCGGTCAAAAGCCAGGCGAGAGGCCAAGCCGAGGAAAATAACTCCAAGAAAACCATCCAGGTGCCGCTGAATATTGGCCTGTGTAGCAAGAGATTTTCCCAGCTTGCTAAACGATAGGGATACCAGGGTGTTAAAAGCCAGCGCTGTAATGCTTAAGAGTACGCCCAATACAAGGATTTGGGTCGTGATTGCTTGGGATGACACGGTAAATTGAGGCAGGAAAAGGCTAAAGAAAAGTAGGGCTTTGGGGTTCATTAGGTTGTTGAGTAAGCCCCGGGCGATCAGCTGTGTTGCCGGCAGAACCACGGTATCTGGTTGGTTATTTTGTCTCACTTTATTTTTGCGCCAATTGCGAAGGAGTGACAATCCAAGCCAAGTTAAGTATACGGCGCCTACCAGTTTTACTACCAGTGCTACCAGAGGCATCGTCTGCATAATATGTCCGAGTCCGAGAGCAACTAGCGCCGTTTGCACCATCCCGGCAGTAAAAATGCCCAATGAAATCATTGCTCCTGCAGTAAATCCGCGAGCCGAAGAGTAAGCAGATATTAATAGTAGGTCAGGACCAGGGGAGGCCGCTAGAACAATCGCTGCGATCAAGAAGGCGGGTAAAATACTGAGGTCGATCATATGAGGGGTGCCCTGAAATTGCGATTTTATCACAGCAGGCGAGTTTACTTCTATGATGGCCGTGCCTTGCTTTTTCCCGGGCTCCTACAATAGAAGTGAGTTCTACGACAGAGTGCAACACTACCGATGAGCCATATAGACCGGGTATTAGTGGTTGGTGCGGGTCCAACGGGGTTGGCGGCAGCTTGTGCTTTGTCTTTCTATGGAATCAAATGCCGAATTGTTGAACGCCGTACCAAGCCCAGTGAACTCTCTCGGGCAGTCGGTATTTTTCCCTGCACAATCAGGCGCCTTCTTAAGGTTGGTGTTTCAGATAACTTGGTATCTGAGGCGATGCGACTCTGCAAAGTTCAATATCTTCAAGCGGGTAGGCCGCTGTTATTTTTGGATAACCGGGGCGATGCATATAAAGAGTATGTGGGCTTTGGGTTACCGCAAAATCGCACTGAGGAGATCTTGAAGGACGCTCTGCTCACACAGGGTGTTGTAGTTGAATACGGTATTGCCGCTATTGAGGTGGACTCTAGTGAGCACAGAGTGGAAGTCACCCTGTCTGACGGTAGTGTCGAATGCTTTGACTGGTTAATTGCTGCTGACGGAGCTCATTCAACAATTCGTGAGAAGCTGAGTATTCCATTTCCTGGTACAGATTTGCCGGAACCTTGGGGAGTCGCTGATGTAGATATAGAAGGAGAGTGTGATCCTGATTTAGTTAGTGTGGATATTCAGCGGCCCGGCAATCAATTTACAATTACTTTACCTATGGGTAAACAGCGTTTAAGAGTAGTTGCTACCCAGCCAGATGCGTTGGGAGCACTAGATGTGCCGCTAAAAATTAAGAATATCCATCGCTCCGGTAGTTTTCAAATTTCAATTCGGCAGGCGAAGAGTTATCGCTCCCAGCGCGTACTTTTAGTCGGAGACGCCGCTCACTGCCATTCTCCCGTAGGTGGCAAGGGTATGAATCTGGGTATTGCCGATGCGATAGCTGCAGTTGATGCGATTATAAATGGCACAGTAGATAGTTATTCAGTTGAAAGACATAAAATAGGCGCGGCGACGATTCGAAAGACAGAAATCGTTAGGCGAATGATAAGCTCAAATTACTGGTTTAATAAAATGCTGATACGGATGCTGGCAAAGCTTATCGTAACTTTCCCTGTAGTGCGACATGCATATACCCAAAACCTAACAAAGCTTTAAATGAACGTTTATTCTTTAAGGATTTCGTTGTAACCGTAGGTATCATTGCCGAAAACCTGAAAAGTGTCGATTTTAGGGGTATCATATTCGACAAGTCCCTCATAGGTTGAATATAAATCTTTTCCGTAGGGGGCTACCTTTATGTGGTTGGCAGTGCATCTTCCTACAAAGGAGAACCTTCTACTATTATCGCTGGTATTGGAATGGGAAGCATGTAAGTTCAATGAAGAAAAGATCAAACACTCCCCAGCTTTCATCTCTAAATCTACCACCATAAATTGATTAAGGAAATCATCTCCAATTAATTTTATGGAGCTAAGTAAAATAAGGGTACTTTTATTAATAAGCTCCGGAGTTTTGGCAGCTGGACCTAAATACTCGTCCACTATTTCACGGCCTGTAGGTAAGTATTCCCTTTTTGGATATACCCAGCCATTCATATCAAGGAGGGTAGCAACTGCTTTATCAATGATATAGGGCCAGGGTGTAAAAACCCGAATATGGCCCCAATCCAGCATGGTGCTGCCGGCCGATATGCCTTTCTATGACACCAAGCGCTTTAATTTTCTCGACAAGAGCTGTGCAACGGCAGCAATTCCAATAGGCCCTGCGCCAATGATAATCGCGCCGTGTATCTTGTTCATTAGTCTCCTCCAAAATACCTGGAATTAAAACAGAAGGGTGTACAGGTAACCCGCTGTAATAGCCATACCTAAAACAACCACTAAAAATGCTGCGATCATCTGGGTTTTAAAAATGGACCTTAATAGGATAACTTCTGTCAGGCTGGCGCCAGCACTGCCGATAATTAGTGCCATTACCGATCCGAGAGCCATGCCCTTTTGCACCAAACCAGTACTCAGAGGGATAACAGCAGAGGCACGTATATAGAGTGGAATACCGATTACAGCTGCAATTGGAATCGCGTACCACTTGTTTTCTCCTGCGTAGGTTACGATCAAATCAGTAGGAATAAATCCGTAAATGAGTGATCCCAGAGAAATACCGAGCAGTAAATAGGGGAGTGTTTTTTTAAAATCTTTCCAGGTGGAATTCCAAATAATGACCCAGCGATTTAGTTTCTGGGTTTCTACTCCCCCTCAGAATCACAGCTATTTGCCGGAGTATTGATACAGCAGGTTGTAGTTTCTCCAGTTTTTGCAGCTGATGATAGAGAAGATATTGTTGCTGTATTGGTTGCGCCAGTTGTAGTCAAGACTCCATTATTAAATGCCAGATTATTGGCTATCCCTTTGTTCTCATTGGATGAAGGGGGATTTTTACTATTTGTGTCTCGGTAGACGCCATCGCGGACAAAACGCTCGAATCCAAATTTTTCCAGTGCAAATCCCGCAGAAATTGACACAGTCATCGCTAGAGTGAAATAAAAAATCGCTACGTTGAGACCAAATGTAAAGATCAACAAGCCAATAACAATCGGATTAAGTAGAGGGCTGGAGAATAGGAACACCATCATTGGTCCGAAACCAGCGCGGGCGCGAAGTAGTCCCTTCAAAAATGGAATAGTAGAGCATGAACAGAAAGGTGTAATGGAGCCAAGTAATGCGGCTATTACGTAGCCTCGGCCATTGCGTGAGCTTAGGGTCGCTTGGATTTTTTCCGGTGTAATGTACTGCTGCAATACACCAACGAGGTAGCTGATAGCTAAAAATAATACTGTCAGCTCAACTGCAAGAAAAGCAAACATAGAGAGAGCTTCTTCTAGCATGGATACGAACTCTGGGGGCATTGTTTTAGCTCCTTAATTTAATTTGTTAGTACCAGAAATATAGAAATAATGAATTTTGTCAGTGTGTTTTCATTAGCTTTGAAGTGTGATTTATGGTGCCAAGAGATCCCTTTTACTGATCGCTTGTGATGTTGTCAGGCGACATTGGATATCAGTGAATCTAAAACGCCCTTGCCACTATGCACGCCACCCTCCATTTCCTGAGAGGATTTACTCCGAACTAAGTAGCCAGCAAAACCTTGCTCTGAAGTAGCTGGTTGACCATTGAAATGAACCGTAAACATACCTATTTCACTGATTAAATCGCCTACTAAATATAATTCAGAGTCTCTGACTACCAGGGCGGGATTGTTTCTAGGGGGCGGGCTCAAGCGTGGCATTAGTGCCCAGGCAGGGTATTCGTCTACTGAGAGCTGTTTGAGTTTCAGCTTGATATCCTGGCCAAAGACACAGTGCCCGCCGCCTTCTCCCTGATTTTTGAGCACCCACTTAGAGGCGTTCTGCTGACTGAACCATTCTATCGTCTCTGATGAAATTGGTTGCATGTCGCCAAGTAGTGACTTGATTAAAACCGCTTCATCCTGGGATACATTGAATCCGGTTAGCGTTTCTACTGACATGGACGAAAGGATCATTTGTACACGCTTGCTGGTAGCCAGTTGTTGGCTTACGGTTGCATTAATTGCGATCCGATGGCTCTCAAGCAAAATTCGCGATTGCATCAGTGTTTCACAGCAGCGCTCGCTATCCAGGTCTTTGGCGACATAATCACAGTAGTTGTAGCCGGCTCGTAAATACACGCAATCTACAGGGCCTATTCCTTGCAGCAGGAGCCTATTGTTGGGGCCTGTTACCAGGCCCGCTTTGAGTTCGCGAAAGGTCTTTCGTACCGTACGTATGCCTTTTTCAGCTAAGGCATATTCAAGAAGGTGTTGGTCGAAAACATTGTCCTCATACTCCTGTATCACCATTAGAAATGTTGGGCTGCCACCATCTCCAAATTCGCTTTTGATGGCTCTTGTCGCATCGGCAAGGCCTTGGGAGAGTCGCTCAATTGCTGGGTTCTCTATAGGTTGGCCGTTCGAAGTATTGGGCCAATTGGAATAGGTCTCAGGACTTTGCGAGCGGATGAATTGGTGCAACTCGTAAATACGCTGCCCAAAGGGCCCCATTCCTGCTGCGATTCCATTGAACTCAATGAGCTTTGGTCCTTGGCTCACATCGTCCATAAAGTCACTTCTCATAATCAGGAGGGGGAGGCGGGGCGCATTTTTTATTTGACCATGCATGGCGAGTAAGGCACCGAAAAACGGGTCTCCATGTGCAACAGGACTGATAACTTCGTGAAGAAATTGGTGATCTTCTGAGACTTGATGGATCAGCTTTCCCAATAGGGGTACTGCTTTCTTTAACGTCTCAAACCGTTCCAGGGCGATAGTACTTGGGGTAAGGCTAAAAGGAACATGGCTCGCTGAGCCACGACTAGATTTGAAAGCCAAGCCATGGGCAAGCCCCCACTCTACCGCTTCATTGGCTGCCTGAATGGCGTTTGGATGGCTCTTTTTCATGGTTTCCTCTGGCCTTTGTATGCTGGGGTACACAACTCAAATGATATGATATTTCTAGAATAATGGAAGTGTAGGTGTTAAGTAAAGGTGTGTGTTCGAGTTATTTCCGAGGTATCTAAGAAAGGTATCAAGGGAAGGGAGCCAACTAAAGCTGGCTATTGCTGTGAATGGTCATTCTAGCGGTACCTAATGCAGAATTTAGGGCCTACATGTACCTATCGGGGTGAAGAGAGGAAAGTTCGGACGTCATCGATAGAGGTCGCCCAAAGCAGGAGCGACATTGTTCAGTGCTGATCCGGTACCGCACACTTGATATCAGGACACTTTATCGGTGTATTGAAATCATCGTGACAGCATTCATCTTGTAAAAACTGAATAACCTCAGTTAAGTGCTGATATTCGGCTACGCAGAACAGGGTTCGGCTCTCACGCCGCTGGAAGATCAATCCTGCCGAAACCAGACTGGAAATATGGTGGGAAAGGGTTGATCCGGGGATATCCAACTGCTCCTGGATGTTGCCTACAGGAATACCCGGTAGGCCAGCTTTGACTACTTTTTTGTAGATCAACAAGCGGGTTGGGTGTCCCAGCTCTTTAAGCGATTTGGCTACTTCTTCGATTTCCATCATGATTTGGTCATAAGTTCTATATTCGTCGAAATATATACAGTTTAGTGCTAAAGATAAAGTGGCGTGTGGGGGGCTGCTCAAGCTAGTGCTGCCACTAGTTTCTTAGGATATTGAGAGGAAGCTACATTACTTATATTTCTTTAAACTATATTACCAAACTTACCGAAATAACGCTTTTACTGCTAATTGCCCCATAGTAGAAGGGGTAACACCGATTCTGAGGTAGACTCATTATCATCCAGAATTTCATTGTGGCCGTAAGAATCTTTGCCAAACACCTGAAAATTACCTACTTTGGGCAATGTGAATTCCAGCAAGCCCTCCATGGTTGAAATGTTGTCTTTGCCATAAGGAACAACTTTTATGTAATTAGCTGTAGACCTCCTGTCAAACGAAAATCGAGATTTATCTTTTGATGTGTTTGCATAGGATGTGTGCATATTTAGGGGTGAGAAAATAAGGCATTTACCGGCTTTCACTTCCAGGTCTTTTACCTCCAGATCACCAAAGAGATCTTCTTTAATAATTCCCCTTGCGTTGAACAAAAGGATGGCCCCTTTTTGAAAGATCTCGCCAAAAAGGAATTGCTTGGCAACTCCTTTTCGTCTTCAGCGCTAGAAAACAGGTTGGCCAATGTACTTTTCTTTCTCTTCGGTGGGGCTTTCATTTAGGTTGCCCAGAGATTTTTATTTCTGGAGTTTTTAATGCAAAAGTCTTTAGTGTTAATGAGTTGATCTGAGTCTCAAATTCGAAGCAGTTGGATTAATGGCATAGGCATAGAGAGCAGCTAAAACGCGATCTGAACATGAAAGGGCGCCGTTAGTAGAAATAAAATCTCAGCTTATGTGATCGGCGCCCAGGTAACTTTGGATTGCTATAAATCTTGGCCTCGCCAAGTTTTGGCTAGCAGGCTTACTGATGTTTAGCCAATTCGACCGGTCCATGGTCATCACAGTGATCACCATGAACATGGTGAAGTCGCCCGTTAACCAGGTAGTCAACATGATCTCCGTGGGGAACCTGCTCATGGCCACAGTTTTTGCCGTGGACATGGGAGCTGTCGTAGCCCCCTGTAACAGGGTGGCAACCCTCCGGGTTTTGGGTGCTTACTTCCAAGACGTGCTCGTCGTAGTGGTCTTTGTGGGGATGGTGTAGGTGGCCGTCATGGAGGTAGCAGATATGGTCCCCGTGGCGAATAGCTGTGTGGCCACAGTGGCTATTATGTGTATGTGAATGATGCTCCGCCTGTTGGCACTTGCCTTTTTCCACGATAACTCTCCCGGCCGCTTGGCACTTGCATGGAACCACTCGTCGCCGAATGCTTCTAGAATCAATAATTTGGCGCCACATTTGGACAGCCCTACATACTAAATCTAAGAACATCCGGGTGTAGTTTCCAAATATGATCTTCTATCAATGGCAGAAAATCTGCCCCTACCCCTCAAATCTTGATCTGCGATGGCCTTACGGATGACTAGTCACTCAAATCTAGCCATTAATTCAATTTGCAATCGATTGCATTTGCGCATTATAGTTAAAGCACGGTGCATCAAGTGCGTTTAGCAACTCTTTATGCAATCGATTGCATAAAGCTTTATAAAAATAGCACCGCAGTATCAGAACAGATAAGAATGACGACGAGAGGGAAGAGTTGATGAGCAAGAAACCATTGGCGCAGGCCGTATCCATGGCCGCGCTCTCCGTTGGTCTTTGCGGCTATGCCGCAGCCCAAGAAATTAGCCCTGAAAACGATATGGTGATGGAGGAAGTCATCACAACAGGCACCCCTGGCGGTGCAGGCATGCGTAAGCTGGATGCCAGCTTTTCTATCACAACTTTAAGTGATGATGAGATTAGCAAAGCCTCTCCTTCAAGTACTGCAGACCTGTTGAAGTCCGTTCCAGGCCTGTGGGTTGAGAGCTCTGGCGGTGTTTCTGGGGCAAATATCGATGTTCGCGGTTTCCCTGGCGGTAGTGATGCACCCTTTGTCACGGTATCCATGAACGGATTGCCTCTGTATCCAGCGCCAACACTCTCATTTTTAGAAAACTCTTCTCTATTTCGTGTCGATGAAACTATTCAGCGAGTGGAAGCTCTGCGCGGTGGACCCAATCCGGTTTTCTCCAATGGCCAGCCAGGTCTGACTACCAACTTTATCTTAAAAGAAGGTACTGAAGAGACTGAGGGGCGATTTAAGTACACTTTATCTGACTATGATCTGCAGCGAACAGATGCCGTGATGACCGGTAAGGTTTCGGATGATGTGTACTACATGGTTGGAGGCTACGTATCTTCCTCCCCTGGCATTCGTGATGCGGGTTTTGATGCGGAAGAAGGGCATCAATTTACCCTGCATATCACCAAAGAGATGGATAACGGCAAAGCGGGTTTTTACATCCGGGATACAAAAGATACTGGTACCTGGTATTTGCCCAATGCTGCATTTCTGGAAACAGATTACACCCAGGTAGGCCCCAGTAATCGCAAGGTTTCTGTACCTATTACTCAGGCCGACGGTAATGGCGGCTCAGAAACTACCTGGGAAACTTTCGATATGGGCGAAGGGCGCGGGTGGAATGGTAATGTAGTCGGTGCTTATCTGGAGCTAGACTTGGGGGATGGTTGGAGTCTCACCGAACGCTTTGGAGTTACTGCGGGTAATGCTGACACTTTGGGTTTTGTTCCTAATGGCTCGCCTGTATCGCTGAACGCCCTAACGGATCAAACTGTAGTTACCGCTTCTGGAAACGAACTCAGTAGTGACACCGTGGTACAGCAGTTTGGCGCCTGGGTAGTACGCAAAGATATCGAGGCTACGACAAATGACATTAGCCTGGCAAAAGAGTGGGATAACTTTAAGGTAACTGCCGGTTATTACACCTCAAGCTGGGAAGTTGATGAATGGTGGTCCCTGGGTAACCAGAAATACTACGTACTGGGTCAAGATGGGGAGCTGATCACAGGAACTGCAGATGGCTCTGAGCTTACTGGTGATCTTGCCTGTAACACATCTGTAGATATTTCTACTTGTGATGGGAAATATGATGTGGATGCTGTGGGTGATGCCCGAGAAAACGCGCTTTATCTCGCTGGAGAGTTCTACTTAGGGGACTTTACCTTCGATCTGGGCGTGCGTTCCGCAAACCGAAAAACCAATTACTCCGTGGACCATGGTGAGCGAGACGGCAAATTCACCACCTATAAAGCAGATGAAGATGGTACTGCTTACACTGCCGCAGTGGACTGGGCGTTTGCCGAAAATATGGGCACCTTCTTCCGTATAAATTCCGGCTTTAAATTCGCAGACTTTGACATTTATCGCGAGTTCGGTGACAGCTTCCTTGCTGGGTCTGACCTTGTGATCGACATTGACCAATACGAACTGGGTTATAAATTGCAGGAGCAAGATTATTCCCTCTTTGCGACTCTGTTCTACAACGAAACCCAGGGCATGCCTGACTGTATCATTGGCAGCAGTACCTGTACTCGTTTAGAGACTGAGGCGCTTGGTCTCGAATTGGACGGTAAAGTTCACTGGGGAGATTTCACCTTTGGGTTAAATACTACCCTGCAAAAGCCAGAAATCACGAGTGGTGAATATGAAGGCAACCAGGTTATGCGTCAGCCTGAATACCAGGTGCGCCTGAGCCAGAATTATGATTTCACACTGAATAACATTGATATGGCTGTGTATACCGATATCAGTCGGGTAGGTGATCGCTTTAATGGAAGCAACAATGAAGTAACTTTGCCAGCCTATACAAAAATTGACCTGGGTGCGGTGGCTTATATCAATGATATTACTGTCCAGTTGGCTGTGGACAACTTAACTGATGAAGATGGTATCACCGAAGGTGATCCCCGCGATCCGCTAGCGTCTAATGTCCGCTACATCTTACCGCGCAATATCAAGCTTAGCTTCGCGTACGATTTTTAACCTCATGCCTCTCCCATAGGCTTCCAAGCTTTGCCGCACACTTCTCCAGTGTGCGGCTTTTTTATTGCCTGATAAATCTAACTGTAATCCATTTTCAGATCCATACAAATAATGAAGCTTCGATCTTTGTGGTCTAACCCAAATCCCTCCGGAGGCTCCCCAATAAAGTATGTGGTTAAACTGCTTTCATGAAGCGAAATTAGAGTCGAGGTGGAGAGCCCTAAGGTCATTGCAGGTGTGAAACCTTAACGTTCGTATACAAATTTAAATTGGCAGTGGGAGATAGTTCTACTAGGTTATGAGCAGTTACTCCAATTCCTATTGCTAGCTGTATGTTGACGTTCGGACTAAAAAGTGGCATTAAAGTGGCGTAAGGGTTTGTAAGCTGTACTCTTTTCCCCTACTTTTTATTAGTTTAGTAATGTTTCATATGTATTGGTGATTTTGGGTTGGTACATTTTTGGTAATATGAAAAAATTTATTGGCTTTCTTGTCATTGTTTTGGCAATACCACTGCTTGTCCATTTTTCTACCTATAAGGGAAAGAGAAATTTTACCAATCATCATGGTCTTCCAAATGTTAATCTGGTTATCGATAACGCACACTCTCTTTGGTTTACGCCTTATGATCCACTGATGGGGATGTATAATAATATAGGTGGGAAATTTGGATTTATTGTCTGTAGTGATGTACCTAATATCGCTTACGGAATGGCTGGATATTCATTTCAGGTCTTATTGAGAGATAGTTTTGTAAAAAATCCAAATTTCTATGATGCTCGAAATGGTAATAATCCAGAGAATCCATTTTTCCATCGCCGAGCAAGAAATCTATATTCCTATTTCCAGTCTATTCAATCTTTGAAACCAGTATCTTATAAGCCGCAGTTGGGGGATCTGGTTTTTTATAGAAAGACTGAAAAAGGATATATTGCCCATGTTGCTTTAGTTACTTATGTTGATGATGGGGGATATAAAATCATGGAGTCAGCACCCAAAACCCTGTTCGCCAGGGAGGTAGAGATGGATTCTCCAGTGAAAAGGGGCTGGATCTTGGCGGGCTTTGGTAAAGTGTATTGAGGTGTTGTCCATGATTCATAGTCATGAAAGATATTGTTCTTCTAGTGATATATGCCTCCCGGTGATTTTTGTAGCCTAAATTTTCCTTGGCTCCAATTCCAGTTACTGATAATTGAGATGTATTGCTGGTAGACAGCTTACATCCAGATGGGTATCTCAATACATCTAACATGTTTTTAATGGTAAGAAGTTTGATTAATCGGCTTTGATAGGGTCAGTTGTACTTAGCCCAATGGTTTCAGACTTGCCAGATTGGCATTATTGGGTAATTTAAGTGATCTGGCGCCTAATAAGGTTTCTAAATGTAAAAATTAGAGATCGTGCCATGTTTTAGGAGCATATTTATCCTTATTATCTAGTAGGATAATAGGTATTTTTCTACAGTTATCTTTTCAGATATGAAGCACCGATAAAAGCGCCACAATGAATGATCTCTGGATTCCAACTGATCTAGCTTTTCAGTGGCAAGGCGCTATTTAATATTCAACTAAAAGAGGGTTGCCGATGTCTATTGAACGATTGAGAACTCCTGAGGAGCGCTTTTCCCTACTACCGGGTTTTCCGTATACTCCCAACTATATTGATAGCCTGGAAGGCTACGATTCTATGCGTATGGCATATATCGATGAGGGGGAGCAGGATGCGGATACTACCTTTCTTTGTCTCCATGGGGAGCCCAGTTGGGGTTACTTATATCGAAAAATGATCCCAGTTTTTGTTGAGGCAGGACACCGGGTAATTGCTCCAGATTTGTTTGGGTTTGGTCGCTCAGATAAGCCCGTCAGTGAAGATGTGTACACCTTTAACTTCCATCGTAACAGCCTGATGCGTTTGATTGAGGATTTGGATCTTAAGAATATTACGCTGGTTTGTCAGGATTGGGGTGGACTTCTGGGATTGACACTTCCAATGGATATGCCGGATAGATTTACCCGATTACTGGTAATGAATACGGCTATCGCAGCAGGGGATGGTGCATCAGAGGGGTTCTACCACTGGCGGAACTTCTCTGTCAATGTACCTGAAATCCCTGTGGGAGGGCTCATTGCCAATGATGCTCAATCTGAGGTCAATTTATTCGATATAGTAGCCTATGATGCGCCTTTTCCAGACAACCGCTATAAGGCTGGCGTTCGTCGATTCCCGTCAATTGTACCGGTTGACCCCGGTATGGAGGGAGCAGAGCTAGGGGTAAGGGCTCGAGAATTCTGGTCTAGGAACTGGGGTGGTGAGAGCTTTATGGCGATTGGAATGAGGGACTTTGTACTTGGTGAAAAAGTGATGGAGTTGCTGAGGGGAACCATCAAAAACTGCCCCGAGCCTCTCAAAATAGCGGAGGCGGGCCACTTTGTGCAGGAATATGGTAAAGAAATTGCTGAAAAGGCTCTCAGCCACTTCAAGCTTTCCTCTACAGTAACTGAAAATTAAGAGCGTACTAGTGCCGGGATAAGTTAGATCCTGGCGCTTTATTCCTGTGCAGCCTAAGAGGTTTAGGTTGCTCTCATCTTTCATAGCTAATTTACTACTGGGGCTCTATTTACCGTAGTCTTATTATCAAACTTCAGTGTGCTCAAAATGGGGCTTTTATCGATAACTATTACCTTTTATAAGGTTAATGGTAATCTGCACAGCTCGAATAGATACCTTAAGTCATTATTTTGAGTTGGGGTTTAATATGATCAATGGTAGTTGCCACTGTAAAAGTGTTCAATTTGTAGTTAATGAGAAATCACTGGATGTTCGCAAGTGTTATTGTGAAACATGTAGAAAGCTAAGTGGGGCTGATTATTCAGTGGTAGCATTGGTGAATAAGAGTCAGTTTAAGATTATTAGTTCTCCCCAGAAGCTTCTACAATATATTTCTAAACCAGGAAAAACTCGGCACTATTGTCCCACTTGTTTTGCCCCGGTTTTTGTTGAGGTAGAACCCCAATCTAATCTCTGCCGGATTCGTCTGGGATTACTTGATGATAATCCTGAAGTTAATATATCTGGTCACATGTGGGTTAGTGAGATGCCCTCTTGGTGTAGTATTAGCGATAATCTTCCGGTATTCACTCACGATTACTCTGAATGATAAGACAGAGTTAGAAACTGTGGGCTGGTAAGTTGAGTTGTAATGAAAGGGTATTTGAATGAGAAGTATATTTGTTTTATTTTTGTTCTTTTCGGTTAATGTCCTAGGGGAGGTAGTACATTTTCGTATAGATTCAGAGATCCTGGGAGAGGAGGTTACAGCTCGCGTATCTTTACCGGATACCTATCACCATTCTGAGAGTTTTTCTTATCCTCTACTAGTGATATTGGATGGCTCAACGCAATTTAATCATATGGCGTCTAGTGTACATTTTTATAGTACCTATGCTGTTATACCTGAAATGATAGTGGTCGGTATCAGCACTCAGGATCGGCTCGCATATTTTACTCCCACTGAACCCGAAGCCTACGCGGGGCGCTCAGGCAAAGCTGACAAACTGACAAAATTCTTGGAAGACGAATTCTCAGGAATCTTGAGTGAGAAATATCGAATTTCTCCATATTCTATTATCTCTGGTCACTCACTTTCTGGGCTATATACTAGTTACTTGGCAATTAATAATGAATCTATGTTTGATGCAGCAATTTCAATTAGTCCCAGTTTATGGTGGGATGATTCATCTCTTATAGATGATTATAAGGGTAGCCATGCAAGTAAGGAGAATAAGCCTTTTAGATGGTTTCTGAGTATGGCAAATGAGCCAAATGAAATGCCGTCGGCTTTTAACGGTATGCTTCAAGCATTAAATGATATGCCCAGATCAGGATTGTACTTCTCTTATGCACGATTCCCCAATGAAACACATGACAGTACACCCTTAGTAGGCAATGCAAAGGGGTTGCAAGCAGTTTTCTCTGGTTGGAATGCTGTGCCTGAAATTGATGTTATGTCTTTAAGTGAATTAAAAGAGTTTTATAGTTCTAAAGTTGATGAGTATGGCTATTTATTTCCACTTTCTGTACATCAATATAATGTCTATGGGCTTAAAGCGGCCTATGAAGGTAAGACTGATTGGGGGATTGAGATCCTAGAGCAGGGAGCTAAGGAATTTCCCGATTCTGAGATTTTATGGGATAGTTTGGCAACTGCCTATAAGTTGGGCGGAAAACTAAAGGGTGCAATGAGTGCTTCAGATCGAGCCGTTAAGTTAGCAGAAGAGACCAACTCAATCTTTCTCAGCGAAATAAATACTCAAAATGCTCAGCTTAGAGCCACGCAGGTAGAAGGTTCTTTGGGAGATATATAAGAGAGAGGATAGGGTAGTACGAGCATAAGATTACAGTAGGATTTTGGGGCGATAAACTTGGTATACACATTGGAAATTTCATACTTCAATAGAATCTGTAGTCTTTATTAGAGAGTTTGAAGTGAAGTTTAAAGACAGTCGTGGAATTATTCTGACTATTTTGGCAATGCTCTGTTTGGCTGGTATGGATGCAACAGGTAAGGTTCTCGTTCAGAACTATTCTATCGTTCAAATAATGGCGATTCGTTTCGCGATATTTTTCTTCATCGTTATAAGCTTGGCGAGACTCAAAGGGAGCTTGGAGTTAGTGCGAAGTAAAATATTTGGCACTCAATTAGCCCGCTCTATTGTTCTCGCCCTTGAGGTGTCAGTATTTGTTTTTGCTTTTAGTATGATGTCTTTGGCTGATGTGCATGCTATAGCTGCGACAGCCCCATTATTCGCAATATTAATGGCTGGATGGTTTTTAGGGGAGAGGATAGATACAAGGAGCTGGGTAAGTGTTGCGGCTGGATTTATAGGTGCCCTTATTATCATTAGGCCTGGAATGGGAATGATGGGTTGGCAAACCTTGATCCCCATCTTGGGAGCTATCCTATGGGCCGCATATCAAGTGCTTTCACGCCGTGTTTCACACTTTGATAGTGCCGATACAACCGTTTTCTATACCGCGACTATGGGTATTATTATTTTTGGAAGCTTAGCACCATTTTATTGGGTAGAGCCGACAGTATCAGGGTGGCAATTGTTGATTTTAAATGGGCTCTTAGGTGCAATGGGCCACTATTTACTGATTAAGGCACTGGCACTTACTCCAGCTTCTATTTTGCAGCCCTTTAGTTACGCTTTACTATTTTGGGCTATTGTTATTGGCTTTGTAATCTTCGGAGATCTGCCTGATGGAATTACATTATTTGGCGCCTTCGTAATATTGGCTGCGGGATTTTATGCTTCAGACCTAGGCCGCGCATTGATTGGTGTTTCACAGATTAAGGCCAAAAAGGGGAAGGATGATGCTGAATCAGAGTCAAAGTTAATGAGTTAAAAAACCAATTTGATAAAGGGCGCTCTAATGATGGTAGTTGAGCCCCATTAATATATCGGTGGCGAAATTGTTTAACGCCACCTTGAATTCAGTTAGTGATTAGGTATCTGTTCTTAGAATATTTAAAAACTCATGCGTCACGATGCTCAAGGAAGCCGCCATCTACCCAATTGATTATCAAGTCAACATACTCTTGTCCAGCATCTTCCGATGAGAAGTGAGATGCGTTGTCAAATATAACTAGCTTGCTATTGGGGATATGCTTGGATAAGGCAGTCGCATTATCCACTAAAACAAATGGATCTCTCTTGCCCCAAGTGATCAATGTCGGAACTTTAATACCATTTAGTTTTCTCTCAATCCATGGAAGCTCTTTCGAATAGCTTCCAAAGAAACTGATGGCGCACTTGTGACTATCACTATTAAAGGCTATGTCATAGTACTCTTGGATAGCTCGTTTGCTGGGTTTGTAGTTGTGATAGCCGTCTTTGACGGCAGTCAGGAAGTTGGTTTTCATTACTGACTTCTTGTTTAAGCCTTTTGCTATCCAGCGAACCATTCGGGATCTGACAACGGCCATAAGAATAGGAGAGAGTTTTGGAGGGAAGGTGCCTGGGCCGTCAAAGATATTGAGACTCAAGAATCGTTGAGGGTGGTTAATAACGGCCGCTAAAGCAATAGGCACACCCACATCCGGCCCTACCAGGTGGGCCTGCTTGATGCCAAAATGGTTCATTATTTGAACAAGGGCTTCGCTCAGGCTGCTTGGAGACATATCTCCTTCCTCCGCTTTTGATAAGCCAAATCCTGGGATATCAAAGGCTAGCACATCAAACTTTTCACTAAATGCTTCAATGGATGACTCCCACATGCGAATACTTTGGGGTAGACCATTCAGCAGTAGTAGGCTGGGAGCCTGAGGTTTTTCCTTGCGTAGAAAGCGAATGTTAAATTTCCCTACAGAGACAAACTGCGGTGTAAATATATCGTCAGCGGTTGAGGGTCTATTGGAGGCGTATTGGGTGAGGGCCTTGTCTAAGAGAGCTTGGGTCATAACAGGGTATATATCTATATGGGTCTATAGGTGATTTCGGGTTAAGTTACTTATTTATACTAGGTTACTCACTTGAGAGTTGGTTGCCAATAAGGCACTATTAAGTGGTTAAGTTACTTTTTGATAACCTATGGAGTGGAAGGGTGGGGACGCAGAATAAAAATAGTGAGAGGCGCGTGTTTGTGAATGATGATGAATGTCCCGTTCGTAATGTAGTAGCTCAAATTGGTGACAAGTGGTCCATCCTGATATTGTTTGCCCTTGTTGATGGTCCAGATCGCTTCAACTCCCTGAAGTCGCGTATTGAAGGGATTTCACAGCGAATGTTGACGCAAACCCTGCGTGACTTAGAGCGCGATGGTTTTGTACTCCGTACTGTCTTTGCGCAGGTTCCAGTTAAAGTGGAGTATGAATTAACTGACCTGGGAAGGGGGTTATCTGCAGCTGTGTGGAAGTTAGTCTCTTGGGCAGATGAACATCATCCCGAGATTCGTAAAGCGCGCCTAAGATATGATGAGGATAATCAATCGTAGATTAAGGATTCTATCTTCTATTGTCCCCATTTAGGGCTTTTCTCAAAGATTCTTAGCCTGCTTTATAGTAAATCATGATTTGTACTTGCAATTTAGTTCAATAGAGCCTTTTGTAGCTGAAGCATTACTGTAAATATATAGTTAGAATGATTGGCAATCTTAGTTTTCTTGAACTTGAGGCATAACGGAATAGGACTTACAAGTAAATTTAAATTTCTTACCCTTGATAATTAAATAGAATCGATAAATATAAGTAATTAGAAGGTGAGTCATGGATTTTTTTGAAATTAACCGACACTCCTGGGATAGCCGCACCCGTATTCATGTGAAGTCTGAATTTTATAATATTGATGGATTTCTAAGCGGAAAATCTACCTTAAATGAAGTCGAGCTTTCAGATATAGGTAGTGTGTCTGGAAAAAGTTTACTCCACTTACAGTGCCATTTTGGATTGGATACCTTATCTTGGGCTCGATTGGGGGCGAAGGTGACGGGAGTTGATATTTCTTCTATAGCCATTGCTGAAGCACAGGTTCTTTCTGATCGTTCAGGTTTACATGGAGAGTTTATCTGCAACGATATCTACAGTTTTGGAGAGTCAAACAATAAAGAATTTGATGTCGTCTTTACTTCCTACGGCGCACTCTGTTGGTTGCCGGATATTGAACGATGGGCATCAGTTGTTGCTCAATGCTTAAAGCCGGGGGGACTTTCTACATCGCAGAATTTCATCCATTTTATGATATTTTCTCTGGTTACACATACTTTCATCGAGCCGATCCAGATATTGAAGAGCAGGGTACCTATACAGAGAATGATCGGGGTGACAAGTCTACCCTAGCCACCTGGTCACATCCGATTAGCGATGTTGTGAGTGCATTATTAAAATATGGTATTCAAATCGCTCAACTAAAAGAATACCCGTATAGTCCTTACAACTGTTTTGATGGCATGGAGGAGCGTGAGAAGGGGAAATACTACCTGTCTTTTAAAGGACATGAGATTCCGCTAATTTATACTATTAAAGGAGTCAAAGTTACTTGAGACAAAGAGCAATAATAGTAATCAGGCTGGCGGCAGATTTGCGCAGATTTTTTTAGGGGAGGGAAAAGGAGGGTAATGAGTGCCGCCCCCTTAAACTTCCCATGTAAAGGCCCATTGGCTTCATATCCAACACTGCTTTCTTGCGTTTTGTCTAATTGGCGTAGATAGCCACTATTTACCATTCACAGATGTTTAGATTCCGTACTTAGTTGCCATTTCTTTAAGAGAAATTTCTTATAGCCCTTTTAGCAAGCTGGATCACACTCTGTTCAGGAGAAGGTCATTATTAACTGATTTTATAGAGGGTAGTAAGATGGCTATATGGCAATTACAAGGTATGAAGTGTTCTTTATCTATATTTGCAGGTGCTTTTTGCTTGCTAATATCCGGGCTTGCATCGGCGGTTGATTGTGGTGATACCATTAACACCCGAGAAGTTTTGGATGATGATTTGGTATGTACAGATAATATCGCGATAACCATTGTTGGCCCAACTGGTGGCCTGGATATGAATGGTCATACCATTACTTGTGACAATAATTCTGCAATAGGCATAGATGTTGTCGGTCTTGTGGGGTATTTGGAGGGCGCAGGTACTATATCATTCTGCCAGACGGGGGTTAGATTGGCTGGTGATGGATTTCATAATGTAACCAATATTTCTGCGAACAATAATGACTTTGTAGGGTTGGCGGTATCGAGCGACTTCAATCTAATTACTAATTCAAGTGCTAATGGTAATGGTAATACTGGTATATTAGTTACTGGGCTAAGAAATACCTTAATTTCAAACAATATCGAAAGTAATTTATTGGATGGGATTCAGTTGGATGGTGATGCCCCAAATTTAACCCAGAATTATATATATGATAATAATCGATATGGAATTTATATTGCTGATTCCAGCTTCGGGAACTATAGCCAGAACACCTCTGAGATGAATGGTTCAGTGGGTATCTATATGGAAGCGGATAATCAGTTTTTTAATTATATTCTCAACAATACATCTGAGAGTAACACGGATTTTGACTTGGAAGAACTAAATGCAAATGCGTGTAGTAATACCAATGTTTGGCTTGGAAATACTTTTACTACTGCTAACCCCAGCTGCTTAAACTAGAACTGCCTGCAAGGCTCATCCTAAAGTAATCTGGGTGAGCCTGTGTTCAATTCGTATCCGCTCAACTATTTTGCTTGTTGTTCTATAAGGATTAAATTTCACTGATACATTATGTGGTAATGTAGTATCAGACATGTTTCTAACTCTGATTACAAGGTGCTGATTAATCCATGAAGCCTGATAACTTAATTGATCATCCTGAAGGTGGGAAATTTCTTCAGGTGTTTAAGTCGAATTCAAAAGTGACAAGGGAGGATGGGCAGAAGCGAAGTGCATTGACGCATATTTACTTCTCCTTACAGAAAGGTGAAGTGTCGAAATTTCACCGGGTCGAATCTGATGAGGTTTGGAATTTATATCAGGGGGAAGGCTTATATCTCTATATTTGGACTGAACAAGATAGTTGTTTACAAAAGATTGAAATTTCTGCAGAAAGTAATGCGTTTTGTCATGTCGTTCCTGCTGGTGCGTGGCAGGCTGCAGAGCCAATTTCAGGCCCCGTACTTGTGGGCTGTTCGGTGGGGCCTGGGTTCGAGTTTTGTGACTTTAAATTGATTGATGTTGGAGATCCAATAACAGATTGTATCTGCAAGATAGATCCCTCCCTGATAAGATTTATTGAACAATAGGATTTTATCGATCTGCCACTAGATTATCTAATAGTATCGAGTGGCAATGTTATTTTAGCTTGGAGTTGTTTTCTGCTGATGTCTAGGGCATGAAAACAACCTTCTTGTCTAAATGCTGGTTTCAAAATATAACTGGCACTTATGATGAAAGTTGTGCTGTTTCATTGAGCCAAGTATTGCCGTGATAGCAATGTATTTAAGGAGCCTCTGAATAACTCCGTGATACTTCTGGCATGCAGAGCGGTTCACAATCAAGGCGCGGCTTCGCAGGAATGTCTAGACCTTTCAAGAAGTCGCAACGCGGAGTGTGAATCGCTCTGCAAGCCCCGAAGGGCGGGCCTTGAAGGCCACAGCTGCTGCGTTGCAGCTCTTGCAAAGGGCTACGGCCATTCGCGGCGAGCTGCGCCTAACATCTGCAGCCTTCAAGACCCGCAGAGGCATTACGGAGTTATTCAGAGGCTCCTTAATAGTTGTTGGTATTGCTGATTCCCTGGTAACTAAAGAATATCCGCCCCCGTTTTATCAGGCGAAGTAAGGCCCCTTAAGCTGATAACTTTTTCGTTGAGAATAATTTCTCATGGTTGATTCTCAAATCTAGACCAATATGGGTTAGGTCTACTTTATAGATGGGCGTTTATAATTTCGTTTGAGGAGATTTTATGAAAGATAGATACATCAAACGGCCTTCAGGTTTGATTCGTATGTTGTTTGCAGGATGTGTATTGATTACATCCTACGGCGCAAAGGCTGATGTCTCCTGCGGTGATATCATTACTACAGCTGAAGTTCTCACGGAGGATTTGTCTTGTTCATCAGCGTTTGACCTTGCACTGACTGTCGTCGGACCTGGTGGTTATCTTGATTTAAATGGATTTACTATTGAGTGTGATTTTGATGTTGATGGGATATTTCTAGATGGCACTGGAGCTGTTGTCACTGGCGGAGCTTTATCAAGTGGCAAGGTGCAAGGTTGTGGGTTCGGTGTAGAGGCAATAGGAAGCGGGGCGCATACGGTGACAGGTATAGCCTTTGAGGGCAATGCCGTTTCAGTGGCTTTTGTGTCAGACAATAATACGTTGTCTAACTCGGTAATCTCTGAAACTACGGAAATTGGAGTAGCTATAAACGGCAGTAATTCTACACTTATTGCAAATGAAGTATCTACATCTACCAGTGCTAGTGGAGCTTGGGGGGTGATTCTTCAAGTGGGTGCGGACAGCTCTTATATTTTGTCAAATATGGTATCTGGTTTTGATCAGTATGGAGTGATTGTTTGTAGTGATAGGAATGTTATCTCGCAAACTGTTGTAGAAGGCAATGGAGTGGAAATTACTAATACTGCAACTGGTGTTTATTTACCGGGAGATACTTTTGTTTGCGATGACGGTCAAGAAGGCAATACCATTGTTAGTAATGAAGCGACTGACAATAATAATGCGGACCTTGGCGATAACAACTTCCCATGTGTGAACTCTTGGGTTGGAAATACGGCTGATGTTGTCGAGGGCGCTTGCTTTGAAAATTAGAGGTTGAATGTCTCTAATCGGTATGGCTGCTACTTTTTTTATCTCCATAGCAATATGTAAGTTGTAGAGAGGTAGCAGCCTTTAGCTATTAATAATGGAATAGGAATTTGGTAGAAAGACTCTATCGGAGCTAAATGCTTGCTCTATAAATAGGCTTTCACTCTTGTGCTTATCTCACTTTATTCGTTAACAGCCAAGCCTTTACTTTGGCGCATACCTGATTCTGCTAGTACTGATAGAAAGAAATCATTTGGCACAAATTGTTCCAGACTGTCCAGCGTATAGTCTGCGTCCTTTAACGAATCTGGATTACCTATGCCTACAGCCGTCATGCCATTTGCGGACTTAATTGCACTGACTCCAGCGGGCGCATCTTCAAAAGCAATGCAAAACTCTGGATCAATTCCGAGGCCTTTGGCGGCGGCTAGGAATATATCTGGTGCAGGTTTAGGTGCAGATTTTTCTGGGTCTGCAATAACAGAAAAGCAACGGGATATTCCCAGGGCTTCCAATACCGCCGGTGCGTTTTTACTCGCTGAGGCGAGGCCGACCGGAATATGCTGAGAATTTAACCATGCGAGCAGTTCACCGGCGCCCGGTAACAGGTCTGCGGGGGATAGGCTGCGGATTAATTCCTGGTAGCGGCTGTTTTTCCTTGCAGCCAGTGCAATTTTTGCTTCTTCAGTGTAATTGCTGCTTTTTTCCCCGAGAATCACCTCAAGGGAAGCCATTCTTTCCAGGCCCTTTAAGCGCTCTTCAGTATCCGCTGTCCAGGAAAGGTTGAGCCCTTCAGCCAGCTGTTGCCATGCGATCAGGTGGAGACGTGCGGTGTCTGCAATAACGCCGTCGAGATCAAAGATTGCTGCACGATAGATCATCAGGATACCTCCTCCATCGGTGCTATTTGAATGGTTTCTGTTTGCCCTGGTGTCTCCAGGAATAGAATTTTCTTGCCGTGATGAAGGCTGAGCGCTTCACCTTTCACCAAGGTGTACCTGGCGCTGTAAGAATCGACATCGATTGCGATCGTGCGGCCACGGAGTTGCAACCGGAAACGATAGCCGTCCATTCCATTGGGCAGGTATGGATTGAAGTTGAGTTCATTGCCGTGCAGGCGCATTCCTGCAAATCCCTGGACCATACACATCCAGGTACCCCCCATGCAGGCAGTGTGTATGCCGTGCTGGGTATTGTTGTGGTGGTTATCCAGATCCATTCGCGCAACTTGCTGGAAGTAGTTCAGCGCTTTATCCGGATAACCAACTTCACTGGCAATAATGCTGTGAATACAAGCGGACAAAGTGGAGTCGTGTGTGGTGAGCGGTTCATAGAAGTCGAAATCCCGACGCTTCTGATCAATTGAAAACTCTGAACTTTCCAGTAACAGGCCAAGAACGACATCGGCCTGTTTACAAACTTGGTGTCGATAGATCACCAGGGGATGATAGTGAAGTAACAGCGGGAATTGATCGGCAGGCGTTTCGGCAATATTCCAGCGGGGTTTGTTTAGAAAACTATCGTCTTGAGAATGTATACCCTGCATTTCATCGTAGGGCAGATACATGCTTTCTGCGGCCTTGGCCCAGTTATCAATTTCCTGTTTGTCGAGTTGAATACGCTGGGTCAACTCATCGCATGCTGCAGGATCGAATGATTTTAACCACTGTAATACTTCAACAGCATATTCAAGATGGGCCTTGGCCATCAGGTTTGTGTAGAAATTATTGTCAACCAGGGCAGTGTACTCGTCTGGTCCGGTAACCTCATTAATGCAGAACTGGTTGTCGCGAAGTGCGTTGAAGTGGCCAATCTCCAACCACATACGCGCGCCCTCTATCACGACTTCTGCGCCCTTGTTGCGCAGAAAATCGACATCACCGGTAACCCGGCAGTAATGTCGCACGGCGTAGGCAATATCCGCATTGATATGGTATTGCGCAGTGCCTGCCGGGTAATAGGCTGAGCACTCCTCACCGCCGATGGTGCGCCAGGGAAACAGTGCTCCCTTTTGAATCGACATTTCCCTCGCCCTTTTTCGTGCGGCATCGAGGATTGAGTAGCGGTATTCCAGTAGACCGCGCGCTAATTCGGGTTGGGTGTAGAGGAAAAACGGTAGTACATAGATTTCTGTATCCCAGAAATAGTGACCGTCATAGCCGTCACCGGAAAGTCCTTTGGCTGCAATATTGGTATTGCCATCCCGACCTAGGGATTGGAACAAGTGGTACTGGTTGAAACGTATTCCCTGCTGCAGGGCATCATTTCCACTGACCTGAATATCGGACTCAAGCCAGAAGTTGTCCATTTGGGCACGCTGGGTTTCGATATGGTCCGCAAAACTTTTAGCCGCACAGCGCTCCAGGTAATGATGCAATTCGCCAGCTGATATCGGCTCAGCATTTTGCTGTGCAAAGTAAGCGACGTACTTGGTTAGGCGAATAGGGGTGTTGCGGCGGGCAGCAAAGCGATAGTCAACCGAGACGCAGTCTTCACTGCGGAGGTTATTGGACGTGTAATCGCTGTCACTCTCACAAAGGTGCAGGGCTGCGCATCGTATAGAGAAGCCACTGCTCTTAACGGATAGAGGCAGGGCTAAATAACCATCTTCAGCTGTATTTTCCAGCCATTCGATATCTCCCCGGTCAATAGGGGAGGCAAGGCGTGGGTCCTCACTGCGTTCTGCCTGGGCAAGGTCACCATCAAGGCAGGATTGCAGGTGTACCTCTCCGTCAAAATCGATGGGAGTGAGTTCCAGTTGCAGAGCTAACAGGTTTTTCTCACTGAGGGAAACCAGGCGCTGCACTTTGAGTTCAATGGTTTTTCCTTTTGGGGAGCACCAAGTGAGTTTTCTCTCGCTGAACCCCGCGGCCATGTCCAGCCGGCGCTCGTAATTGAGTAGCTCGCCTTGGGCGAGACTAAAACGTTCTCCATCCAAGCTGATATAAATGGTCTTGCCGTCGGGAACCGTCAACATCCTCTGGTTGTTGCGCGCGTAGCCATAAGCAGACTCACCATAGGTGATAGGTTCGCTGGCGTAGACTCCATTCAGGTAACAACCATCCGTAAAGGGTTCTGGATCGAAACCCTCCTCAAAGGTACCGCGCAAGCCGATATAGCCATTACCGAGGGAGAATAGGGTGGCATTGAGGCTGTAATCTTCGGGCTGGAAGGTGTCCTCCACCAAGTCCCAGGGGTGGATCTTGTGTTTGATTTGTTGTTTTTGCTTCATACCACTTTCACTGGATTGGAGATTGGGTTCTAGGGCCGGGTCTGCTGGGCCTCCGGCTATGGGCATTCAGTCTATCCGTAGTTGATGTCTTTTTGCAATCGATTGCAAGCCTGGGGTTAAGCCTGGCTGTTACTAGAATATAGACCTGATTTTCATTTCCGAAAAGTCAGTAACTTACTGAAAAATAGAGGTTATTTTCTTTTGCTGGGTCAACTGCCAGTTGATTTGTGACTGATCGGCATAAGGCATTCCCAAATTTTCATTGATTTTTATGCAAGCGATTGCAAATTTTTGCCAGACTGATACATACTGGGTCTCTTCAGGCATTGGGGCGAAGTCGCCTTTCTCTACAAAGTCTGGGTAAAAAATGTACAATAACAGGTTGGTACGGCTGACGGCCTAAACCACAGAGCCAGATAGAATCCACTATGAAGAATCAGCGCATACTCCTATCTCTATTCGCTATCTACTTTGTCTTTGCCATTTTGTTGAACAGCGTGGGTACTGTGATCCTGCAGGTAATCAATACCTATGGGGTGAGTAAGTCTGCTGCGAGTGTGCTGGAGGGGTTCAAGGATATCCCCATCGGTATTGTGTCTTTCCTGATTGCCTCCCAGCTTCCCCGACTGGGGTTTAAGCGGGCGATGCTGACGGGACTGGTAATCGTCACCCTGGCTTGTACAGCTATGCCCCTGTTACCCGGGTTTTGGACGGCGAAGTTATTGTTCTTGTCGGTGGGTGTTGCGTTCGCATTGGTAAAGGTTGCCGCATACTCCACCGTGGGATTACTAGCGCAGGGCCGCAGCGCACATGCGAGCCTTCTAAACACCCTGGAGGGGGTGTTTATGGTGGGGGTTCTCAGTGGTTACTGGCTGTTTAGCGCTTTTATTGATTCATCGAACCAAGGGTCGACTGCCTGGCTCAATGTCTATTGGGTGTTGGCGGTGGTCTGTGTGATTGCATTTGTATTGCTCTGGTGCACAGAGCTGGATGAATCCGGGGCGCGAATCGAAGAGGCTAGCCCGAAACAGGACTTTATCGCGATGATAAAGTTGATGGCCAAACCCCTGGTGTACATCTACGTGATCTCAGTATTTTTCTATGTATTGATTGAGCAGGGGATAGGAAGTTGGTTGCCGACCTTTAATAATGAAATTCTTAAGCTGCCGGCTGCAATGAGTGTTCAGGCTGCAAGTATCTTTGCCGCAGGGCTGGCGTTGGGGCGACTTGGTGCCGGTGTGATGATGCGCAAAGTACACTGGTACCCGATGCTGAATGTCTGCTTAGTTGCGATGGGATTACTGGTGGTCGTTAGCTTGCCCCTGGCGAGTAATATTGTGGCGAATCCCGATGTAAACTGGCTTAGTGCCCCAGTGGCGGCTTTTGTTTTACCACTGATTGGCTTGTTTATGGCACCTGTATACCCAGCTATCAATTCTGTGATGCTCAGTTCATTGCCCACCCACCAGCACTCTGCAATGACAGGTTTACTGGTGATTTTTTCTGCGCTGGGCGGTACAACGGGCTCACTGATTACCGGGTCGGTTTTCGAGGCTTTTGATGGCCAGGTGGCTTTCTACTTATCCCTGGTACCCATCACAGTAATTCTGATTACCCTGTTCTTTTTCCGTCGCGCCGTAGAGCGGGGGGATGAGACGCTTGAGGCCTCAGCCCCCCTGGCTGGGTAACAGGGTGGTTTTACAAACTTGGGCGACGGGCCTAAGATGGCATTTTTCCCGCGAACAAGGTGAAGTACGCCATGCCCAAGGGGTCCTCCTCTCCCGTTTCCATGTCCGATATTGCTCGGTTGGCGGGAGTTTCTGAATCTACTGTTTCGCGAGCGCTGAACGATAATCCATTGATTAACGAAAAGACTCGCGAACGTATTCAAAAAATCGCGAGCTCCATGAATTACAAAATCAATGAGAGCGCGCGAAACTTACGCCTGCAACGCAGCCATACAATTTCGGTTGTGATTAATACGGGGCGCAGTGGCGGCCAGACATTTTCTGATCCATTTATGATCGATATGATTGGTTCAATTGCTGATCGCCTCGCGGTGCATAAATACGATTTACTGTTTTCCAGCAGTATCACCAGCCGCTCGGATTGGCATTCTTATCTGATGAGCTCCAGGCGGGCTGATGGCGTTATTGTGATTGGCCAGGGGGTGGACGATACCCCACTTCGTGATCTGCAGCAGCAGGGGGACCCTCTTGTTGTCTGGGGAGGGACCTCAAGGCAGGGGGCCGAATATTGCATCGTCAGTAGTGACAATCAAATGGGTGGGCGTCAGGCCACAGAACATCTTCTGAATTTGGGTCGGCAGCGTATTCTCTTTCTGGGCGATACCGCGCACCCTGAGGTTAATGGGCGCTATGAGGGGTACTGTGTGGCCCTCGATGGGGCCGGTCTGTCGGGTTCTATCAGGCAGTTGGCAGCAGGCTTTTCCAGCGAAAGTGGTTATCAATCCATTGTCGAGTTGGTTGAACGGGAAGGGCGTAGTTTCGATGGCATCTTTGCTGCCAGCGACAGTATTGCCATGGGGGCGATCAAAGCGTTGCAGGCCAGTGGCCACAAGGTACCTGAAGATGTTGGCATCGTTGGCTTTGATGATATTCCGATTGCTCCATTTTATACCCCTCCGTTGACCACCATACGCCAGAGTATCCACCGGGGTGGGGAACTGATGGTGGAGAAGATGATGCAACTTCTCTCCGGGCAATCGGCGGAGCCTGCTGTGCTGCCCACAGAGTTGGTAGTGCGAGGTTCTTGTGGCGCCAATCCGGATTACCAGCCTGTAGAGGAATTCTTTCAGGATGGGCAGGGCGACGGCTAGGTAGCTCCCTCGCACCTCTGTTCTTGTTCGCCATGAGGAGCAAAGCTAGTGTCCCTGCCGTTCACAGAGATTGAGCCACAATTGTAAAACTGATCTCTGTGGCTGGACTCAAAGCATGGCAGGCGAAAAAACTAAACTGACCAGAACCCAGGTATTGGGGTTATTTGCCCTGAGTTTGGCAATATTTCTGATCGGGAATGATCTCACGGCATTTTCTGTGGCAATTCCTGCCATTGAAAAAGACTTCAACTCCGACATCACCACTACCCAGTGGATTATTAATGGCTATACCTTGGCTTTTGGCGTGCTGCTAATCTCAGGTGGGCGCCTGGCGGATATGCTTGGCCGGCGTAAGATTTTCTTTATTGGCATGGCCGCGTTTGCATTTTTTTCCCTTCTCGGTGGTATAGCCACCAATATCCCAATGCTGCTGGCAGCGAGGGGGCTAATGGGCATCGGCAGCGCCCTTATGTGGCCGGCAATCCTGGGGTTGATTTACGGTATGTTGCCGGAAGACCGCTCGGGATTTGCGGGAGGTTTGGTGATGGGTATGTGCGCCGCTGCAAATGCGATTGGCCCGGTATTGGGGGGCATTCTTACGGATTTACTAAGCTGGCGTTGGATATTCTTCATTAACTTACCGGTGGCTGCATTGGCATTTTTTGTCTGCTGGAAAGTTATCCCGGATGATACGCCGGAGAATGTCACAGAGCGTATTGACTACGGTGGTGTAATTACCCTTACTTCATCGCTGTTTTGTTTACTGTTGGCACTGGATTTAGTCGTGGATATCGGCTTTAAAAACCCGATGATTATTGCCTTAGCCTTGGCCACCTTTCTCTTTATGGGGGCATTTATCCTGGTGGAGCGCCATGTGGGCAGGGATGCATTAATTCCCGTAGATGTTGCTACAAATCATGGTTTTTTTGCTGCAGGAATTGCCACTTTATTACTGTCTGTCGTGTTCTTTGCTGCATTGGTATACGTTCCTCAGTATTTGAGTAAGGTTCACAATCATTCGGCGATGTTTTCGGGGATGGGTCTGCTTCCTATGATGGTCTCATTTGGTTTGGTGTCTTTTATTGCCGGTGGGCTATACGAAACTGTAGGGGCAAAAACCATCGTCTCATCAGGTACTATTGCCATGTGCATCGGTATGTTTATGCTTTCTCACCTGCATAAAGAAACAACTTTTGTACAGATGATACCGGGGCTGGTGGTTCTCGGGGCGGGCATTGGTCTTTTTTACTCTGCCATCACCACCGCTGCGATTACGGTTGTTGCGCCAGAGCGAGCGAGCTTGGCAGGAGCAATTCTCTATATGTTCCAGATTGGTGGAGGGGCAATAGGCTTGGGTATGAATACAACAATTGTGGCAATGGCTCCCAATATTTCTACGGGGATCGATCGTGCTTTTACGGTAAATGCCTATCTAGCTATGGTGGGGTTGGTAGTGTGTCTGTTATTTGTTTCAGGGAAGCCTGAGGATAAGCCCCCCTATCGGAAAAGTAGTTTACTGCTCGCTTAAATCTTTATTGCCTATTTCTGCAAAATTCACATTCGTGATGATGCCATTTGTGTTGTAACTAAGAATTAGTACTTTTTGATAAGAAGCCGGTTGGAAAATAGCCTTATTGGTCTGGCTATACATATAAACTTTGGCTTTCTCGGACTTATTGCTGATCAAAGGGTACTGGTACTCACCGGAAGGTTTACCCAGTAGATCCAGCGCTTCGAGAATACTGGTTTGGCCTTCACTGATAAGTGGTACTTTTGACTCATCAAAGTCAGTAGAATCTTCGGCGAGAGAGCTGACAAAATCCTGTCCGACTAATTTATCATTGTAAAAGTAGAAGCCCTGATTGCGGGTACCGCTAATATTTTCGCTAACCGCCTTTTTACCAGTAGTGGGGTAGGCATAAGCGAGTGTTAAAACTTGTTGATTGTTTTTTACAAATACGCCTTTTTCATAGGGTTTGCCGAGCTTTTCTTTAATTGTCTGCTCAGTATCTACACCGAGTGTTACATCGTTTTCCCCCAGGGGCTTGGTGCCAATACCGGTACACCCGGATAGCATTAATAGGAAAAAAATAACCGTTACCAGTCCTTTCACTACAACCTCCTGCACTGTATTTCCCAGGTTTTTGGCGACCTCGAATTTTCGGCGCATCCTACAATCGGCATGTATTAATTACCAGTAATTTGTAAAGCAAATCGATGTCCCGAGATTACAGCGCTATGACAGGAATCGAGCGGGCGCGGAGAAGTGCACTGATTAAGTCACATTGTACGCTTCTAAAAAATTACAGCGTAATGAGTGACATCTGTATTAGAACTCAGTTCCTGAAATTGCCTCATTACGCTATTACTTTTTTAAGTAAAACTGAAAAGCGTTTTTCACCAGGACTTTTTCTGCTAGTGACTCATCGAGACTGTCGTGAATTAACAAAATGTCTTCAGGCTTGAAAGGGCGGGGTGCTCGAGTGGAGGGAAGATCAGAGCCGAACATCAGACAGCTGGGGTTGGCTTGGCAGAGTTCGAGTACTGCCACTGCTGGATCGAAGTCCAGGCGGCCGAAGCCGCTCGCTTTTACCTTAACCCCTTTTTCTGCCAACTTGAGTATGGTGGGAAAGCCACGCTTACTGAGCCCCATATGATCTATAGAGAGTGCCGGCAGCGCGATTAGCTTGTTATAGAGACGGTCCAGCGCAGATGACTCAATGTAAAGCTCGACGTGCCAACCGGCCAGTTCAAATACACGTCGAGCCAAGCTGTCGAGGCAATCCACTTGCTCCGAGCTGCCCCGTACCAGATTAAAGCGCAAAGCTCTAACCCCGTGCTTGTGAAGTGACAAAATGACGGTGTCGGGAGTATTTGCGGATAGCTGGGTTACCCCAACATAGTTTTCGCCCAGCTTCGCCAGGGCATCAATAAGGTAGGCTTGGTCTTGCCTCTGGAATGAGCCGGAAACCACTGCGCCACCCACAAGCTGGTAATTTTGTAACTCGCGCCGGTAGTCGTCCAAGGTAAATGCTGGCGGCAAGTAACCGTGATTTGGGAACAAGGGGAATTGGGGGTTAATGATGTGGAAGTGGCTATCAAAAATTTGCAGCTTCTGCGCTCTCATGGTCTGGCCCGCCAGGCTGGTTTAGATTTCCTGTATGATCCGTATACGATCTGTAAAAGCTCGCTGTGAGACAGGAATATCTGGGGCAAAAAGTTCCCAAGAGTGAATCACGCCGGGCCGAACATGTAGCTCTGTACTCACACCGGCATCGGTAAGTAGGCGCGCGTATTGAATATCTTCATCGCGAAAAATATCCAGTTCGCCAACGTCGATAAATGCGGGGGGCAACCCTTTGGCATCTAACAGGCGCGCCGGAGCCGCGTGAGGACTGACGGTGGGACTACCTACCTGGTTGCCCAGGTAAGCGGTCCAGCCTGTGAGGTTGTCTTCGTAGGTCCAAGTAATAAATGGCAATAATAAGGGGTCGGGAGTAACCGTCCTGTCATCCAGCATTGGGTATAACAATATTTGTCGTGCCAGAGGCGGACCTTTCTTGTCGCGAGCCATAATTGTCAGGGCTGCGGCCAGCCCACCTCCAGCACTATCTCCCATAATGCCAATTCGCACTGGATCAACGGAGAGCTCCTGTGCGTGTTGTACAAGCCAGATAAATGCTCGATAACAATCATCAATCGGTTTAGGGTAGGGGAATTCTGGGGCTTTCCGGTAGTTTACTGAGAGGAAGGGGACACCACTGGCGGCCACATAATTAGCAACAACCAACTCGTAGCGCGAGATATCGTGGCAGATAAGCCCGCCCCCATGAATATAGAAAATAGCTGACCCTGGATTGCTATTCGTCTTTTGATACCAGCGCAACTGTATCTCATCTTGATCCGCGCTTTTGATTGCGAAGTCCCGGAAGGACACACCTGGGGGAAAGCTGTGTCCCAGAAATAGTGCCTGGGTGACTACTTCGCCATTCCTGCGGCGAGTTTCCACGTCCCCAATAGGTGCTGCAGCAAGGGTATCCAGCAAGTCACCGAATTTGCTGAGGGCGGTAGAAAAGTCTGGGTCCAGGGAGAAGCTCATTGATGAGTATCCTTATCAGAGTTCCTATCAGATCTGGGCCCTCAGCCAAGCGTGGGCCCTTGCTAAATGTGGACCTTTAAAGGGGAAATGTCAGCATCCTCAGCAGGGTTCGGCGACACCGCTTTCCGTCATTAAAGTCTCAATTGAGGCCATTGTGGATGCCGGTTGCTGCGCTTTGTTCTCGCTATACCGCTCGGTCAGGTAGTCACCTTGGTTACGCATCAGCACAGTAGTCTTAACAAGCTCTTCCAGAACGTCGATCACTCGGTCTCTAAATGGAGAGTCCTTAAGTTGCCCCCGGTTATCAAATTCCTGCCATGCCTTGGCAATAGAGGATTGATTGGGAATCGTGAACATACGCATCCAGCGGCCGAGAACCCTCAGGCTGTTGACTGTATTAAATGATTGGGAGCCGCCGGAAATTTGCATGACTGCCAGGGTTTTCCCCTGGGTTGCCCGGCTCGCTGATTGGTCTAGCGGCAACCAGTCGATCTGGTTTTTGAAAACGGCAGAAATATTTCCGTGTATTTCTGGGCTGACCCACACTTGACCTTGGCTCCAGGCAGACCATTCACGAAGCTGTTGAACCTTTGGGTGATCCTGGCTGACGCCGTCATATAGGGGCAGGTCAACGGGGTCAAATAAGCGTACATCTGCACCAAAATGCTGCAATATTTCAACAGCTTGGTTGGCTAGTAAGCGGGAATAGGAATTGGGCCTTAAGGATCCGTACAACACTAGAATCTTGGTGGGTTCACTACTGGGAGGAGAGTCCGCCAGGTGATTAAGAATATTGCTGGGGGTGTGGTTCGGTAGCATCATGAGTTACCTCAAAATTTCTATATTTCTATAATAGTCGAAATAATTGATTTGGCAACACTTTGCTCTTGCAGCTTGACCTAGCGCAAAGAGAGTCATTCACCTCCTCTTAGGAGAAAGAACTGGGCAGTCGAAAAATGTGGGGCGGTAAGAAGTTCTGGAAGCCAAGGGGGGTGACTGGCTTCCATCACTGTAAATCCAGTAGTAGGTTGCAGGGGTATAAGGTGCCCCTGCTACGATCTTAGTTAGGCTCTTTTTTCATTTCGAGAAAATCAATCCCATCCTCTTTGGCACCTTCCTCAAGAGCATATTTACCTGACTCAAGGTCACTAGCAAATTGAGAATACATATTAGTGATGGATGGACTGCGTAAGAAAGCTGATTTGGAGTCGTACTCAAGCAGAACAATTTGCCCATTGCTACCATTCTTATCTGCTTCTAGGTCAACATAGAGTGTACATGTACTGCAATCATCACCAATCGGTATTCGTTTAGTGCTGAAATCAAAAGAGTCTGACTTAATTCCGGGGTCTGCATGTTTTAATGGCAGCTTTCCATAGTGAAGCTGTAGTTCAATATTGGTAATTACATCAGAGATAGGAAGAAATTGAAGCCCATAGACTAAGTTAGCAATAGCACTTGATTTTATGCCATTATGAATTTTATAAAGCTCATATAAATCGCGGGGCAGTTTATAACCAATAACGGACTCTAGCTTTTCTATTTCGGTCCCAGTAGCGGGCGGATTTAAAGCATCATAGATTTGTGGGGCATTCTTTTTTAACCAGATATGAATACGGGACCATGATTTTGATAGTGTTTCTGATGACATAAACTCTTTGTATCATAAGGTAAAAACAGCATAAAAAGGATAACATATTTTCTTTGTTTAAAGTCGGATTCAATAGAGACTTTCTTTTTAAGTGTACTCAAGTGTGCTCATACTCAGAGAATAGTTACTTACTTATTTCTCTTTGCTCGATCACCTCAATATTGAACCTCTCTGATAAGGTTGGTTCTTCAAAGTACTGATTAACTTGTTTGAAGGTCTCTGGATTATCAAAGGTGGCTCTTTCAGGGTGTGATTTTTGTCTTTGGGTGATACGCTGTAAGCATAATTCATCCTCTGCTTTCAAGTAAATTAATTGATGGGGAAAGAAATTATCCTGAAGTATCTCTTTGAACCAGGATCGTTGTCTTCTTGTATTACCTGGAAAGTCCAGTATTACAGAGGTGCCATGCTTTAAAATATTCTGGATATGAGGCTTGATTATTGATTTTAACCTTGCAGAATATTCTATGTAGTTTGAGAGTGAGCAAATCTCACGAGGGTATAAATTTGAAAGCCACTCATTTTCGGAGATAAGGATAGCTCCCGTATTTTGTGCCACTTCTACCGCCTTGGTACTTTTTCCTGCCCCCATCTTTTCACAAAATAAAATAAGAGTTCCGTTCTCTTTCATCGCTCTTTCTGTTTGATCTGTAAGGTGAGTTTTTTCTTGATAAGAATCATGCCTGAAATTTAACATTTGGTAAATAATGGGAGCAGTTGAGGGGGTGAGTACGGTGCTTCGGAGGGAGGATGGATTTCCAATACCTGAGTGCGACTATAAATTTAAAGTAATTGTGCGGATTTAGAGTGAAGGTCCAATGTCTTAGGTGCTCACACCAAACTCAATGACGAGTCTGATATAAGCACCTTGTCTTTGACTAGCTACGGCACTTGATAAAGACCATGGATTTTGACCAGCTTTCGGTAGCATCGAATTCTTTTATCAGAGGATCTTCAGTAGCTCCCGTGAATTTTCTTAACCCATGGGAAATCATATAGATAGGTATATAGGATGGGGGCTCTGAATCTGTTAAGGATGTACACACTTCGAGCTTCCTTGCGCCTCCTTTATCAAGAGAGTTGATGCTGGAGAATAGTTTGGTACGATCCTGGTCAGGCAGAGAGCCAAATTCCCTATTAAAAATTACTCTTAGTACATTATGCCCAGTTTTGTCACTTACTCTCTGTGTATCGAAGTAGGCAAAGGCACTCGCAATCATTAAGAGCTCAGCAGCATTATCAAATTTGGCCTCTTCTGCGCATGTTTTGGCGGCAGCAGTAATGTCTGTCGGTGTGTGAGTGGATTTTACTGATGTTGCACTGATGCACCCAAGAGGAGGCGCTGTGGTTTGACTGTCCTTGGTAACATAATTGTTGGCCTGCACGCCGTGAGTAAATACGAAGAGCAGTAGAGACAGGATTAGAGGCAGCGTTTTTCTCATGTGTCGAGATTCCTTAACTGGATGCCTCCTTAATCATAGACTCGGAAGTGCCAGCAGTATCTCAACCCCTAGAAAATTTAGTCAATAAGTGGTGTGTGATCTGAATGAAACCTGCCGTCTGGATGTGAATTTATACATTTCAGGGGCTACGGAAGAAAAGGTTCAGGCAGATATGGCACTGGAAACGTTAATTGAGGGAGTGTCGCTTTAGCCGTAAAGGTTTAGTACCTGCGAGGCTTGGCGACACATCAATATCTTCAATGTTGTCGAAAATTTTGTTTTAAAGGTTTGAAGTTAACCTTGTTGAGGTTTTGAAGCCTATTCTGTATTTGATTTCGTACCGTTTGAACCCTGAAATAGCAGTTTTATCAGGTCCTGCGTGATAGCTTCCTGGTGTTCGGTCCTCAAGTCTTTCATATATTCAGACTCTCCTGGGACTACTATTTCCGGCAATATTTCTTTAACGGCAGCGTCGCCGTTCCACTCTATGGTAGCTTGGCTATCGAAGCTGGTTCTAAATTTTATGTATTTGTCTTTATCAATAAAAACATAGCTGTTTGAGAAGTACTCAATATCGTATTTGTTAATGAGGGTGAACGAAGATTTCTTTCCTGTGAAAACCTTTTGTCCAGTATTAAAGCTGAAGTTTTCGATGGTCTCGTCGGATCTGGATTTGTAGTGTCCTTGCTCTATAGCCATGTCAATTTCATCTATAATGTCGCCCATTTCAATGGAGATTGTTTCGTCTGTATCGTCCCATGAAATACTGTCGATTGGGTATATATAGACATTAATAATATCGGTAGGGTATTGCTTGTTATCGTATTTTAGTGCGATGCCTAGCATGGGTTCATCGAAGATACTACTTTCAGTGAGAACAAAGCTCTTTGTCTCCTCCGGGGTAATAAGGTCCTGTTGGTAATTGCTTGCGTTGTTCGGACGTATCGATCCACATGAGGCTATAACGAGGCTAATTATTACAAAAAGTGCTTTGGTTTTCATTCTCTCTCCCTGATAAGGCTGACTATTTGATTTGAGGCGTTTAGTTCTGTTTATGCAATACCTGAATAAGATGGCCACTCCCTGAGCGTGCGGATCAATACTGTATTTGACTTATGACAATACAGAAAGGCGTATTTTTCATTGCCTGCTTGCTGTTAAGCTCTGTTTTATGGCGATTAATTCCTAATTACGACTTATTTTTTTAAACGCCAGAATTGATTCTGACAAATCCCTGATTTGATTGCACGGATTTTTGAGGGGCTCGTCTATACCCTTGTTATCGTTGAATGCGGAAAGTAAATATCCCTCGCTATTAAGGACCTGGGAGCAGAAGGTATTTATTAGTGATTTCTAATAATGAAATAAGTGCTTGGTTAGTGGAATGTTGTTTGTGAGTTGGCGGGGGAATCATCTGGCTTAATTTTTTAGACTTGGCGGTCGTAGTTGGCGGTTAAGGCTTTTTGCTTGAATGTGGGGATGGTTGGTTTTTGGGGACTTTATTAATGGCGCATTTTTCACAAAAGAATAGAAAATTACAAAGTTGCCTTATGTTCTTAACTGACTAGTCACAATCTGTATTTACTATTTGTATCTTCTGTAAGTAAGTCTTATTTCGCAGGTTTAAGTTGGAAATAGATATTTGTCAGAATTGAGAGATACGTAAATTATGAAAGTGTAAAGTAGGGTAAATGACCGAAATTGACTGACTGGTACTGTTGTAATTTAACTATTCGTGACACGTGTGCACGCTTGTTCTAATTGATCAATTCAACTGGGGGGAAATAGTTACTGGATTTTTATTTGTGAGGTAATTATTAAGATACTTATCAGGAAAAAAATAATGAATAAAACAGTTGGTTTGGTATCAAGTTTAATTTTGGGATTATCTCTGTCGATGTCCGCCATGGGAGAGATTGATTCCGGTGATGATAAAGTGAAGCGCCTGGATTTACAGGGGCAGATTGATACAAAGGCTCCCTTATCAAAGACCTTGTGGGCGGGAGCGCATAATGCCTATGCATCCTATCAGTGGGATCAGGGTGTATATACCGATGTAAACCAGTGGTACGCGCCGGAGAAATTGTTCAGTCGCGGAATACGCCTGGTCGAATATGATACTTATCCTGCTTCGAGTGTCAGCTCAACACCGCACCTGTGTCATATGGGCCTGGAAGAGGCCACTATGTGTATTTATATGTTTGGCACAGCTGCAACCTTGGGGGATGGGCTGGATGAGATTAAGGATTTTCTTGAGGATAATAATGATGAGGTCATATTCCTAAAGTTTGAGGCCTACGATTCTGATTACCACCAGAACTTCCGCAATAAGATTGGTGAGAAAATTGAAAGCAGGTTGGGGGATCTGGTATTTAAGCCTACCGACTGGGGCTATACAGAAGATGATTGCGCCTCCCTGCCGGCGCAAACACTGACTAAACAGGATGTGTTGGATGCGGGACGCAACGTTATCCTATTTATTCAGGTGCCCAGAGAGTATCCGCACACTGGTGATAACAATCTGTGTGATTACCATGACGAGTCAAACACATCGAAATTCAGACGTAATGTCTGGATCGGTGTGGATGAAATGGATGCATCTGGAAACCTCACTTCTAATGAGCCACTTGCACAAAATTCCAGCCAGCTAACAGCAGATATCGATGGTAATGCCAGCGCAATCAGCCACTACAACAATGGGAATTTAAGTGTCGCCCTGGATGCAACAACGGAATATAGCAAGGATGACATCAAGTATTCCGGCAGTGAGATCCTGGAGAAAGCAGTATCTGGGTATAACATGCTTGAGTTGGCGCTGGTGGAGGCCAATGCGACCACTATAGGTGCCTCTAAAGCACCCCAGATTGAAGATTTTACGTGGTCTTGGCGGAATGACTCTCCCAGTGGCAGCAATAGTTGCGCCTGGTTAAGTAATGACGGTGAAATTCGTGACTATAGCTGTAGCACGGAGCGAGTGTTTGCCTGTGTGGACGATGAGCGAAACTGGCACATCAGCAGTGCATCGGGAACTTGGAGTGAAGGTTACTCCGCCTGTGAAGCTGATGGCTACCGCTATGGAATGCCTTATAACGCTTTGGAAAATGCCACGCTTTATGCCAAGAGGAATTCAGAAGGTGTAACTACCTCGGTTTGGGTGAATTACTACGAACCATTTGATGGGTTCTGGATCGCCAACCAAGATAGTTACTCGGATTTTGGCTACATCAAAAAAGATGCCGTGGGTGGTACCGGAGGTGATGCGTTTGATTCAATCGACCTGGTAAAACGCAAACTGCTCGGCAGCGGCACTATGAATCTGAAATCTATCCAGATTCGTTCCGGTGGCCGAATTGATGGTTTTAAAGCTTGCTATGAATTTAAGCAATCCCTAAGCCATGCCACAGCCAGTGATCATGAATACTGTATTGAATATGGTGATGGAGATGGGGGCTCGATGGGGAGTGTACTGAGTTTCAACTCCGCCAGCAGCGAGTATTTGGATGACGTTAAAATTTGTGTCGACGATGAAAAGCATGAAACCGGTAGTGTTTACTACCTTAAATTGACGTCGAGCAATGGCTCATCTATTTCCGGGGGCACTCAGCAGGGGACTTGTACAACTTATTCTTCCACTTCATCCCAGCAAATTTTTGCTTTCCACGGGCGCCACGGTGATGAAATCGATGCTTTGGGCGTGCACAAGTTGTCCAACAGCTTGGTAAATCCAGGGTACTACGCAACCGAGTGGCTGGACCTGGATGATCCCTCCTCAGGTGGCATTGATTATGAGAGCTTTAACGAACACAAGTCAGCAGGAAATATCAGCAATAGCTGTGCTGTCAGTGATGTTGCTGGTATTGAGGCAAGGGTTGTTGATACGAAGTTGGATTATTCCTTAACCGGCGAAAGCATGCATATAGGCGATATCGGCACTAATTACCGCTTCTTTTGTGCAACAGAGGATTGTAGTGACTACGAAGTAAAGTATTTCTTCTCTAACGCAGCCTGCCTACCTTAACGACTCACAATATCCCGGCGGTGAATATGCTGCCGGGATTCCTTTTACTACTCACTCACTAAAGGAAGCTCTCTCGGCTGAATACGGGGATTTCGCCTATAGTCGAACTCAAGCAATGTGCGGTATCAATCGGCAGAGCGAAGCCCATGAAATATGACGAGATACATGAGGATCATGCTGATCCCCTGATCAACCAATTACATCGAGCAATAAAATATGCCGTTAAATTTCTCGCCATTCTTATGGTGTTGGTCATATTCTGGACCATTGCGGATGTCGTCTATGTGCTTTATGAAAGGCTTATGGAGACGCCATTCCTATTGCTGGATATGGAAGATATCCTCGAGACTTTTGGGGCCTTTCTCGCCGTTCTTATTGCCATTGAAATTTTCACCAATATCCGACTCTACCTGGGTACAAATGTGATACCGGTACAATTGGTATTGGCTACAGCCTTAATGGCTGTAGCTCGGAAGGTTATTGTGCTCAACTTGAAATTTGTTAATGCGGAGCAAATAGTCGGTATTGCCCTGGTGACTATCGCCCTGGGAGTTTCCTACTGGCTGGTGAGGGAGAAAAGCAATAAACCTGGTTAGTACTTGTGATTTTTTGTCCTTGATAATGCTCACTTTATGATTTTATTTTTTGTATTTATACAGTTGGCCAAAATAGAATCATATCGTTAACTGCATTAATAGCTACTTACAATGGTTAGCCCGAACTAAGAGAGCTGGGCATTTGGCTGAGTGCCAAACCCACGATAAACCTTATTAATGAATAGGTCTTTCTGCTTCAACCGCACGAGGTGGTTGCAGGTTGTTACTGCGAAAGGTAGCTGCACTAATCCTTGCTTCTGGCCAATGGGAACTAGTGCCATTAGTGGGTTTCGTTTATAGCTTTTGGTACTTTTTCCTTTTCTATTTCTGGCGATGGCCTTTGCCAGGTATTCACCTTGCTGAGAGGCGAGGTAGCCCAGTTTGGCCTCACCAATATCGGCAATGTCTCCGAGTGCATACAAGCTTGGTTCGTCAATAACTTGAAGGTTGTTATCGACTTTCACAAATCCCTGCTCATTAAGGATATGCGCTAAGTGCGGTTTTAGGTAATCATTGTTGGGCAGCGCACCAATTGCTTCAAAAACCAGGTCTGCATCGCTGGCTTGGCCATTGTTGAGATTTATATAGCGGCCATTTTGATTTTGGTAGCGGCTGTTAAACTGAATTTCTACACCTAAATTCTCTAATTGTCTCTGGGCTTTGATCTGTGCTTTAGGCTTGAAGTTGTCCAATAAGACCTCTTTATTGTGTGTCAGAATTACGTGAGTGCTCGGCATAGCGTGCGCGATCTCTCCTGCCAATTCGACACCAACGACCCCTCCACCTATCACCATGACTTTCCTTGCTTGTTTCAGTCGCTGATGCTCGTTCAACAGTTCTTGGTTTCTGGATTGAATATCCATTGCGCAAAGAGATTTGGCCATTGGCATACTCGGATATCGGGTGCCGGAGGCGAGTATGGCACTGTTGAAATGTAACTCTGTTCCATCTGCCAAACGCGCTGATTTCGCAGACATTTCCATTACATCTCCCTGAATGAAGCGGCCATAGAAAAAGTCCCTGTAGTACTTGCGCGCTTGATTCCCGGTACTGGATGGATCGGTTACATTGCGCAAGGTGGCAAAAGTGACTTCAAAATAATCTTTTTTGTCTACCAGAATGGTATGGAGCCCATGTCTTTCCAGTGCTTGCGCGACAGACACACCGGCGAAACCACCGTCTAATATCAATACTTCCGCTTTAATTACCATATTTTTCAACCATTAGAGGGTGTACAGGTCATTTGAATCCATTTTATGGTGTAGCGAATATGCTGTGAATGTGTGATTATGAGACTCTGATGTGCATATTTGCACATGCTGAGCATTGGGGGCTTGAGGTAAATAATGGATAAATGGACTGAGTTAAGGACCGCTTACAAGCTGGCCAAACTGGGCACTCTGAGTGCAACGGCCCAAGAGATTGGTATTCATAGGTCCACTGTGATGCGCCATATTAATGTATTGGAGGAAAGCCTTGGGGTTGTACTATTTCAGCGTAATGACAAAGGCTATATTCCAACGGAGGCGGGGCTGGAGGTTATGCGCCTGGGAGCGGTGACGGACAGCCATTTTTCTCAGTTGTCATCGCGGTTGCAAAGCAAAGAGCAGAATTTGCAAGGCAACCTCACTATCACTTCTGTCGGCGAAATGGTAGACCTGTTGATGCCGATAATTAAACAGTACCAGACGCAGCACCCAGGTATGCTTGTCAATTTAATCGGGGATCTGCGCAATTTTAACCTGGAGTACGGTGAAGCTGATATTGCGATTCGTGTCGGTGAGAAACCAACGACACCTGATAATATCGTGTTGCCGTTTTTCACTACAGAATTCGTTTTCTATGCACACAAATCCTATATTGAAGACTATGGGCTTCCCGATAAAAGTAACCTTCAAGAGCACAGATTTCTGGCTTTAGGTGATCGCCCGTTACACTTTGGCTGGAATGAATGGATTTATAATCATATTCCCGATCAAAAGATTGTGCTGACTGCTTCCAGTCAGCAAATTCTTAACCAGGCAATGCTTTCTGGCTGTGGCATTGGCGCCATGCCGAGAATCCTGGCTGAAAAATTTGAAGATATTATTGAGATTCCTACTCCTGAAAATTGGCAAATCTCAACTTGGATACTTGTTCATCGCGATATGTTTAACATGCCAAAAATCCGTGAGTTTCTTAGCATCTTAAAGCTCTGGCGAAAATGAACAATACCAAGTGCCAGCCCAGAGAAAATCATAATAGCGGCCATTAACTTTTCTGAACCAATCGATTCGCCAGTTAATAACCAACTGAAAAAAAGTCCAAAAACGGGGCAGAGTAAACCTAAAGGCGCAACAGTAGACAGCGGGTACTTAACGATTAACCGGTTCCAGAACCAGTATCCCAGCAGAGTGGTTGGGTAGGCCTGAAACAATATGGAGAAAATTAACTTTCCACTAAGGTTGTTTTGAATTTCATAAAATATATCCGCACCATTTTTAATATAGGTAGCAGCGAACAGTGGTAACGGTGCAAAAAATAGCCCCCAGACAATAAAGCTAAATACTTGCTGTGTGCCACTGGCCTTTACAATGAGCCCACTGATGCTCCAGCTGGTAGCCGCTATTAGGATAAGTGCAATACTGATAAGGGGCACAGTGCCATCTTCAACCATCAAACTTAGCAACAGCCCTCCTAAGGCAAGTAGAGCCCCAAGAGCTTTCTGCGGGATAATCTTTTCTTTCAGGAATACCCAGCCGAGTAGTAAGCTAATCGCAACATTTACTTGCAAAAGAAGTGAGGCCATTCCCGCAGAGAGTCCGCTAGAGATTGCCCAGGTGGCCATCCCCCAAACCCCACAGCCAAAAGTCAGGCTGTAGGCCAGAACGTACTTCCAGCTGACTGTCGGCCTGGAAACGAAAAGCACTGCCGGAAAGGCTGCCAAAGAAAAGCGTAAAGCCACCAGAAGGAGTGGGTCCAGATCTTCCGTTCCCATCTGAATAACAATGAAGTTGAATCCCCACATTGCCATTAGTAGCACACCAAGTAATAAATCCGAGTACCGCATCAGCCCCTCCAATTTGTCTCGGGGCTAACTATCCAAGAAATGAAAAAAGGTATACAGATGCAATTTTTGTATAAAATAGGTATACAGTTTGGGCGGAGACGGAATCGGAGAGGGGATAGGTGCGGTATAAAGAGCTTGCCGAACGCTGTATAGAGGATATTCAGTCAGGGAGAATACCAAGCGGTCATAAACTACCGTCCCTCAGGCGGTTCGCTGCACAAAACGAAGTGAGCCTGACAACAGCCCAAAGCACCTACTACTTGCTGGAGGAGCTCGGCTGGGCGAAGGTTCGACCGCAATCTGGATTCTTTGCCTCAGTTCCTCCCAGCAGTAACCCGCCTCCCATAATGCCCGCATTCACCTGCCGAACAACAGATCCAGTAAATCACGATTGCTATTTCCGTGGGTTGGGAACAGGGCCATTGGGTGTTGCGTCTTTATCTCCAGAGCTATTGCCGTTAGATTCCCTGGAGCGCAGTATGCGGCGGGCAACCCGAGAGGCTGGCGCCAGGATGCATGGCTATCCGGTTTCCTCTGGGGAGCCGCTTTTGCGCAGTGCGCTTAGCGCACACTTTGCCAGCTATGATTTGCATTTCTCTGCCAATGAATTAGTAGTGACGAATGGTTGTATGGATGCCGTCCGCACGGCGATTGCCATTACGACTAAGCCCGGTGAAGCGGTTGCGATCAGTTCTCCTTGTTACAACGGTCTTCTTAATCTGTTGGCTTTGATGGGGCGAAAAGTTGTTGAGATACCGACTGTTGAAAACGGCTTAGACCTCGCACAGCTAGAGCGCTATATGCAGCAGGGATTGGTCCAAGCGGGTCTTTTTAGTAGCAGTCATATGAATCCTACGGGCGTGTCCCTGAGTTCGGAGCAGAAAGAGAACCTGGCCGCACTGGCTGGTAAATATCGGGTTCCAATTGTCGAGGATGATGTGTATTTGGAACTCGGATTTCAAAGAAGTCTGCCCATGCCCGTGCGCTACTGGGACCGGAGCGGGTATGTGCTTTGGTGTGGCTCTATCTCCAAGACATTGAGCGCAGGCTATCGCCTGGGGTGGTGCTTACCAGGAAGGTATCGAAAACAATATGAACGCTATCGATTTACCGAAAGTTTCGGTGTGAACTTGCCCGTCCAATTAGCGGTAGCCGATTTCATCGGTACTACTCAATACTCCCGTCATGTGCAGGGGCTCAGGCAAAAGCTTGCCTTCCAGGTCGCATCCTATCGCAACTACTTAAGTTCAAACTTGCCCGATGAATCGCGCATCAGTGATCCCCATGGAGGAATGGTGATTTGGTTGCAGATCCCAGGGTTGGATAGCCGGAGTCTTTGCCGTATGGCTTCCGAAGAAAATATAGCCTTGTTGGGCGGTGCAGATTTTAGCACGCTTGATCTCTACGGTGATTGTGTGCGGGTGAATTGTGGTTGGCCGCTTGAAGGTAAAGATAGAGGGAAGGCTGAGGCCGGATTTCAGTTGGAACGTTTTATCGAGTTAACTCACTTATGCCGATAATTAATATTATTCAGATATTCACAACCTTGGAATAAGGTACCTGAACTTTCATATCGTTACACTGCTTTTGATAGTTTTTTTCCTCTGCTAGAATCCGCGTCCCTTTTAGGATGATTGTTCACGGAGGACATCTAATGAAAACTCTTGCCACTTTTACAGCAGCGATTGCTATTGCCGGTGCGGTTCCCGCTCAAGCAGAACAGACTTTTGAACTGCCTAAGTTTAGTCAGTGTTCTGTAGCAGCTTCTGCAAGCAATACTAATGATCGCGATGTTTATCGCATCTTTTCAGACTTCTATTATGAAATAGAAGACTCTCGAGAGTATGCAGTTAAGGCTGTGCAATACTGGGCTGAAAGCTTTGCAGAAGACTGTGCCGGGGAGACAACTCAAGTCAGCCTGGATATGGTTCAGTGTGATAATTTTATTGGCGGTGCGCCGGTTTGCAGAATAGAAAGTGATGAAGGTGATTACGTCATTGTGAAAGACTATGTTGATTCAACCAACGTAGTACTCTCTCAACATGATCAACAGAATTGGCCAGGAATACACTCTTCGAATGATCAGGAAACTCTGTGGATGGCCAGACCTGAACTCTGCTATAGCGAGCTTCTGGAAGGGGGTATTGATTCCCAGGCATATTACCTGGATGCCTATAACTATCGCTACTTTGGTGATTACCGCTATGTATTGGCAAGGAGCAGCCGCGATTTAGTGCAAACTCTTGACAGCCAATACAGTCAGTGTGAATACGATACTTCGGGAATTGAAGCCTACAAAATGCAGTGTTCTGAGACCTCCCAGGGGACGAAGGTGTGCGCAACTGCACATACTGGCGCCGGCTATTTCGTATTCGTGAGTGACGATCATCACGGCATGCACGTTATTTTCAACCGCTGGGACTGATGACGCTATTAGTCCACTTATTAAGCGCCTCCCTGTAAAGGGAGGCACCTTGCGAACCCTAATTAGCTTGCTCTATACAATGCGCAGAGCTTATTGCCTGCAGGGTCTCGTAAGTAGGCGAGGTAGATTGGGCCTACGGCGCTATCCCGCACGCCTGGGGGCTCTTCGCAGCTGGTGCCACCGTGGGCAATACCTGCAGCATGCCAGGCATCAACCTCTTCAGAGCTGTTTACTGTAAAGCCAATAGTGCTGCCATTGCCATGGCTTGCGGGCTCCCCATTGATGGGTTTGGTGATGGCAAAAATACCGTTGTCATTAAAATAGAAGCAGCGGCCACGATCATCAATAGTGCCGGGTTTGTAACCCAATATTCCAAAAGTGGAATCGTAAAATACCTTTGATTCCTCGATATCGTTGGCCCCGACCATAATATGACTAAACATTAATGTCACCTTAAATTAATTTTAGGGTAGTTGTGCATGAAATATTGTATACCAATACAATTAAACATCAATGAATAATCATTTTCTCAATGTCTAATAGAATTGTCATATATCCACTGCTTCCTAGCTGTACCTCTTAGGGGGGCTGATGCAGCTTTCGATCTGTTGGCACATATATATGAGATGCCTCATGGATATATTAAATATTGTGCGATTCAATGAGTATTAATATTTATTTTAAATTCTGTTATTGATATTAGTCTGGTGGTTGTTTCGGGCGATATCGGATTTCTTATCGATATTTTTTTGTTTGACTGATTGGTGTTTTTTGTTGTCCTGTTTGATAGGTTTTGTTCTCTAGTTTGGTTTGTTTTCATTGTTGTATATAGGTTGATAGCGTGAATTTTAAGGGGTTAAAATTCTGGAGGTTTGATTTGATAAAAAATAATAAATGGTTTTCGCTTAAAGGTTTACTTTGGGTGTAAATTGCGCCAACTATTTCATTAAAAAATTTAATTTTATGGTCAGGTTAAGCTGTCGGCCGTATTTTTTAGGGATAAAAAATGAAGCGTCGAGATCTATTGAAGGCTGCAGGTGTAATGTCTGCATCACCGCTTATGGGAGTGGCATCAGCTAAGGCTGGAACAAGTAATGCTTTGGATGACTCTAGTTTCCCAGAGTCAATAATGGTTGGTGATCTATCAGATTCCTCCGGAGTGCTCAGTGTAATACAGGGAATCTTACCTGATGATGTTATTGGCCATCTTCTTATGGCTGAGGGTATTCCACTGGCGTCCAACCATCTTACACCTAATGGAAAGGGAGCTTTGACCCGGCTCGACTTTACTGGGCGGAGCAATAACAGTGAAGTTCCCTATACCCGAAAAATGATACGTACCGCGTCTGCGATAATGCAGGAGCAGGATTTAACAGGTTTTGATAAATTCATTTTGTTAGGTGGGACAATATACTCAAGCCCGAATCTGGGATTTATGAACTACTGCAATACGGCCCCCAACTACATGGGAGATAACCGTTTTGCAATGAGTTATGAAGGGGGTATGCCCTATGAGTTTGATGCTACAACTCTAGAGATGGTAACCCCTATTGGAGAAGTGGATGAATGGAAATCGAGCTTACCTCCGCTGCTTGAAAATCTAACCCCAGAAAAGTGGCTATTTCCCCAGGTTCGGACCACCGGTCACCCTTTCTTTGATCTGGAAACAGGTAACTGTATCACCATCAACTATGGTGGAAATATTGGTGATTCTGGTAGCTCAGGATTTATTCGATTAATTCGCTGGGATCGAGAGGGTGCATTTGAAAGTTGGAACATTCGGGATCGTCAGGGTAACAACGCCTATATTGCTGCAAGCTCACACTCTCTTGGAGTAACGCGAAATCATATCATTGTCTTTGAAACTGCAGCGAGAGTTGAATCTACCCGAATTATTGGAACAAGAATAGTTCTGCCTCAAGAACACCGGACCCGGTGTTGGGTTATTCGGAAGGCCGATATGGTGCCGGGTGCTGATACTATTATCGCAGATTACCTGGAGCTCGGCTTTGATACTTCGGACATTGTCTGCAACTACGATGACAATGCGGGTGAGATTACCCTGTATGGCCAATATATGGGGGCAATGGATAAATCTGAGCAGTTATTCCGCTTTGAAATCCTGCAGAAGGGAGGTTTGGTACCCAAGTGGTTGTCCGGATACCCTGCAGCACCGCTGGATGTTGGAGGTTTGGTACGTGCCCGGATTCGAGTTAACTCAAATTCAGCTATTGAGATAAAAGAAGATTACCGGGTTATTCGGGATGATGCGCTTTCCTGGGATATGAATGATCCGGCTTACCGTGGGCACTTCCAGTTCCCTGAAACCTTTGAGCACCTTTATTGGGCTGCTGTGGGTTACAGGCCTGACCATATATCTATGCGGGTTTCCTGGGCATATCGTGATTATCCTGAGCGCCACTACAGCTATTGGAATATGCCTGAAGAAAGTCGTCCCTCTGCCTTGATTCATATGGACTGCGTCAATATGAAAATTGCGGATGCCTTTCAGTTCCCAGAAGATTGCGTAATGCGTACACCGCAATTTATGGCCCGCCCGGGCTCCACAGCCCAGAACGACGGTTATGTGATTGCAGCAGTTGTACGCAAATATCCAACGACATCCGATTCCAATGGTAAAGAGTTTTGGATTTTTGATGCGGCACGTCTCAGCGGTGGGCCAATTTGTATCCTAGCTAACCGATCACTGGAATTTGCAACCACGAATCATGCACTGTGGGTGCCATCCATTGGTCGTCGCCCTTTATCAGCCTACCGGTCAAATTATGCTGATTTTCTTCGCAGTAAAGCGCCTGATCACAGCAGTAATGTTCGGGACATTATCGATGGGGAGCTGCTTCCCCGTTTTGGTTGATTTATCCAGTCTACGTTAATGCAATAAAGGGAGTTTAGGTATGTGTGCAGAAATAATAACCAAATCCAAACATTTATTGAGGTGGTGTAGAAAAGCTCTTTGTATAGCGGGCGTTTTTATGGCTGCTACAAGTGTTGCAGAGCAGCTACCGCCACCAATTGAAGTGCCTGAGGTATTAAAAAACTACCAGGATACTCAGGATTGTTTCCCTGGTGTTATCCATGATCCGACCAGTATTGAAGAAGTTCAGCAGATAGTACGTGATGCAGCGGATCAAGGCCGTAAAGTGATGACAGGGAGTCGCCGATTCAATAGTCAGATTGATGCGGCCTGTGCAGGTAATGGAGAAGTGCAAATCACTCTGGAAAATATGGATCAGGTTGTTAGCCTGGACAAAGATAACCTGTTGGTTACTGTCCAGGCCGGTATGAGATTCCGGGATTTGACCGCCTATCTTCGAGAGCATGAACTAAGTGTGCCGATGGTGACAGAGCTGGCCATATTCACGATAGGCGGTATGCTGGGAAGCGGTACTCACGGTTCAACTTTTACACAAAAAAGCAGCATGATCTCTGATTATGTCACCGAATTGAAGTTGGTTGATGGCAATGGGGACTTACGAGTAATCAATGGTGAGATGCTCAATGCCGCCAGGGTAAACCTAGGTGTTTTAGGCGTAGTTGTTGAAGTGACCATAGAGGTTGAACCTGGCTATAAAGTACAAGCAAAAGTAAAGGGGTATCACAGCGATGATGAGCTGGAGGATGTTGTTCTTGATTTGGCTCGAGATAATCATTCAGCTAATGTTGCCTGGTTCCCGGGATTAGGGCGCTATACCGTAACAACTTACAACAAGGTACCTTTGTCGACTAAGGGTAATGCCTACAATGCCCAGGCAGATGTATCAGACTTCTCCGAATATTTATTTGGGCTGATATTTGATAGCCTTCATGAAGCCGATAGTGCCGCATTGCAGTGTTTTGCAGCTTCTCTTCGCCATACTGCTCGCTCCAGTTCCTATTTCAGGGATGTTGATTCAGGCTTGAAAAAGTTTATTAAGCCCACTGGACACGCGGACCTGATGCAACATTTCGTATGTAAAGAGCCAGACAAGTGTGTCTGGGATAACCTTCCAATTGCACTTCAGGAAGTCGCGATTCCATTTGAAGAATTGCCCAACTGGATTGCGGATGTCCGCCAGATTATTGCAAATAGTGAAAAAACCTGTTTTCCGCTGAATGGTATTTATTTCCGTTTTGGCAAGGCTTCCGATAGCTATTTAGGAATGACAGCAGGCCGTGACACAGCGTTTGTAGGGATTGAATATACCCTTCGTCAACGAGGTGAAGCTGTGCCAAAGAACTACTTTGTCAATTTGGAAATTGAGCAAATGTCTCTCCGGAAGTATGGAGCCAGACCTCATTGGGGTAAGAATTCAGTCGCTATTTTTGAGGACATGGCTGAGCGTTTCCCCAAGTGGTCCCAGTTTATGGATGTTAAAGAAGAGTTGGACCCAAACAATATATTTTCCAACCCCTTTTGGAATCGAGTAAGTGGGGCTGATCCTTTGGAAAACTATTTAACTCCTGGCTGCAATCCCGATGGTCAGTGCTATTGTCAAATAGATGAACACTGTGAGGAGGGTTCCAGCTGCCAAGCGGGAGTTTGGTATTCAGACGCAAGGATTTGTAAAGCTGACTAGAGCACTTTGGGGGGTGATATTTCCACCCCCTGCGTTTAATTGGTAGTGAATAGCAATAAGAGGCTTCTAACTGCTAAGCGGGAAAGAATGCTCGAGAGACTAAGTCTACAATCGGTTTTCATGCCTTATAGGTATTCTTTCCCTGCTCTTTATTATTAAGTTACAGGTTGCTGGTCACAGCAATTGGTAATGCGCTCTCTCACAAGTTGGCAGAAGCGTGCAGGATCTTCCAGAGGTAGCATATGATTTGCTGAGCTTACCTCTTGTGGATGGGTGTCTGGAATTAATGTACTCGCCGCAAGCGATACAATTCTAAATAGCTGGCGAGTATTGCTGCCGTAGGCCACGGAAACTGGAATAGATATGCCTGAAAGACTACTTGGGTTCAGTGCGGGTTGTTCAGTTTGATTAAGCTGTAGAGGTAGGGTGTAGGCATTATCCAGCTGCTGTACGCGATATTTAAGGGGCTGCTGAGAGAAGTAGCCTGCTTGATTCCCAGAGCTGTCGATTAGTAGCTTAACCGCAGTATCCAGCTCACCTTCAGCCGTTGTTTTGAAAATTTCTGCAAACATAGTTTCAGCATCTCGGCGATACTCTTCCATGTCGTTGTTTTCAATGTATCCCGGATATCCAGGCTCATAAAGGTACAGACTTTTGATTAGTTTAGGAGCCTTTATAGCAGCATTTAAGCTCACATCCGCACCATAGGACCATCCTACTAGGTGGACAGGGCCTATATCTAGGGCCTCAATCAGCCCTGCTAGGTCTGCTGCATGGGTATCAATTCCAAAGGGGCCTTCCGAAGGATTACCCGGATTACCGAAATGCCTTTGGGTGAATGAAATCGCTCTAAATTCATTTGATAGAATTTTGCAGTGTTCTTGCCACATACGAGCATCGGCCAGTGCACCATGTACAAAAACAATGGGTTCTCCCTGTCCCTCCTGGAAATAATAGATAGAGTGGTTGTTTACAGTGATAGAGTCTTTTGGATTTCCGTCCATGGGGCTAGCTTCCTGGGAGCCACTTTTTAGCGCTTATCATAGTCTAAAGGAGCTTTATGCTTAACATTTTCTAGTCCAGTTGTTAGGAGAGAGAGACAGCTGCCCTAAAGGCTCTCTTATGAGAGTAAACCGATAGGTCTCCTAAGGGTAATTAACGAGTTTTTCGGGTATAGTTGATTTGTTTTGACGTAGCAGGTAGATGTATATGGAATCGCTGATAAAGGACCGCTTGAAATCACTGGAAGTAGAGCGAGATATTGAAATTATTTATGCCTGTGAATCAGGAAGCCGCGCATGGGGGTTTGAATCCCCTGATAGTGACTGGGATGTAAGGTTTATCTACAAGCGTAATATTCAGCAATATCTCACTATAGGTACTCCCAGAGATGTCGTTGAGGTTCCATTTGATAAGAAGCTTGGCGATGAGCTGGACTTAGTTGGCTGGGATATCAAGAAAACTTTAACTTTAATGAGGGGAAGTAACCCCACTTTAATCGAGTGGCTATTTTCGCCAAAGGTCTATTTCAGAAATGAAGATATTTTGGGGGCACTGCAGGATTTGGCTCTAAAATGCTGGCAGCCGCGAGCATTAGCTCATCACTATGTCAGTATGGGGTTTAATAATTACTCCAGGTTTGTTCGAGAGGATGATCGAGGCTTTAAAGAGATTAAGGTCAAGAAGTTACTTTATGTGCTGCGCTCACTGCTTAATGCGCTGTATATAAAAGAGTTTAAAAAAATTCCTCCTGTGGACTTTAGTCATATGTACACCGAGTTGTTGCCTTCCACAGGAAATGAGTGGCTTCTGGATATTCTTTCCAGTTTGATTTTGAAAAAGAAGGAGCTTGAAGAGGGCGATTTGATAGCCGTTGATGGCAAACTGGATGGCTGGATACAAGCAAATCTGGATAGATCTGGTGCCAACTCTATAGAGGAAAGGCCAAAGTTGGATCTTCCAGAATTTGACAGGCTTTTTCGTAAAGTGCTGGGCGTATAGCCTTTTAAATCGGGCGGATTGGAATTTTGTGCATAGGCGGTGCGCATAGGGTTTGGCGAGTAGCGGGAAGAGCAGTTGTGGGGATTAGCCCGAATTAACAGGTAACTATATAGCCACCTGTTACCTTGTGATAACGTTATATCTCACCTAATTTCGAAAGGGATTCCCGATGAATATATGTATGAAAGTGCTACTACTGGCTGCCTTATTCACTCTGGGTGGCTGTGCCTCATATACTACTCCTGGAGGCTCGGTGCATCTGAGTGAGCTGGCGGATGCCGATATCAATGAATTGATGTCTAAAGAGCCAGCAACGCCATTCCCTGCAAATATCTCGATTGCCCGAGTTCAGGCATCAGGGTACCAATCTTACCGGCTCAATAGCTTTGGCACAGGTCGCTATAGTGTTGTTACGACTCGGGAGGTGGAGACTGAGGGGGATTTTCTTCGTTTATCGCAGCTACCGGCAGTATCCAATGTAGCGCCGCTTAATAAAATCCTTCTGCCGACTAATCTAGACTCAGTACGGTCACTTCGGGAGGCTTCGGCGCGGCTAAAAGCTGATATTTTGCTGGTGTATACTTTTGATACTTCTTTTCATGCCGGTGAGCAGAAATTTGCACCACTCAATGTTATCTCCCTGGGTTTTTTAAAGAACAAGGAGGTAAAGGTAACAACCACAGTCTCGGCAGCATTTTTTGATGTCCGCACCGAGTATCTGTTCGGTATTTCTGAAGCCACAGCAACAGACAGTACGAGTGCTAGTGTTTGGAGTACCTCGGATGCGGTTGATGATTTACGGGTTGCGACAGAGAAAGCCGCGTTTCAGGACTTACTGCCAGAAATTGAGAAGGCCTGGGCGGGTATTCTGGCTCAGTACGCGAATTTTACCTTGGAGTGAATGGCTTGCTTCACTACTGAGAAAGGTTAAACCGGGTGTTAGAGAGCCCAATGGGCTCTCGTAATAATCTTACTCGTCTGGTTTAAACTCAAGAATATCGCCAGGCTGACACTCAAGTGCTTCACAGGTTGCCGCCAAAGTATCAAACCTTACTCCTTTCACTTTGCCGCGCTTCAATAGGGATAAGTTGGCTTCGGTGATTCCAATCTGAGCCGCCAGTGATTTCGAGCTGACTTTACGTTTAACCAGCATAACGTCCAAATTGACAATAATTGCCATGCTGAATAAACTCTTTGTTTTCTTGGTCAATTTGTTTTGCGGCGCGAAAGGTATAAAGAATGCTCACCAAAACAAATAGAGTAAATATCCTGCCTATATCAAACTCAATGAGCAAAGTAAGCTCATTGCCGTGCAAGTGGGATAGGTAGCTAATCCATTTATGTAAGCTGTGTACCTAGTCGGGCATCGTGGAGTGCGGGCCTACCCCAATTACGAGACAATATTGAGCAAGGGATAAGAATGAATAAAGTAGCCGCACTAATAATACTGTCTATGTTAGGCTCATTCTCTATTGCTGAAGAAAGAATTATTGCTGTTGAAGGCTCGGGAGTGGTCGAGGCTGTGCCTGATCTTATTCGTATTGGGTACAACGTATTCAGTCTGAGTAAGAACGATCCATCTGAAGCCAAGGCAAAAGTTGATGAGATTTCATCGTTGTCAGTGCAATCACTGTTAAAACTTGGTATTGCCGAAAAAGACATAACATCCTCTTCACTGAATATCGAAACAGCTGAAGATTATAATGATAATGGAAATGCCTTAATCATAGGTCATTTGGTGCGTAGGAATATTGATATCGTCATCCGAGATGTCAGCCTTTACGGTGAGGTAATCCAAGCCCTGGTAGATAGTCATGTATCAGAAATAGATAGCATAAAACCAGATGTATCTAACTATGAAGAGTTAAAGCGAGAGGCTTTGGCTAATGCGGCTCAATCAGCAAAATCTAACGCTGAGTTCTTGGCCAAGCAGTTTGGGGCTGAATTAGATAAGGTGCACCAAATAGGCAAGCAGAATACACGTCGCCAGTACAGCCTCGAAGAAATCGTAGTAACTGGCAGCAAAAGACGTGCCTCAAATATAAAAAGCACACAGTACGAGTTCAAGCCAGGCAATGTAAAAGTATCATCGGAGATTTACGTCGAGTTTCAGCTCAAGTAAAGCTCTCGAGAAGGACTGCCGTACTGGTAGTCCTTGTGGTGCCCTATCGAGAGGGGGCATAAAGCTAAGATAACGCTCCTTAAACTGTTATCTTTTCTCAATAGCTTGAGATGGTAGCTTTATGACCGTGACGTAATCAACAAAAGGCAGTTGCAGTTGATTCGATTAGCAGAAAGTTAATTTTGGCTTTCCAGCAACTGATCCAGCGGCAACTCAGTGCGGTAACGCACCTGCTTTAAAGAGAAGCTGCTTTTAATATGATCGATGCCTGGGAGTTCAGTGAGTTTTTTATCCAGGAATTCCTGATAAGCCTGCAAATTGGGTACAACAACTCGCAGCAGGTAGTCGAAATCACCGGTCATCAGGTAGCACTCCATCACTTCCGGCCATTGGCCGATAACCGATTCGAAGTCCTGCAACTCTTTTTTCACTTGGTGGTTAAGAGTAACCTGGATAAATACACTTACCGGTAACCCAACCTTTTCCGGTTCAAGCAGGGTAACTGCGCGTTTTATAAACCCTTGCTCGTTTAGATTTTTAACCCGCCGTGAACAGGGGGAGGGTGAGAGGCAGACTTTTTCTGCAAGCTCAATATTTGGAATGGTGGCATCCTGTTGAAGGATTTCCAGAATTTTCTTGTCGATGGCATCCAGTAAATAGGCCATGGTTATATTCCGTATCTCATCTCTCTGAACGTACGCCGGTATCGCCGGCTGCTAATCATCAACCTGCCAGTGAATCTTTGCTTCCCAGCGTTCTCCGGTAAATTGTGTGCATTGCGTACATGGTTTTTTTTGGTTTGTTATGGCAGTAGCTTCCTATACTGCGCATCTTTTGTGAGACCTTCTCGTTTTTTATTAATTTCCCGCTTATGGGTACGTTGCCCAACCGGTTGATACTGGTTAGCTGTAAACGGACGGAAACTGATATCCCCTGATCAGTTCCAGGCTATGCCTCTCAAAAAGCAGAACCTTTGGCGCTTATTTAGTCACACAGAGTGTGAAGGCCAGAGGCGAGCACCATAAGAGGGCATGTCCTTTCCGTTGTATCCCCCAAAATACTTCATTTTGAGTGATTTGTTGCCAGTAGCTGGTCATCTTTAGCGAGTTATGGCGGCATTATGCCTGAGTTGGGCCAATTTTGGTATGACCTGCTCTGCCGGGCAGTGTTAATTTTAGCGCTATTAAACAGCTCTGGTCTGTTCTGCTGTAACTCGGGAGATGCCGCGAATATTTTTGCGACATGTTACTGGCGTCGAGAACCGGAGTGATGAAAGCAATAAAGATAAAATAGGTGGTACCCATGGCAATGGTCGAAGGCGATCAGGAATTGGGCTTTGATAGCGAGTATTCGCTGAAAGCGGCTTTTACCCGTGAATCTGGCCGTGTATTCCTGACCGGAATTGACGCCCTGGTTCGTTTGCCCTTAATGCAAAAGCGCATGGACGAGCTGGCGGGCCTCAATACAGCTGGCTTTGTTTCCGGTTATCGCGGTTCCCCATTGGGCGGTTACGACCAGGCCCTGTGGCGGCACAAGAAGCTATTGGCCGAGCGGGAAATCCATTTTGAGCCGGGCATTAATGAAGACCTGGGGGCGACCAATATTTGGGGCACCCAGTTGCTGGATCACTATCGCCAGCAGGCAACGAAAGACGGCGTCTTTTCTATTTGGTATGGCAAGGGCCACGGTGTAGATCGCACCGCAGATGTTTTCCGCCAAGCCAATATTCAGGGCACCTCAAAACTAGGTGGTGTTTTGGCGTTGTGTGGGGATGACCACACTGCAGAATCCTCCATGTTTTCCCACAATACCGACCAGATTTTTGAGTCGGTAATGATGCCGCTGATATTTCCGTCCTCCATTGATGAGTACCTGACCCTGGGCCTCGCGGGCATTGCTTTATCCCGTTTTTCGGGCTTGTGGGTGGGTTTTAAGGCAATTACTGAAACTGTAGAGGCCGGTGCTTCCTTGATTGTGCCGGAGTTGCCCCAGTTTACAATTCCAGCTGACTTCCCAATCCCGCCACACGGCCTGAACTACGATCCCCACCTGAATTGGCCTGCGGAGCGCCTCGAATATGAGCGCCGTATGCTGGAGGAGCGTTTGCCTGCAGCCAAGGCATTCGCCTATGCCAACCGCCTGGATAAAACCACTCACAGTGCGGAGCGAAAACGCTTCGGCATTGTAACGGTGGGTAAGGCCCACGGTGATTTGCTTGAGGCTTTGAAACTGCTCAACTTATCAGAGGCAGATCTGAACTCAGCCGGCATCTCCATCTATAAAGTGGCGATGTCCTGGCCGCTGGAGCCTAGGGGCATCAGTGAGTTCGCCAAGGGCATGGAGCGCTTGCTGGTAGTCGAGGAGAAGCGTCCCCTGGTGGAGGATCAGCTGAAAAACCTGCTCTACGGTTGGGAAGATAGTTATCGTCCGAAGGTAGTCGGTAAGAAAGACCTGGATGGCAAGGACCTGTTGCCGGCAGTGTGGGGCTTTGGCCCGGATCAGGTGGCCAAGGCCATTGCCCGCTGGCTGGTGGATACTGAACTGGCGGCACAGCTGATTCCCCTGGCAGAAAAACTGGGGGGCAATGTCGCTGCAAAGGCTCAGGGCTTGTTGGCTCGTGAACCCATTTTCTGTGCAGGTTGTCCTCATAACACTTCCACCAAATTGCCAGAAGGCAGTTTGGGGAGTGCCGGTATTGGCTGTCATATTATGGCTTTGGGTAAAGGCCTGCGCACCGATACCTATTCCCATATGGGAGGCGAGGGCGCCCAATGGGTAGGACTGCACCGTTTTTCCAGCGCCGAGCATATTTTCCAGAATATGGGCGATGGAACCTACAACCACTCCGGGCTATTGGCCATTCGCCAGGCCGTGGCGAGCCAGGTGAATATCACCTACAAAATTCTTCTGAACGATGCGGTGGCCATGACCGGTGGCCAACCCGCCGATGGCGAAGTTAATGCTCCCTCCCTGGCTGCACAGTTGCTGGCCGAGGGGGTTGGTACGGTTATTCTTTTGACCGAGAACCCCGACCACTGGCGCGAACACCGCAGCCAACTGCCCACTGCCGTAGAAGTTCTTCCCCGCTCTGAGCTGGACGCCGTGCAGCGTCGCCTGCGGGAAACTGCCGGTGTGACGGCGATTATTTATGAGCAGGTCTGTGCGGCCGAGAAACGCCGCCGCCGCAAGAAAAAACAGATGGTCGATCCATCCCAGCGATTGCTGATTAACCACCGGGTCTGCGAAGGCTGTGGCGATTGCAGTGTGCAGTCCAGCTGTATTGCCGTGGAGCCGCTGGAAACCCCGTTGGGGCGCAAGCGCCAGATCAACCAGTCCAGCTGCAACAAGGATATGCGCTGTGCCGATGGTTTCTGCCCGAGCTTTGTCACTGTGGAAGGGGGAGAACTGAAAAAGCCCCCGGTGCAGTCCCTGGCGGATGCCTTAGACGTGGCTATTGCCGGATTACCTTCTGCGCCGGTCGCGACTCTGGCCCAGCCACTCAGTATTTTGGTGGCCGGCATTGGTGGCAGTGGTGTACTTACCGTGGCGGCACTGCTGGGTATGGCGGCGCACCTGGAAGAGAAGGGCAGTACAACTTTGTACTTTACCGGTCTCTCACAAAAAAATGGCGCCGTAGTGGCTCATGTAAAAGTGGGAGAAAACCCCGAGGCGATTACCACCGCTCGTATTCGCGATGGCGCGGCGCAGTTGTTACTGGGCTGCGATATGGTCACCGCCGCTGGCCAGCGGACCAAATTTGCCACCGGCGAAATGCGTGCCCTGGTAAATACTGCTGAAGTACCGGTAGCTGCCTTTGTTCGCGACAACGAGCTGGCATTCCCCGCCGATGCGACCCAACAGAGTATTGAGTCCCTGTGTGCGGAGTATTTTGCCTTTGATGCGAATAAATATGCCCAGGCACTGTTTGGCGATGCCGTAGCCAGTAACTTGATGATTATGGGTTTTGCCTGCCAGAAAGGACTGCTGCCAATCGGTGAAGCGGCCCTGGAACGGGCCATTGAACTCAATGGTGTGGCGGTAGAGAACAACCTGCGCGCTTTCCGCGCGGGCCGTTTACTGGCGGAAAACCCTAAAGCGATCGAGCAATTGGCAGTCCCGGCCAAGCCGGTGAAATTGGTGGAGCCTGAGGAGTCGGTAGAGCAGTTGCTGGAGCGATTGGCAGCAGAGCTTCGCGACTATCAAAGCCCGGCCTATGCGGCAGAATTCCTTCGCCATATAGAGGCGCTGCGCAAAGCAGAATCCTCACTGCCAGCTGCTCGGGGCGATCTTACCCGTATGGGTGCGCGCAGCCTTTATAAAGCGATGGCTTATAAAGATGAGTACGAAGTGGCGCGCCTCTACACCGGTGAAGATTTCAAGCGACAGCTACGTGAGACATTCAGCGGCGACTACACCCTGAAATTCCATATGGCACCGCCGCTTCTTGCGCGTCCCGATAGCAGTGGTCGCGTGCGCAAAATGCAGTTTGGCCCCTGGATGGGCAAGCTGATGCCGCTGTTGGCTAAGGGCAAAGTTCTTCGCGGTACTGCACTGGATGTCTTCGGTTACACCCAGGAGCGCCGTGCTGAACGGCGCTGGGCCCAACAGGTGGCCAAAGCAGTTGATAGCGTAGCCGCGCATCTATCTGGCGAAAACCTGTCAGAGGCACAAGAGCTGCTCGAAATCCCCCTTCAAGTGCGAGGCTATGGCCATGTGCGCGAGGAAAAATTCGCGGCGGTCAGCGATCGTTGGGATGAGCTTTCTGCAGTATTTGTGGACGGGGAGCAAGAACCGACTTCTCTGGCGGCGTCCTAGACGCCGCAGCTCTTTTAATCGGTGTCAGCCCGGACGAAACGGGATAAGGCGGTTTAGCAACCAGCCGCTGACACCGGTAATCGCCACCGGTGCCTGTACTGCAGAGAAGCACAGGCACTCTTGATCTTCTGTGACCGTCGGGCGGTGCACGTCGCCGGGTTCCCGCAACAGAAAGTCCCCTGGACTATAAACACCATCGCTATCAGAGAAGCTGCCGTACAGAACCAGGGTGAGTTCGTAGCCCCGGTGATCGTGCTCTGCAACTTTGCCGCCACAACTCAGGCGATGAAAGCTCACTTCATATTGATCCTGCCCGGTTTTCAGTCGACACATTTTTAGGGAGGGCGCGATAGTTTTCCACTTGATCGGGGGATTTTTTTCCAGCAGCTTGTGCACGACTGGCGGTGCACCCGCCAGCATGGGCTCCGTGGATTTGGATCTCTCGGGAGCCACTTGTTGCGCCGATTCAGCGGCCTGATCAATACGTCCCATCAGGCGTTGGAAAGCCTCATCGTTTACGGCCTGTGGTGCGCAGGACTCCAGAATGGAGCCGCCCAGGGTGTTCATGGTTTGATATTGAGCGCGACACTCGGCACACATTTGTATATGGGCGGAAACGACCAGGCTGGCGCCTTTGGGCAGGCTGCCGGAAGCGTATTCAAGGAGTAAATTTTTATCGGGGTGGTGGCGAATCATACTAAACCTACTTGGCCAACCTCGCTTGTAACTTCTTTAGGGCCAGCCGCACGCGGGACTTTACCGTGCCCAATGGTAATTCCAGCTCCTTGGATATCTCACTGTGGGATTTTCCCTCCATATACGCCTTTTCCAAGACGTGGCTCTGTTCTGCCGGCAGGCTGTGCAGGCCTTCCGCAACTTCCTTTTCGTTGCGTCTTCTCTGTAGAAATATTAACGGTTGGTGTTCGGGGGTTTCATCCCAAACATCCATGGCTTCAATAATCTCGGCGTTTTGATGACGCCCGTTACGGCGCAACATGTCGATACGAGTGTTGCGCATAATGGTGAATATCCAGGTACTGGCAGAAGCCTTACTGACATCGAAGCTGGGGGCCTTGCGCCAGACTTTAAACAGGGTTTCCTGAACTAGCTCATCGGCGGCTTCAGCGCTAATTGCCTGAGTGGTGCGGCTGTGATGGAAACCCTTAATTAGTGGGGCAAAGTGGTGAAAGAGCTGCTCAAAGGACTGGCGATCACGCTCCGCACCGACTCGCGTCAGCAGGGCACTCCAGTCCTGGTCCTCTCTTTGTGGCAGTTTCACCGGGCCTATTTCACTTTTTGCTTGGGGGCTATGCGCCATGTTAGCGGTCTTTCTGTCGTTGTCGATACTCACGCAATCAAGCATGTCTGGAAATTAGTGTTGAGACCTGTTGTGGTACATCCGTGTACCACACTCTGCAACAGACTCTCAGGGGGAGACTTCCAAGTTGTCTGATAACTACTTACGCAGAGGGGGCATAACTGGATCTCCCTGGCCTACCTTTTATTAAGCGGTGATCCAACCGATGGGGTGTGGCGTATTTATCTGCAGCTTGAACAGTAAGGAATCCGATGATGAGCGCGTTGATTGAGGAGCTAGAGGAGTACTACAAAGACTTCCTGATGCAGGAAACTGGCAGCCTTGGATCACTATATAGCGACGATGTCATTTTTTGTGACCCGTTGCATCGGATAGAGGGATTGCCTGCTTTAAAGAGTTACTTTGCGGGAATGAGCAGGGGGCTTACCCAGTGCCGCTTCCAATTTGATGATCTGCCGGTGGTGGGCGAGGGCAGCGCCTGCCTTTCGTGGACCATGCACTACCGACACCAATCACTCAAAGGTGGACGCCCATTACAACTTCGTGGCTGTAGCCTGTTGCGTTACACCGATAAGATTCACTACCACGAGGACTTTTACGATATGGGTGCCATGGTCTATGAGCAGGTGCCGGTATTGGGCTCCTGCATTGGTTTTATCAAGTCGCGAATGGAGCGCAACTAAGTGTCCCAGGGGATTCGCGATAAAACCATCTGGATCACAGGTGCTAGTTCGGGTATTGGACGCGCGCTCACATTGCGCCTGGTGGAGCAGAATAATTTTGTGATTGCCAGCAGTCGCAGGCTGGATGCGCTGACGGAGTTACAGAACATAGCCCCCAGTCGCCTCAGGGTATTGGACTGTGACCTTAGTGATGATGCGGTAATGCCGGGAGTTGCTCGGCGATTAGCGGACTTCACAGATCACCTGGATATGGTGATTGCTTGCGCTGGTACCTGTGAATATGACGACGACCTTCAATTGGATATCACCATGTACCGGCGGGTTTTTGATGGCAACTTCTTTGCCTTGGTGAATACCTTGAAATGCGCGCAGCCACTGTTAGCCGCAAGCCGGTCTCCGGTATTTGCCGCGCTCGGCAGTCTCTCGTCAGTGGTACCTTTTCCCCGCGCCGAAGCGTATGGAAGTTCCAAAGCGGCGGTGGCTTATTTTCTGGAGTCGGTGCGCGCCGATACCAGCCTTACTCCACTTCGAGTGGTCCACATTCGCCCGGGGTTTGTCGACACCCGCCTTACCCAGCGCAATGACTTTGACATGCCTTTTTTAATGACTCCAGACCAGGCCGCCGAGCGCATTGAACAGGGGCTCAGTGGTGTTGGGCATACAGTCGATTTTCCCAAACGGCTCAGTTGGCCTCTGCGGTTTCTGGGTTTTTTCAGCTCAATCTGGTTCCGTTTTTGCGTACCCAAAATGACAAGAATCCGCACTCTAAGGAAGAATTGATGCGAATCGCTATTGTTGGCAGCGGCATTGCCGGTCTTACTGCCGCTTATCTATTGAATCGAAAGTACGATGTCACCCTGTTTGAAGCACAGGCACGCCTGGGAGGGCATACCGCTACGGTTGATATTGATGATGGGGGGCGCCGGTTAGCAGTGGATACCGGCTTTATTGTTTACAACGACTGGACCTATCCGAATTTTATTCGCTTGCTTAAAGAGCTGGGAGTTCAATCCCAACCCACCTCCATGGGCTTTAGTGTGCGCTGCGATCAGGAGGGGTTTGAATATGCGGGTAACAATCTCAACAGCCTGTTTGCACAGCGCTCGAACATCGTCAGCGCTGGGCACTGGCGTATGCTCTGGGACATTGTGCGCTTTAATCGTAATGCCCTCCGCGACTGGCAGGAGGGGAGGCTGGGCGAGACATTGACCCTGGGTGAGTATCTACCTGCGAACGGTTACTCCGCGGAATTCGCCAATCGCTATTTGGTACCTATGGGATCTGCTATCTGGTCTGCCAGTATGGCGCAAATGCTGGAGTTTTCTGTCAGTTTCTTTGTCCGCTTCTTTGTCAATCACGGCCTGCTCAACCTGGTGCGTCGCCCGCAGTGGCGAGTGATTAAGGGTGGGTCGCGTGAATATATTGATCCGTTAATACAATCTTTCGCAGATAAAATTCGCTTATCTACGCCCATTGAGGCCGTGCAACGCTGTCGAGAAGGTGTGAATGTTCGCACCGCTGCAGGGGAAAATCTGGAGTTTGATGCCGTTGTTTTCGCTTGCCATTCCGATCAGGCCCTTCAATGTTTGACCGACCCCAGCGGCAGTGAGCAAAAAATCCTGGGGGCTATACCCTATGCAAAAAATGCCGTGGTCCTGCATACAGACAGCACCTTGCTACCCCGTCACCGTCGTAGTTGGTCGAGTTGGAATTACCAATTGCGCAGTGAACAGGATGCACTGCCTGTTTTGACATACAACATGAATATACTTCAGGGCTTGAATACCGAGAAAACCTATTGTGTCACCCTGAATGCCGAAGAGCGTATCGATCCCAAGTCTGTGCTCGGTCGTTTTGAGTACGCCCATCCTCAGTTTTCTGTGGCCGGAACGCGAGCGCAACAGCAGTGGGATAGTATTAATGGTGTTAACCGCACCTGGTTCTGCGGCGCTTACTGGGCAAATGGATTTCATGAAGACGGTGTAACGAGTGCGTTGCGAGTGGCTCGGGGGTTGGGTGTTGACTGGTAAGGAGGCCGGTATCATGGAAAGTGCGATTTATACCGGGTGGTTGGAGCACCGGCGCTTTGCGCCCAGAGCTCATCAGTTTCGCTACCAGGTTTTTATGATGTACGTCGATCTGGCAGAGGTGGAAGCCATTTGCCAGCTTTCACCTCTTTGGTCCTCCCAGCGGCGGGCACCTGCGAGATTTTGTCGTAGTGATTTTTTTGGCGATGAATCCCTCAGTCTTGATGAGGCGGTTCGACAGCGGGTGGAGGAGGAAGTGGGAGAGCAGCCTTCCGGGCCTATTCGCTTGCTGGCCAATTGGCGCTACTTTGGCTACAACATGAATCCGCTCAGTGTTTACTATTGTTTCGATGCTGAGGGACAGAATGTGGATTGGCTGCTCCTGGATGTGCACAATACTCCCTGGAAAGAGCGTCACAGCTATGTTTTGGATTGCCGTAATAATACCAAGTTGCAAAAAGCGACCTTCGCAAAAACATTTCATGTCTCGCCTTTTATGCCCATGGCCCAAGGGTATCGATGGAGGGGGACAAAACCTGGAGAAAAGCTGACAGCCTACCTGCAAAATTTTGATGCGAGTGCCGATGATACAGAAGATGGCACTCGCCCAATGTTTGATGCAACCCTGAGTTTACAGCGCTGCGAAATTAGCGGCCGATCGCTTAATTCAATATTGATCCAGTACCCCTTGATGACCGTAAAAGTTATAGCCGCCATTTATTGGCAGGCACTGAAATTATGGGTCAAGCGTATCCCGGTATTTTCGCATCCTCGCGACGATGCTGAGGTTCAGGCAGGAGATAAACAACTATGAGAGCAGTTCAGGAAGTTGATCAGGCTTCGTCGTCAAAATCAGAAGTATCGGCACAGTCCTGGCTCGTTCGCCTGGCCCGCAAGCTGGTGTTGGAAAAACTCAAGGGTATTGATCGTGGCCACTTGCTAATTGAAGAGGGGGAGCAGTGTTACCACTTTGGCCAGAGGCCAGAAGAAGCAGAGATCTCGGCACATATTTGCGTACACGATCCATCCAGCTATATACAGGTGCTTTTAAACGGAACCATTGGTTCTGGAGAAGCCTTTATGCAGGGCGCCTGGACCTCAACCAATACCGTGGACCTGATTCGCCTGATGGTGGACAACATGGAATTGGTGGAAGGTATAGATAGCCGATGGAGCTATTTACCCCGGTTAGGCCTGCGCTGGTTACATCAGTTAAATGCGAATAACCGCAATGGCTCACGCAAGAATATTTCTGCACACTATGACCTGGGCAATGAATTTTTCCGGTTATTTTTGGACAGGACCATGCTGTATTCATCTGCGGTCTACCCGTCTGAAAATGCAACCCTGTTTGAAGCCTCAAATCATAAATTGGAACTGATCTGCCGAAAGCTAAAGTTAAAACCCTCCGATCACCTCCTTGAGATTGGTACTGGGTGGGGGGATGGCCATTCATGCAGCCAAGTACTATGGCTGTAAAGTAACAACCACTACTATTTCACAAGAGCAATATGACTATGCCCGTCAATGGGTAAAGCATGAGGGTTTAGATGATCAGATAACCCTGCTATTACAGGACTATCGGGACCTGAAAGGTCAGTACGATAAAATTGTATCGATTGAAATGGTGGAGGCAGTAGGGCACGAATTTCACAAGACCTTCTTCGCTGGTTGTAGCGAATTACTCAAAGAAGATGGCTTAATGGTGATGCAGGCAATCACCATTCGCGACCAGCGCTACCACGAGTATCGTAAAGAGGTCGATTTTATCCAGCGATATATCTTCCCTGGTGGCTGCCTGCCGTCTAATCAGGTTATCGCGGACCATATTGCCAATTCAACAGATATGCAGATTGTTGGACTCGAAGACATCACCGCCCATTACGCCCGCACATTAAGTGACTGGCGCAAAGCATTTCTTGAGCGAATTTCCAAAGTGCGCGAGTTAGGTTTTGATGAGCGCTTTATCCGTATGTGGGAATTCTATTTATGCTATTGCGAAGGGGGATTTTTGCAACGAGTGATTGGTACCGCCCAATTTGTGTTCGCCAAGCCCCGGTACTTAAGGGGCTTCTGAACAACTCCTTGATGCCGCTGTCTCGCAGAGCGGAGTGTGAATCGCTCTGTAATCCCTGAGGCGTGGACCTTATAGATCACAACTACTGTGTTGTCTTGCAAAGGGCTAAGCCTATTCGTGCCGAGCTGTGCCTAATATCTGCAGCCTTCAAAACCGTACGGAGTTATCCAGATTCTCCTTAGGTGGATCCTGTTAGTTTACCACGTAGGTAAATATTCTACTGCTAATTTTATATAAGGAGGGAGAGTGAATCCTTTGTTGAGCTGTTTGAATTTTATCTGGATTTAATTTGTTTGATAGAGTGGACGATAGAGTCTTCCTATATGATTTTTGTCAGTCAGGTTTGCAGTATGTTGTCTTGGTAAATCTATCTGTGCTTTGCTTTTTAATCTTGTGTGAGAATTGTAAAGGTAGTCTGCGATTTATTAGTTGTTTGTTAGGCCGAGCTGTCAGGGTAGGTGAAGCTCTTGATGATTAAAAATATAGGATGTGTTGAATCTTTGATGAGCTAAGATCAGTCTAGGCATGACATTATTCTATAAGATTAAGTTATTTTTATTGTTGTTATCTTGATGCTGATAAAGCTGTGGCTACTTGCGTTTTTTTAAGGTTTTGGAATAGTTGATAAATGTTGGTTTGTTGAGTGAAGATTTTTGTTAATTGTGCGTGTCGTTAGTTTGTTTTGGAATTTTTTCAGTTCTTAAAGTTTATTCTTTGGGGGGAATTGTGACCTGGCTGACATTCTGATATTTTTTGCTCCATTATTATCATTTCCGCGATCTGTATTACTTTACTCAATAGAGGCCGTTAATGATGAAAACCATAGTTCTTTCTTTATTCCTAGCCGTACTCTCTGTGTCTGTCGCAGCTTCAGAGGTGGTTTCTTTTTCAGCGTCAAGTCGAATAAAGGTGGCTTATTTTGAAGTGTCATTTAATAGTGATCCTGAAGAAACATTTGTTTTGCAGTTAACAGATCCGGATAAAATTAAGGAGGCTCGAAGAATACTCTTAAATGGAGAGGAGGCCTTTTATCACTTTATTGGTTATGTGGTTCCAGGGGAAACCTTTTACAATCCAGGCTGGAGTTTTCATGTGGATACTGACTCTATAGATTTTGCTGAGATATCCATTGAGGTTTGTGATTCTTCAGCACAGTATGTAGAGGACAACTGGGAAGAAGTCGGTGGCGCTTTTCTGCCAGGTAATATCTGGTGCCCCTGGAGTTCTACTCTGGTTAGAGAGCTTCATCTTTACTCTTTAGGACTGTAAATAGAACTTCCCATTCTTCATGAATGTATGATCCCTTATAGTTCAGCTATGAGGGGTCTCTATTAATATCCTGATTAATTCTGGTGTCTATAATAGGCATAACTTTCTTCCGGTAAGCTCTATAGGTGAGTCTGAAAAGGAAAGTGTTGGTAGGAGGTATAACTACTAAAAGACAGTGCAAGTTATCGCTGTGCTGTCGTTTTCCCTTGGAGGAAAGTGAAATGTGGCGTTTTGTCGCGAATGCCCTACTTTTCGATATCGCCTGGCCACTGTGTGTCATAGTGGCCAAGGTGTGGTTGGTGGTTCCCTTTACTCTGTTCAACCTTTTTGTACATCTGCGCTATATCGCCAATTTGCCCAGGGAACCGCTTTGGTTAGCGGGGGTGTTTATCTTTGGTGTGTCTATAGACTCTATCTTGTTTCATTTGGGGGTGATGCGAAATGACAGCGGTTCCTCCTGGCCTCCCTTATGGCTGATTTGCCTGTGGTTGAACTTTGCCATGACCTTGCGATACAGTTTGGTCTTCTTACAGAAAAATCTATGGTTGGCGGTAATCCTGGGTGGTTTTTTGGACCATTTAGCTACTTTACCGGTGCATTCCTAAATGGCACTGTGGAATTGCACAGACCTCTGTGGCAATCCCTGGGAATACTAAGTGTAATTTGGGCCTGCATCCTGCCATTGTTTGCCTATTTGGCAAGAAGGATTTGTCAAAAGGAGGTGAGCAATGCTTGAATTTATTGCGATGTCGGCTATTGCCGGAACTAACTGTCACTATGAAGGGCCTTTTCTGGCAAAAGGTTTGGCCTATGATCCGGATAATCAACAGTTGCAGTACTGCGAATATTATACTTCGCAAGATAATGGCGAAATAACTGTTTTCTACTATGCTCCCCAGGGTGATTTGATAGCAGAGAAAACCCTTCGAGAGCGAAATGGCCCCGCAGCTGGTCGCAGTGCCTTACCTAGTGCCACTCAAATAGATCGGAGGCATGGTGAAGTTCGTGAGGTCCTTTGGGATGACGGCCAGTGGATGATGCGCTATAAAGCCAACGAGGATGAAGCTTGGAAAGTAAGTTTGCGAGAGGCACGAAGTGTTGATGTAGTTGATGCAGGCTTTGACACCTATGTGCGTGACCACTGGGACTTATTGTCTTCAGGAAAAACTCTTAAATTCAATTTTGCTTCGCCATTGCATGGTCGATCGATAAAGTTGCGCGCTAAAGCAGTATCCTGTAGTCAATCCGCTAGTGATAATACCTGTATACGGGTGGATGTGGCCCAGCCTCTTATCCGTCTTTTCGTAGAGGACTTAAATCTTACTTACGATACAGACAGCCGGCGGTTAAAGAGCTTTAAGGGCATAGTAAATATCCTCGATCCACAAGCGAAATCCCAAGAGTTAGAAGTGTTTTACCAATATTCAATTCTGCCAACAGGAACCCTGCCTGCAGATCCATAGATAGAAGGCGCTCTGCACTAACAGCTATACGCCTATTGGGTTTGTTGTCCAGCGGGTCATTCATTTTTAGGCGCCTGACTGGCGCCAAGTTCTACCAGCAGCTAAACCTAAAGAAGAAAAGCGTGACAAGCTCACTATCCTGTGGTGAAAGCGATATGGGGTGTTTGATGAAGACTGCTATTTCTGCAACTGCTGGAATTATGATGTCGCTGCTTTACGGCTGTGCTGCTCAGCCAGAGCAGGTTCCCGGTGCCGGTGGAATTGTTATCGATACCTGGGGCGTTAATATGAATCAGTATCAAGCGGACCTTGCAGAGTGTAAGGGAATCGCTTACTCCACATACAGTGACCAAGGGCGTAGAACAGCTGCCGGAGCTGCAGGTGGAGCAGTAGTCGGCGGTGCGCTCGGTGCATTAGTCGGCGATAGTGGCCGTGCTGCGGTAGCTGGAGCCGGTGCCGGCGCGCTTGTCGGGGGCTTGTCAGGAGCAGGTAGTGCGAGCTCAGAGGCTACCTACATCATTAAAAATTGCCTGGTTGGTCGCGGATATCGAGTATTGAATTGATCTTCTGCGTAAAACTGCGGTCCAATTTTCCATCAGTCCTCTGCTATTCAGCAACCTCGCAGGACTTGGCACTGGCCGGGGGAAGTACCCCCGGCCTTTTTTCTGTTTTGCAGCTCTAAGGAGCCTCTGAACAACTCCGTGATACCTCTGGCATGCAGAGCGGTTCACAATCAAGGCGCGGCTTCGCAGGAATGTCTAGACCTTTCAAGAGGTCGCAACGCGGAGTGTGGATCGCTCTGCATGCCCCGAAGGGCGGGCCTTGAAGGCCGCAGAGGCATTACGGAGTTATTCAGAGGCTCCCTAATTCCAATCTTTTATTTTTTACCGGTTATCACTTTTAATTTTTATGCTAGATAGTAAGGCCGCCGGCTTACTAGAAAATAAAATTGTAAGGATGTAATAAAGTCCACAGCTGAATGGCGTCTAAACTTTTAAGATAATTTTCGATTTCCTTTTTTTGGGGAGCTCGCCATGTCTACTGCATCCACTATTAATGCCTATGCAGTCTTAGAGTCCGGTGGTCCATTTAAGACCTATCAAATTGCAGCAGGAGAGCTGGGTGCAACAGAGGTTGAATTGGAAATTATGTACTGTGGCATCTGCCATAGTGATTTGAGCATGATTGAAAATGAATGGGGTATTGGACAGTATCCGATGATTGCCGGTCACGAAGTTATCGGCCGTGTCACTGCGATGGGTGAGCAAGTAGCTCATCTTAAAAAGGGGACTGTTGTTGGGTTGGGTTGGAATTCTGGCTACTGTGAAACATGCCATACTTGCCGAATTGGTGATCTCAACTTATGTAGAGAGGCAAAGTTCACCATACTCACTAATGGAGGCTTTGCTGATAAAGCCAGGGCGGATATGAGTAGCCTGGTTGTTATTCCTGATGGTGTGGATTATGCATCGGCCGGCCCCCTTTTATGTGCGGGTATTACCGTATTCAATCCATTGGTCCAATTCGATATCAAACCCACTGACAAAGTGGCTGTAATTGGTATTGGTGGCTTAGGGCATCTTGCCTTGAAGTTTTTCCATGCCTGGGGGTGTGAAGTTACCGCGTTTACATCCAGTGAGGAAAAACGTAAAGAGGCCTTGGCTCTGGGCGCTCATAAAACACTGAATTCCCGTGATCCCGCAGAGATTCAAGCGGCGGCAATGAGCTTTGATTTTATTCTGTCAACTGTGAATGTCAGTCTTGATTGGGATCTGTATATCCAGGCTCTAAAACCAAAAGGGCGTTTACACTTTGTTGGAGCTGTAACTAACCCAATACAATTTACTCTATTTCCATTATTGTTTGGACAGCGCTCAATCTCAGCATCTCCTGTCGGCAGTCCCGGCACGATCGAAACCATGCTTGAGTTTGTAGCGCACCATAAGATTAAACCTGAGATAGAGATTTTTCCAATGAGCCAGATAGAAGCGGCATTTGAGCATTTAAAATCAGGTAAGGCTAAGTACCGGATTGTTTTGTCGCAGGAAGGGTAGGGTTGTATTTATATTGTAGTTGTAGTATTTGCTAATTGGTGCTTTTAGGGGTGGCAGTTGTCATGGTGCAAGGCGGGTGCTCATGTTCTTAACAAAAATAGAGATATGTAACAACAACTCACAAATCAGGAAGTATCAATCTTTGCATAGGAGTACCAAGTAAAATAGCTCTTAGAAGGTCTTTGGAGCAAGTTAACTTGGGGCCGAAGTCGTGAGCTGGTGAGGCATAAAGCATTTGTAATTACGACAAATATAGATTTGATCTAAAGGGCCCGTGGGGGTAATGAATTTACAAATCGGCTCACATGTTAACGCTTCCGTAGGGGGGATTATCTATCAATTAATATATATAAAGGAATACTTTTATAAGATTGCATATAAATTCAACCAATGACTAAGAAGAACTTTGAATTATTTCATTACTACTTAAAAGCTAGAGGTGAGCCTTACATCCACCAGTTGAACCAACCCTGCTTTTTAAGATTTCTTTCTTTATCCGCAACTGCCTATTTTCGTGCTGTAAATGTCTCAACGCTGAACCTTCGCTAGTATACAACCTTGAACGGATTCCTGCTTAAACCCGTTTATTCTTTTCATCGATTGCTGAACTGCCGAGCAGTTAGTTTCTCCTCAAATGCCTTAAGACTGTGTAGGCCAATGGCGCTGCGAAGGCAATTTTATATACCCAAATACGGCCTCTCGCGTGAAGGACCTTGTGAGAAAGCGATCGCCATGGAATTGCCCCTACTTTAATTAAGTGGAAAAAGTGTAGTCTTCTAATCTCCTTGGCCTCCGAACCCTAAGCATCCTCACCCTCAATTAACTGCCTGCGTTGTGAACTATACAGATTACTTATAAAGACATATACCTGGGCTTTCCATTAGCCATGAACACTACTTTATTAAAATCGAAATAAAATAAAGAGCAGGTTTCGACTATAAGGTGGTCTTCTCACGATTTTTTACGTTATACTTCGGCCGCCAAACTGAGCGAATCATGTATATCTAATTACAAATGGACGGTAAATATCGATATGATGAAACAAGTAAGTAGAACAATAGCAGCCTTGACTTTTCTATTAGGCTCAAGCATTACTTTTGCTTATGGGGATGGCGATGACCCTCTCTGCACCTATGGCTGCCTTATGTCATCTAGTGCGGAAATTACTGAAATAAGAGCGTATACCCACGTCGGAGATCTAGTCGTCGCCGTTGACACGGGGTTTGACGAGTGCCCAGAAGGTGGGTTTGTTGAGAGTAACTCCGATAATCGTGCAGAATTAACATCACTGCTGTTGAGTGCTTTTCATGCAAGCACTCAAGTGAAACTTCAGGTCTATAGAAGTAATGAATGGGGTGCTACATCAGGAAAGACACATTGTATGATTAGGGCTGTAAGACTGTACCAATAATAGGATTGGACAGTAGCTGCGGTCTGCCATGGCCTTTGTTGGCCATGGCATTAATTCTGTAGCAATTGATTTTCTTGCTTAGTCAAACTTAGGTGTTAAAAATAGTACTGAGGTGCAAATTATATTCATGTTGACTGCATTACTTCTTCCTTAGTGCATCATGGCCGAATCTTCGATGATATAAATAACTCACTCAGATTAATTTTTGCTTAAGAAGGATTATGTAGGCTTATAACTCAGTAGGCTTTTGCCCCTCAAAGGGAAAATTATCAAACTCAATACGCCGATAAGAACCTCTACGAAAACGAATTTGTGCTTAGTTTTATTTAACTGCTCCATTTTATCGATTGCTTCATTCGGGTCTTCGTATATTTGCTTTATTTCCTGCGCTTCATTTATTAAAAATGCCTGAAAGGCTGATATGTGTATATGGTTTTTATTGCTGAGTGTAACTCAAGCTGGTGGTTTAAAAGTTAACTGGCATCAACTTCAGAGTCTGTTTTCATTTCAGTTTTTATTTGCATAATAGGTCTCCTTGTTTCTACCTCTCCGTATTGATATTGGCCACAAAAATTAGATGCACCTGAAAAATTTTTTAAAAAAATATGCAAAAGAAAAAGTAGAAGAGTTCAAGCTAGCTTGGCACAAAGTCTTTAACTCTTTTCATATTCTTTACCTTTGTATCTTTATATACTTTGGTTGATTGGGAGGTGCGAGGCCATGCCAGGTAGCAGCAACTTCAAACCGTCATATATATTGATCCTACCCATTAACAACGGATACACTGCTAAACGGTTACCTTAAATGCCTCAGGGCAGAGGTAGCAATTGGCTCTGTGAAGGCGATATCATTATAGTCTACCTCTATATACTCAAATATTATTTTTCGTATGAAGTACCTTGTAGGAAAACGATTATCATGAATTGACTTTACTTTAAGGGAGTTTGGCTTCAAGTATTAAGTACAATTTCGATATAGCTCCTTTCCATCAAAGGCTTGATTCTTAGCCAGAAGTGGGGGGCTTGAAAGGGGGGATATACGAGAGACCTCTAAATACTTGAACTAAATATAAAAGTAGGTTTCCTTTCAATTCACGATTATACGTATGGGCTGACTTCTCTAAATAAAATCTATGTATCCTCATAACGCAATGAATACGCTCATTGTTCTAGCGTGATTGTCACAGCCACTCTTTGAAACTAAGAGCCTCTAAAATAGTTTTTGTGCAAAAGAATTTATCACTCTTTAAATCTTAGCCCATCAGCTAATAGTGAGACCATACGTTGAACTTGCCCAGATGAGTCTTCAGATGAGGACATCCCCAATCTCGCAATTCCTCCAAGTAGTTCATCTGCAGTTATATCTGAACGAACATCTCCCGATTCTATTGCTGCACCTAACACCACAGACAGGGTAGGCCTTAAGTGCTGGTCAAAATAGCTTGGAAGGGTTTCAAAGGCTGGATCACCTGAGTGCAATACTTCGGATAGCCCTCGCTTAGTGGCAAAAAAGGCCGCAAATGTTTGCATACAGCTGGCCAAGGCTTCAAAGGGAGGTAGGTGTTTTGCTTGTTCTTCCACTTCTTCAGAGCAGCTATCGATCTCCCTGTGGAAAACTGCCGCGATCAGGTCTGCCCGCTTTGGGTAGTGCCGATAAAGGGTGCCGACACCGACACCGGCCTTACCCGCAATCTCCCGCACTGGGGCATCTACGCCTGAGGTGGCGAATACTTCCTTGGCTGCCTGGAGCAGGGCGTCATGGTTGCGCTTGCCGTCTGCTCGCTTACGTTGGCTCGAATTAGTGTCATCAGATTTTGGCATATCTACCCCTTGCTAAACGGAACACTGTTCCGTATATTTAATCGGAACGTTGTTCCGATTTTGCCATAGCCATGTGCTGGAGCCAATGGCCCATGAGCTGTATCTATGTGGAGACTGACGATGCACGGTAGACCAATTGCATTGATAACTGGTGCCAATAGGGGAATAGGATTACAAGTTGCGAGGGACCTGAGTGCTAGAGGCGTTTCTGTCTTAGTTGGGGCTCGTGATTTGAAGCTGGGGCAAAAAGCCGCTGATTCCATAGGCGAAAGCGTTTGGCCTATTCAGCTAGATGTTACTGATGAGAGCAGTATCCGAGCTGCAGCCAACACTATTAGAAAAGACTTTGGCCGTCTCGATATATTGGTTAATAACGCGGCGATTAGCCATGCAGGGGAGGCTGGAGTAACTCTGGCGGAAATCGGCAAAAAGACTCAGGTTAGCGCTGTAACTTTGGCTGAATTACGTGAGATATTTGAAACTAATGTTTTCGGGGTTGTAGCGGTTACTCAGGCAATGCTACCTCTTCTAAAACTCTCTCCTTCTGCCAAAGTGGTTAATGTTTCTAGCGGTGCTGGCTCGTTGATGAGCCATTCAAATCCTAAGAATCCGGCACGAAAAATGTTTGGTGCCTACTCCATGTCAAAAACTGCGCTAAATGCTGTGACTATGGCTTTCTCAATTGATCTTGAAAAATCAAACATAAAGGTAAATGCCGTATGCCCTGGGTTTACTTGCACTGGCTTAAATAATTACGAGGGTGAGCAAACTGTAGCAGAGGGTGCGAGGGAAATTGTGCGTGTCGCCCTTCTGGGCCGAGAAGGGGATTCTGGTACTTTTACTAGCTTCAATGGTTCGATGCCATGGTAATTCGGTGCTGATTGCAAATACCAGTGGCCACTTTACTGATTTCTATTAACCCCATCGATCAAGTGGAAAATTAAAAATGAAGGAGAACCATTTATGACAACATCAGATCATACATCAGTAAAAAAGCACGGCCCTTTTGTTATACATCATGCTGTATTGCTGCCTGACTCGGTCAGGGGGCAAGAGCTAAAGGTTCGTGTAATCGCACCGGTGAACGGTGAAAACTTACCAATCGTTATCTTCGCCCATGGATACAGATCACCACCTTATGGATACGCTCCAATAACTGAATTTCTCGCCTCTTTGGGTTTTGTAGTTCTGCAACCAGTTTTCCTGGATTCTGAGGCGCCAGATGATGACCCTAGAGTGCCTGAAATCTGGCAGTATCGAGTATCTGATATGAAGAGAATTCTGGATGAGCTGGACAGCATCGAGAAAGCTGTTTCCATGTTGCGGGGCCGTCTAGATAAAGAAAAGGTAGTTGCTATTGGGCATTCCTATGGAGCACAAACTGTAGGTATGTTACTGGGGGCTCGGGTACTAAATGAAGACAATATTCCTGGTCCTGATTTATCAGATAAGCGGGTGAGAGCGGGTGTTTTACTTTGTGCAACTGGAACGGGCGGAGAGAACCTATCCCCTTTTGCGGCCAAGTTCTTCCCATTTATGAATCCAAGTTTTACGGAAATGACTGCTCCATGCTTAGTTGTTGCAGCGGATCAGGATGATTCTCCATTAAGTACCCGTGGACCAGATTGGTTTACAGATGCTTTTACTTTGGGAACTGGTGCAGAGTACTTGCTGACCCTTGTAGGGGCAAAGCATTTACTGGGTGGAATTAATGGGTATGGCGTTATAAGTGAAGAAGAAAATAATCCTGCCCATGTATCAATTGTACAGGCCGCAATTTCCGCGTACTTAAGTAAGCAGTTCTATGAGAAAAACTCCGATTGGGAGGCGTTACTAAGCACGCTAAAAAGCCAAGATCCAACTATTGGTTTTGTAGAAGAAAAGTCAGCTAACACTTTTATGGGTTTATAGCCTGGATGCCAAAAATAATCCTTAGATCTTCTTGCCACAGCTCTAAATTAGGGGGAATAGCTAAGTGAGCTGATATCTACAGTATCACTACCTATATCTTCAATCTATAAGTACTTAAGATCTAGCAGGGTTCCTATCTCAGCAAAAATTGCAGTATTCAGTTCTCTAATTTATGAGGCTGTCCCGAGAGCACTTTCACATTTGAAGTCAAAGGTGCTCTCCAAAATCGGCTGTAGTTTCTTATCCGGAATATAACCCCTTAGCCAGCTGAGAGGTTCTCCGCTGGAGGCTATAAGAAAGCTAAATGGAGTGCCGGGAGTTTCGCCCAGCACTTGTTGAAGCTGTGTGCTTGCCTGAAGCATGGGGAATTCCGGGCGTAGCTTTCGATATTCAGCCAGTAGGGCTTTTCGGGACCCATTGATACCCAGGGCGATGGGCTGAAACTGTTGGGGGCACTCGCTGGTAAGTCGGTTGAGTACTCGAACCTGGCGAAAGCACCAGGGGCAGTCAGGTTCAACCAGTACTATCAAGCTGGGTTTCCCTTTGAATTGCTGCAAGTTGATACGCTCGGGTCCGGCGAGGCTGCGCAGTTCAAAATCGTAAAGGGAAATTGCAGCTTCTGTCGCGCCAGCAGGCGCGAACAGAAGTGTGATTAGTGCGAGCCAGGTTCGCATTACAGGTTCCAGTCGAAGCCCAGGTAATATTCACGCCCTCGGAGGGGGCCGTAGATATAGGCTACGTCGTAGGCACCACTGGCATCCCAGAATAGAGGGCTCTCACCTTCCTCGACTTGGGTGTAATCTGTCAGGTTGTTTCCACCCAGATACAGGCTCAGGTTTTCAGTGACGTCAAAGGTTAATTTAAGATCTACTGTCCAATAGGCGTCTGCGCTTGTGCTTTTTAACGTGGAGTCGCCCAACTGGTTGAAACCTTCGTAACCAAATTCATCCAAGTCGCGGGAGCCCACCCAGGTAGCGCTGGCATATAGCATCCAGTAATCGGCTTTGTAATCCAGATTGAATAGTGCACGTTGTTCCACTGGAGCAATGGCAAAAGATTCCCGGAAAACATCGTCGTAATCATAGGTCTCCAGTGTGCCACCGATAGTCAAATTTTCGGTCAGTGCGTAGCCGAGAGTGATATCGGCAGCACCTACGGAAGCGCTTTCCTGCATCTGGGTAAGCAGTGGTACTCCATCCTCGGTTTCGCTCAGTGCTGCGAGGTTATCTACTTCGGTAAATGCCAGTGACAGGGTGCTGTTGAGGCGTTCTCCCTCGAAGCTCAATGCATAAGTTGCGGATAGAGATTTTTCAAGGTTTTCGATCTCGATGGCAAAGCCATCACCGGCATCAAGAATGCCGTGATCTGTTTCGAAAAAGGATAGGGGCTCGGTATCCTCGTCCCAGCGCTACCCGGGAGGTCCACTGGTCGTCGTGCAGATAGCGGAGGTCTATACGCGGGGCGACCACCGTTTCATCGATCTCTGTGCCGGGTTTTTGCTCGGCGACAAAGTCGGCTTTGGCATTGTCTACGCGTATGGCCAGTGCCACTTCAAGATCCGGTGAAACGGTCCAGGTGTCCTGTATGTAGAGGCCGGTGGTCTGGTAGTCGAAACTGTCTTCGATGTAATTATCACTTTCCTCCCCTGCGACAGAGTCGGAGCGCATGGATTCATCGCGAAGATCGACACCAAAGGTGAGCATGTGCTGATCGTTAAGGATTAAATTGTTGCGCAGGTCGAAGTAGTTGAGTGTGTCTGTAGCGGTGTAATCGAACCCTTCGTAGAAGGAGTCCTGCTTGTGCTCAGACCAGGCGACAGTAAACAGCGTGTTATAGGATTCGTTGAATTCGTGGAGCCAACTCGAGGAAATTTCACTGCGAGTGGTGGAGATCCATTCAGTGGTTTCCCAGGGTTTGCCAATGTATTGCTGCCGCACATCGTCGTTGACAAACAAGTGGTCAGATTCCACACCATCGTAGCCTTGTAGGACGGAACCAATGCTGTATCCCTGGGGGCCGCCAAAAATACTGGAGTCGGTATAGGCTGTGCGCAGTACCACGTTGTCCCGCTCACCCAGGTCATGGGAGAGGCGAACTACATAACTGGCGTTCTCTTGCAGCGGTGCTTCGCTAACTCCGTTGTCATCATTGTCCATCTGGTGGTGTTTATCGTCCTGAATGACCAGTGATGTACGGGTGCGTTCATCATCGCTTACATAGCCGCCCATCATGCCTAGAAAATAGCTGTCGTTGTCCTCCATGGAGGCATTGATGTTGAGGCCGGTTTCCTCGACTTCCTTGGAGATGACATTGATGGTTCCGCCGATCGCTTCGGGTGCGAGCAGCGATGCTCCCGCACCTCGGGCCACTTCGATACGAGAGACACCCGTTGTGGCCAGTGCATCCACTGCGTAATAGCCCGCCATCATGGTGTGAAGGGGAACGCCGTCGGTGAGGATGGTGGAGTGCTCACCGCGCATACCGTTCAACATTATTCGTTTGACCCCGCACATGGAGCACTCATTGGAAACCCGAACACCGGGGGACTTTTCAATAGCGTCAGTGAGGTTAACTGCCTGCAGGGATTTGATCAGACTTTCATCAACAACCTCAGTTTTCTGGATTGCATCCAGCAAGGCTCCGCGCTCATAGAGGCGCTGGCGCACACCGACTACTACGGTTTCCTCCATTACCGTGGGCTGATCTGAAGGAGTTTCATTGGCGAGGGAGGCGGGTACTGCGGCTGCGAGTGCGGTAGCTAGCAGGGTTTTGCGAAACATGAGAGAACTTCCAGCAAGTAAACTGCCGAACATGATAATGATTCGCATTTGCGTGGCAAGCGAGCAAAGGTGGTAGTTTTAGTGACTTTGGATTTAGCGGGCCAGGATAAATGGGCGCTAACTTAGGGGCGGGCACTCAAGGAGCCTATGGATTTCTCTTGGGTTGGCTTAGTGAGTTGCTCTTTGTGAAAGAGTTGGAAAACCTTGGTCGATAGATTGTGGTTGAGGCCCGCTGTGGGCCCTCATTTAAGGGGGAGTTGATTCTCAGCGTTTTCTGTTACTGAGTTTCTGCTCCCTTTGAATACGTATATAAATTTCTTCGCGGTGAACTGCTAGGGATTTGGGGGCATGTATTCCGATCTTTACTTGGTTGCCCTTAACCTCCAGTACTTTGAGTGAGATATCTGTTCCAATTCTTAGGTTTTCACCAGTCCGACGCTTCAAGATCAACATATTTTTTCCTACTGAATTTCAAGCTATTTTTTTGGCTCCGAAACCGGAAGGCTTAGAAAGTCGTGATTGCAGGAAGGGCAGGGGGAGCGCGAGAACGGTAAGCATGAAAGAAGAAAAGGCGGGCGCTACGCTCCCAGAGCTTGGGCAATCGCTCCAAGCTACTGGATCTTCTCGACTTTATTGAAGACGAGCGGGTTTCTGGCGTACTATGCATATAGCCAGTGCGTCCTGAGTATTTTTTTTTTTTATAAATAAAAAAAAAATACGTGCTATCCAGGAGATGGAGGTCGGCCCTCCGTTATCGCTTTGCAGGAAGTGATAACAAACCCCCTCAAGGTGATCGGAGTAAAGAGCTTTGGTTAGAAGCGCTTGAGGAAAAGGCGTACGAGATACGTCAGGTATGTTGTGTAGAGACGAATGCAAATGAACCACTGATGAGGTGTCGAAAGCGTATTACCAAGATGATGTCAAAACCCGTGCACTGGCTAAGCGCGGGGATAAGCTTGGAGGTTACCTGTTTACCGACCGAGTGGCATCCGGCATAGAGGTGGCGTGAACACACAACAGGCTTTTGGGTGGAACAGGAGAACCTGTCGTCCAGGTGTTAAGGAAGAGCGTCAAGTAGAGGCCCTGCAAGACGTTGAGTACCAAGACTGGTCACAGGGGCGGAACAACCCGTAGTAGTGGAGAAGCGGCTGTAATGGACGTGGAGCGAAGGGGTTGTCGTATTCGGCGACTAACCGTGTAATCAACCCAGATGGGGAGGAATTAACGATTAGCGCAAAGCCATTCAATATTCCCAAGCGAGCGGTTTGGGAAGCGTGGAAGCAGATCAAGGCCAATGGCGGCGGAGCGGGGATTGATGAGATAACGATAGAGCAATATGAATCGAATCTCGCCAAAAACCTGTACAAGCTATGGAATCGGATGTCATCTGGCAGCTATTTTCCATCAGCCGTCAAACGAGTGGATATTCCGAAACTCGATGGCAGCCTGCGACCACTGGGTATCCCCACAATCGAAGATCGCATTGCGCAAATGGTGGCTAAGCAACTGCTGGAGCCAGAATTGGAGAAGGTATTTCACCCTGACTCCTACGGCTATCGGCCAGGCAAATCTGCTATAGACGCAGTGCGCCGAGCTCGACAACGATGCTGGGATAGAATCTGGGTAGTTGATTTAGATATCAAGGGTTTCTTTGACAATATTAATCACGAACTCCTGCTGAAGGCATTAGATAAACATAATAATCATCAGTGGGTCAGGCTCTATGTACAGCGCTGGTTAACGGCTCCAGTACAACATCGGGACGGACAGCTTGAAGAGCGAACACAAGGTACTCCACAAGGGGGTGTAATCAGCCCTCTACTGGCAAACTTGTTTTTGCACTACGCGCTGGACGCCTGGATGGTGAGAACGCACAGAGATATTCCTTTTGAGCGTTACGCGGATGATGCTGTTTACCATTGTCGTAATCCTCGAGAGGCGGATCGCTTACTGGCGGCTCTAAAAGCACGCTTGACTACCTGCGGGCTTGAGGCTCATCCAGAGAAAACGCGCAAGGTCTATTGCAAGAACAGTAATCGTAAAGACTCCCACCCAGTGATCCACTTTGACTTTCTGGGCTTTCGATTTGGTCCCAGAAAAGCAAGGAATCGCCAAGGACAGATCTTCACCGCATTTAGTCCTTCAATGAGCCCTAAGGCCTTCAAGAGGATTAAGGATAAGGTCAGGCAATGGCGAGTAATAAACTGGGTGGATCGATCACTATCTGAAATGGCAAAAGTACTTAATCCCGCAATACAGGGTTGGCTGAACTACTATGGTCACTTTGGGCGGAGATATGGTGTTTATCGACTTCAGAAGTATCTTGACCAAACGCTGATGCGTTGGGCCAGGAAGAAGTTTAAGCATCTGAAGCGAAGCTGTTTCAAAAGTTGGGCCTTTATTGGAAAAGTTCGTCAACAAATGCGCGGCTTGTTTGCACACTGGAGAATGGGAAGATTGAAAATGTGCTGAATACGAAGAGCCGTATGAATTGAGAGGTTCACGTACGGTTCTGTGAGAGGTCGAAGGGGAAGTTCCTTTGGTCTACTCGACCTTTGATAGTGCGTTTATCAACTTGGTTAGCTGGCCCCTGGTGTTGGCGCACCTTGGGTCAGCGCCTTTTACTTACTTTTACGTCACGCTACTGTTCTCCTTTGAGAAATGAGTCTTGGATTTACTTGAATCAACAATCCTTAAAAAACTGCTGGGTAAGACTCTAATTCCGATAAATATTCATCAATTTTACGCAGCTTTGACACTAAAACAAACTTAATAAAATCCAATAAGATCATTTTAGTGCCTATATTTTGTGTTTTTTTGAAAAGTCTACTGTGGGTTGTTGTATTTCTGGGGAGAAGGATAACGCTGCTTGTCATTCTCTATATTGGTTTTTAAAAGTAATACCATCAGTTCAATTGAGCCCCATTTGCTGACCAAAATTTTCATCGGACTTTGCGGTTTTTGGATGTGTCACAGGGGCTTAACGCTGGTATTGGCCGTGCAGATTTACATTTCCAATCTTTCTTTTAATGAAACACTTAAGGGGTACTCAACCTCTGAGGGAAGAAGATTCTCCGCTTGCTCAAATTCTCCCGCTTTGACTAGTTGGTGAATTCTGTGGGCGCTTTCAGTTACATCAGTAATTTTCTGAATCCATTCGTTAACGTAAAGCATTACAGCTTTATTCGACAGCCCAATCTGAATAGCTCTGTGAGGAAGGGGTTCCAGATCTAAATTCCGTTCAGGGTCCCATTGAATACGGACAGGTGTAGTTCTCTTAGCCTCCAACCATGCTTCTTTCGTAGGGTATTGATTGGTTTGGTGGCTAAGCAGGCTATTCTGTAAGGCCCATTCAAATCCTTCTCTAGTGATATCTATCGCCAGAATGCGGTTTTGTCCGTTGTCTTTTTCTCCCCAACCCGAACGGTACATCATCCATAGGAAAGAGGGTTTAATCCAAGTCATACGTTCCATTTTGAATGGTGGGGATACAAAGGTTCCGTTTTGTAGGGCGGAATTTGCAATGGCTGTATTGTATGCTTGGTAGACGCGAATGGTGTGATTGTTAAAGCTAGCGCGGATCTGGCGCGTTGGAATAGTCATTTCTTAACCTCTAAATACATACTGTAATGTTACAAGTGGTTAAGTTATTAGTAAAATTCTATGCAAATTTACTCCTCAAGAGGAGTAGTAGAGTCCGTTGATTTAACGAAGCTCTACTACCAACATATTAGTTAATTATTCATGCATCAATAATCAGCACTAATCCAAACATTTTCAAAGTCGGTATAACCATAGATGGTAATATACCAAGTGCCCGATTGAGGAGCGTTCAAATCTATGGATTCATAGTTGCCCCAGTTTTCAGAAGCGTAGTCGGCATTTGACTCAGTGGCGGGTTCACCGTGCTTGATGTAGAGATCTGCATCACCAACGGAGTTGAACAGAGCAGCCCCCGTAGCTACAGAAAGCTGGGTCGCTCCTTCAGGAACTTCAATCTTAAACTCTAATTGATCTCCTGCATGGCCATTCAGGTCAGAGATAACCTCGCCGGGGATTAAAAATTCATCAGTAGATGATTCAGTAAAAGAGCCGGTCAGGGATACTTGATCGAAGTCTGAGTAGCCGTGGAGCATGACATGCCAGATCCCGGGAGTTGGGTTTGCTATAGCAACGGACTCCTCATTGCCACCTAAATAGGGCCGATAATCATAGACTGATTCAGTAGGTCTGCTAGCAAAACGAATATAGAGATCCGCATCGCCACTACCACCGGATATCTCAAATGAAAGGTCGCTGGCATTTTCCGGTACTGTCATGGTGTAGAACAACGACTCTCCTGCACTGGCATTAAGACCGCTGACAGGTTTCTGATTAATCAGAATATTGTCGGACTGATCAGCCAGGGTTACCGTTGCCGTCAAATCTACCCCCTCGAAGGAGCGTTCGATAGGAGACAGTAATATGTACCAGCGGCCGGTTTCTGGCGAAGTGATCTCAATATCTTCAATATTACCGCTATTTTTAGAACTGAAGTCAAAATCGGCTGTGGTAGGTTGGCGATTATAGGCCACATACATATTCATTTCACCGCCCAGTTCATCGCCTGAATTGTCAGTAATAACTGTCAAGGTTTGAGCATTTTCGGGCACGTCGATATGGAATACTTTTTCGCCTTTGCTACTTAAGTTCTCTCGCGTTTTTGATGGAATAAGAGTTAGCTCTGCCTCCTCATCACAAACTATTGAGTTACCGCCTTTAGCGGGGCTGAAGCTAATGCTCCCTTCATTAAGATAAGAATCAATTAACTCAAGTGCCTCGCAGGAGTAGACATCGAGGAGGTTGTCCGTAACATCAATATCGGTTAAGAAATGTCGGTCCATTACCCACACGAATTGTGCAGTGTCCAAGTAGTTGCCGGCAATATTTAACGTTTCTAGACGTTTAGGTAATTCGGGTAACTCGGTGAGGTTTTCATTAACAGCGGTTAAGTGCTTTAAGTATCGGAATACGTGAATACCTTGCAGTGACTGGATTTCCCCGTTGCCAGGAGTGCGAATTTCTTCAATGTTTGCTGCCTCCAGGCTGTCGATCTCACCATCGTTGTTTGTGTCGAAATAGGACGTCAAATATGACTTGAATGCAGGGTCAGGAATATTAATATTGACCGCACCATAGTGGGATGCTGCCGCAACCTGATCACCGCCGCCCAAGTCGATACGCTGGGCCATTATACGGCTGAAGTGCTCATAACCCGTTTTAGGGATAATAGTCTCTTGGCCATTAACCGAAAATGCACGTGATGGATAGTGCATGACAGACAGGAAGTCATAGTTACTGTAGTTGTGGGTTTGCCGTATATCAAAATTGTGGACATACTCGGGTTTAATATTATCCTCAATGATTTCGACATATTCATCACGATCAGATCGCTGATGTTCATGCCTCATACCAATAACATGGCCCAATTCATGGACAATAATGTACTTGGTATCCCAGTTGTTCATGCTGAAGAATTGCCCGCCGCCAGTTTTTCCAACCATGGAGCGGTTTTCAGTTCCGTTTCTTACGTGAACGTAGTCTGATTGATCGGTGCGCCTTAAAAATTGTAAGTCTGCAATTTCTTCCCAGACTTTGGTGGCGTCGATAAAACGCTGTTGATTTTCTTCAGTGACACTATCGTAAAAGTCGTAATATATGATTCCATCAGGCCACTTATTCGCTGATATTTCAACAGCGGACATAATGCTAACTTGACCGGAATCCTCTTGAACTGGCTCCAGCATATCTCCGGTCAGCTGGTATAGTTTGCCATCAATAATGACTTGGCTCGATTTGGGTTGCTCTTCCAATTGAGCAAACTCATTGCCGGTGTAACTTGGTATCGTTATATCTACAGCCTGACTGTATGCCACTGCCGACTGCAAGGTTAGAGTCAAGGTCGCTGAAATTCCCAGTGCTGTACTGGTAAATAGTTTCATTTTCATGTTCCTGCTTTGAAAATGTTTTTAATGTTTTGCCAAACTTTTATCCATAAATAGTCGAGTAGGAGGCATGTCTGATTAACTCTGGCAACAAGTTAAATCAGGATGAATATGCCGCCGCGCGGGAGAATACCGATGTTTGGATTTGAGGTCGATAGGTGGTTTTAAGTTGATTCAGAATGCGAGATTTGATTCGTGGCATTTCTCGAAGGATGGGCTTACGAACGAGATAAAATGTAGAGGATGACTATCAATTTTCGAGTGTATATCTTGGTGTTATTAGCAATACTTGTATTCTGAATATTAGAGATCACCCAGGTGCTTTGTTAGCTGGGTAATTAGTGCCAGATTCAAATCCACTTGCTCTAAACTACGAATATCTTCGAGACAATTTCATATGAATGAGTGGGGTCGTATCCAGTTTGGGGATATGGGGCCACGTCAACCAGTCGTACAAACCCCTCAAATTGAACAACAAATAGCCTGGAAGGCAGTAGAGTGCCCTGTTAGCCTCTCTTGCAAGCTAGATAGGAAGGAGCGGGCCTATGCAGGAGTCGGATGTTGCCAATCGGCTAATCGATGCGGCGCGAGAGTGCTTTTTGAACGATGAGTACCAACGGGTCACAACTCGCCAGATTGCTGCTAAGGCTGGAGTGGCGGTATCGATGATTCGATATTACTTCGGTAGCAAGGATGGCCTCTATGAAGATATGATCCGCCAAACCCTTCTGCCATTGATCGAGGCCGTAGAGCAACTCAGCCTTGATGGCGATTGGGATTTTGGAGATTTCTTTGCCCTTTACTACTCCACCATGCAAGAGAATCCCAAGTTTCCGGCTCTGATCCTGAAAGTCATGGCCCTTAATCAAGGGCCGGGGAAAAATGTGATCCGTCAGCTCCTGGAGCGGGGGCGTCAAAGGGGGTCTCGGCGGTTAGCTGAAATTAAGGGTGAAGAAGCTGAACCTGAAGACCCCAAGTATGATTTACTCAGGATTTCATTTGTCAGTTTGGCTATGTTGCCGATGTTGGCCAAACCCGTCCTGGAAGAGCAAATGGGGCACGTTATGGACCCCGATTTCTTAAAACAGCTTGCAGAGTTTAATGGCCGACTTCTGAAGTCAGGTTTGCAAAGCTTATAGCGATATGGCCTCAGCAAGTTGACGCCTGTCCCTTTTATCTATTTTTAATCAGATGTTATTTCTGAGGAGTTCTTATGCCCCAGTCAATGCAAAGAAATAGGGCCGTAAATTGGGTCTTTCAACGCGCTTCTAATATGATTAATAGTATTTGTAATATTCCTAATGCTCTGATGCCGCCGCCATTTCGAGTAATGCAAATTGGATCGCTATTTTGGCAGTCTAGATGTCTGTATACGGCTGTCCGACTCAATATAGCTGATCATATTAACGGTGAAGTTGTTCCAGTAGAAAAACTGGCAAATGATTGTAATGCAGATAAAGAGCATCTATATCGATTGATGAGGATGTTGTGTGCAATGGGGATTTTTAAGGAGGTAAAAGCAAGGCACTTTTCACACAATCGAAACTCTGAAGTGTTGCGCAGTGATGCCAGTAACAGCGTAAGAAGCATGGTGCTTATGCATAACTCCCCTGAGTTCAGCAAGCCTTGGTTTAATGGGTTTGAAGACCATATTAAAGATGGGAGTGTGCCTTTTGAAGGTGTTTATGATCAGGAAATGTTTGATTATATGAATGATCATCAATCTGTGAGCACGCTGTTTTCGGACGCTATGGATACCGTTGATAATCTTACCGGGCTACAGTATTTACAAGATTTTGATTGGAGCAGGTTTGATAGGATTATTGACTTGGGCGGGGCAAAAGGCAGCAAAAGTGCGAGTGTCCTCTCTTCATATAAACACATGATGGCGATGGTGGTCGACAGGAATAATGTTGAGGGGACGGCAAGAGAGTACTGGAAAAACTCATTGAGTGATTCAGTTGAAGAGCGATTGGACTTCTTCCCAGCAGATATTATTAACGATAGGCTGCCGGTAGCTAATAGTGATAAGGATATCTACTTGTGTACGGCCGTTTTTCACTTGCTGAATGACAGTAAGGCAAAGCGACTCCTTAATAATATTTACTCTGCCATGCAAGGGCAAAATGCTACGCTCACCATTGTTGACGCAGTATTACCTGAGAAGGGCGCAGACCTTAATTTGGCTGCCATGGACATGCAGATGTTGATGGGAACTCGTGGGCGGGAGCGAACGTTGAGTGAATGGAACCAACTCTTTAGTGATAGTCCTTTCTACTTGGTGGAGACAGTCTCCGTGCGTACCTTTGCAAAACTGATGGTGTTGAAAAAGAGAAAGGGTTAGGTGCTAAGCAGTAAGTGGGTGTCAACAAGCGCAATGTTAGTAATTATGAAAATGAAAAAACATTGCGCTTATTGTATTGGTGGCACGAATAGTCCGCTTGTCAATTATAGATACGCCAGCAAGCCAATATCCGTAGTAGCTTAAAGTGCAGTATCACCTGTATTGGTTTTATATACGCCTATATTTACCTATAGCCTCTTTCTGCTAGTCGACTAAGGTTTCGGCCTTTGGTGTCTCAGTGGATATTACAGAATTACTTAGGGGGCTCTGAGCCAATATATTTGAAATTACTGGATCTTAGCTATGTATCTAGTGTCCCGTCTAATAGGCAGCTTGCTAGTTTTATCGGTTATTTATGTGGGGTATGTTTGGGCTGATCTTGAGGATCGAGAGCTAGTTGCTGGGGTTACTTATGATATTCCAGGGCTGGCGTATAGAGAACCCTCTTCTGGCGCTATAGAAGGCTTTGAGCCTGACCTGGTCAGGGCAATTGGGGAGAAGTTATTTGGCGGCCCTGGCTATATAAGGCTAACCCGTGTGCTGGATGAGGATCGTATAAAGGCACTTGAAGACGGAAGAGTGGATATGGTGGTATCCCAGTTTACCATCACTCCAGAGCGCGAAGAAAAAGTGGACTTTTCGATTCCTTATTACGTCACTGGGGAGGGTTTACTGGTCCATAAAGATAGCGATATTGAGAGCTTTATTGATCTGGAAGGTAAGATAATTGCTGTTACTAAAGGCTCACTTTCCCTAAAAAGAATGCGTGCTGTCCTGCCGTCATTGGAGGGGGCAAGATTGGTTGTAGCGCCCACAAGCTCAGCGACCTTAGAGGCTGTTCAAAGCGGAAATGCTGATGCTGCCTCCAATGACATTATTAACCTAGTACTTTTGCGTAAGGCATCAGCCTATCCGACTTTATATCGTCTGGTGAATATTAGTGGAGACTTCCCGCCAAAGCCCTTTGGTATCGGTGTTAAGAAAGGGAATAAGGAACTGCTCGAACGATTAAATGCTGCTCTAGAAAGCCTAAAGGAGAGTGGGGAGATCAATAGAATGCTGGATAAGGCCGTTTCCAGTGTGGGTTCAGAGAATGACCCTGATGATACCTTCAGCGGCTCACAGTAGAATAGTCGCCGAAGTATCCGTACAGATAAAGTCTAATTAGGGGCGATATGACTACTAAATCCCCCAGTGTCTTCTTTTCTTTGCTTTTCAGCTCAGTCCTTTTCTTGGCTATTACTTACAGCAATTATCTACTGGGGAATTCCCCGATGCAGGCTACCCATTCGATCTTGGTGGAAACGGATGCACATGAGGGGCTTGTTTATGTACCCTCCCAGAAACGTCTCTACTTCACCAGTGTTCCAGATTTAGAGATTGAGAATCCACAAATATCGATCCGTTACTACGACTTTATTACTGGCGAAGTTGTAACCTGGAAGCACCGAAGCAATATGGCAAACAGCATGTGGCTTAGCAATGACGGTGAACATTTATTGGTTGCAGAGCAGGGGAAAGGAGCAATCCCGGGCGCTATCAGCCGCATAAGCCTTTCAGACGGTCAACGAGAAGTGTTCGTAGATGCCTATAAAGGTAAGCCATTTAATTCACCCAATAAAGTTGTACAGTCACCCTCTGGCTGGATCTACTTCACCGATCCAGATTATGGCTACAACCAAGGCTTCAAGCCTGAGCCAATGTTAACGCCAGCTGTCTACGCTTTTGATCCTTCAACAAAAATGTTAATTCGCTTGTCAGCGGAGTACATGATGCCTCATGGGTTGGCAATCTCTCCAATGGGCAACCAAATTTATATTGGTGATACTGCAGCTATCGATGGAAAGAATCCTTACAACCCCAAAAAAACAAAAGACATTTATGTAAGCTCTTTGCTAACCCCGGAAAAATTGGAAGAGAAGCAATGGGTGTTGTCGGTACCAGTAGGGATTCCTGATGGTTTTATTGTTACTGGCCCCAAAAATGATCTGTGGGTGGCGGCAGGTGACGGACTGCGACACTATCGAGAGAACGGCTCCCTGGTTAATCTTTACCCTGTTCCCGGCGGTGTGTATAGCGTAGCAACTGACGGTAAAGCAATTTACTCATCAAGTAATACCGCTATATGGAAGACAATTCCCCGAGGGGAAGAGGGGGGATAGTTCCTCTTACTTTTGGAGTGTTATTACCTGTTCGATCTGTCTAGCTACGGCAAGTAGTGCCAAATCCGCTCCAGGTAACCCATCTATCTCCAAGCCCACCGGTAATCCATTGGTACCAGGCCCGATGGGGATGCTGATGCTTGGGGCACCGGTAACTGGTGCGGAGACATTGTTGTATATCAGTGTGTCCAGGGTGGGGAGTGTCTGTCCATTTAGCTCCAGTTGATATGAGGATGTTTCCAGGGGTTGCGCTTCGATAGGTGCAGTTGGAAATACGATCGCGTCCAGTTGATGCTGCTGGATGATCTTCGAATAGCTGTCGCGCACAGCAGGCAATTTCTTTAAGGCCGCTTGATAGGCTGAGTCTGGCGGTGCCTTAGGGCCGAGCACTGATTCCTGATAGACCTCTTTCACATCCTCACTTTTGATCATTGCTACCAAACCTTCTAGTTGAGTTTGTGGTTGATAATTTGCCAGGAAATGCCCCATGGCTGTCCGCATCTGATGAAACCCGATGGGAAATCCGATTTCGAGAGCGGCGCTGACTATTGGTGAAAGGTCTACTTCTACAAGGTCTACTCCGGCATCAATAAGGGTGCTTATTAGAGCCCTGAAAGACTGGTTTACTCCAGGTGAGAGGTTGTCAAATAGAGGGTGGGCAAGCCCCAAGCGCAACTGATTGATTGGCTTGCATTGGGGTACGGAGCCCCTTGTCATCACTTCAAACAGATAGATGGTATCTTCGACACTAACAGCCAAAGGGCCGATAGTGTCAAATGCTGGCACAGAGGGTACGACTCCCTGGCTGCTAAGGCTGCCAGTTGAAGGGCGAAAGCCAACAATACCAGTTAACGCCGCCGGTAATCTGACGGAGCCGGCGGTATCGGTGCCGAGGCCAGCGGGTACAATCCCCGCGGCTACAGCAACAGCGGTGCCCCCCGATGAACCGCCGGGGAAGCAAGCGATGTCCCACGGATTCCTTACGGCACCAAATGCAGCGTTATTGGAGGTTACGCCAAAGGCGAGTTCATGTAGATTGGTCTTCCCAACCACTATGGCCCCACATCCCTCTAGCCGCTCAACCACTGGGGCAGAGGACTTCGGCAGAAAGTTCATGCCGAGGGTCCCAGCAGTGGTATGCATACCCTTTACATTGATATTGTCTTTAACAACGATGGGGATACCGGCAAGGGGCCTACGGTGGCTACCGGAGGCCAATTCTCTGTCAATACACTTGGCTTTTTGAAGGGCACCATGCCGATCGAGACAGATAAAAGCATTGAGTTCGGAATGAGCAACTGCATTGTCACAAGCTTCTTCAATCAGTGATACTGCGCTAATCTTTCTTGCGAGCACCATCTCCACAAGCTCATGAAGGGAAGTCGTCATAGTTTGCTTACTAGCTTCTGATTGTACTTGGGATCTTAGATCATAGAGAGGAAGAAAGTAGGACGATAAGAATGATATTGGCTAATTTGATGGCACTAGCCTTGATTTCTCCGAGGCGTATCTGATGGTGAAGAGTGCGAAGCTTGTTTCTGGCTGTTGAAAGTATGAGGGTTATGGGTTTTGAAAATTGATGTATTACTGTTTGATCTCGGCGGCGTACTAATAGAGCTAAAAGGCCGTCCATTACCAACCGGTAAAGCGCCTGTGACAGATGTCATTATTTCCGGTCCGGTAAGGCAGTTTGAGAGAGGAGAAATCACCACGGAAGAATTTGCAAACGCTTTAAAATCTCAATTGGAAATAGAGGAATCGATAGAGACTATTATCGATCATTTCACAAACTGGCCTGCTGGATTCTATCCAGGAGCAATTGAATTACTCAGTTCTCTAGAGAAAAACTACAAAGTGGCCGCATTGACAAATACCAATGAACTTCACTGGCCACGCATCACTCATGAATTTAATGCACATAACTATTTGGGCAGAATATTCGCTTCCCACCTTATAGGTATGGCAAAGCCCGATGAAGCATTTTTCAAGCATGCGCTTGAGCAGCTGGAAGTCGAAGCCAGTAGTGTTGTGTATATGGATGATATCTCTAGAAACGTAGAGGTGGCGAATAAGGTGGGTATGACTGCGTTTCATACCAAGGGTTTTGATTCGGTGTTGGAAGTGATAGAACGTTTAAATATTCAAAAATAGATTTTTGGCAGTAAGAAAGGTTAGAGGTATAACAGATTATTGTGTAGAGGTAGTTTCTTGGCCTTTAAAATCTACTTAAGCCATCCAGACATGCCTGCCCTCAACTTGCTCCCTCTTTCTGAATATTAATTTTCAGGAGCTTGCTCACGGTTAAGCTCATTTGAATGTTGGTCAGATTATAATTTACGCCAGTTGGTAAGTGCCAGCTTGGAGAAATATGATCATGATGAGTGTTATTTCTGGGTTCGGCTGAAAGTTTGTGGAAAACACTTAAAAATTATGGGGTTACGTGAGTAGGGTGAAATTGAGATAGTAGTCATGGTGATCGTTTTTGTAGTTTGTTTAATCGTGCCATTTTAGTGTAACTAGCTGATTTCTAATGAGAAACTGTAGTGGCGGCGGTAGATTGATTATGAGATAGTAGTCAATACAATAGTGGTCAGAGTGATTACTATATAAATGTTAGCACTACAAGGAGATGGCGTGCAAAAATTTATACCGTTCTTTCTTTTAACCTTTTCATTATTTTCTTTTTCATTAAAAGCTGAAAATTATCAATACGAAACAAGTAAGGTAAAACATAAAAATTTAGTTGCTAATCTATATTTACCTAAAATTGAACATAAGTTACCCGTAGTAATTGCTTTTGGTGGCTCTGAAGGTGGATTGAGCACAGGTAATGCTAATGGTGAAATGATCGCCCCTCACGGTGTTGCCGTTCTTGCGCTAGCATACTTTAAAGAAAAAGGGCTTCCTAAAACATTAGACCAAATTCCAATGGAATATTTTGTTGATGCAATTGATTATTTAGAATCACATCCGTCAATAGATTCTTCTAGGATCGGTATAGTCGGTGGTTCTCGTGGCTCTGAAGCTGCTTTTTTACTTGCTGCAATGGACTCTAGAATTAAGTCAATAGCTGTTACTACACCAAGCAAAGTTGCATGGTATGGACTAACAATACCAAAATCTGCTTGGACGTTTAAAGATAAAGATATTCCAGCTTTAGGCTTAGGATTAGATTCAAATGCAAAATTAATAGACAGGTTTAACGTTGCTTTAGGAAATTTAAATAATGTGAAGAAGTCATTATTTAAGTTTGAGAATATAAACGGTCCTATATTAATGGTTTCAGCAGAAAATGATCAAGTTTGGCCTTCCTATCAAATGTCCAAAGACATAGAGTTGTATTTACAGAATAAAAATTTTAAATACAAAGTAGTACATAATTCTTATAAAACCGGTCATGGTTTCAGTAAAGAAACAGCTCCAGAAATTAAAAAATCTATAATTAATCACTTTGTGAGCACATTGTAGTGTAGTGCTAAATCGGGTAGCCGGTAGTTTCTAACTACCGGCCCCCACACCACCCATCGTGCGGGTCCGCAATGGGCGGTTCCCTATCCGTAATGAATCTCTACCCAACGATCTCGCAATGAAATCAAACCCATCCCTTCGAAGAACTCATTATTGAGCGCAATATGAATACCCTCAGTTTTTGCGCTTCGCCAGTAACTTTTACCGGACGAGCCGCAGGTAACTGCCAGCGATTCACTCACACCCATACGCAGTAAATTTCGAACTTTCGTTCTCACTCTGCGCCAATTCTTCCAATAGCTCATTCTTAATCGCCGTCGTATCCAGCAGTCTAGATCGATACATTTTTGATAGCCTTGCGCTATTCCAAAATAGTTGATCCAACCACGGAGGTATACGGTAAGTTCTTTCAGTTTCTTTTCCATAGAGATACCACGAGATCGCCCTGTAATCTGTCGGACGCGGTATTTAAATTGGAGCAGGGACTTATCATGCCAGACAAGCTTTGCCCCCGAAAAGAGAAGCCTAGGAACTTACAACGGCTGACAGGAACCACTTGGCTTTTAGTATCGTTAACTTTGAGCTTAAGCTTGCGCTCAACAAAGCGTTTAATACTCGCCATAACCCGTTCACCCGCGCGTTTAGAGGAAACCACAATCACAAAATCGTCCGCATAGCGGACGAAATTGTGTCGGCGTTTTTCCAGCTCTTTGTCGAGCAAGTGGAGTACAATGTTGGAGAGCAGCGGCGATAAAGGGCCACCTTGTGGCACCCCCTCATGACAGGCTTTCCAGCATCCATCTTCTACACTTCCTGCACGCAAGTAGCTTGCGATCAGTTTGAGTACGCGCTTATCGCTGATTCTTTGGCCAAGTAAACTCATGAGGAAATCATGATTTACCCGGTCGAAGAATTTGGATAAATCGACATCCACTGCTATTCGTTTCCCTCCCTCGATATACTTTCGCAGCTTTTTCACCGCATGATGCTGTGATCGCTTTGGGCGGAATCCATAGCTGAACTCCGAAAAGGTTTTATCGAAACAGGGACCGATGATTTGGGCGATAGCCTGCTGAATAACACGATCAAAGATCGTAGGTATCCCGAGACCACGCTGGCCACCATCTGGCTTGCGAATGTAGACGCGCCTGACGGGAAGCGGCTGGTAATGACCCTGTCGAATGGTCTCGATGAGCTCGTCGCCAACTGCCTTGAAGTGCTGCACAAAATTATCGACAGTAATCCCGTCAATGCCTGCGGCACCTTTGTTGCTTCGCACGTGTTTCCATGCAGCATTAAGATTTTCTTTGCTGAGGATGGCTTCAAGCAGATTTTCATTTGAGTTGAGTGTCATGGCAGTGCGCTACGTCAATTTTATATCCGGCTGGCAACATATCCGTAAGCTAGCCCTGTCTTTTAACTCGTGGATTTTGGGTTCAGGCCTTCACCGTATCCAAGGTATTAATCTTGGCATTAGGCTACTATGCCGTCGGCTGACTTCTGTTTAATCACCTTGATCATTACTGACCAAGGCGCTGCTGTGTTCCACCAATTTTGTTTACCCCCGCGATAGTGGCTAGCGGGCTGAGCCTACTTATGAGTCAGCGGCCACGCTGACAGCTTTACAGCAGCAGGTTGAACAGATCTCCCCAGATAAGAACGTGAACTTTCACTACACAACTGCATCATTTACTCTACCCGTTAGATCACATGGCTTCGGTGTTCTTGGCCACCTCGCCTCCAGGCTAAGCCTTATATGATGTTTCTGTCCGTCAGCTCGTAGTTTTGCTAGCGGCTTCCTCCCCACAAGACCTCACGGTGTTGCAGTTGCCATTCGCTAGTAGTTAGCATTTAATGAAGTCCATTAAACGGTGATCTTCCTACAGGGGACTTTCACCCCATTAGTTCACGCCCATGCTGGGCGTACCAAGTAAATCCAGGTGACGCCTACGGCGCACCTGATTTAGGCGTGTGTGCCAGGCATGGCATTTAACTAGAGAGGTGAAAGTCCTCTTACCAGGTATTCGTGGAGCCGAAGGTTAGCGAAAGGGCAAGGTTAATATCGCGAGGTATTGGCTGGAGGAAGCCCAACGCAAATTCACGGGGTGATGAACAAGAACTGGATATGAGGTGTGACGTAGGCGGAGCCAGTGGGCACGTGACCATAAAGCTCTCCATCCACAACTGGCCTACGTTTTATAAATCCAGCATCTACGTGAAGAAAGTTAAATGTCTTACCCTGGGAGGTCTATGGGTTGTTAATGGAGTAACTGAAAACTGAGAGATTGGTTTTGACCGATCCATAGAAGTCAGCAGAAGGCATAGTAGGTAGATTTCGTGCTACTGAAGGCCTGAACAATTCTGGACAGTATTATTAATGCAGAGCTTGATGACTGCATCTGACAAGTAACTTAGTTACCAGAGAAAAAAATTTTTTTTTCTGGGTGAACATCAAACTGGAAACTTAATCATACATTGTCCAATTTCCCATCTCTTTTAATGCAGCGAATTCTAGATAGGAATAATCTGTTTCGAGCATTACAACAAGTTTCTCGTAACCAGGGTGCGCCTGATCCTACCCATCAACAACGGACACACCACTAAGCGACTAGTTGTTCCTCAAACGCCTCAGGGCTGAGATAGCCATTGGCGCTGTGTAAGCGATTTCGATTGTAGTCTATCTCTATATACTCAAATACGGTCTCTCGCATGAGGCACCTTGTGGGAAAGCGGTTACCATGGATTGCTTCTACCTTAAGTGAGTGAAAGAATGTTTCTGCACAAGCGTTATCATAGCAATTACCTTTGGCGCTCATGCTGCACCGCAGACCATAAGCTGTAATCAAAGATTGATAATCTTTAGAGCAATACTGGCTTCCCCTGTCAGTATGCACGATAACATTCGTAGGTTTCTTACGTCGCCATAAAGCCATTTGAAGAGCGTCACAGACCAATGTAGCTGTCATCGTTTCTGACATCGCCCAACCAATAACTAGCCGACTATATAGGTCTATCACTACAGCCAGATATAACCAACCTTCTTCCGTTCTCAGGTAGGTTATATCCCCAGCCCATTTCTGATTCGGCCCTTCAGCATTGAAGTTCTGCTCGAGCAGATTTGGAGCTACTGGCAGACCATGTTTTGAATAGGTTGTGGCTTTATATCTCTTGGCGGCTTTAGCCCGTAGGCCCTGTCGACGCATGCTGGCAGCAATTGTTTTTTGATTATATTTACTCCCCTCACTGGCCAACTCCTTCGTCAGGCGAGGAGAGCCACTACGTTCTTTACTGGCTATAAAGCGCTGCTGTACCAAGCTATCGAGCTGCATTCGGTACTGCTGGTACCTGGATTGGCCGGCCGATCTTGACACCCAGTCGTAAAACCCACTGCGAGATACGTTCAATACCTTGGCCATCGCTTTGATGCTGAATTCATGCCTGTGCATTTGCATGAAGGCGTACCTCATTTCAGGCTCTTTGCAAAGTACGCTGCGGCCTTTTTTAAGATCGCCAGCTCCTCTGCCTGCTCAGCCAGCTGCCGCTTAAGGCGAGCATTCTCTGTGGCCAGCTCTCTCTCGGCATCCCCTCGGCACTGATGTAACTTAGCCTTGCTTCGCCATCCGTAAATCTGAGAAGGATGTAACCCAAGCTGTTTAGCGGCAACGCTTACCCCAACTTTGAGCGCAAGTGCTAGGGCATCCTTTCTATACTCCTCTGAGTACTGTTTACGAGTGGTTTTGGTTGGTTTATTTGATCTTGTCATAGAGCACCTCTGCTGCGTAGTTTATCGCTTAAGAGAGTGTCCGTCGTTGGTGGGTAGGATCACTTTCTTACCTTTAATGGAGGCATACAAACTTCTTTTGATGAGAGTTCTTTTTTATTAATTAATTGCTAAAGTCGTTGCCCGGGCAATATGCAGGAGTTTCTGAGCATTCATGTGAGGTAAACCTTTGCAAAGCACTAGATAAAGGCGCTGACTATTTTGTAAAAAATCTCCTTGTGATACTTTCATACTCAGGTGGCTTAACCATTTTGAAAAAAGAAAAGTCATGATATTGAAGCCCAATGCTGAACTTGACAACAATTACAGCCGGTTAGTTCTGGCCTCTGTTGGTAGATCGGTTGGACGGTTTGCGCTACGTATTAGCCGCTCTTGTTGTAGGAAGTAAAATCCGAAATGAGCCATAGAGAAAAAGCAGAGGAAAGAGGGTGTTACTGCGGTGTCTGGGATGACGAAGAGGCACCAAAACATCTAATAAAGCAAGGCTTACCAAAAGGGTACTGTGGAAAGTGCGAGCGATGTGGTGCTAATGGTCATACTTGTCATTATCCTGGTCCGGTTCCATTCACGGGCGCATGGTGTGACGATTGCCATCGGCTTGTAGGTAAAATGTGGTTTTTACGTTTGCCTATCTTTTGTCTGGTACTTATTGGGATTTTAATTTATGGATACTTTAAGATGTCAGTGTAAAGTTTTAACTAAGTTAAGTAGAATTAATCAACCATTGCCGGACTGGGCGGCCTACGCTCGGCTTTGACTGCTCTGTTGGCAATGGTCAGGCTGTAGGATACCAATGTGTATCTATGACCCTTTAAGCATGATTAAATATTGATCGTGTGTGGGGTTTTACCTGAATTCTAATTTAGCTTTCACTGATGAGTGGGCTATTTTTTATGTAGAATCACAACGCGAAAAGAGGGCTGAGTTTTTTACACCCTTGTTATGAGGATGCTATGGTAACTCCAATAATTATTCTTTTTCTGTTGTCCAGCCCCTTGGCTATTTCCTTTATTTATTCGAAGTTTAGTGACACGCCTTTGAATGTTACAAAGTATGCCTGTTGGGGGTTGGGAATAGCCTTTATATTTTTCTTTATTGGACACTTTATTCAAGCGGAAGGAATGGTGGAAATGTTACCGTCTTGGATTCCTTTTCGCCTAGCATTAGTGTACGTCACTGGATTGATTGAGCTATTGATAGGTGTTGCTCTCTTTGTGCCAAGATATCAGTCCCTTGCTGCAAGGCTTGCTATTGTAGTTTTTATTATTTTCTTTCCGGCGAATATTTATGCGGCACTAAATGGTGTTGGTCTTGGGGGGCATCAATGGGGGGCTGTTTATTTATTAATACGCGGACCACTGCAAATCATATTGATTGCATGGGCCTATTTCTTATGCGTGAAAAGTCATCATCATTTAATACAGCCCGCCGATAAAGTATTGACTGATTGAAGTATTAATGGGCTGGTAACTGTATGAGCGTTCAAATAGCAATGTTTTTATATGCCTTTCTGCCAGAAATTGCTTCCTCTTGTGATAGTGCTACTGAGCAAGCTTATGCAGGTGCAGGATTGAAAGTTTCTCCTGAGGTTGTATCTGAGGCTATTGATGAAAAAGAGGTTGCGCAAGAATATAGGAAGGTTAGGGCTACTACATTCAGCTGATTTGTGGTACTGGCAAGACTCCTAAACTTACAAAGTGTAAAGAGGAAGAGAAGTTCTTTGAGGTCGAGTATCTTTATGATGGTAAAGGTTTAATTTATAATCGAACAACAAAAAAACAATGGCGAAGCTATCGAGTACTTTGCTTATTAAGCCATGAACATGCGGCGACAATATACAGGCTTCGCGTGCCGGACTCAATACTACGTACTTCACTGTTACTTCAGGAATTAGGCCTCATAATGAAGCGTGAGCCAATCGACATTAAGTGCCTCAATTGTGGAGAGCTCGCAAAATTCGAAGAACCGTTTAACTTCTTACCGAAAAATGATGATCATCCGGATGAAACAAAGCCAGCCTATCAGTTGGGGGGCCGTGCTCGAAAGGTTCCTTTCTCGAATTAGCTGGAAAGCGCCGCCTGAATCAAGTCGTTATTTAAGAGGTGGAGACGATACACACAGCGGTGATTATCCTTTGCTCATCAATAGTTTAGTTCAGTGCTCTCACTACCGCTCGAATAGAAAGTATGAATTAAACTGGCCGAGCACGCTTATTGCTAATGAGAACTCCGAGGTGAATTATTGTGGGTATGGGATAAAGAGCATGCCCAGTTAATGCTAAATTTCGTTAAAGAAGCCATTAGGCCAATACAGCGGTCCTATAGCCTAAAGTATGTTAAAGTTGATAATCTGATAGTTAAAAAGAATGGGGTGTTGCATAAATGCCTAATAAGTGCATGTTGCTCACTCACTCCGCAGGCTGGGATTTTCGGCCCCAAACACAGGTGCTCAGGTTGTAGAAAAGCTAATGTGTGTCTTTGCCTCCTTACATATGATCGAATATTAACTGTAAATGATGGTTCTAGACGGTTTCTGGTTAAGTTTTCACTGGTAAGTAGACGATATTTACGTAGAAGTACGGTATGAAATATGGGGTAAGCTCTCCTTCAACCTCGTTATACGGGTATTGGGTTGTGAAAGTAAACGAGTATTATCGAAAAGCTAAAGAGATCGCTGAGAGTCCCGAGTTGCACGGGACAGGTGAGGCGAAGGAAATTCAGCAGGCTCTCGATTATGATCATTTGGATGATCATCCGTCATGCTGGGTTCCAAATGTTCAAGCGGCTTTATTAGCATGTTTTAGCTCAAGACCAAAGCTCTCTGTATCTAAAGCAGTTCTAGAACTCTATATACAAGGTTCTATTATGGAAAGTACCGCAGAGAGGAACGCATTGGTAAAGGTAGGTTTTACGTGTCTAGCTTTGGGCTTCATAATTGGGTGGGTAGTGTGGTCGTAACTACGTATTACAAATGCAAGTAGGTTGCCACGGGCCCTCGGCCCTTTGCGCAGCAGCCTATAGTCCAGCTCCCCCTGCAGTAGTCGTTATTATAACGGTCAATTTTTAGGAAGTTTGTAGTTGCGGTAAGTACTAACCTCTGCCGGATCACACTTTTCCAGAAAGTTGCTCTGAAAACTGGCACAATATTTCGTTATGAGTCAACAAGCCTTGCAAGCCAATTTCACACATCGTGGATTGCGATTCAGATAGTTAACTGGTGGGGAAACTGTGGTATTTTTCCTTATAGACTAACTGGGTAGTGGCCACCCAAAGGTGGCTGACATAGAGTATGTAGGTCGTTCAGTGTGTACCAGTATAACCAGGCCTAGAGGGATCACCCAGTGGGTGGCAGCTGGATAGCCTACGCTCCGCTTTGGCTACCATTTCCGGCAACGTGTGTGCCAGGCATGACATTTAACTAGAGAGGTGAAAGTCCTCTTACCAGGTATTCGTGGAGCCGAAGGTTAGCGAAAGGGCAAGGTTAATATCGCGAGGTATTAGCTGGAGGAAGCTCAACGCAAATTCACGGGGTGATGAACAAGAACTGGATATGAGGTGTGACGTAGGTGGAGCCAGTGGGCACGTGACCATAAAGCTCTCCATCCACAATTGGCCTACGTTTTATAAATCCAGCATCTACGTGAAGAAAGTTAAATGTCTTACCCTGGGAGGTCTATGGGTTGTTAATGGAATAACTGAAAACTGAGAGATTGGTTTTGACCGACCCATAGAAGTCAGCAGAGGGCATAGTAGGTAGATTTCGTGCTACTGAAGGCCTGAACAATTCTGGACAGTATTATTAATGCAGAGCTTGATGACTGCATCTGACAAGTAACTTAGTTGCCAGAAAAAAAATATTTTTTTCTGGATGAACATCAAACTGGAAACTTAATCATACATTGTCCAATTTCCCATCTCTTTTAATGCAGCGAATTCTAGATAGGAATAATCTGTTTCGAGCATTACAACAAGTTTCTCGTAACCAGGGTGCGCCAGGTCTCGATGGTATGACGGTAAAACAGTTGCCGGAACATCTTAAGCAGACCTGGATTGCTACCCGACAAAAGGTGTTAAGTAGTAGCTATCGTCCTCAACCGGTGAAACGCGTCTTTATACCAAAAGGCAATGGAGGCCTGCGTCCATTGGGTATACCCACTGTGCAAGATAGGTTGATCCAACAAGCTATCGCACAGATACTCAGTGAGCAATGGGAGCCGAAGTTTCATGCTCTTAGTTTTGGTTTTAGACCAAATCGATCGGCACACCAGGCGATTAGACAGGTCCAAAACTTTGTCCGGCAAGGAAAGCGCTGGACGATCGATATGGACTTGAAATCCTTCTTTGATGAAGTGAATCATGACAGGCTCATGCTAACACTGAAGCAAAGCGGAATACCGGCTGATGTGCTGGGGTTGATAAACCGATACCTAAAAGCGCCAACGGTAGTCGATGGCAAGGTAATAGCTACAATAAAAGGCGTCCCGCAAGGTGGGCCGTTATCTCCGCTTCTAGCGAATATTGTGCTTAATGAACTGGACTGGGAGCTGCACAAGCGGCAACTCAGTTTTGTACGATATGCCGATGATTTTCAAATACTGGTGGGAAGTCGTCGGTCTGCAGAGCGGATAAAAGTAAGCCTTACGCACTTCATCAAATGTAAGCTGAAGCTCACAGTAAATACTGAGAAGAGTGCAGAGGATCACTTCTGGAAGCGGAGCTTTCTAGGATTTAGATTGCTGAAGAAGGATGCCCGGATAAAGGTATCAGAATCATCGATTAATAAATTGAAGGCAAAGATCAGAATGGTCACCCGCCGAACACGAGGCCGCAAGTTTACTCAGATCATAGAAGAGTTAAAGAAGTCCCTGCTTGGTTGGAAAGCGTACTTTGACATCAGTGAAGTACTGAGCCCTCTGAAAGATCTGGACAAGTGGATAAGGCGGAAGTTGCGATGTTATTTATGGAAGCAATGGGGACGTAGTGGTTACCGCAGATTAAGAAGGCTGGGCGTTGATCGTTTTTTAGCGTGGAACACGGCCAAATCAGCGCATGGACCATGGAGGCTAAGCAAAAGTCCTGCCCTTTACAGAGCATTGCCAAATAGATACTTTAGGAACTTGGGGCTGCCGGAATTGGCAGATAGGAAGGGGAATAGAATTGAACCGCCATGGTACGTGACCCGTATGCCTGGTGGTGTGGGAGGAGGGGCATCGTGAGGTGCCTCCCTATCCCGATTATAAGTAATAAAAAATGGAACCTGAAGAATTGAGATGGAAGCTTGATATAGTCGCGACTTCTTGCATACAGCTTTCCGGTGAGTTGCAGTCTCTCTACGCACACTTAAGCTTGAGTCTGGATAGAAAAGCGATTCGAGAAATAATTACCAATCTGCATTGGGTGGCTGAAAATTTTACAGTCGTCGGGCTCCACCAAACTGGAGAAGTGCTTGATGATAATATGGGTACTGGTCTTCATGACTGAAATTATTCGTAGGGAGCACCGGCACAAATACAGGTTTCACGCTTTGTGCTTGTGGCAGGTTGCTTGCTTGTGCGGCTGGGGTTAAAACTCACTATGAAGAAATGTTGTGGGAAGTATCTAATTCCGAAAATCGACTACAAAGCGAGTCTTCTTGATTCACTAGGGCTTTGTATATTGTTAGGGTTTTTCATAGGAATTGCCATTATTGCTACTTGGTTAGCATCGGTCACACTTGTATCTTCCATTGAGGGTGGTTCGTTCACTGAAAGGGGTATATTTGGTCAGAGGATAGTCCCTGGAGGGGTAGTAGTATTACTATTTCTATATTATTTTTTACCTAAGGTTATTAATGCCTCTAGTTACTTGGTCAACTATACGCTCAAAATCGATGCGGCCTGCAAAATATGTGCAAAGAAGTATCAGCTTGCGAGCTATCCAAAATCGGAAGACCCGTTTTAATAAAGTAAGATTAGGGGTGTTATATCCCATGAAGATATTGCTAGTCCTTATCGTAAGCCTCATCGCCAGCAATACCCTGGCGAGTATTCTTTTTATCAATACCACACCAAAATTTTTCGAAGAAATTGGCAAAGATCACTATAGGTTTGAATTTGTCAATCATGGTCTTTCCTGGCTTTCAGAGCCCGATCCGCCAAAAACTGTAATTCTACATATACGGTATAGACCGGAGTGTCTGATAGACAATGCAATTCATTTTGGCCAAGTGAAGGACTCCGAGGTAAGGTATAGTAACTTCCAAGCCTCTGTAGCTAAGTTGCAGGAACAAATCCGTACTATCAAGGGCAATCTAATCTTTGGCTTCGATGCCAAAAAGCTTAGTAATGGCGAGTACGCTACTGAAAATCTTCGGATCCATATTGGTCATATGAAATAAAATGAAGTTGTGTGGGCTGTTGGTTCCAGTTTTCTACTTAATCACTGTAACTGAGTGTGACAGATGCTCGTCATTGCGGAAAATTGCGCGAAAACTATGCTTTATATAGTGCGGTAAAGTATCATGATATCTTTCAGAGTATTGAAGCGGGAAATATCGATGAAGCAAAGGAAAAGTTGTTAACTTTTCAGGCTGCCGAAGTTCTCGTTCTTGAGGGATTACGAAAAAAATCATCTCTAATAAATCTAAGTTGGCAATTGCACTGATTCGTAAATATAATAATAGAAATGTAGGGTAAACAAAAAATAGGCTGCGGCGCTTTAGCCTGGTAGTATTTGGGGTATCACAGCCTTAGGAGTTTGTTGGCCTGATGTAAGGCATATGTGTCAAGAAATTTTATGTAAGTAGGTGTAAAAATGGAAGAGTCAATTTATAGCCCTCCTGATTCTGAATTAGAGTCGACGAAGCCATATAAGGATTTATCTCTTTCGGAGAGGTTGGCTGAGTCGCGCCGGCAAATAGAAGAATCCAGGGCAATCCAGACATTGAATTTTGTATGGGGATTGCGGCTTGCTGGAGATGTTATTTTTATTTTAATCTTTGTGGTTGGATTGATTGGGGCCGAGGATAATATTACGGTAGCCAATGTGATGGTTGCTGGCTTTATCACCTTATTTTTTGGGGCTGAAGCATTCTGTATTATTGGTTATTTTCGTAGAAAATCCTGGTGTCAAATTCCCCTTCATATATTTGCGGCCTTTTCTTTGTTAAATATACCAATTGGTACCATTTTGTCGGTACTACACTACTATAAAATGCCTAAAGTTAGATTCGATAAGTAACGGTTATGATTTTATACCGAGTATGATATCGCGGTCGGATGAGCCCTTGGGGTTGTTACTCCATGCTTGCTAGTTGTTTGATTATCATGAAAAAGATAGCACCCTAAGGCCTAATATGACGAGCGTAAGAATTATACTATGAGTTGAGGAAAATTTTATAGATGTAGAGGCAGTGCAGGGCTTTATTGGGCATGATGTAGATTCTGTTAGGTGCAGAAATGAATATGGAGATCCCTTTTACATTGCGCAGCAGAACAAAATTAACCCGATGCTATTATTTTATTAAGAAAGTTGGGGGGTAAAATGTTACCGAATAGCGATGGTGAAACACCCGTAGAGCTTACGTGTTCTCTTGATAATATGGAGGCTGTTGATGCGTTCATGAGAAGTGTTTATAGAGTGGTTTAATTTGTTTATAGATTGCTGCTCAGTTTATGCATGGTATGCTGATGATGTTTGAATAAATTCAATATAGCTTCCGTTAATTTTATCCAGAAGCCAAATAGTTACGGACTTGGGATACCTGTTGCAGCACTGTTTGTAGTGCATCTGACCTGCTGTTTTTTGGGTGTATATGAGTGGAATTCGGTAAAATCAGAGATTCTAAATTAGAGGAAAGTAATAATGAGAAAACTGATTCTGGCGAGTCTTATTGCTTTAGTTTCAGGTATGGCTAATGCCTTTGAGGCTGCTGAGCTTAATGGCACCTGGTCCTTTTATGAGCAGGATGCGGCAGGAAATGTGGTCTCGAAAAAAGTTACGATAACTTTAAATAAAGATGGTTCATATCATTGGGTTGATAGTTTTTGGAGGCAGAATGGTACTTGGTCTGTGGAAGAAAATAGATTGATGATGTCGAATGTTGGATCACATAAGCTCATATCTATTACTGCAGATGAAGTTGAAATGAAACGTGGCAGCACCATGAGGATGCGCAAAGGTTCACGCTAACTAATAGCATATTACCTTGGTAAATTCCTGTAGGGCTTGTGGGTGCAAATTACGCTTCAGTTACTAGGAACTGTGGTTATATTTTTTGCGCTTAGGGTGTTTTTGTTAAGTTTAAAGTTGGATGTAGGCTTCTAAGTCAGGGTTTTAATAGGTGTGTCCGCAGGGTAGGTTTGTTGAAAATATATGTAGCAGCCTGATTTGATCTTTCTTTTACGATAGAAAAGTTATTTCTTAATAGTTTGTTGATTCGTATGGATGGAAGATTCACATTTCTGTGGGATCTGTGATTGCAAAGTTAACTACGGCTAGTAGGTTAAAATTTTCAGGGTAGGGGCTCGAATTGTATTCGCTACGTCCAGATTTTTGTGATAGCTCTAGGAGGCTCAATTCATAGTCTGGGCCTGTCGGTGGCCTTATAGGGCTATATATTTTCGGTTTGATTATCCTATTTGTTGGTGTGGTAAATGATTAAAAAATTAGTGCTTTTTTTCTCTATATTCCCCTTTATATTTGCATGTGAGGCTAAAAAGAGTGCGCTAGTAGGTGTTTGGAAATCTAATGCGGACAGAACAATTTCCAGTATGATTAAAGTTCAGGGAGTCCCAGAGAAAGCGCGAAAGTTTATGGAGGATGACTTTTTTGGGCATTTATTTTTTGAGTTTACAGAAACTGAGGTGAGGGTTTACTTCGATAAGGAGGAACTCAATACTGAGGAAAGTCATAACTTCGCCTCGTATACACTGGTTTCTGAGTCGGAACAGTATTTTGAATTAAATCACTATGATGAGCTTGAGGCGCGGGAAGTGACAGAAATACTTCACCGCGAGGATAATTGTTTCTATAGGGAAGTAGCTCCATGGGGCTTCTATGAGTATTTCTGCAAAGTGGATGACTAGCTTTAGTTAAAGTTAACCAAGGATTGCCCGCCAGAGCTTTTTATGGTGTAACAAGGCTAAAATTACGATCAAATTTATCAAATAAACGCCCAAATTTTATTAGGGCCAAAGGATTTCCGCTCACCTTGAGTCGACCATCCTTGATTAGGGTTGGGGCGCCTACCAACCCGCTAAACATCATGCGCAAGTCGCTACTGTTCAGAGCGAGGCTTGCAGAGGGTTCACTACTGTGCCGGCCAGGATAGCCGTGAAGCACCCCATTTTGTACCACGACTAAGTACTTTTCTCCGGTGTCAGTCATATCAATATTTAAACGAATGTCAGCGTCAGCTGCTTTCTCTCCATTAAGACGCACAGCCATGGCGTCGAAAAGTAGCTGGAGAGGGACTCGGGCTACGATATCTTCATCGGGCAGCATTTCTTCACGGTACTCAATTCCATGGCGTAGCTCCTTGGCACCTGAGAGGTAAAAATTTCGCCAGATACCGGACTCTGCCTGGTAGCCAAGTTGCTCTAAGCTGTCAGCCAATAGATAGCGGGCTTGCTCATTTTTAGGTTCAGCGAAAACCAAGTGCTTTAGCACCATGGCTACCCAGCGATAATTGCCTTGGGCAAAATCCTGTCGGGCCCGAGCCATAATGGCTTCTCCCCCCATGTAGTCAATGTAGTGCTCTGCAGCTTCTTCCTGAGGAATAGGGTGGAGGTTTGCTGGGTTGCCATCGAAATAACCCAGATAGCGATTGTAAACTGCCTTGGCTCCAACATTGACAGTGCCGTAGTATCCTCGATTGGCCCAAGCCTGAGAGAGGTTCTCGGGCAGCTCAAGGCGCTCTGCGACTTCGACCATATCGTAACCGTGGTTAGCTAGGCGCAGGGTTTGGTCGTGGATGTACTTATAAAGATCCCTCTGCTTAGCCAGGTAATCGATTGCTTCATCTTTGCCCCAGGTGGGCCAGTGGTGGCTGCTGAAAACCACCTCTGTCTTATCGCCAAATTTCTCCATGGCGTACTCAATATAGCGACTCCAGGCCTTGGCATCGCGGGTTTTCGCACCACGCAGAGTGTAAATATTATGCAGTGTATGGTTGGCGATCTCACTCATGCAGAGTGCGTTAAATTGAGGGAAGAAAAACACAATCTCTGCGGGTGCTTCGGCCCCGGGTGTGTTAATGAAGACGATGTCCACTCCATCAACTGTCATCTCTGCACCGGTTTCAGTAATCTCTATTGTTGGTGTAGCTATTCCGTGTTCACCATCTGATACCCGGTTGCCTAAGCCGGATGAGACAAAACCCTCCGGACTGGAGGGCAGCAAATTTCCAAATTGGTATAACGCACGGCGCTGCATCACATTCCCGGTGCGCACATTCTCGCTAATCGCCTCCTCAGCAAAACCCTCTGGTGCAATAATGTCGATAGAACCGCTCGCGAGCTGTTCTTTAGTCAGAACTCCAGTTATTCCGGCGAAATGGTCTGCGTGGCTATGGGTAAAAATAACGGCACTTACAGGTTGCTCTCCTAGTGCCTTGTTGGCCAGCGCAAGAGCTGCAGCTGCAGTCTCTGCGGAAGTGAGAGGGTCGATAACAATCCAGCCGCTTTCTCCCTGCACCAGAGTCATATTGGCCAGATCCAGCGAGCGCACCTGATAGATACCATCTACCACTTTGAACAGGCCGTTATTCAGGACGTTGAGCTGGGCCTGACGCCAAAGGCTGGGGTTGACTGTATCAGGAGCGGTGCCCTGTAAAAATTGCATCTGGGATAGGCCATAGACTTCCCGACCTTCGGTATTTTTCACTTGGGCGCCGGGAATAGATTCAATAAAGCCTCGTTTAGCCAGCAGAAAATCAGTTTCATCGCCGAAGGGGAGTTGTTTTGCCAGGGATCTATTGTGGGAAATAGTTGCCTTGGAGGCGGGTTTGATCTCGGTATTTAAATTTTCTGTGTGAGTTTTCGGTTCACTACCACAGGCAATCAAAAAGAAGGACAGCAACCACATCAGTATCAGCGAGCGCATTGAGACTCCCCAAAATCGGTGTATATGAAACTTCATTTTTATACTGGGACAGGGTTTTTATTGCCCAGAGTGGCCTTAGCTTCCCCCACCTGTGGTGGCGCGTCAAGACAAGAACTACCTCTTTGGCGGCGTAAAAGTCTTTCTGCAAGGGAAACAGTTTCATGTTACCCACTGGTTAACCAGTTTTGTCATTGGGCTTTGTATTTTCTACCAATACAGTCACGATTGTCGGTATTGTGATGTGTGAAGAGTTTGTGGTTCCTGAATCGAAGACGCTGGATTGTCGTAGCTGATAGTTTAATCTGATCTGTTTTTATATGCCCTTAGGGATTTTATATTTAACAAGTTTAGGAAGGTTTCTATGGTAGTAAAGGTAAATTTATTTTTAGCTTTTTTCTGTTCGTGCTAGTACCAAGCTAGCCATTCAAAATGGCGTGTCTTATTTATCAAATTCTATTTTACAAAAAGACACTATCTTACTGAAGTTTGATCAGATCGTCGATCAAAAGTTCTTTACCTTCTATTAACCTTAACTTGATAGATAATTAAACGGCAGGTGATATATTTGTGCTCTTTCTAGAAAGCGTTGCGCTTAAGAATGCGCAAAATGCCAGAGTTACGATATGAGGTACGTAAAGTGTGTATTCACTGGTGTGGAAAAAATACAGAGTGGCTTCGCAGGCGATAATGGCAATTGCTGCAGTTGCCCATGGATGCAGTTTTATCAGCCTAGATGCTAAGAAAATGAGTGTGAAAACAATTAGTCCATATCCTAGTAAATGGACAACAAAAATTTCCCAAAGGACAGCCCCTCCGTCTGAAAGAAATGCTATGAAAGCTTCGGGTATAGCGATGGCTGCAGAATATTCTGTAATTAATGGGCCTAAGTATCCGGCGACTAAGCCTATTGTTATTCCAGCTATTATGTTTTTCATTGAATCCATTCTATTTTTTTAGGGCTGGCCAACTATACCTTATGTGGAGCTGTAAAAGAAAATACTTGGTTTGTTGCCGCAAAAGACTGCGGTTGAAATAGAAGTAATTGCCTTGGTTCATCCGATTAATTTACAGGGGGTTATGAAAAGCTTACGGAGTTGGGGAGTTTGGAGTTGGTACTCTATGGGGGGGTGGCGAAATGTTTCTCCACAAAAAAGCGGGCTAAAAGCCCGCTCTCTTGTTGTTTTATGGAAGCTTATTGTCCCAATGTAAACAGTGCGGTGTTACCGCCAGTGGCAACAGTGTTAATAGTTTTGGTTTTTTCGCTGGCGAAACGGAATAGGTAGTGCGGGCCACCGGCTTTGGGGCCGGTGCCGGATAGGCCGTGGCCGCCGAAGGGGTTAACACCTACTACTGCACCAACCATATCGCGGTTTACATAGCAGTTGCCGACGTTGATACGCTTGAATACCGCGTGGGCGCGGCCTTCGATGCGGGAGTGCAGTCCGAAGGTAAGGCCGTAGCCGGTGGCATTAATGCGGCGGATTACGTCTTCCAGCTCGTCTGCCTTGAAGCGAACTACATGTAGGAAAGGTCCGAAAGTCTCGCGCTTGAGCACGGAGAAATCTTCAATCTCTACTACCTGCGGGCCGAAGAAGGTGCCATTGCTGGGCTTCTTCGCTTCCTCAAATGCAAATAGCGGCTTGGCTTCTTTAGCCATGCGCTCGCGATGGGATTCCAGCATGCCGAGGGCTTTTTCGTCGATAACCGGACCGATATCGGTATCCAGTTTACCGGGATCGCCGAGGGTTAGTTCTTCACACGCGCCTTTCAGCATATTCAGCAGGTTATCAGCGATGACATCCTGTACACACAGGATACGCAGAGCGGAACAGCGCTGACCGGCACTGAGGAAGGCAGATTGAATTACATCGTCTACCACTTGCTCGGGCAGGGCAGTGGAGTCTACGACCATGACATTTTGGCCGCCGGTTTCGGCGATCAGCGGTACAATCGGACCTTCTTTCGCTGCCAGCTGCTGGTTGATCAGGCGTGCGGTTTCAGTGGAGCCGGTAAAGGCTACACCGCCCAGGCGGGGATCTTCGATCAGCAGTTTGCCCACTGCGGCACCGGTACCTGTGATCAAGTGCAGTACTTTTGGCGGCACGCCGGCATCGAGCATCAAGCGCACGGCGTGTGCAGCGATGATGGGGGTTTGCTCTGCGGGCTTGGCCAGTACGGCATTACCGGCGGCGAGTGCGGCAACTACCTGGCCGGTAAAGATTGCCAGGGGGAAGTTCCAAGGGCTGATGCACACGAAGGTGCCACGGCCACTCAAATACAGCTGATTTTGCTCACCGGTAGGGCCGGGCAGTTCGGTGGGTTCACTGAAATGCTGGCGTGCGCCGTTGGCATAATAGCGGCAGAAGTCGATAGCTTCGCGGACTTCACTAATGCCGTCATTTAGGGTGCGGCCCGCTTCAATACAAATAATTGCAGCCAGTTCATTGGCTTTGTCTTCGTAAAGATCGGCAATTCTATCGAGAATATCCGCGCGGTGTTTTCCACCCTGACGATCCCAGTCGATCTGCGCCTCAGTGGCGGAGGCATAGGCCTGCTCAATCAGGTGCTTGTCAGTATTCGCGGTGTGTCCAATTTTTTCGCCGGTTGCCGGGTTGTAAACCGGTTCTTCTGCTTCGCCCATGGTGCCGTTGACGATAGGGCCACCGAGGAAATGCTTTTCGCGTTGCTGCTCAAGCTCTTTCAGCAGGGGATCAACGGAGAGTGGATCAGTCAGTTCGATGCCGTGTGAGTTTTTCCGTGGCAGGGCTTCTGCGCCCATATAAATATTCTCCGGGACAGGAATTTGCGGGTGACGGTAGGGGTTGCAGGCTTCGCTTTGTTCCAGGGTGTCCTGGACCAGGGCTTCAACCGGCGTTGCCTCGTCCATAAAGCGGTTAACAAAGGAGCTATTAGCTCCGTTTTCCAGCAGGCGGCGAACCAGGTAGGGCAGTAAGTCACGATGTGCCCCCACGGGTGCGTAGACGCGCACGGGCACACGCTTGCCGTGTACCGCTTCAATTTGTGCGTACAGCAAGTGGCCCATGCCGTGCAGGCGCTGGAATTCAAAGTCGGTGCGGCCATTGGCCAGCTCGAGGATCAGCCCGACGGTGTAGGCGTTGTGGGTGGCAAATTGCGGATAGATTGCATCGCCAGCTTCCAACAGTTTTTTCGCACAGACCTGGTATGACAGATCGGTGTGGCATTTGCGCGTGTACACCGGGTAGTCCGGCAGGCCCATCTGCTGGGAGTGTTTGATTTCACTATCCCAGTAAGCGCCTTTAACCAGGCGCACCATCAGCTTGCGACCTGTATCGCGGCCCAGGGCAATCAGCCAGTCGGCGACATGGGGGGCGCGCTTTTGGTAGGCCTGGAGTACAAAGCCCAATCCTTGCCAGTCTTTAATTTCGGGGTCTCGGGCGAGCGCCTCGAAGATATCCAGAGAGATATCCAGGCGGTCTGCCTCTTCTGCATCGATATTAAGGCCCATATCGTATTGGGCTGCGGCGACACAAAGACGCTTCACCTGGGGCAGCAATTCGTCCATTACGCGATCCCGCTGCAGCACACTGTAGCGGGGGTGCAGGGCGGAAAGCTTGATGGAAATACCGTTGGCCTCAACCACATCCCGCTGGGTGTTGTCTTTGCCGATCTCTTCGATAGCCATCATATACGCATCGAAGTAGCGGTGGGCGTCGGCCATGGTACGGGCGCCTTCGCCCAGCATGTCGAAGGAAAAGCGGGTGCCCGGGAGGTTTTCTTTGGGGCCGCGCTTCAAAGCTTCCTTGATGGTGCGGCCGAGTACGTACTGGCCACCCATAATTTTCATGGCCTGCATCATAGAGGTGCGCACCATGGGTTCGCCGATACGGCTCACCAGGCGTTTCATCCAGTGGGAGGGGCGCTCGGTGATATCCGGGTCCAGTTCTACCACGCTGCCGGTAAGCATCAGGCCCCAGGTTGAGGCGTTCACAAACAGGGAGTCGGACTGGCCACGATGGCTGGACCAGTTGCCGGAATGCACTTTCTCGGCGATTAGTTTGTCGGCAGTATCGGCGTCTGGTACCCGGAGCAGGGACTCCGCCAGACACATCAATGCAACCCCTTCCTTATTGGAAAGGCCGAATTGCTGAAGGAAAGCGTCCAGCGTTCCGCGCTTGCTGCGCTGCTGTCGCGAATGATGAACCAGTGCGCGCGAGGTGTTCAGAATTTTCTTGCGCATCTCGTCGCTGGGGCGTGGCGCAGCCAGCAGCTCGCTCACGCAGAGGTTTTCGTCGGCGTGCAAATACTCGCGTGCCCGGTCCCGGGCATTCTGGAGGTCTCCGGCGAAGTTTGTCGACATATCGTCTCCCAAGCTCTATATCTAGGGTCAGAATAAAAAACCGGATTATGTGCGAAAATCGTTAGAATTAATCGCCATAATGTTGCGAGTTGTGGTTAAATATCACGCCTAATTGCGTGATTACCAGTAGGGTATTTTGTAATGTCTCGACAGTTGGAAGATCTTGATCGTATTGATCGCCAAATACTGCGAATTCTGCAACGTCACGGCCGCTTGCCGAATGTGGAATTGGCGCGCAGGGTTAACCTTAGTCCCACCCCTTGCCTGGAGCGAGTCAAGCGGCTCGAAAGGGAAGGATTTATTCGCGACTATGTAGCGCTACTCGACCCGCTCAAAGTTCATGCGGGCCTGGTGGTCTATATCCAGGTGACCCTGAACAATACAGCAACTGAGGCATTGGAAGCCTTTAATGAGCATGTGGCTGGGCTGGAGGAAGTTCAGGAGTGCCATATGGTTGCCGGTGGTTTTGATTATCTGGTGAAAATTCGTATTAAGGATATGCTGGGTTATCGTCGCTTCCTCGGTGAAAAGCTGGCATCCGTACCGGGAGTACGGGAAACCCACACCTATGTGGTGATGGAGGAAGTGAAGACTGATACCGCTGTAGCGGTACCGGACCCAGAACCCAGCGTGAAAGGTTCGCGACGCTAATTGAGCGCAGTCAAATATCCTGTGCGGAGTGAGAGAACTGTAGCGATTTTGCTGGTTGGCTTTTTTGGGAGCCTGGGTAGGAATCTGAATTCTCTCCTCAGGCCTCAATCATAGGGATTGATTGCTGATTTCATGGCTGAACAGGTGGAATTGGCAACCATTGTCGGCGCGGTTTTTATTATGCTCGGCATAGCGATGCGGTACCAAGGTGGGTGCCGTGTGATTTGTCCGTAATAACTATAAGTAGGTACTGTATGGATTTTTCACTGAGCGAAGAACAGCAGATGATTCAGGATGCAGCAAAGCAATTTGCTGACAGTGAACTGAAACCCATTGCTGCCGAACTCGACAAGACCGGTAATAGAGAGCTCTTGTTAGAAAAGCTCAAGCAATTGGCAGAGCTGGGCTTTATGGGAATCAATATTGATCCCAATTACGGCGGTACTGGTGCTGGTACTGTGGCGTTTTCCCTGGCGATTGCTGAACTGGCGAGAGGCTGTGCATCCACAGCAACCACCACCTCGGTAACCAACATGGTGGCTGAGGTTATTCAGGCGGTAGGTTCGGAAGAGCAGCGCCAAAAATACCTCCCTAAGATTTGTAGTGGTGAATACCCGGCAGGTTCTTTCTGCCTCACCGAGCCCGGTTCTGGTTCAGATGCGGCCTCTATGCGCACCCGTGCGGAGAAACAGGGCGACGAATACGTTCTCAATGGCAGTAAGCTCTTTATTAGTAGTGCCGAATTTGCCGGTATTTTTGTTGTTTGGGCGGTGACAGATTCTTCCGCGCCAAAAGGCAAAGGTATTTCCTGCTTCCTGGTTGAAGCCGGCACGCCTGGTTTGGTGATCGGCAAGGCCGAAGAGAAAATGGGGCAGAAGGCCTCTGTTACCAATGAGGTTTCCTTCGACAACTGCCGAATTCCTGCGTCCAATTTACTGGGCGAAGAAAACCGTGGGTTCCGTATTGCTGCGGGTGAACTTGCAGGAGGTCGAATCGGCATTGGTTCCCTGGCGCTGGGTATTGGCTTTGAAGCTTTGGATTGTGCCAGGTCTTATCTGCATGAGCGGGAGCAGTTTGGTAAAAAGCTGGCGGAATTCCAAGGGCTGCAATGGCAGCTTGCCGATAAATATACTGAGATGGAAGGTGCGCGACTCCTATTGTTGCAAGCCGCTTGGCAGAAAGATGCCGGAATGCCGTTTGGCCCTGCCGCTTCAATGGGCAAACTGTTCGCTAGTGAGAAGGCTAACGAGGCATGTTATCTAGCTCTGCAAATGCACGGTGGCGTGGGCTATACCCGTGAATACCCACTCGAACGTATGAGTCGGGATGTGAGAATCACTACAATCTACGAAGGTACCAGTGAGATCCAGCGCCTGATTATTGCCAGGCATTTATTGGATGTCAGATAGTATTTAATGACACATAAGCCGGCGCTCTTCGCCGGCTTTTTTGTTCCTTTCCCCTAAATTTGTCAGATATTCTCCTGATACCGGCATAAATACCCGCCCGCTTAATAGTTTCCTACCTATCCTCTACAAGGGGCTCTGCCGCATCACTTTGCGAATCATGGAAAGGAAACAACTGATGAACGTTAACAAGCTGCCGCTGTTTTCGCTATTTCTAGTATTCCTTGGCTGTTCGCTAACGACCGTAAGTGTCATGGCGCAAGAACCCAATCCTGCCAGTGTCGTCACAATGAAATCAAACCAAGCTGTACTGAAAGAGCTCCCCTTTGCAAATCGAAAGGATTTTGAGGATGTAAAGCGGGGCTTTATTGCTCCTTTGCCAAACAGTGGTGTTATCAAAAACAGCAAAGGCGATACGGTGTGGAACTTGGAGCAATTTCAATTTGCTCGTGATAAAGAGGCTCCTGACACTGCCAACCCCAGCCTGTGGCGGCAACTGCAATTAATTTCGGAAGGTGGTCTTTACGAGGTGATACCGCGAATCTACCAGGTTCGCAGTGCGGACCTCTCCAATATTACTTTTATTGAGGGCGATACCGGGATCATTGTTATGGACCCGCTGATCTCTGCCGAGACGGCTGAAGCAGCGTTGAGTCTCTATCGGCAGCATCGCGGAAACAAGCCTGTCGTTGCTGTGATCTACACTCATAGTCACGTTGACCACTATGGGGGTGTTCGCGGTGTTATCGATGAGGAAGATGTAAAGTCCGGCAAGGTTAAGGTAATAGCCCCACAGGATTTCCTGATTGAAGCTGTTAGTGAAAATGTCTTCGCGGGAAATCATATGGCGCGTCGAGCCAGTTTTATGTACGGGAACCTGATTCCTAAAGATCCTAAAGGTACCTTAGGGGCTGGTCTCGGTCTCGAAACCTCCACTGGCACTATCACACTGATAGAGCCTACAGACCCCATTGTTGAGACCGGACAAACCTTGGAACTGGATGGACTTATCTTTGAATTTCTCTTGGCGCCGGGCTCTGAAGCGCCGGCAGAAATGCACTTCTATATTCCTCAGCTCAAAGCCGTAACCGCAGCGGAGAACGCAACCCACACTTTGCACAACCTCTACACTTTGCGGGGAGCAAAGGTCCGAAATGCTCGCGACTGGTCTCGCTACCTCAATGAAACAGTGCAGCGCTGGGGTGGAAAAGCCGAAGTCCTGTTTGCGCCCCATCACTGGCCAACCTGGGGCCCAGAAAATGTGGTGAATCACCTGAAAAAGCAGCGGGACCTCTACAAGTATCTCAACGATCAAACCCTGCGGTTAGCCAATCACGGATACAACATGGTTCAAACGGCTGAGCTGATGGAGCTGCCCCCAGAGCTCTCACAATATTGGGCTAATCGGGGTTATTACGGCAGTGTAAATCACGATACCCGTGCGGTTTGGAACTACTACTTGGGGTTTTTTGATGGCAATCCCGCTCGTCTATATCCAATGCCACCGACGGCAGCGGGAATAAAGTACGTCGAGTATATGGGCGGGGCAGCCAATATTATCAAGCAGGCAAAGAAAGACTATGAGGCCGGAGAGTACCGCTGGGTTGCGGAGGTGCTAGATAAATTGGTTTCCGCGGAGCCTAATAATCGCGCAGCAAGAGATTTGTTGGCAGATGCATTAGAGCAATTGGGTTATCAGCAGGAAAATGGTACCTGGAGAAATTTCTTCTTAAGTGGTGCCAGGGAGTTGAGGGATGGCATTCAGCGATACCCAGTTCCTCTGACTGCGAGCCCGGACACTATTCGCAGTATGCCGGCTGGTTTGATTTTTGATTACCTGGGAATTCGACTCAACGGCCCAAAGGCAACTGGCAAAAATCTCTCCATCAATATCAATATGCCGGATGTAAAAGAAAAGTATGCGCTTGTTCTTGAGAATGCGGTATTGAACTACGGACCCCCGGTTAAGAATCCAGGCAGTAGTGTCCAGATAAACCGCTCAGATCTTAATGACATCATCTTGGGGAGCGCATCTATCCAGGAGAAGATGGAGGATGGGAAAATCAAAATTGAGGGCGATGCGGGAGAGTTGAAGGCATTACTTTCCTTAATGGACCGGTTTGATTTTTGGTGGAACCTTGTTACGCCTGAACCGATGGACAAGATGGTGCCAAAAGATTTCTGAACTTGGGCTAACTTTGTGATAAGTGGATACCTTCAGTTGTATTGGGAGGCTTAATTAAGGTGGCAGGAATGGCGGAGAAAGGAAAAACGCTTTCTGAGATGTTAAAAGGAATCGGTACACTGGAAGAAAGTGCTGATTTTGATGTTTCTTGGTTTCGAGTAGTACATATTTGTTCTGCAATTGTTGTGCTTATTGCATATCGATTTTTGGTTGCGCCATGGAAAGGTCGGAAAAAGATAGCATTCAATACAGAAATGAAATCGCTTAAGAACTTGCCGCTTCGGTTACCTGATCCAATATTGGGTAGTGAATCTGAAACTAAGTATTTCCTCAATGAGAATGAGTTAGAATTTTTCAAACAGAACGGTTATCTGCCCCCATTTTCCGTAGTTTCTGAACAGGAGGCTGCCGAGTTAAAAGATCTAGCTTTGGATGAGTATGATAAAGATTTCCATGGGATTAGCTTTCTTGGGGATAAAGTTCATGATATTGAATTGAAGCATGGAAATTGGCCGATAGAAGATGCTGGAACTTATCAGGCTTTGCGATTGCCTCAGTTCAGAGAGCTTCTAAGGAAACCGCAAATTGCACATCGACTGGCTAGTTTGTTGGGGGAGGAAGTGATTTGCTGGAGGACACAGTTCTTTCATAAGTTGCCAGATACTGAGCCGACAGTTTGGCATCAAAACGCGACCTTTAGAGAATCTGGAAAATTTGCCAAGCTTCAGCCAACCCTAGACACAGATCCAGCGATGATTCAGTTGAACGCATGGGTGGCGCTTTCCGATTCCACTCGTGAAAATGGCTGCTTGCGATTGCTTCCTGGATCATGTGCCGATGCCCGGATTAGTTTTTTATATGAATATATACAAAACAATAGATACTTCTATTTGTCGCAGCTTCCGCTTTCACTTTCTTATTTATACGCTATAGCAAAAATCGGTTTCTATGGCTCAATCTTTGCTAAGAGTGCGTTGGTTTTTTTTACGGCGGTAGAGATTTTAGGGGAAGATTTTTTTGAAAATTTTGAGGTTCTTGATGTTGAGATGAAAGCGGGGGAATGTCTTATCTTTTCTGCCTTAAATATGCATGCGTCTTACCCGAATATAACTAAAAGTGACTGTCGATTTTCCTTTCTGGGGCGATGTACAACAACTCATGTAAAGGTTTCCCCCTCCGGTAAAGATAGATTTCCTAGTGCTGAGGGGTTGGTTGAGTTTGAATTGCCAGAGGTTAGTTCTTTTCAAATATACGGTGGTGATTCTTATGGGTACAACAAAATATTGCGAAACTAGTGGGTGGTAGTATTCATTACTTAAAAGAGGTGAAAAATTGATGGAAGCTGGCAAAAGTACTTTTTCGGAAATGCTGAAGGGATTTGGCTCTATGGGAGATGCTGCAGATTTTGAAATCTCCAAAGTGCAGGCTTTTCAGGTTCTATTGATGATCACTGTCGTTTTACTTTATAAGTTATTGATCCTCCCATGGCGTGGTTCGAAAAAGAAGCAGATGTTTGATGAGTTGGATAGGCTGAGAAATATGACAGTGTCTATTCCGAGGGAAAATGTCTCCAGAGATGGTGGTAAGGATGAGTTCCTAACAGAAGAGCAAATATGTTACTTTGAAAAAAATGGGTATCTGCCTCCATTTCAGTTAGTTTCTGAAGAGCAGGCAGCAAATTTGCGCAAGGAGGCTGAGAAAGCATTTTCGGAAGATTTTCAAGGGGTAAGCTATGTTGGCAGTAAAGTAAGAGAGATAGAAAAGCGACATGGGCAATGGCAAATTGAAAGTGCAGGTCTTTACCAGGCCCTGAGAATGAAATCTTTTAGGGAGCTACTGAGGAATCCAAAGTTATCGCGAAAGCTTGCCAGTCTATTGGGTGATGAGGTGATGTGTTGGCGATCTCAGTTTTTTGATAAATTTCCTGGTGCTAGCGGTACCATATGGCATCAAAACGCGACTTTTAGGGAAACTGGTAAATATGCGAAATTGCAACCTACAAAAGATACTGATCCTGCGGTAATACAGCTTACTGCCTGGATAGCTCTATCAGAATCCACTATTGAAAACGGCTGTTTGAGATTTTTGCCGGGGTCTTTTAGTGATGCAAGAATGGATTTTCTATATAGCTTTATCCAAGATAATAAATTGTTTTATATTTCCCTGCTTCCTTTTTCATTTCGGTATTTTTTTGATGTTTTTAAGGTGGTTTTATTTGGTCAGATTTTTGCTAAGAGTATATTAGTCTTTCTTACAGCGGCGAAGCTTTTAGGGGAGGATTTTTTTGATAAGTTTAAAGTTAAAGATATGGAGATGAAGCCGGGTGAGTGTATTGTGTTTTCATCTCTAAATATGCATGCATCATATCCAAATACATGCAAAAGTAATTCCCGGTTTTCTTTTGTGGGAAGATGTACGGCAAATCATGTACGGATTGCACCGGGAGGTAAGGATATATACTCAACAGCGGAGGGAATGGTGGAGTATGAACTTCCAGAGGTAGGTAGCTTCCAAGTGTATGGCAGGGATACTTTTGGCTACAACAAGATATTGGAAGATTAACATTCATGCAGTTTTAAAAGGGGTTGCCTTACGGAGTCCTATGTAGTCTGCTATTTATATTGGGTTATAGCGGGCAATAGGGGGAGGGTCCTTACTTGTTACTTTTGCGGAATGAATTTCCGAGTTGTAAATTTTTGAAAAATCAGTTCCTTCGCAAGATATGTTTGCCCATTAGGGGCGGGAAAACGGCTGGCGGCATTTTTGACTGGGTTTGCGTAATGGTTTAGTTTTTTATTTTTATAATGCCTTGTTTGTTTTGCGATTATTTCAGCAGGTTAGTGTTAGGTACCCTATGTTGAATGGTGTTTAATACCTTTTTATCTTTCGATGCCTGGGGCCCATATACTTTATTTTGATTGTGGTCGGTGTTGAATGTCTCATATTCGGCCTTCCTTATTGTGTTCACATTTTATTAAGTTACGCACAGAATTAAATTTTGTTCCGGCTAAAATCCTGTTCATATTTTCATTTCATGACTGCTTCGGAACTTGTGTTTTGGGCAGTACTCAACATCAAAATAAAAAACAAAGCACTTAAGGCGATTATAGACAATTTATTCGGGCAGAAACTATTAGTACTGGCGCTTACTGCAGTACTGGCAGCTTGTGGTGGTGGAGGGGGATCATCAGATTCTGACTCTGAATCAGCACCTGTGGGTGATGGGGGAGATCAGGGGAGTGGGTCAGGAGATAGTGGAAGTAATTCTTCTCTGCCGGATAATGATCCATCGACAGTTATAGTTGGTGATGTGTCACAATCAGAGTTAGGATTTGCGACTATTACTGCTACAGATATCACTTTACCTGATGCGATGGTAAATGCTCAGGAAGTTTATCAATTAGCCCACTACATAGGTCGTACGGACAGTGAGCAGGATGAGGAAAACATTGATATCCCCATCCGAAGCTATACAGCCACCTGTGCCACGGATACTGCTGAACCGAGAATGTTTGTTTCCACTACTCTGTCAGAGGGGCAGAGGGCTTCTGATACAACCTATGGGTCAATTTACGAGCTTAAATATAACCCGGATAGTTTGAGTTTTGAGCAAACGGGTAATGCTACAATACTGAATCAGTGCTATGAGTCACATGGCATAACGGCCAGTGCAGATTGCTCCAGGGTAGCCGTTTTATGTAACACTGAATACAAAGCCAGTGAGCAATATGATATTGAGAAGGATCTGGTCGAAGAGTACGGTACCACTTGGATGAAGATTGAAGACAATCTTTCCAGTGTTGAAGGTACTGATAATGAAGAGAAGTACAATGATCAAATTTGGTTATTAGAGTGGGATGATAAATCAATAACAGAGGTCCCTGATGCCTATGTTGTCAATAAGATGCATGGTGGCACTCATTTGGGGACTCAAGAGCTACTGTATGTAGAGGATGATAGCCAGGGACGTACAAGTTATGCATTTTCCGTAACTGCTCGTGTTCTTGTTAGTGGTTCGCATTATTCGGCAGGGTTAACGGTTATTAATCGAGATGACTGGTCAATGTCTTTCTCCGGTGATGATCATCGGGGTTGGTACTGGGCATGTGGCCATGGCCATGTTTTGAACATTCGAGCCTTTTATAATCCCGGGAATGAGATGTACGGGGCTCTTTGTACTAGTGACGGAAATAAATATTATCCATCCCCGGGCCTGAATGCGATCGCCATTAAAATGGAAGATAGTGGATCTTCTGTTTATGAAGGCACGTACAATCATTTAGTGCCCTCGACAAGTGCAATGATATCCAACGGTGGTGGCCATACAGTTGTCCCGGTTGATGCCGATACAAACCTCTCAGTTATTGTATCTCCGAAGTATATTGAAGATGCGAACATGGATATGTTCTTACAGGACGAGCTGGGCATCGATATTAGTGGTGATGGGCCCTACGATGAGCAATGTGCTGATAATGGCATTCGCAATTGCTTCTTCTCATATATCGATAGTGGTGAATATCCCGTAATCTCCAGGCAGGGTCTCTACTCTGGGGATGCCCTGGATACTACTTCCCTGACACGTGTAGGTGTTGCAAAAGTTGATGGGGAAGGCAGTATTGAAGGTAATGGCATTGAATGGCTGGCAACGGATTCTGACTGCCAAATTAGTGATCCCCAGTTGGTTGATCTGAAAAATGGCCGTTACTTATTTGGTTACGCGCAGTTCCAGTGTATCTCCGATAACCTCCCGTACAATCGCAGTTACAATAAGAGTGGTGATGCCATGCGTATGTTGGTGCCAAAAGCCTACTATGTAATGGAGATTGATGCAGACTTAAATGTACTTGAGGGGCCGGTAAAACTGACTGACTACGGTTGGGGTGGTTTGGATGAGCCTATGTACTTGGGTAATGGTAAAGTTGCCTGGAGCTATATTAAGAATCCTACCCTGGATAATTATATAGGTGGCCAACAAAATGTTTGGCAGGCAATTGTCTATCATTCTGATAGCGTAAATTAATTGTGCTGATTTGGGGTAAGCTTAGGCTTGCCCCAAACTAAATTATACTTATACATTTGTAGTAATTTATTTGTAGTAGTTCATGCTTGATCTGACAGTTACCGGTTTTTGAGGAGGTGCCCTTTCTGGTCAAATTTAGTTTACGAGTATTTCCCTTCAGATCCTTTTATAACTCTTCTATTAATCCATAAATCTTGCGGCGTGATGAAGGTTGGTAGAACTCTTCTAAAATGGTCTTATAAAAGCGCTCACAGGTTTCGTTAGTTTGTGGATGACTGGCTTTTGTCTTGGTTTGTTCTATTTCGATCACACTCAGATCTAACTGGTAGATCATGTATGGCATAAAAGGGTATTACACGGTCATTCATAAGGTCCGTCCATGTAATTGGCCCCAAGTGCCATTAATCACAATTTGAAGTTAGCCAGGTCATGCCGTAACCAGATGCTCCAAACGCCACTAGGGGACACAAATATACCGCGTTTACGCAGTTCATTGGTAACTCGAACCTCTTCATGGGTAGATAGTGGTTGATGCAGATATTTTTATTTGTTTTATTTTGGGTTGTAGATTTATTCGGATATCTCATTGGCTAAACACTCGCTTTGGATAATGTCCTTTGCTGCTGAGATATATAGTGCAGTAGAAAGTATGTAAGCCCAGCTAAATATTATTTTTCGAATAAAGATTTGTCGTGCCCAATCATCGATGTCTGAATTTGTCGACTTTATGTCATTTGCGACCGAATTTACTAGCTTACAATTCTGTCTGTTACCCCTAGAGATACCTTATTTATATGTTTGAGCTTGGCGTGAGGTACCCGCGATAAGCGCTTAAGCATGTATCTGTACTCACCAAAATAAAAAGGAAATAGCCATGCGTTCTTTAATCTGGGCTGGCCTATGCTCGCTACTTTTTAGCAATATGGTCTGGGCCCACTCCACATCTAAAGATGCATTCCATATAGGGATATTGTTGTACGACGGTGCACAAACCATTGATTATGCCGGGCCCTATGAGGTTTTTGGGCAAGCCAATTATCGTTTGACAACGGTTTCGGAAGATGGTGGAGCCATTACTTCAGCCATGGGGCTTAAAGTGGCTCCAGATACCAGCTTTGATCAGGATAATCAATTTGATGCAGTAATTATCCCTGGGGGCAGTATTAATGAAGCAATGGAGAGCCCGGAAGTTTTGCAGTGGATTAAAGAGCAGTCCAAACAGGCTCAGTATGTTCTATCGGTATGTAACGGTGCTTTTATTTTGGCGAGTACCGGACTCCTGGATGGTAAGAAAGCAACCACCATTCGCGGAGCATTTGATTCTTTCGAGAAGAACTTCTCAGATGTTGAATTGGTAAAGAATAAAAAGTTTGTTGATAACGGAAAGTTTATTACTACAGCCGGCCTTTCATCTGGTATAGACGGCGCTTTATATCTGGTAAGCAAGGTTGATACGATTGAAAAAGCCAAAAGTGTCGCAGCGAAGATTGAGTACCTGTGGGTGCCAGAGGGGGGCTATATCCGGGGGATGATGGCGGATAAAATCATGCCAAACCTTGGTGATTTGCCTGAGTCAATTCAGTTTGTTTCTAAGGAGTATAGCTATGGTAGCCTGGAAGAATGGTACACCGCATTTCAGCTTTCCGGTGATGTGGAAACTGTAAAAGCCTGGTTAAGTGAGCAAATGAAAGAAAATCCCGAGTGGAGGAAGGGGCAGGGTAAGTCTATTGACAATAAATGGGTGTATCAGTTTTCTGATGATCGTACTATATTGCAAGTTGACTTCGTTGCTCCCTCTGATATCAATCCTTGGGTGCTTAAGTTCAGCATATTAGATCAAGCGTCATAATTTGGTAGCTTTCGTTAAAGGTGGAGACGATAAAACCTAGAATATAGGAAAAGTATTTGCTTTCTGGTCTTCAGATTGAACATACCGTTTGCACCGCCAGATTGTCATTTTTGAATTACATTGGGAAGGTTCTTCATTCCGGCGATAGCATATTTGATAGGGCTTGGAAATTGACCAGCCTCTTTTAATGTTATTAAAAGTTTGGAAGTTTGTGAACGACGGGTTTTTTCCGCCGGTAACTTGAATTTGACAAATTCTGTCCCAGTTTTCTAATTGTATACTTACAGAAGACGCCATTGAAGCTATTGATAGCGAGGACAAAATTAAAAAAATACTCACAGCTCTCACAGTAAGCCATCCCGTCTGGTGACCTAATATTCGGATTTGCTACCCCAAGATTATATGGTTACGTGAAGCCCGTAACGAATTCCGAGAAGGCATCGGTGGTGGATTAATTAGAGGTGTTTGCTACTTTTTGTGAAGTGCGACTGCTGGGTCAAATAATGTTGATCGCGGTTGTTCACTTTGGAGTTTAAGTCTGGGCTTAGAGCTAGGGATTTTGTGCAGTATCTATATCTGTCTACCTAATGAAAGGTAAAATAGAAGCGAGCCGAGGCTCGCATTCTTAATGCTGCCTGAAATTTAAATACTGCTTACTTCGATAGAGGATGTGTTGTTTTTATCTTTTGCCTTTAGAATTTTCTGGGTGTCAGATTGGTGCGGCACAAAAGTTAAAAATTCATCCTCAATCGCTGAATCAAGGAGTATCTTACAGTCCTCCTCATAGTTATTTAACAGGCGCCATGGATAGCGCTTACCCTGTCTGGGGAGTTCTCCATCTGCCCGTTTTACATAGCCAGAGTCAAGGCTGCTCATTACCGAACCTTGTTCAGAACTGCCTTCGCTATCTATCGCTGTACACACTTGAAAGTTATGTGTGTCCATATACTTGAATAATCGGCAAATATAGCGAGCGGTAATGTCTGCTTTAAGAGTCCAGGGGGCGTTGGTATAGCCGAATACCCATGAGATGTTAGGAACCCCCTCCATTAGCACTGCTTTGTAAGTCAGCTTTTGATTGACTGCTACCGGTGCACCATCAATACAGAGCTTGATACCTCCTAGCACTTGTAACTTTAATCCGGTCGCACTGATAACAATGTCTGCGTCTAATTGTTGCCCTGACGTAAGCAGGATACCCTTATCTGAGAAGGTTTCTATTTCACCGGTGGCAACAGAAGCTTTCCCTGAGCAGATTGAGGAGAACAGATCTCCGTCAGGTACAACGCAGAGACGTTGATCCCAGGGGTTGTAACTGGGATCGAAGTGACTGAGATCGTAATTAGCTGGAAGGCTTTTTCTTACATCTTTTAATAGTAACTTTCTAATAAAGTTAGGCCAGCGCTTAGCAGCTTTAAAAATCCAGCGCTGCAATTTGATATTGCGCCAGCGTCCTAGCCTGTGGACCCAGGGTGCTGGCAGAAATTTTGATAGTACACGAGAGATTTTATCGATAGATGGAACTGAAATGATATAGCTTGGGGAGCGTTGCAACATGGTGACATGTTGGGCGGTGGTTGCGAGCGAGGGGACCAGGGTAACAGCGGTGGCGCCGCTGCCGATCACGATAATACGCTTGCTGCGGTAGTCCAGATTTTCTGGCCACTGTTGGGGGTGAATCAGTTTTCCTTGATAGTGTTCTATACCTGGATATTGCGGCAAGTAGCCCTCTTTATGGTCGTAATACCCAGTACAGGCAATCAGAAAGCTACAGGTATATCTCACTGGGCTGCCAGATTCGGTGTTGTGACCTTCCAGAGTCCAAGCTCGGTCTGTACTGGACCAGTTTGCCGTAGTTAAATTTATTCCAAAGTGAATTCTCTTTTTAACGTCATATTGCTCTGCGGTGGTTTCAATATACTTTTGGATAGATGGGCCATCCGCGAGTATTTTCTCGCCGGACCAGGGCTGGAAGTCATAGCCGAAGCTGTACATATCGGAATCAGATCGAATGCCAGGGTATTTAAATAGGTCCCAAGTGCCGCCCACTTGTGCCCGACGCTCGATAATGGCGAAGCTGCGCCTGGGGCATTCGCGACTTAAATGACAAGCCATTCCTACCCCTGAGAGTCCCGCGCCGATAATTAATACATCGAAATGAGTCGATTTCACAATCCCTATCCCTGCAAATTTCTATGCCTTATAGACTGGGTAGATGTGCCCATGATTTATTGTTAGATTGCGACAAATAATTGTCTTTCCGCGCCACAAAGAAGGGGAGCAAGTTATGGGTAGCCTTGTACGAGTCAGTATTCTTTCCGGTTTCAGTGAATTCCTGGAGCAGCTTGGGGGCAGGGGGAAGCCTTCTTGGCCGAGTTCGGTATGCCTTGTGATATCAGCCCGGCGGATTCCCGCTTGGTATCATTTGTTGAGGTCGCGCGCCTGCTGGAAACTGCAGCATGCCGGTTAGATCGCCCCGATTTGGGGCTGTGCCTCGCATCGCGACAAGGGGTGGACCGCTTGGGTGGGATAGGTGTAGTTGCATGCAACGCGGCCACTCCCCGGAAAGCCTTGCTATCCGTTAGGCGCTTTCTTTCTCTTCATAGTTCATCCCTCAGTATGCAACTGGAGCCATTAAGTGAGGGAGATGTACTACGTATTGTTTTTGATTGGCAGGACCCAGCTCTCAGTAGCTATCGCCAGATCCGGGAGCAGGTGCTGGGAAATACGCTGACGATGATACGGATGTTGGTAGAGACTGAGTGTTGCCCGCAAAACGTACTGCTGCCTCATGGTCCTCAAATGGCAGAGGGTGACTACTGCAATTACTTTGGCTGTGAGGTTCTGTTTAGCTCGGGCTATTGCGCGATGGACTTCCCAGCTGCATTTCTGGATACACCACTGAAGTCTGCCGATCCAGTGGTTGAGCGATTGGCCATTCACCATTTGGAGCAGCAGAGCGCGACGCTGCCGGTTCCTCTAACTGTAGAAATTCGACAATTGCTCAGTGAAATATTGCCCAGCGGCAGATCTCAGCTCGGCACTGTGGCAGGGGCGCTGAAGCTCCACCCCAGAACTTTACAGCGCCGCCTGTCTGCGGAAGGGCTTAGGTTCGAAGAGCTATTGGATAACGTGCGGCGGGATCTGGCGACTCGATACTTATCCGATCCGAATCTGGCCTTGGGGCAGATTACGGGTTTGTTGGGGTACTCCGAGCAGAGTACATTTCAGCGAGCTTGTCGACGTTGGTTTGCGGAGACTCCCCGGAATCACCGCATACGCCTTGCAGGCAGCGCAATTGTGGGGCGGCCAGAATCTCCGTAAAAGCCTGGAGGGGGCAGTTCTTTCAATATTCAGTAGGCTCCACCTCTCCAGGACGCCAGGTTTTCTCCAGCCATGGCCCCAAGGGTCCATACAGTCTCAGGATTACGAAAAAACCTTTGTTAGGTAAGGTCTCCAGCCAGTTTTTCTCAAACCCTTTTGGCGCCTTGGGTCCAAAATAAACGTCATAAGAACCATCGGAATTTTGTCTTATCCCTTTCGACTGGCTGCTTACTGCGGGAAAGGGTTGGCTGGTTTTTAACATTGAGCGCGTTTGGCTGTCGTAGATATTTACTGCCCAAAAGGCATTGACCGGTACATCGGGGGGCAGATGCAATTTGTATTTTCTAGAGCCATCAAAAGGCTCTTTGTTTTCATCGACAAAGGCAATGGCGTAATCAGAACCTTTGCCAGGTTCAATAGCAGTCATTGCTGGGCTGACACCGGTATAGGGATAGAAGTAGCTGACTCGAGCGTCACTATTAATGGTTTTGCCATCGGGGCCATTGAAGAAGATGTTCTTGCCGGGAAACGCCATTACCCAGGCGCTATCTGTGCCTGGGTAGATTTTGATATCGGAGAGGGATTTGTCTGTCCGTGGATACCAAACAATTGAGCGGGCTATACCATTACCAATTGCAACTGCGTCCGTAAGAATTTTGGTCATTCTTTTATCTGGACTGAAGGCTTTCCCTTTTTCAATGCCTATTGAGGCAAAGAGGCCGCGCGTTTCTGGGTTAAGCATACCAACCCACTCGTATTGAACGACTTCATTAAGGTGCTTATAGAATTGATAGTCATTGGGGTGGATGGTGTTGAAGGCCTTTCCAGACGCACTGATAAAGACCATCCTTGGCGGGTTACCTTTTTGAGCCAGGGGGTAGATTCTCAAGTTGTCTTTGATGTTTTGCACGGCCTCCGGCAAAGGCTGGTTACTTGGCGAGCGCATAAACACCCACAGTCGGAAGGAGCGAGGGTAGATGGGAATGTAGCCGAAGGGAATATTGCCTTTATAGTCTGGTGGCAGTAACAGAAACTTTCCCCCGCGCCCCTTATCCGGGCCAGAGGAGCCGATATCTTCAACAAAGCGGAACCAGGCATCATTAAACGCGCCCATAACGTCGGGCGGCGAGTGAAACACAGTTGGTCCGTCTCGTTTTAGATCTAAAAAAGCCAGCGTATAGATAGTCGAAGTATTGCCTGTGAGAAAAAGAGACTCAGAGTTCATTAATCGATCGAAAATTAACACTTCATTGGCAGACTTAGCGCCAAGCTCTCTTCCCCCTTTCATCAGAGCATGTACTGATGCTCCCTGAATTCCCTTGAGGAAACTATCCACCGCACGCATATGATCCAAATAGTCGTAGAGCTTTTCTGCGGTCTGGGGGTAGGGAGCGCCATCGCGGAATTCGAGAGTGCCAATACTACTGTCCACCTTATCTGGAGTACTGATTGATTTCAGAGTCTCTGGATGTAAATCGGCGCAAAGCGGCAGAGAGCTGGTTAACAGAAGAAAAATTCCGACAGACCCAAATGCGTACTGAAGTAATCGAATCAAAATAGCTACCTCTATATGCAAGGCGTGCGTGATACGTAAGTGTGTGGTATTGCTTCCTCTATTGGGGTTATTTCGTGCCAATTTTTTGTGTTAACTGCCGGATTATAAAGATGACTATCCCCAGGCGTAACTTGGGTATCTTTAGCGATAAGTTTGGCTTAATTTTGATCTGATGAGGCCGGTGATTTAAAAGGTCAATTTTATTGTAATTATTAGTCTGTCGTTTTTAGGCTGGCGCCCATGTTTTGTCTGACAGACCTGGATTTAAAGGTTTACTTGAAGTCAGTAATTTCACACCGCTACTGATCTGACTCTCCTGTAACCGAAATTATTACATTAACTTGCATTCAAATATTTATCTGGCTTTCAGTGCCGGTAGCCGATCACTTGTAAAAGAAATCTCTCAAGGTTTCATGGTTCTCAAAAACCACCTTCAGAAATAAGTTTGAGTAATTTTTAATATTTGCCCATCCTATTTTGTGACCATTCGGTTCAAATTTTTTTGGCTTTATAGGGTTTTACTACCAAAAAAATTATTTTCTTTTTTTGGTCATTTGACGGAATTAAATTCTGGATAAATTGGTTTTTCATTGCCTATTTTTTTACTTGGTAGTGGTGCGAGATCGGAAAAAGGGTTTATTAACTTCTTGATTTATTTGTCTTTTGGAATGTTTGTAATGTTTAGTCAGATCGAATAATTTCTAACAGGATGAAACTTTTCATGGATTGATAAAGAGGTTGTCATAAGCTTTACAGAAAATGCTTGTCATTATTGGGTCATCCGATTTATAAAATGATCGTCCCATGTAGCCGGTTTGAATAGTTTTTTTTAGGCTTATTCGGACTAGATCAAAAATCTTAGAATAATAAATGGACTAAAAATGTTTTCTCTTGCCAGCCTGTTCGAGAAAGTTGTGGAAAAATGTTGGCAAGGTCGTCTGGAAAATCTGGATGGCGAGGTTTTGACCGCGGCTCACTGTGAGAATGCGTGGCTCTCACTTACAAATGAAGAAGTTTGTTTCAGTGCTGGCGATCGCATTTTAGTGTGTACTCAGTCTGAAATAGAGGCGGTCGCCATTATGTTGGCGGCGTGGAAGATGGGGTTGGTGGTTGTACCTGCAAAGGGGGATCTGAGCCATTCTTCAATTAAAATGATCGCTTCAGACTGCAATGCCAAGGCGATATGGCGTGCTGGAAAAATTGAGGCCTTGCCCGATTATCAGCAGGAATGCTCAGAGTTTGAAGTGTCTTCTACTCCAGTGGTCACAGGCGTGGATCTGGCTCTGGTGATCTATACCTCAGGAAGTACTGGTAAGCCAAAAGGCATTATGCTTACCCATCAAAATGTTCTGACCTCCTTGGCCTCAATATCCCAATATTTGGGCCTGACAGCACAGGACAGAATTTTGTGCTTATCCCCTTTATCATTTGACTACGGTCTTTATCAGGTACTATTTGCGCTATATAGCAACTGTACAACCATCCTCTACGACAAACCATTTAACCCCATACAAGCCCTTAAAACGATTTCAGAGCGGGATATATCTGTTCTTCCGATCGTGCCAGCAATGGGGGCTGCCCTAGTGAAACTGGTGGGTTTGGTTAAACCTGACCTCAGCAACCTGCGCAGTATCACCAATACTGGGGGCCATTTATCTGAGTACATGATTCGCGCCTGGAAGGAGTACTGCCCAAGTCTAAATGTTTTCTCTATGTATGGTTTGACTGAGTGCAAGCGAGCCTTGTACTTGGAGCCAGAGCTTTGGGAAGAAAAGATGGGTTCAGTTGGCAAGCCGATCCCTGGCCTGGATGCACGTGTATTTATACCTCACTCAGAGGTCAGTAAATTTAGAGAAGCAAAAGCTGATGAGGTAGGTGAGCTTTATGTTCGTGGGACGGCAGTGATGCAAGGCTACTATAACCCCGCCGCTCAAGGTGGTGCAGAAATCTTTTCGGGCAGATATCGAGACGACAATTGGTTGGCGACGGGAGACCTTTTTACCCGTGATCAGGATGGCTTTTTCTATTTTAAAGGGCGTTCAAAAGACTTAATAAAACAAGGCGGATTTTGCCTGTTTCCAAAGGACTTGGAAAATCATATAGATATGTGCCCATTGGTGCATATCAATGCAGTCATCGGCACCAAAGATAAACTCGAAAATGAAGTGGCTACTTGTGTTGTGGAGCTTCATGAGAATATCGCTGACAATCAGAAGCAGTTTCGCACTTGGCTGAAAGCGAACATAGATACTGACTACATGCCAAGAGATATCAGGTTTGTTGATGGAATTCAATTAACCGCTAATAGCAAGGTCGATAGGAAGCGCTTAGAACAGGATTTACAAGTCCATGCCTAATGATCTGAGTATATTTAGGCGGGATCCCGCCTAAGACATAAAACGCTAACTTAATAAAAATATAAACGATACGTTTAACCCTTGGGGGAGTTATGGGTGCACTGTCAGATGCGCTGGTTCAACAGTTGGGCCAAAACAAGAAACAGCTATCTACACCTTGTTATATCTATTCCGTTAAAACTGCTCACGATAACTACAAGCAGCTGAAGGAAGCGCTGGGCACGGGATTGATATACTCTCTAAAAGCCAATAGTTGTCTTGATTTAATACTTCGTTGTGGGCACATCTTTGAAGACGGTATTGAGATTGCATCTATAGGCGAACTAAATCTACTTCCCAAAGGGAATAGTCCCCGATTTGTCAATAACCCATCGGCAGATAAGGCCTTTATACGCGCTGCCATTGCGAGTAAGTGCCATTTAATTATCGACAACCTGAATCAATTAGCTTTGGTTGAGGAGTTGAAGGCAAGGCGGCCAGTAAACCCTGTCGTTTTAAGGCTTAATCCCTCAATCTTGAGCCACTTTGATAGAAATCAAAAGGGCCTAAGAAAAGATCATTTTGGTTTCGACTGGAATGGCTGCCTTGAGGCTTTGGATTTTTGCAAGAAACATGAGATTCCAGTTTTAGGTTTTCATTTGTTCAGGGGCTCATACTCCTTTAATAAAGGTGCTTTCGACACTGCCAAAGTGGCCTTGCAAGTTGTTTATAAGTTTGAGGAAATACTGGGATACCCTCTGTCATTAGCCAATCTAGGTGGTGGGTTTGACCCCAATTGGCGAGAGCAGGAGTTTGATTTTGAGCAATATAGAAATTTGATTGCTGAATTTCCAGATCATATCAAGGTAGTTCACGAGAGTGGTCGAGCAATTATGGGCTCAGCCGGTTATTTCGTCACGGAAGTTCGCTATAAAAAGTCCATTAACGGTGACAAGTACGCCGTATGTGATGGGGGAATGGCCCAAAATTTTCTGTTGGCGAAAACGGAAAGTACCTTTAAACGATTCCAGCAACCTCATGTTTTGCGTAATGGGACTCCTCTAAAAGGGAATGATGAGGGGCAGAAAGTCCTTTTAGTGGGCACTTCTTGCAATAAGGAAGATGTGATTGGGGAAGTCAACAATATTGGCCTTCGAGAAGGGGACTTAGTCATATTTGATGGATGTGGTGCCTATAACGCAAGTTATACCGTAGAACCTTTCCTCAAGTTGCCGGCTCCGAACTCTTATCTGGTGGAGTAGATCATGGAAATGCAATCGGTTGTAGGCGGTTTTGTTCTCAATCAATTATCCAGTATTTCACCAGTGCCCAGCACATTGAAATCGCTGTTAGAAAATTCTTGTGCTCGGCTATTCGATGCATCAATGATTATCGAAGATCCTTTGACAGAGCTTGCACCACTTAGGGACGCTTCGGTTCAGCAGCCATTAGAGCAGTTTGAGCAGACCTTTGTTATTGATCAAATTATTGACACTGTCCGGGATGAAGGACTGGATAATCACTTTCACAACATGATCGGGCTATTTGGCTCGATTATGTTGAGCCTGACTGCTACAGATGATCAGCTTGCCCAGGTCAATAAATGGGTGGAGCAGGGGATTTTCGGCCACTTCCTTATGACAGACCCCGGCGGCCCGAGTCTTATGGGTTGGAAGACAGAGCTGGTTGAAACTGATAGCGACATGCTACTGAATGTCGACAAGATCCACGGCATTGAAGCACATAAGCTTGGCTTTGCCATGGTAGTTACCAAGCAACCGGGAAGGCCTTTTCCCCTGACAGTGATGTTGCCACCAGAACTCTGTAACCAATTACGGCAGAGTGCTGTAGGAGAGCCTTTTTTAAATGGCACGTTACAGCTGGGAAATTGTAAGGGTAAAGTATCAATTACCAAAGACATGTTGTTGAGCAAAGGTGGGTTGGGTAGCGTCAATCGGTTTTTAACACTGGTTCGCCCGCGCTTTGTTAAATCACTAATGCACTTTGTGCTTTGGCTACATGACTGTAAAGAAGCTCATTTAACCAGCGAAGATCAGGCTCATATAGAGTATCTAATTCATTTGTGTAATGAGCAGGTAGCTGCAACCACTTTCTCTATGCACAGTGTAAACCGTGTACTGGCAACGAAATTTACCAGCAATGAGCTTTTGCTGAACCTGGTCTTGTCAGGAAAGATCAAATCCGTGAATCGACAGCGCGATCTGTTGGCTTTCACAAAAATGGAAGGCAGTTCATATCGGTGCTTCTTTGAGATATATAGCAAATTTAAGGGGCTGCGGGTATGAGCCTGTATTTACGATCTGCAGCTTTTATCCCTATAGAAGGTATCGCTGTCTCATCCAGTAGTGATGTATCAACTGCCTTTAGTGATATTGCCAGGATTATCCGAAGACAGACAGATAGTGTATTAGATGCTGCTCCAGAGATAAAAGATTCGCAAATAGATCGCCATTTTTTATGCTCTACCATGATTGAACTTCCTTTGAGCTCATCGGCGATTAGTGAGCAGGACTTCAATTACGGTGATAATGCAAGAGCGCCAGTTACCAGTTTTGTTAATACCTATGAATGTGCATCTTGGGGTTATAGCCTTCGGCATTACCTGACACAAAATCCGGAATCGCGCTACTTACTGGTTAGTATTCTTGACGCCAATGTTTTAGATCTAACGTTTTGGCGAGAAAATGAAAATTGGGGCGATAGTGGTTTTGGTCTCTGTACACTGTTGTTTGAAGTGCGGGATCTTGACAGTATAAACCTTAATGCATCCTGCACGATTACTTATAATACAACTCCAGAATTTGCCACTGTCATCCGAAAAATGGCTGTTGGACGAGATGACCTGACTTTATCTTTACCATTCTTTCCGGAGAATATTCGCCAGATTTTCTCCAAATTGTTGTCGGCCAATCAAAAGTTACCAGACTTGCATGATCGATGGGGGCATTGTTTTGGTAGTGATCCCTGGCTGAATATTATTTGCCAAGGCGCTGAAAAGGGCTTCGACAAGCAAGAGAATTTTCTAGCCTGTTCGATTGCATTGAATGGTTATTATTGCACTGTAGAAGTTACCGTTGATGAACAAAGTCACTTCTATCTAATGGAGGCCGCGTGATGAAGACTGTTGAGCTATCAACGTGTCTCGAACGTAACCCCTATCCGGACACATTGAAATCCTGCTTAGCACAAATGCTGCCGTTGAGTACTGAGCAGGACTATCTTGCATTATCCAGTCTACCAGTTAATTCCAGCCCGGTGCTACTGAATCATTCAGAGCACTATCAATTACTGCTGGATATTCTGCGATACTTTGAAGATTCTGAACTGGATATAGACTTAATCTTGATAAAAATGCAGATGCCTGCTGGCGGGCGTATGCCAAGTGCTCTATTACAAGACACCGTTTTAATGCTTCATGACCTGGCTGGTGAAGAAACAATATTGGTTAGAGAAGGAAAACGATATATAGCTATTGAGGATAGCTTGGTTCGCCACCCATTTGAAGCGGGAACAAACCAGCTGAAAATCAGGTTGGCAGTGGATGTTGATTGCCATGATCTCTTAATTGAGGGGCTTTCTAAATTACTTATCGAGTGCGGTTTCGGTGATATAACAATAAACACCATGGACGGGACAGCATAAAGATGTTTATTAAAAACCTATGGGTAGACAGTGGCGGGCAGGTTGATCGATTACTTGATGCCTTGAGAGGACACCTGGATCAATATGATTTGTTACCAGAGCTTATCTATGTGGTTTCTGCGGGAGAGGCTAATGTTCTACAGGATAGTCGGATTGTAGAGTTTATAGCAGACTTAGAAGACGGTGGGCATAATATCCGATTTGTGGGTAGCGCCTGCACCAGCTTCCATGCTGCAGTATTGAGTTTTTCAAAGTGTAGTGAAGCCGAAGCTTTGATCTTAAATCTCGAACTGGGCAAAGAGCGGCAACAAGAGTGCCTGGATTCATTGGGAATTGGAGTTGGACCTGATCAAGATGGCTTAGATGTTCTTGTAGGTGTGGCGGCTACCTGGATCTGCCGAGAGTATTGTGAAACACATCTCTGTCAAATATCCAGCTGCGATATTCTCTCTCAAGCGCCATCTTTATCTGGCGCACCAGATTTAGTAAAGAGTATTAAGCAGGTAATCTCAACCAACGCTAGTGATGATACTCGAGTAGTTTCCTTTGATATCCGCTCGAAATGGGCCAAGGGGCTCCTGAAAGGGTTTTCGCACAGAGATAAGGCCTCATGGTTACCCAGTATCGAAGAGGACGGCTGGCACTATTTGAGTATTAAACCTCTGTCTGAATTGATCAGTTATTACATTGAGGAAAAGGTGACTGATCTATGGCTGTTAACTCTAGGGGGTGGCGGCAGGGTAGGTTGCCTGAAAATAGACATTCCTTCGCCCAATTTTCAGGGATTTCTTTCAAGACTGGTAAATGTTGAGAAATTGGTGTTGGAAGACGCCTATATAGATTTTAGTTCCGCCCAGCACCTGGGTGACACTCTAGGCCAGGATTACCTTTCGCATATTCGTGAGGCATTAAGGTATCCCAAGAGGATTTACCGGGGAAGACACAACCAGATATTTGACTGGGTATTAGGTGCAGGTAGTTGGCGTACGCTGTTGGAATATCAAGGAGCAAGACATGGATAATAATATTTATAAAACTGATATAAGAGAATTTCAATTCCTTATTGAAGAACAGTTCCATGAAGCTAAAACTCTGTTCAGCGACCAGATATTTAAAGGGTGCTCACCAGAGATTCTCCATGAAATTTTAGTTCGGGCTAAAAAATTCTCTTATGAGGTTCTCGGGCCGGGATATCAGGATTCAGATCGAGAGGGATGCCAGTTAGAGAGTGGGAAAGTGAAGCTCCCGAGCGCATTCCCTGAGATGTGGCGGAGGTTTAAGGATGAATGGGGGAATATTTCCTCACTTGAGGGCGAACAAAATACAACTATTCCGCCCTTTGTAATGCAAATGCTCCTGGAAATGTTTATGGGGGCAAATCCAAGTTTTATGACTTATGGTGGTTTTTGCCTGCCGTCCTCCACCTTGGTGGAAAAATATGGAACCGATCTGCAAAAAGACCTGTTTAGGGACAAATTAGCCACCTCAGAGTGGACATCTTGTCTCTGCCTCACTGAACCCCAGGCGGGAAGTGATGTATCCCTTGTAGAGACTCGCGCTGCGAAACTGGAAGATGGCACTTATTTGTTAACGGGCGAAAAATACCTGATAAGTGCCGGTATGCACGACCTGACAGAAAACACCATTTATTTCGTTATGGGTCGTGGCGAAAAAAGCGGTTCGGGCACCTACGGTTTGTCCTGCTTTATTGTGCCTAAGTACTGGGTTGAAGAGGATGGGAGTCTCGGTGGGTTTAATAATATCGAATGCATTTCTCTAGCTGAGAAAATGGGCTTTAAAGGGTGTGCAAACACTCACCTTCGGTTTGGTGACAATGGCCCCTGTAGAGCTTACCTACTGGGGAATCGTGAGAATGTAGGCTTGTTGCAGTTTCTTACCTTGATGAATCAGGCACGAATCAGCACAGGTGTTTACGCCTTGGGTATGGCTTCCTCAGCCTACTATAATGCACTTTCCTATTCGACAAAGCGCTTACAGGGCAAGAGATTTCACGAGAGCTTTAGCTCTACCGCAAGCCGGGTCAATATCGTTGAGCATACCGATGTCCAGCGTATGTTGTTGGAAATGAAATCCAAGGTAGAGGGCTGTAGAGCACTGATTGCTAAACTGACATTGTCAGAGAGCTTAGTCAAAATCTACCAGGGGCAGGAAGACAAAAAGGATCGCATTGCTCACTACCAGGGTTTAATGAACCTGCTAACTCCAGTTGTTAAAGCCTATATCAGTGACCAGGCTTGGCGTATCTGTGAATTGGCGATTCAAACCTGTGGTGGTCAGGGTTATCTCAAGGATCTGGGTATAGAGCAATATGCCCGAGATATTAAAGTGCTGGCAATCTGGGAGGGAACGAATTATATCCAGAGCCAGGACTTGATCCGGGATAAGTTAGGATTGGGTAATTCCAGTAAGCTATTCCAATTCTACCAGGCAGAAATTGACAATTTCCTCGATCGGGCCACGGACTACCCTCAGTTTGAGATTGAATTTGAGCGCTTAAAGACTTCGTTTGGACATTTCGAGGCAGCACTGAAAGCTGTGCAGGTATGGGTGAAAACAAAAGAAATGTTCAAAATTCCTGCCTATAGCACACGTATTCTACATATGCTTGGTGATATAACCTTGGCCTGGCTTTTATTGGAGGCTGCATGTGCGTCATCAGATAAGTTGAGTCAGGACCTGAATGATACTGATGAGGAATTCTATCGCTCGAAAATTGTCAGTGCTAAATTCTTTATTCGCAATGAGTTACCCCGTACCAAGCTGGTGCTGGATATCCTTCAGGATCAGGACTCTTTTTGTGAAATGGACGCTTCCTCCTGGAATTCATTATTGTCAAATGTGGAGGCTGTCTCATGAACAAGCTTGATCAGCTGGAATCAAATTACGATGTAGTGATTATCGGTGGTGGATGGGCTGGCTTAACCCTGGCCCGTCAGCTTAAACTCAATAATGATGCTTTAACCATATTGGTTGTTGAGGCAAATAGTGAGTTTAAGGCTAAAGTTGGTGAAGCGACAGTGGAGATGACCGGCCACTACTTTATGAAGCAGTTGGGCTTGGTGAATTATCTCTATAGGAATCACTTGCCTAAAAATGGTCTGCGTTTTTTCTACGATAACCCTGAGCATACACTGTCATTAACAGAGATGAGTGAGCACGGAACCACCAGTATTCCGCCTCATCCAGCTTTTCAAATTGACCGGGCCAGATTGGAATCCGACCTTGTCGATATGAATAGGGCGAATGGCATAGAGGTTATTCAGGGCGTAAAAGCAAAAAATCTTAACATACAGCCAGGTGATGAACTCCATTCTATAGAGCTTATGGAAGATGGCGCTAGCGGAGTGGTTAACGCCCGCTGGTTAGTAGATTGCAGTGGTCGAAATCGGGTTGCTAAGAAGCATAAGAAGCTTACCCGTGTTGAGAATGTCCCTAAACACTTCTCTGCCTGGGGTCGGTTTAAGAACATACAGGATATCGACTCCATGGGAGATATGAATTGGAGAAAGAAGGCCTTTGGACGCTTTCTTTCAACGAATCATTTTTCTGGAGATGGTTACTGGGTTTGGTTTATACCCTTAAGTGGTGGCTATACCAGTGTAGGTATCGTTGGCGAGAATAGTAAATTCGACAAGCCGCCCACAAAGAAGCAAGATTTCCTAGATTTTCTGTTGGCTTATAGAGCTATTTCGGAGCTTCTGGAAGGCGCCGAGCTTATTGATTTCGAGGCCTGGGGACAGCTTGCCTATAGAGCAGATGAGTTTATCTTTGAGGACCGCTGGGCTACCTCCGGATTTTCCTCGATGTTCCTTGATCCTCTGTTTAGTGGTGGGGGCGACATGATAGCCCTGTTTAATGACCATATTTGTAAGTACATTGTTGCCGATATTTCAGACAATAATCGTGATGAAGCTCAGCAGCGGCTTGCAAAAGAATTGCCGATCGCGAATCAAGTGGTCACAGAATTTTACCAGGGCCTCTATGCCCATGTAGCAAATGTATACCCGGTTATTGACTCTGCTGAACTGTGTTCTCCTCTGCTTGCCTACAATACCGCTGCTTATTTCCTGGAGAGTGCCTGGGATTATATGTCAGGTAATTATCTGGATCAGGAGTACTGGCTACGCAAAAGTTACCTGCGCCGTGGATACATGGCCCTTGAGTTAATCCTGCAACGCCTTTTAGTTGAAACGGCAAAAGAGCTTAAAGCTCAGAATCGATATTTTCGCAGAAATAGTGAAGGTTTCTTTGAGTCCGGTGCCGATCACTATAAGTACTTTGTATATTTAATGGGAACCCAAGGCCGGGATGGTTGGCGAATCGATCTGCGGGTCAAACTTTGGGTTGAAGTTTTCCTGAGAGTTGTCCAGGCGCGACTCGACCTCCCTAAACTGGCAAATCGGATGGTTGTTCAGCAGGCTATTACCCTGCCTGATCTTTTACAAAAGCCAAATATGAATGGGACTGACCTCAATTGGCTGCTTGAGAAGTTATCTATCAAGCTTACAGATCTAGTCAATGAGGATATAGCAGATCCAGTGAGTGTTGTTGTATCGGAAGAGTCCTTCCACACAGATACGATTGAAGTTATGGATCTTGCAGGTAGCTACTCCAATAAAGAACTTGCTGAGGTTAACAAGAAAGCAAAATCTATCTGGGTGCAGACTCAGGAGTATATTGCGATCCCTAGTATGGTTCCTGTATTTCTTGCTTTTGCACGCAGTCAGCCGGATAGCATAATGGATTCGGTCATTGACCAGCGTGAAGCTATGCGCACAGCTGAATTAGACTCTGCTCATGCGGATTCGGAGGTTGTGTGATTCAGGAGTTCTTTCAGGCGCGGGATGGAAAAAAACTCTCCTTTCGCTGGTTGCCGTGCGATGAATCTGACTTGGTGCTTGTCTGCATGCACGGGAGCACGTTCAGTAGCCAGTGGTATTTAATGTTCGGACGAATGGTACACCGGAACGGCATTAGTGTGTGTCTGCCGGACTGGCGAGGCCATGGCAAGAGTGAAGGTGATCCGGGGGATCTCGATTATTCCGATCAACTGCAAGACGATCTTGCCGATCTATTAAAACACCTCAAAAAAGAGGGGCTAAGGCCTTTGTTCTTGGAGGGCACAGCGCGGGATCATTGGTTGCACTTAAATATCTGCACCTATATGGCAGTAAAGATATTGCAGGTTTTTTTGCGATCGCACCGCCTCTGACTCAGTCAGAGGAAACAAGAAAGTACGATATTCCCGCATCTGGCTTTGAGTATTACATTCGTTACGGAAGGAAACGTCACTATACGCGGCCTAGGGCATCGGCTGGTGATCAGAATCTGCCAAAAATAAAAATGCTGAAATATTGGCTGGCACTTTTGTTCCCCCCATTGAGGAAGTTATCAGTGCTGAGCTTTCCCCCGGTGGGATCAGCAGCGGGAAATCAGGGGCGAGTTCTGGACTGCACGTTTAACTTACTCAGTGCCTATAACGTAAAGAGATACGCGGATCTCTTTGCGAGTTTAAATGTACCCTCCCACTTTTTTGTCGGTGAGAAGGACGAAGTACTTGATACCCATGTGCTCCACACTGTATTGAGCTGGTATCTCTCTCCCAGTATTAAGGCTGGACTCACTGAGTTGCCCAGAGCTACTCATATGTCAGCTATTTCTGCTTCGGCAAAACCTATTTCCAGCTGGTTGACAACTTTGATGCGGCAACCTGAGGGGGCTGTTGCATGAGACCTAGCAAAGGCAAAACTCCCCTGATGCGAGAAAAAGTGTTGCCCGTCGGTGCAGAAGTTTCACTGAGTTCATTTTTAAGTGATACCGATTGGGGAGCAGGCCATGGCGAAGATTGGACATCTTTAGGAACTATAAAGAGAAGTGATAAAAACACTTTTCACTTGCAAGTTGGCAAGGCGTTTCGATTTCCCCTTTATTATTACCTGAAGGACGATCGTCTATTTGTTGGTCAGGATTTATCACTGTTTCCTGCTGTTGGTGCCGATACGGTAGATTGCCACTACTTAATTGAAATAGAGTATTTTGGTTTCTCCATAGAAAGAAAGAGCCTTTTGCAGAATGTTAAAATGCTCTTTCCTGAAGATGATGTTGTTATATCAGCCAGAGAGCTTATTTGGCTCTCTGCTGAACATCATCAATTTGGGTCATTTGATGCAGCCCTGGTGACTCCTGAAGAAGCTACCGATAAACTCTTCAACAGTTTACCTGAGGTAACCTCTAAGCTTTTCTCGCCTGTTGATACCACTTTTTATGCTCATATTGCCAATCGTTTGGCGGAGTCAAGCGGCACCAAATTAAAAGTGGGTAGACAAAGCCTGCCTTTAACGGTTGGCTATCAGGAGAAGCGGGCAAAGATCTTTAATAAGGCTCATAAAAATAGAGTCGTAGAAGGGATCGATCTACAAAGTTACACCGACATGGTGCAGGAAGAGTTGGATCGAGCCTGGCAGGACTCAGAATCAAGTCTCGATAGGGAAGATTATACCTTCCAAACTTTCTATCTGCCTTTTGCCCAGTTTTTACTCAATATACTGGCAATGAATACCAGCAAGATGGTGGAGATTGTTGAAGGTTCGGGAGATGAGGGTGTAATTCCACCGGCACTTTCAATAAGTGATAAACCTATCTGTAATATTTACGAATCTTTTCAGCGGGTGTTTTTTTATGGACACCATTGGCTTGCAAAAGTCTGGTTCTATATACCGCCCATGATCAGTTCTGCTGCCATAAAACAGCAGCAAAAATACTCAGAACGAGAGCAGCATGTTTGTGTTTTTACTTTAACATTGGACTACTTGCTGCGATTTAATAACTTAAAAATAGGAAATGTTACTGGAGAGTAATTATGTCTACAGCAGTTGTAGAGAACAAGGTACAAGAGCTTTGTGAGCAAATAGCTCTTATGCTGAATGTTGATGCTGTCGATGCAGATACACCCATTGCAGAACTCGGGGTGGATTCCCTGAATATTGTCGAGGTGATTCTAATTTGCGAGCAGTTATACCCGGGGGTGATGAGCCCTGAAAATCTTGTTTTCGACGAACACACCACCCTAAGGGAAATGGATGGTCAACTACTTGAAAACTCGGAAGAAGTTTAGCGCACTTCGGGAGCAGTCAATGTTTAAAAAAGTACTTACCATTCTCATCAGTAGTTTTTTTATTGGAAATGTTGTTGCCTGGTTTTCAGGTGCTGCTCCCATCGAGTTTGGCAAGATTGCCTATTCAGAAGGCGAGATGGAGCAGGTGGAGTTTCTCCAGCAGGAGATTGGTGAAAATAGTACAGACCCCGACTTGATGTTGGAGCTTGGGCAGTTATTTAGTCACCATAACGAGCTTGAAAAGGCTGCACACTTGCTGGAAGCCGCGTATCAACAGCGTCCAGACGACATGCTGATACGTGCAGCGTATTACTCCAATGAGGGCAAGCGCGCAGGTGCAATGTTTGATCCTGCGATGGGTCTTTACAAGCTCTACCGTCTGCGGCATGCGATGGATGAGGTGGATCAAGCGGGTCTCAGTGCCGATTCAGATTTTAATGTACGCTTGATACGGCTGATTACTTTTTCTTATGTAGGAGAAGTAAGCGGCCACTTTGAGCGGGTGTTTGAAGATGAAGCCTGGTTTAAGAATCTGATGGATTCAGAGCCCGATCTATTGCCGGCTGCTATGCAGCAGGTGGTGTTTTTGTCTTTGGCTAATGCCTACTGGGTGAAAGCTGGAGAGGGCACTGAGGATTTGGTAGTGGCCATGGATTACTACCAAAAAGCGATAGCAATGGCTCCTTGTCCTGCCACGATGCAAACCTCTTGTGAGCAACTGGGGCAAATGGCAGTCACCCTGGGTAAAAGTTAATGTTGGTTGAGCTTAAGCGTGTTTCAAAGCGCTATCGATTGGGCGATCTCTGGGTCCACGCCTTGCGGGATATAGATCTTGCTATCGATCGAGGTGAGTTTCTGGCTGTGAAAGGACCCAGCGGTAGTGGTAAGAGCACATTATTGAACCTTCTATCCGCATTGGATCAGTGTGATTCCGGATCAGTTCATATTGATGGCGTTAATCTTGGGAGTTTGGGAGAGCATCAGCGCTCCCTGTTCCGAGGTCGTCATATTGGGATTGTTTTCCAGTCTTTTAACCTGATTCCCGTGCTTACAGCACTTGAGAATGTGATGTACCCGCTGACACTGCGGGGGGCTAACAATGCCAGGCAACTAGCGTTAGACGCTCTGGAAGCAGTGGGGCTTGCCAAGTTGGTTAATCAGCGTCCTACCCAGCTTTCGGGGGGCAGATGCAGCGAGTGGCGATTGCCAGGGCAATTGTCAGTAAGCCGGATCTGGTGCTTGCGGACGAACCTACAGCCAATCTGGATTCGCGCACGTCGGAGAGCATTATGAGCCTTGTGAAGCAGCTCAACCGGGAGCAGGGTGTCACTTTTATCGTAGCCACCCATGATGATTATGTAACCAGCTTGGCATCTCGTGTTATCGCGGTACGAGATGGTCATTTGGTAGAGGATACAGCTTCGCCTCAAGGTATTGTTCAGGAGGCTATTGCATGACAGCAATCATGAAAATGTTGCTGGCTAGGGGCCCGCTAACTAGAGCGGCTTTGGCTATTTCAGTTGTATTCTTAATTTCTGCACCAGCTTTGGCTGAAGACTTCGTCTATCCAACTCCGATTCCATTCACCAATAGCGAAAGGGAAGCGCTGTTTGCTGCTGTCAATGGAGAAACGACCAGTGAGCAGAGAAAGCAGGCCTACTTGGCTCAGCTTGCGCGCCTTACGTCGATGGAAGATGCAGAGTTGCAGGATGTTGAGGAGTTAGAGGCTCTGATGCAGTCACTGGTGGAGAGTCTCCCGGATGACCCCGAACTCAATGCTGCATTGGGATCGACAACTTCCTTTAAATCCAGCTTCTACCTTGATCGATTGGCAAAACTATCGCTGTTCTCCAGACGAGGCAATCGCATGATGGACCGGGCTGTTAAACAATCTCCATTTAATCTGGGCGCCCGCCTTCAGCGGGGAATCAGCTGTGCCAATATGCCGGCCTTTCTAAAAAGAGCGCGCTACGCTGTTGAAGACCTGGAGCTGGTTAAGGAACAGGTGGGCAATCGGTTCGGTAAAGAATTTCTTGGCTTTGTAGAGTTCTACCTTGCCCAGGCTTACGAGCGCAATAAACAGCCCGATGATGCCCGGGTTCTTTGGGGAAAGGTGGCCGAGTCGGATACCGACTGGTCCGCTAAAGCCAAGCTGGCGCTTCGGAGTATTTAGTCATGGGCTTGGGTTGGAAAGTTGCACTGCTGAATATTATGCGTAACGGGCGCCGCAGCCTGATTACCTTGGCTGCGATCGTTTTCGGTTGTACCAGCCTGATTATTTTTGGCGGTTTTGTACAGTCGATGTATGAGGGGATGCGGGAGAGTATGATCCGCTCGCAGCTTGGTCATATACAAATCTATGCCAAAGGTTACAACCAGTTTGGCAAAGCGGAACCGGAAAAATACCTGATTGCTGATGGGGATCTCAAAAAGATTTCCGAGCTGGTAGAAAACGAAACCGATACACTGGTGGTAGCACCACGCCTTAATTTCAATGGCCTGCTTAGTGATGGCAAGCAATCGATAGCCATCACTGGAATTGGTATCGATGCGGAGAAAGAAGTGATGCTTTCCTCTGCAATTCAGATTGTTCAAGGGGACGATCTATTTCCAGAGGATATTTCTGCTGCCCACCTTGGAGAAGACTTGTTCAATGCTCTGGATGTTCAGATTGGGGACTACTTGACCCTGTTGGCAAGCACCCAGGATGGAGCAATCAATGCTGTCGATGTACAGGTGATGGGGGTAATCACAACCGGTGTTAAGGAACTGGATGATCGCTTGCTCAGGGTGAATTTGCCTCTGGCCCAGGAACTGCTCTATACGTCAGATATTACACGGCTAGTGGTTTTACTGGAGGAGACCGAACTTACATCTACCTCAATTGCGACTCTGGCCAGTGTCTTTGAGCAGAACAATTTGAACCTAGAAATAAAAAGCTGGGAAGAACTGGCGGGTTACTATCATCAGGTTGTTGGCCTGTTTAACGGAGTTTTTGGTTTTATTACCGTCATTGTGTTGGTAATCGTCGCGTTGAGTATTTCCAATACCATGTTGATGGCAGTAATGGAGCGTACCCGTGAGCTGGGTACTATCCGAGCCATGGGCGGTACTCCCCGGCAGGTTGTAAACCTGATTTTACTAGAGTCGGTATTTCTCGGTTTGATCGGAAGTTTGCTGGGGCTACTGATTGGTGCACTGGCAGCCAAGGGAATTACCTATGCCGAATGGATGATGCCTCGGCCACCGGGCAGTACCCAGGATTATCCTATCCGTGTGTTTGTCGTGCCGGATATCTTATTGAAAACATTCCTGTTGGGTTTTTGTATTTCACTTGTTTCCAGCCTTTATCCAGCGATAAAAGCATCCCGGCTGCCGGTAGTAAAAGCACTTAGGTTTACTTGATTTGGGTCTTCTATGTATAAGTTGAATTCTTTTTATGGGTGGGTGTTGGCGATAGCCTGCTTGTTGTTTAGCTACTCAAGTTATGCATCGGTTTCGGCTGAGTCACTGGTTAATAAGCTGGATGACTTTCGCGGGTTCAGGAATCAGGGCTTTAGCTTTGATATCACCAATATCAGCTATAAAAAGGACAAGGAGCCCCGCACCAATAAGCTCAGTGTCAAAGTATTTAATGAGCAATCACTGATCCAATTTTTGGCGCCCGCCCGGGAAAAGGGCAGGGCAATGCTAAAAGAGAGCGCCAATATGTGGCTCTATATTCCCGGTACGCGCAGGGTTATCCGGATTGCGCCCTCACAGCGATTAATAGGCGAGACCAGTAACGGTGATGTAGTGGGGGCAAATTTCTCCCGGGATTACACCGCAGAGCTGCAAGGGCAGGAAACTGTTGATGGGGAAGATTACTGGGTGCTGTATTTATCGGCAAAATCCTCTGGAGTTGCCTATGACAAAGTAAAAATATGGATGGCACAGGCTGAGGGAAACCTGCCTTTAAAGGGGGAGTTTTATACTCGCTCCGGGCGCCTCCTTAAAACAGCGCACTATAAAGAGTTCAAGCAGTTTGAAGGCGAGTTGAAACTGCATAAATTACTCTTGGTGGATGCACTCATTGACGAAAGTTATACCTGGATGAAGTTCGATGACTATCGTCTTGAGAGCCTGGACCCGGCAATTTTCCAAAAAGGCTCCCTTGGCAGGCTGAACTGAGGTGAGTCGGTAATGGTTATCAGAATCAGGAAAATTCTCCCATTTGTACTCCTTCCTCTCGCTTTTGCTGAAAAAGTTGCCAGTGCCGAAGACTATCAAGATCCTTTCGAGACCAACTCGGAACTTTTCGATGAAGTGAGCACTGAGGAAGGGCTTTCTCGAGTTGTTTGGGATATTGATGCTTCGCTACTGGGGTATCACCAGCAGAATGAAATTCGGGATGATCCCTATTTCGATCCGGGTCTGTTTGTCTTTGATGAACAAGAGTCTTTGCTTGCTCTGGATCTCAGTGGCCAGTTTTCCCTGGGAGCACACTTCTCAGTTTACTCGCGGTTTGCGGCGATAGAGCACTATCGGTCTAATGAGGCTGGAACATCTGAAAAAGAGACAGAATCCCATCTGCTAGAGGGGTATTTCTCTTCTTACACTGATAACCGAAGGTTTGGTATTAACGTCGGTCGGATAAAACCTCAGTGGAGCAACGGTTACAACTGGTCTCCAGCAAATCTTTTAAAAGCCACATTTGATCGCCCCAATCTGGATGCCGATGAGCTTACCCAGCAACTGGGCTGGGATATGGCCCATCTCGATTTCCGCTATGGTCGCTGGAACACCGGCATTTATATGTCTCAGGTTGAGGGTGATCTGGATGGTCACTTTGACACTAGCGTAAATGACCATGAGTTTCAGTACGCTCTCGTGGTGAATCGTGAAGGTGACTTGGATACCCGTTTGGTATTACATCAGATAGAGGGGGAGGCAACCAATGTCGCTCTCGGGTTGAGTACTTTGGCTGGAGACAGTGCCACACTCAGGTTGGAGGGGGCTTGGGAACATCAGCGGGAGTTACCGCAGCCGGGCGAACTCTCCTATTTTCCAGCAGAGGAGGATGGTTATTTGAAGCTGGTGGTTGGCACTCAGCTCAGTTTTAATGGGGGATGGGATGTTACTGCGGAGTATCTGTATAATCAGCATGGATTCGATGATGACGAGTGGGATTTGGTTCAAACGCAGGTAGATAGTGCAAAGAACGGATTGAACAGCGCGCGGGTTTATGAGGCGATTTCATTTCTGTCCGAAAGTTTTCACCTTTTATCTACCGGACAACTACGGCAAGAGTATTTGTTCTTGATGTGGGGTAACACCCGGCTGGATAAGAAGTTTCAATATCGTCAGAGTGTGCAATACAACCTGGATGACAAGAGCCAGTACCACAACCTGGAATTGATTCAGAACTGGACTGAGCATTTTAGTACTCGACTGCAAGCCCAGTTTTTCCGGGGCTGTGAGTCCTGTGAATTTGGTCTGCTGCCTACTGAAAGGCTTCTTAGGTTAAGTCTCTATTATGATTTTTAGCGTTTGCTGGCTAAAAGTGCTTCATATTTTTGTGCGATTTCCCGCTTGCCGGATTCCCTGCTAATAGAAATTAATGCCCGCAAAATATCCAGGTCCTGCGGAAACTGGTGATAGCCGTCTTCTAGAATATCCAGGGCGAGTTCGCTGTTGCCTTCCGAGTGAACGGCTATGGCATATACGTAGAGATAGCGACTCTGGGTTTGCTCATGCTCAGCCGCCGCCTTTAGAAAACCCATTGCCTCCTGGTGGCGGTTCTGGCGAACCAGGGAAAGGCCTAAGGCATGTTGGATTACGGCGATATCCTCACTCTTCGATAGTGCTCCTCTAAGTAATAATTCCGCGTCGGTTTCACGTCCACTTGCCCGGTAAAGGTCGGCCAAGTTGATATAGGCGGGTGTGTAGTAGGAGGCCTTGGTTATTGCCCGGCGATAGAAGGCTTCCGCTTGTTGCGTATTTCCTCTCCGGAAATGGAGGTTGCCTAGGTTTACCAGGGATTCCGGCCGGTCGCTGTTGAATAATTCTGAGGTGGTATAGGTTTTAAGGGCCTTTGAGTATTGCTGCTGTACTTGCGCGGGCATAGTCCCGATCTGAGCATCGGTAACGCCATTGGCAGCCAGCGACCTTGTTACGGCCATTTTACTGAAAAGCAGCGGTACACCGATCATCAGTCGCAATTGCTCTGGTAGTTCATCCAGAGACTGCGCAAGGGCCAGGTTTAATAAGGGTTCTTCGCCCTGGGCAATTTGTTGGAGTAACTGAGCGGAATTTATCGTCAGGTAGCGCGGTAACAAACGGATTGCGCTGGCCCGGACAATCTCCGGTTGACTGCTGTCCTGAATAAGGTCCATTAACATCTTATCGGCCTCGCTATCCCCGCGCATAGCTGCGTGCAATGTCTGCCCGTAGTGAGGGGGAGGTGAGCCGTATTTGTCTTCCAGTATTTTCGCCGCCCACTGGCTCGATTTATCTTGATGGCAGCTGTTGCAAGTATTGGGGGTGCCCAGCGCCTTGGAAAGGTCGGGTCGGGGAACGCGGAAACTGTGATCCCGACGTCCATCCACCTGCATGAAATTTTTCTCCGGCATATGGCAGTTTGTGCAGCGGGCACCGGGGCTTTGAGTTGGGTGCAGATGGTGGTCAGTACGGGCAAATCGCGCCGGCATATGGCACTGGGCACAAACTGCATCACCAGCTGTTCTCAGTTGTAGGCTGTGGGGGTTATGACAGTGGCCACAGGTAACACCTGCTGCGTACATTTTGCTTTGCAGAAACGATCCGTATACGAATACCTCGCCATCGGCCTGGCCATCTGCGTGGTAGAGAGGCTCTTGCAGAAGTGTAAGGTTGAAATGATCCAGTAATTCGCTGTTAGCCTGCGCCCCCGGTAAATGGGTACTCCGCCGAGAATGGCACTGGGCGCAAGTTGTTATTTCACGCTGGATGGCTGCCGATGGCGCAAGCTTGGCAATCCCCGTTTGCAGATCCATTTCCCGGAGCTGTTGGGTTGGGTCAATAAGATGTGGGGCAAGCCCTTTATTCTGCAATGTCTCATTCTGTGTTTTTGCCCACTGAAGGTGTCTCGATCCCGGGCCATGACAGGATTCGCAACCAACACTGATCTCTGACCAGGATGTCTGGTAGCTATCGGTTTGTAGGTTATAGGCCTTTTGCAGATTGGTGGAATGGCAGTCGGAACACATAAAGTTCCAATTCTGGTTTATGCCGGTCCAGTGCAGGGGATGTTGATGGTCTATCGCTTGATCGGGATAGAGATGGAACCAGCGCTGGCCACCAGCAGATTTGTCCCGGCTGTCCCAAGCAATACTCAGTGCCTGAAAATGTCCGCCTCCCAAATCAATCAAGTATTGCTGTAAAGGGTGGACACCAAATGTATAGGCAAGGGGATAGTCCTGAAGGTCTCCATTGGGCCCATCAGTGCGTACGTAATAGCGCCCTTCCTTTTGATAGAAGTGAGATTTCTGCCCCTGATATTCAAATGCCACCCCGGAGAAATCACCTAGAACGCTGTCGCTATTGGCGGCCTGCATTGCTAGCTGGTGGTGGGAACCTTGCCAGGCACCGGCCTCTTCTTTGTGGCATAGGGCGCATTGCGCGGAGCCCACGAAAGTGGCTTCTGAGCTGATTGCTTCATCCTGGCGCTTGAGAGGTTGGGTATCAACCGGCTCTTCGTCACTACAGGCCACCAGTACGAGACAGATAAGGCTGATTTGGAGGAGGCTAGTGCCAGCTATATTTATCACGGTTTTTTTATTGTGATGAGTTCTTATCTTAGGGAGTTATTCAGAGGCTCCCTAGGCCAAAAGATTAGTTCATGTGCCGTAAATGTCATTTTGTGAGAGGGCCAGAATGCTGGATTGGAAATTTAGGGTTGTCCTGAGCCGAGGGTGTCTATTGCTGGTTTTGGTAATCAGCTTACCGGCACTCAGTTCTCCCTTGCCATCCTGGCAAGATGGCGTTAAAGCCCAAATTATGGCCTTTGTTGACAAGGTTACCCGTAAGGACAGCGCCGACTTTATACCTGTCGGTGAACGTATTGCGGTATTTGATAATGATGGCACCCTCTGGTCCGAGAAGCCCGTGTACTTCCAGCTTCTCTATGCCGCTGATGAGGTTAAAAGGCTATCGCCCCAACACCCAGAGTGGAAAACCCAAGAGCCATTCGCTTCGATTCTAAAGGGCAATTTATCAAACCTGTTGGGGCGAGGCAGGGAAGGTTTGGAAGTAATGCTTACTGCGACTCATGCGGGATTGAGTACGGATGCCTTCCAGCACTCTGTTGCCCAATGGCTCAAGAGTGCTAAGAACCCGGAAACTGGCAAACACTACAGTGCGATGGTGTTCCAGCCCATGCTGGAGTTGCTGGAATACTTAAGAGCAAATGGTTTTAAAACCTACATTGTTTCGGGGGGCGGCACTGATTTTATCCGAGTGTTTTCCCAGGAGTTATATGGAATCCCACCAGAGCAGGTTATCGGCAGTCGCCTAAAGTCTCGCTATGAAAATGGGGGTGGGCATCCCTATATCGTGAAATTAGATGAACTGGCCTTCCTCACCGATAAACAGGGGAAGCCTATCGCAATCAATGACGTGATTGGCCGGAGGCCAGTTTTTGCCGCAGGCAATTCCGATGGTGATTTACAAATGCTGGAATGGACCACCGCCGCCAAGGGGCCGCGTTTTGCCATGCTGATTCATCATACCGATGCCAAAAGAGAATGGGCATACGATAAGAACTCCTCAGTGGGGCGCCTGGACAAAGCGCTACAAGCCGCTAAGGCAAATAGCTGGTTAGTGGTAGATATGGCGAAGGACTGGCGGACGGTGTTTCCGCCAGAAGAGAAGGATCAATCAAGCCAGGGGCCGTTGATTCCTCAAGTTCCCGCCTACCAGGACTAGTCTTAAAGCGGTGTATTGAGCCTGCCAATATCGAGGTGTGTAATGCTCCTGATCTCCCGATCCCGTCTCCGACAGTTCCTTTTGGTTGTACTGGCTGCTGTATTCCTTTCCCCTGGTAGCCTATTCGCACAGACCAAACCCAATATTTTGGTGATCTGGGGAGATGATATTGGCATCTGGAATATCAGCTTCAACAGTCGCGGTATGATGGGCTACACCACGCCCAATATTGACCGGCTGGCGGTAGAAGGCCTTTCTTTTACCGACTACTACGGCCAGCAATCGTGCACAGCAGGCCGCGCGGCGTTTTTAGCGGGTAATGTCCCAGTGCGCACCGGCATGACTAAGGTGGGGCTTCCAGGTGCCAAAGAGGGTTGGCAGAAGAGTGATGCCACTATCGCCACAGTAATGAAAAGCCTGGGTTATGCCACCGGCCAGTTTGGTAAAAACCACCAAGGGGATAGGGACGAACACCTGCCCATCAACCATGGTTTTGATGAATTTTTTGGCAATCTCTATCACTTGAATGCGGAGGAAGAGCCTGAGAACCGGGACTATCCCAAAGACCCTGAATTCCGCAAGAAGTTTGGCCCCAGAGGAGTGATTAAGGCCAAGGCCGGCGGACCAATCGAAGATACCGGCCCCCTTACCAAGAAACGGATGGAAACCATCGATGATGAAACCCTAGCGGCAGCTATCGACTTTATCGAACGTGCACACGCGGCTAAGACCCCATTCTTTGTCTGGTGGAACGCCACCCGGATGCACTTTCGCACTCATGTCAGAGAGGAGCACACAAACCTTGCGGGCCCCAACAGCAATGAGTATATGGATGGCATGGTTGAGCATGACATCCTGGTAGGAAAGCTGCTAAGTGTGCTCGATCGCCTGGATATCACCGACAATACCATCGTGTTTTATTCCACAGACAACGGCCCCCACTTCAATACCTGGCCAGATGCTGCAACTACGCCATTTCGCAGTGAGAAAAATTCCAATTGGGAAGGAGCTTATAGGGTGCCAGCTTTCGTGCGCTGGCCGGGCAAATTTCCAGCGGGCACTACGCTGACAGGTATTGTCTCCCATGAAGACTGGCTGCCGACTCTCGCTGCGGCCGGGGGAACCCGAATATCAAGGAACAGCTCAAGGAAGGGGTCGAGCTCAATGGTCGCGAGTACAGAAATTATGTTGATGGCTACAACATGATGGATTACTTCACCGGCAAAGCAAAACTTTCACCAAGAAAAGAATTTATCTACGTAAATGATGACGGCCAAATTGTAGCTATGCGCTACGAACCCTGGAAGGCTATTTTCCTGGAAAATCGCGGGCGGGGTTTTGAAGTCTGGCGAGAGCCCTTTACTGAATTACGAGTGCCACTATTGTTCAATTTGAGGCAAGATCCTTTTGAAAAAGCCCAACACAACTCGAATACCTACAACGACTGGTTTATTGATCGTGCTTTTGTTTTAGTCCCTATGCAGCAGCTCGCATCAAAATTTTTGCAAACTATGAAAGAATATCCACCCAGCCAGGTACCCGGATCTTTTAATTTGGATAAGGTACAGAAGCAGCTGGAAGCTGGGGCGAGTGGTAGTAATTAACAATATAATTATCGCAGATCTGACATTATTGGCATTACCTGGGAACTCTTTAAGGTGAAATTTTAGGTGGATGAAATCAACAAGGCTTGGCCTAAAGCCAGCTACCACCCAAAGGCATAGCTGCCGGGGGCCGAAATTAGTCAAGAGGGCTGGTAACACCGCGCTCATGTACGCCTATAACATGGGTGTAAATCATGGTTGTACTGATATCGTTGTGGCCGAGTAGTTCCTGGATATTGCGTATATCAGTACCAGCACGCAGAAGTTTGGTGGCAAACGAATGGCGAAATGTATGAAGTATTGACCTGCAACTATTACAGAACTTAGATACAATTTATATAATGTAAATCTGTTATACTTGTGGCTGAATGCTTGCAGATTTTTTTCAGAAAGGTATCGATGTCGTCACCTGAGGCAGCTCCCATTTATTGCTAGAAAGTATCACTCGATATATACGTTATCTTGTCATCCCTAGAGATATTACCGAGCTCTTCTGTTAGATTGAGCGATCAGATCTTGTGTTTGATAATGTGACTATTAGTGTGGATCGTGATGAGTTATTTATGACTTTAGGCTTGAGATACCTCATAAGATATTTTTCCTCTTCAGGTGGGTCTGCTTTGCGTTAATTAACATATTATTTATCACTTTTATGAAGCATGGGTAGGGATCTGCTGCAAAAAATGGGTTGAAATTAATTTTCTTTCGCTGGGATTAGCTTATATGTATGCAAGGCCGAATAGGGAAAGGCTCACTAATAAAATATAAATGGCGAGCTAGGTTAGCATCAATGCAGCTTCACCTAATGTTTCTATATAATTTAACCTTACACGCAATACATAGCTGCGACCACGTACCAAACGTACGTTTAATTTAGCATTAAGTGATGTGCCGCTATCATCATCGCCTTTGTAATAAATGCAATCATCACCTGTTTTTTCAAATAAAACTAATGCTGTATCGGCATTCCCGAATGTCTGTATAGTATATTCTCGGCTATATTCAGGTTTAATTAAAAAGTTCGATTGTTCGCATGGAAGTATTTTAATGCGATGAGATTCCCAAGGCTTCAACTCTATCAAATTAGAGTCTAAAGCCGGGTAAAAACGAAGTGCTTCTTTAATATCTGTAGGTGACAAACCTGGAGCAGGGATAAGGGGTTTTCTCTGGTACTTGTTAGGTTTTAATATTAGTCCAGGATCAAAAGGATAGTGCATAATAGAATCTTTATCCCATTTTGAACCGCTAACCTCATGTGTGTACAGCTTGTTAAGAATGTTATAATGAATTGCTTCTTCATCCCAATAGTTAGGCTCCCCCGAAAAATACTCAAGAACGGCTTGCTTGTTCCACACAATCCCAGACATTGGGTTTTGATGTTCGTGTGAAAACCCTAGGGCATGTCCTATTTCATGTAGGGCTGTATCATATCCATGTGTTTCAGTAAGATCCCACCCAAAATTCATGGTATTAAATTTGGGGTCCTTAGCTTCTTCTATATTTATATTGTCTCTTCCAACATAAGAATATGAGCCTTGATTATAATCAAATGAAATGCGAATTTCTGCCTCTTCAGGCGAAAAAACTTCAGAGAAATCCAATCCTATCCCCAGGTTTTTCCATTCTAAAAAAGCTTTGCGAACAACATCCTTTTGGGTGGAGTCACCACGCCATGAAGCTGGATTTTCAAAAAAATAGTAGTGAAGTACTGTTCCGTTTGTCCATTTCTTCTCATTGAGGCGTATGAGTGACTCTCTGTGTTTGCCAATTTTCTTGCTCAATTTTTTAATTGGCACTTCAGGTAAAGCGCATAAGGTTTTCTTATTGTCTTGGTTTTTGCCCTTTTTTGACTTCATAGCTCCCACCATATTAGCTTATATACATGGAAATACTTAAACACATACGTTTATTTTAGTATGTAGTTGATAAGCCTGCTTGGAGGTTGAAGGTAGGTGAGCCAATAATTGATAAGTTTTATCCTTTATTAGCTTGAATATGGATGTGTCCAAGTTGAAATTGAGTTTTGGGATTACAAGTGAGCCTGTCTTCAACTGGTTTGTTGAGGTTATAATTCTTACTTTTACTTTCCCTATCAAAAAAGTGAGTGTCTGCTTAATGGGATAGACTCTCGATTGGCTGAGGGTTTATGGAATATAAATATACTTGTGAAAATAGTTTGTTATTCCATTGCATATGTGCTGTAGATGGGACTTTGGGGGAAATTAAAAAATGATTCTTCGGAGGAATCGCCAAAGAACCTTTAGTTAGAAGTAGTGATATATCGTAAGGTTCTGTCATCTATGAAGGGTGGCTAGTGTAATAGAGAGTACACAGTTGGCAGCTAGGCAAACGTATTAACATAAGGGTAAGTAGCAGAAAAATTATAGTATATGAATTTTCCGGTAGAAAAGTAATTGCTAGCCTCCGGTATTGAAAGTTTAGGTTGACTGTAGGCGATTTAAGGTCTAATAAGGAGGTAGATAGTACGATTCTAATACTTGCCAATAAGCGTTTGTACCATACTCATATTGATCTTAACTGAACTTGAAGTTTATACCCAGAGTACTTTCGATTCCTCTTTGATTGGATATCATAAAAAAAATAGTTCTGTACATTAAAAAAGCAAGAGCTGTATGCTATTTCTAAAGGTATGACTCAGAATGTGAATGGAGAGTCATCTAGTATTGAAATGTACTGTAGAGCGACCCTGTAAATTAAATTTTGTGTGAGATAGCGCTGATTCATGGAGGTTGTAGAGCAATGAAATTGAGAAAGCGTGAGTTTTAAAAGTCTCCTATAATAGAAGGATCTACTAGGGCAAAGGTTGCAGAGCATCTTGAATGTTTGGGGCTTGGGCTTAACACTTAAAATTTATATTTTTATTTATTGAGATTTTAGATGCAGTAATCATTCAATTAAGATCTTTAGTTGTAGCCGCACTGTGAGAGTTTTCTAGGGCTTTGAAAGAGCCAGTTGAGCTCTGGATAGAATAAGGTTGGGGTGCCCGCATTTATATATTTTCGGAAATTCATTCGTTAACGTTAAGAATTTTTTCGAATATTCTTTTATGTGAAAAAAACCTTATCATATATATTTAAGTAAGGCTGTCTTCTTATTTTTAGCTACAATAAATTTCATTATTTAGATTTCAGTGTTGTCTATTTATTTGTTGTTTTTTTCGAGAAGGCAGGTGTTGAAAGAAATAAATTCTTAACTTAAATGAGTGAAGGATGTTTGGCCAAAATATAGTGTTTCCGGAGTTGAGATATCTGAACTGAATTTAAGGGAGATGTAGCTAAATCGATTCTGACGGTAGATTTAATTAATGATTAGGATTATTCGACAGAAAGAAGCCCCATTTTTGTTTTTAATAGTCTTAGCTTCATTTGGCTGGGCTGCAAATCATCTTGCAAGTAGAACATTAAATCAACCGATTATTACATACACAGAGTACACAGAGGATTGCAGGCCAGAAAAAGAAGGTCGCGATGACTCTTATGGCGCTAATATTACTTACACAGAGGATTGCAGGCCAGAAAAAAAGGGTCGCGATGATTCTGATGGCGCTAAAGAGAAGATTTGGGATTTCTGTGATGATAACAAAACAAAATCTGATGGTATAAGGAAGCACTCTAACAAAGATGATGACATTATTCATAAGTTTCAAATAACAAATATTTCTAAAGTGAATTGGGTTAAAGATGTTAAGTTTGTTATTAAGTCTAGAGGGGGTATGACATTAAGAGCTGGACGGAAGCGCCAGACCAACATACTAATCTCAATGAAAAGAATGTCTCGTATTGCACAGTTGATTACTGGGAGTCTGCAACAGTAACATTAAATCCGACTGCGAAATATATCGTTAAGGTGAGAACAAATAGTGCTCCAAAAGACAAGAAAGACTCATCGTATCAGTTGTTGTTGACCGTTAAGGAGTCGTCAGGGCCAATATATTTAAGGACCCCAAACTGGGAGACAGGATTAATTACTCATGAGGGGAGCATAATCATTTTTTTCTAATTGCCATTGTCATTGTAGTATTTTTCTATTTGTTTGTGCTTTTTAAAAATGGTAATGAAAAAGGCAATGGTTGAAAACTAATTCCTCTGGCTTTAATTGGTGGCTATTTGATCGTATTGTGAGGTAGGCATGCAGTTTAGGTTCTATTTTTTGTTGGGAATATTTGTAGTGTTAATACTCTTTTCAAGTTTATCCCTGGGTAAGGATAAAGGTAAGCATGATATTCAAGTTGAAGACGCTGATCGAGAAGGGGTTCAAAGTGATGTGACTATAACTAGAAGGAAAAATGATGGTGATAAAGAGGAGGTGGAACTTACAACTAGAGATGATGGATCTTTGTCGGGAGAGAAGTGTATACCTCGCACAAAGATTAAAGTTGATCCACATCCTCGGAGGTATAAAGATGAGGAGGCGAGTTGTGAAGGGGAAAAGGGAACAACTATAGTCGTTGCCTCTAAAGAGGCCCTTGGAAATCTGAAAATAAGGGCAAATAGATACTTCAATGATAAAGAATATGGGAAGGCTGCTCTTACCTATAATGAGTTTGCGGTGAAAGTCGGTGATCGAGATGAAGAAAATGCTTTGCGGGCTAGGCAAAATGTTTTGATAATGTTTCTAAAGGCTGTATCTGGCTCAAAATATGGAGTCCATGATCAGGTGGAGGAAGCCGTTATTTTTGACCCTAAGCAGAAAAGGTTAGTGTTAACAAAGTATGGGGAATATATTGTGGAGAAGTATAAGGCAGACAATGACTTATCTGGTAAAATTGGGGTGATAGGTAAAAATGTTCTAAAGAAAATCTCCGGAAAGCTCAATAGCCACACTCTGTGGAGTGAAAGTGAGCGTAAAGATTTAGAGGAAAGTAGTAGCGATAGGTCTTGCTTTCAATCTCCTTGTGTATTAGATCTTGCAGAAGAGTACAAGAGTGGTGATTTGTTTTCTAATACGGTAAATGAGGGGAGGAGTGTGCTAGTCAGAAGAGCAAATAAATTATATGAAGACAAAGAATTTGGTCCCGCAGCATTTGAATATAATGAAATTTTAGCCAGACTTGAAAGAGGGGGTGAAACATCAAAGAAAATATTAAGGCAAAATGTCCTAATTCTATTTTTTTGGCGTTAGAAAAAATGGGGAGGGAAGGCAATTTAAAGGATTTTATTGTTTATGATCCATCGCAGAGTGAATATGTGTTAAGTGTCAATGGTAAAAGGACTGTTAAAGCTTTTCAATCTGAGTTTGGTATGAAAAATACCTCGGGTATCTTAGATGGCAGTACACTTGCGTTGCTTAAAGGTGGAGAGGAGGTGGGCTACGATAAAATGTTAACGATATCTCCTAGTGAAAGTAGAAACTGTACAAATCCTGCATGTATTAATGACTTGGCCAAGGAAAGGATGTGAGTTAGTTTGTCTAAAGAGATTTGGTGATAAATAAAAAAATCTGTCATGGAGCCGATTTCATTTGTTTAGTTACAGCCGCATCTAAGAATACGGGGTAATAGTTGTCTGTAAAATAGTAAATTGTGGGCCGCTCACAGTTAAATATATCGGGTTATATTATCTGATTTTTCCGCCTAAGATTTTCAGCGGGAATTGCTTGGTAAAGAGGTTTTGTCGCCTGGACAATAGGATTTATATCGCTATCTTTTAAATATGGTGTGGTTCCTACCCATAAGAAACTGGAATGGACTCATTACTTGGATTGCCGGTAGGCGAACAGTGTGAAGTTTGATACACGCAGATACTGAAATCACCATGGCATCGAATTACGCTAATGCCTGGTTCTATTCCCATCAATGCTTTAGCGGCCGCTCTATTCGTTACTTAGCGATATTTTGGAGGTAAATTATGGCACGCATGCCGGGTGCTATTCGGGAGCGCGAATACGGCAAGGTCCCGATGACTCGCCATGATATTGTCTGTTTGCATACAATCGTGGGATTTGCGCCTGCACATGCTGCGCACTTTTCTACCAAGGCGGATGGCACAATTATTCAATCCCGTGACACTGACTACCGATCAGCAGCCAATCGAAGTGGCAACTACCGAGTTATTGCAGTCGAAAATGAGGATCATGGTCCTGCTTTCGGAGACTGGAACGTTGATGATGGACATGCTGTTCCGGCGTTTACTGAGCAACAGATCGAAGCCATCGCAAAGATCTGCGTATGGGCGCATAAGACCCACGATATTCCGCTCGTCGAATGCCCTAACAGCAAACCCGGCTCACGGGGGATCGCTTACCACCGTCAGGGTATCGATGGTAATTGGTCCGGCTACGATTACAGTGGGCGAATTTCTGGAGGAGAAAAGTGGAGTAATGCTGGGGGTAAGGTATGCCCTGGGGATCGACGTATTTCACAGATACCTCAAATCATCGCGCGCGCAATACAGATTGCAGGTGGAGCAGATAAGGAGAAGGATAAAGAAAGTTATTTGAGTGGTTGGAAAGAACTGTTAAAAACAGCCAGCCAGAAAACTACACTCAAGCGAGCTCGGAGTTGCCTTGAAAGAAAGACCCGATACAAATTGGGAAAAGGGGGCATAAATCCTCTAAATCCGTTAGTGGCAGAGTGTGATTGCTCCGGCTTTGTGGCTTGGTCGATTGGCGTCCCTAGAGAGCTTCCGCCAGGTAGCGCCAAGTGGCTCCAAACAAGTAGTTACTGGGAAGGGGGAGGAGAAGTTGGGGATGATTTATTTGCTTTAGTCACTTCAGCCCAGGCGCAACCCGGTGACCTGTATGTGTACCCTGATCATGGCAGAAAGCAAGGGCACATGGGGATTATTACTGAAGTAAAGGGAGGTGAGCCCACAAGCGTAATTCACTGTTCTTCTGGTAATAACAAAATACATGGCGACGCGATTCGAGAGACCAGTATTGATATTTTCCGAAATCATCCAAAAGCCCGTATCATGCAAATTGACTACGCGGCATTGCGAGATCTTTTTGACCTCCCGGAGCCTGATATAGATGAAAGTGAAGCTGACCAGCTTCCGTCCAATATGCGCCTCCATCACAGGTTGCTTTCATATGACACGACCTTAAAGCTGGTTGTCACAGGAAAGCTGATCCTTGAGCCTACCGGTGATTACATGGGTGGTTGTGGTGCCCTGCATGATGCTTTGAATCAACTAACCCCAATCAATCCCAAATATCAGGTTGATCTAGGGGAAAATCAAGAATATCGTGGATTTTATGGCCCTAAGACTGCTGAGGCGATCAAGAACTTTCAGGCTGACCAGGGCCTAACTCCCTCTGGTGAAACTGATGCTGTTACCCTAGTAGCTTTAGACGGCGTACTTAGCAAGCTCTGTACAGGCAGTGAAGTCACACATGATGGCGCTGCAAAGCACACAAATAATCGATGGAGTTTAGCCCTGGCTGCAGCTAGCACAAAGGGAGCTTCTGCTAGAACCGCTCGTCAAGATAACCTACCCTCTGGAGTGGCGTCTTCTCATAAAATGGCACGAACAGACCTTGAAAGAGTGCTTGACCTTCGTGAGCTGTTTCGTACCTGTGGGGATAAGTTTGATGTTCCTCCGGCGCTACTGGCAGCTTTAGCCAGTCGCGAGTCCCGTGCAGGCAACGTCCTGGACAAAGATGGCACCGGTGATAAGGGACACGGGTGGGGTGTTATGCAGGTTGATAATCGACACCATAACCCGCGAGGAGGACCATATAGTATTGACCATATTGAGCAAGCCACAGAAATATTTGTTCGCTTCCGTCGTCAAGTTCAAGAAAAACGCCCGGAGTGGGAAGATAAAGATGTTCTGAAGGGAGCTGTCGTAGCTTATAATTCGGGCGTCAGTAATGTACAGACTATTAAACGTATGGATGTCGGTACGACCGGTAATGATTACGGAAATGATGTTATCGCACGTGCACAGTTTTATATGAAACATTTGGGTTGAGCGTCGTAAGCTAATAAAACTAGACTAATCTAGTTTTAAGCGGCCTTGTCGGACTCCTAATCGATTTTGGGGATCTCGATCGGGGTCCAGATTACCAGGCTGTGGATTGCCGTGTTCCTGATAGTCATTTGTGCTGTTTTTGGGATGCCAATGAATTAGCGGTGGTCCACAAACTCACCCGTCGGGATAGCTCAGAAGCCCTCTAGTGGTAGTTTGTCGAAACAGTTTTGATTGTGAGGTATCGAGAAGCCACACAAAGACCGTTTTATGGATCCTGGTAAAGTTGAATAAAATATAGGCTTATTCAGCCTCTATTATGAAACTGCCTGAGATGAGGCTCTAACCTCTGAGTCGTAAAGTCATACAATTCCCTATTAAATATCTAAGTATTCTAGTAGGACACAGATCTTTAAGGCTGATGAGACGTGTCTGCGTTGTAGGGCAGATAAAATTAATCGTACTAATTCTTCCCCGGTTAAGCTTGAGCGCCTTCTCCAGCATACTCTTTAGTTCCTAGAAAATTAATAGTTACGCTTCTGTTGACGTCGAAGTCCCTTCCTTCGGCGTGGGTAATGGCAGGTTCAAAACCCATCAATAGTTAATCTTTGCTGTAAGTGGCGTACACAGTAAGTCTTTTAAAATTTGATATTTCCAGCTTAGATAGACAGTTTGATTAACCCATCCTCCTATATTGAAGATAAGCAAAGTATAGAGCATTAGTGCCTCATATTATACAAGTAATACTTGGCTGTCGGTTGTATTAGCTTTAGTGTACGCTGTCATCTATATCGAGATAAAGTTATTCTGCAACTGCCATGAATAAGCGGAAGGTTAAATTGTGCGAACGGAAAAGCAGTTTGATAAAAGCAAGTTTGATGTATAAGGCGTTTTGACTGAATCAATTAATAATCAAGAGAGCCTCAAGGGAGTACAGGCAAGCTATTATATAAAGATCTATCTGATTCACCTTGACAAAGGAGCAGAGCATGTATGTTATCACCAATCGTGAAGTGCTTGCGAGAAAGAAGGGTTTAAACCAGTTTGGTAAAAGCGTCAATCAAAAAGGTCCTAATGAGTTGCGGATAGCGAAAATAACTAAAAAGAAAAGAGGTTGGAACGTAGAGTTTTTGGCAGATGATTTAACTCGGGATGAAGCAAAGCTACTCATCAATAAATATAAATTGCCCCTTGATGCAAAAGAAAATCACTATGTCAGTTTGAAAGTTGCTTGTGAAATTGCAGAAGAAGCACGTGAGAAAAAATCCCATATACTTTTTTTGTGCATGGGTATAACAATGATATGGGCGATATTGTAGATCGAGCTAAAAAAATAGAAAAACAATACGGTGTGATTGTAATAGTATTTTCTTGGCCCGCAAATGGTGGAGGTATAATCGGAACTATAAGTTATAAATCAGATAAACGTGACGCAAAAGCATCAACTTGCGCACTGGAACGTACGCTGCATACATTTCATGAGTACTTGCGCCTCATTACAGAATCACGGAGAAGTGAACTTTATAAAGCGGCTTCTGAAAAATATCCAGATAATCCGGAGAGAAAGGAAATGCTTTTCAGTAAGTTGCTGAAGAAGGAGTGCCCTTTTACTGTGAATGCTTTATTTCACAGTATGGGGAATTATCTTTATAAGCAAATGCTGAAGAGCACAATCACAGAGGGCGGTGGGTTGATATTTGACAATGTAATATTGGCAGCAGCTGATACTAATAACTTTGATCATAGTTTGTGGGTTGACCGTATTGCGTTTCGGAAACGTTGTTTTATCACTATTAACGAAAATGATCGTGCGCTCGGAGTGTCAAGAATTAAATCTGGCTATGAACAACTTGCACGACTTGGGCACTCTCTGAGGAATTTAAATTCTAGAAACGCTCACTATATCAACTTCACTAACGCACCTTGGGTTAAGGACTCACATTCCTATTTTGCCAATTCGTCGGTGAAGAAAAATGCCAAGGTACACAAATTTTTTCAGAGGGCGTTCTCGGGTGAGTCTGCGGAAGATGAGCTGTATTTTCATGCGGAAGGAAATTGGTTCAGTTTTTGATGGGCTTGGTTATTGGCTGACAATTATTCAGCTTTTCGGCAACTTAATACTTGAATATATTTCAAGCAGCAAAGGAGGTAAGTAACCGAAGCAATACTTTTTCTTCGAAAAGTTGTTCAGTCGGAATGAGTTATGGCGGATATTATACACAAATGTAGGCTATCAAGCATCAGTAGTTGTTCCGCTGTACAGTCAGTGTGGCGGTGTCACAGGTATTAATCTCGACCTGAACTCACCCTGTGCAACTGAGGCTTAAAGTAAGTGGTTTCTGGAGAATGTTGGAGATACTGTTAAGAACAGTAGCACTCTGAAGAATATTTCACCGGTATATCTGGCACAAAACCTTCAAAGGCCTGTATTTATTATTCATGGTGAGAAGGATGAAACTGTTGATGGTGAACATATGTACCGCATGAATATGATGTTAAGTAAGTTTGATAAGGACTATGAGTGAAAACTATATCCAGATATGGCTCATGGTCCTACGGATAGTGAGCACCATAGAGCTATTTTTGGGTCGATCATCAGCTTCCTTAAAAAGAACATGTAGGTTTCTGGGATTATGGAGGCTCGGAGTAATTTCATAGCTGTATTTGCGGGATTACTTAGAGCCATCTATTACCCAATTAGAGAGCTAGCTGAGACTTTAATACTCTCCTTTAAGATGGATAGAAAACTGCGAGATACTGGGATAAGTGTATCTGTTCCGGAGAGCCGGACAAAATGGCGTCGTGACTGTAACTTTAATTCAAGGATTCTATGGCTGTTAATGATGTAGCTTCGATGTAATCGGTAAAAAGTTTCCTTAGGTAGCTGCTCACTGAAACTGTCAAGTGTCATATCTGAAATAATGGTATTTGTATTGTGAGATTTAACTCCTGTCTCGGTAAGGTGGATGCGACGATAACGACCGATACTGTCGATATAGTTAATTTGGTCATATTCAAATATCTTCATTTGATTGTAATCACTCAAAACCAATCGGTTTCCGCTTGTTGAAGACGTCTGTTGCCCTAAGGCATACATCTCTTGCCGTAATATCTTGCGAATGCTTTTCTTTATTAATTCTGGATGAGCAGGCTTTGTCAAATAGTCAATTGCATTTGTGTCGAACGCACGCAGGGCATAGTGCTGATAGGCTGTTAGGAAGACAAGTTGATAGTTTATATGTTGAGTTGCATTGGCCACATCAAAGCCATTCACCTCTGGCATTTCAATGTCAAGGAATACGATATCAGGGCTTTTGGTTATGATCTGCTTTATTGCTGACTTTCCATCAGTTACTTGCGCCACAACTTTCAATTCATCGAAGGTGTTGATTACTTCTATTAGATTGGATCTTGCTGCAGGTTCGTCATCGACAATAATTACTTTTTTAGTATTCATTTTCGGCATTTTCAACCTGCGGGGTTATGGATGAATTTACTTGTGGGAAGCGAATTTTCAAACTTGCTCCTTCACCGCTTGAATTTAGCTTAAGGGCGTGGTTGTCACTGAAGTTGACTCTTAATGTTTGAGTTAGAATACGTAATCCTTCACCATAAGTGATGTTCTTGTCATCAAAGCATGCCCCTGTATCCTGAACTTCCACTTCTATGTAGCTATTATTTAGTTCCACATTTACACTCACATGCCCACTTTTAGCGTAGGGTGCAATACCGTACTTTATGGCATTTTCCACAGCTGGCATTAATAGTAATGAAGGTATATTCATTCCATTCAAATTTTGTGGGCAGTCAATATCAAAGGTGAATCGATCCTCAAAGCGCTTTTGCTGCAGCAAGAGGTATAACTCGATTAATCTTAGTTCTTCCTCAATAGTTATCCATTGGGTTTTGGTTAAGTTGATTGTGTCGCGCAATAAATCGGATAGGCTGTAAATGAGCTCTTTAGCTTTTGATGGGTGCTGAATGACTTCTGATGCAATCAAATTTAGAGTGTTAAATAGAAAGTGAGGATTTGATTGCATTTTAAGTATTTGTAGCTCTGCCTGTTGCGCATGAAGCTGCGAGCGATAGAAGAAACTTTGCTGTTGAAATATATATATGGCAAAAATATAAACTGTGGATTCAAGTAGCATTATCGCCAATGGTAATATTTTAATATCAGGCACTTTGAAAGTTAATGGGGGTTCTACGATCGGTGCAATGCTTATAAATAGAAAAATGACTACAATTGGTCTAAGTAAGTAGGTGTGTTTTTCTTTTAACAATCGTAGAGGGCTGTTGGGAAGATTTTCAATAAAAATGAAAAGAAGGTGACATAAAATAAACGTTCCCCATATTTTAGCTGTAGCCAACAGGAAGAGGTGGGGGGTTAGTGACTCAAGTGAATAAAGTGTAGCAGAGACGATAAAGATATTCACCCATGGCCATATTAGAAGAAATATCCATGCTTGGATCTTATTTATTTTGCGAAATTCAAACAAGGTTTCTTGCCTATGTTACATTCAATATCGATTTTATATATCAGAATATCAACAGTGAATGATATAGGTAATCTCATATGAAAGAAACTTGCCATTTGCTCCATTGAGCTTGAAATATGCACCGTTCATACAAAACATTCTCGATTGAAAGCAAATTTTTAAGTATCTAAGCATAAGTTTATGTATCTCAGGTTCTTAAATTGGCGGAAGTTAGTCATGTGCTTTTTTATAGGGTTTTCCCTGTTTAATTAATGATAAAACTTCCAATAGTTCTGGTCGTGCGGAGATTTTCACCATCCGCACAATTCTGTCATAGGTGGATGCTCTGATGGTGATATGAATATCCTCTCCAGTTAAAGGAATTTCTATTTAATGTAAAAGGAAGGTTTATATTATGAATTATTCTTTTGTCTCTATATCTAAAACTCCCCAATATATCTCTCTATTCCGGTGTCTGTTCGGTATCTGCTTTTTGGGTTCCCTATTGGTTGCTTGTGACTCGGATGACTCTGAAGATGTCTCAGGGACAGAGATTCCCTTAGTTACAGGCCCAAATAGCGATGCTTGTAAATTGTCTGAAAGTGAAATACATGCAACCGCTACGGGTTTGGAATATATTGTTACTCCCGATGCCTGTTTTGACTCCCTTTCCGGATATGAGTTTGAGCCAAGTTACGTAGAAATTGACGGCTTAAATATGCATTACGTGGATGTTGGGCCTGATAATGGTGAAGTTATACTGTTACTACATGGTCAACCCAGCTGGTCCTATTTATACCGAAAAATGATCCCGATCCTTGCTGATGCCGGTTACCGAGTGATTGCACCAGATCATATTGGAATGGGAAGGTCAGACAAACCGATTGACGTCACTGTACATCAGTATGAACAGCATGTTGCTTGGAATAAGGCATTTATTAATAAATTACAATTAACTGATATCAACCTTTTCGTACAGGACTGGGGCAGTCTTATCGGTCTTCGTATTGCGGGTGATATGCCACATGTAATTGCTAGACTGGTTGTTGCTAATGGTGATCTTCCCCTCATTCCGGTGGGTCAAAACCCATATATTTACCCGACATTTGAGATCGATGAGTCACTGGGTGATGCGGCTACATTCTTTGCGTCAAAAGAACCTGATGGAGTGGAGGGGTTTCAGCAGTGGATTGACTATGCTGCCGGTGTGCCAGAATTAATAGCTGGAGATGTACTGCAAGTAGTAACCAGAGTTGAGCTGAGCAGTGATGAAGTCGCAGCTTACAATGCTCCATATCCTGCTTTCGAGTATAAAGCGGCAATTCGAGCTTTTCCTGCGATGTCGGCAGGTATTGAAATGGAAAATTTTTCAGCTTGGAAAACACTTGGAGCCTTTCACAACCCCTTTATGTTTAATGCGGGAGCTTATGATATAAAGTTGGGTAGCTTAGAGGTCCAGAAGAAGTGGGTTGAACATGTACCTGGATCAGACGGCAATGATCATAAGCGGTTTATTGCCGGCCACTTTATTCAAGACGATGTAGGCGAAGAATTGGCCATACACTTTTTAGATTTCTTGCGAAATACTACGGTTGAGGAACCATTGCAAGCTGGCGGTCCACTCTTTAATTTTCGCTATTGTGAGATATTACTTTCTTATCTAGACGGGGCTGAGGAGTCAACAGAGATTTGGGGTACCCCGGGTGTTAATTTTTGTCCCCAAAATCTGTGGGATGCTATCAACTTCAGCGATATAGAAATTGAGTATGGTGTGCTTTTTGCAATCCCTAATGGGCCGCGTTTTTTTGTGGTGGATGAAATTTTAGGTGGCGATATTGTCTCACCCAGTCCGGATGATGAACACCGTTTTTTCGGTGACTTAGAAATGCGCTTATTGACTACCATGAATTATAGTTCTGATCTTGGAGAGAGTGTTTCCTATATTCCTGGACAGGTACTAAGGAATAATACTTGGTTGTTTTATGAAGGCCGTCGTGTTTATGAGCTAACTGATATGAATGGGCAGGTGTATATTATGCAATCATTTAGTCGTATTGAGGTCTCTGATCTTCAGTTTGACGATTTAAAAGACCTGGGAAGTCGCCTCAATCTGCCAGAAGGCTGGACATTTAGAAGTCGCATTCTAAGTGAGCCATTAGAAATCTCCGCCATCGATGGTATTGCTGAGGTGGTACAAGACGACTTAGGTAATAGCTACCAGTTAGTGCCGTAGTATAAATGAAGTAACATTCATTGGTGTTATAAGGAATTACTGTTCTTTAAGAAGCCCATTTTTATTAAGGTGGGCTTCTTATACATCGCCATACCCTTCAAGTGCATAGGTTAAAGGAGGCTTAGGTGGTCTCTATGTCAAGTTGCTAGCGCTTGTTACTTGTGACTCTGTCAATTAAATGGATTCTACGCTCTATCTCTGGGATTTATCTATAAATATCCTCGCTTCGCCGATATTCCGCATTTGAGGTGTTGAAACTCATTTTGTTACAGTGCCTACTATAAAACAGGAAGTTGAAGTTTTCTTTGTAGAAACCTTTTTAATGAGTTTTATGTTGCGGTCTTATAAGAATGATTAATGTAAAAAGAGCGGGTTTAGGTGTATTGGTAGTTTCATCGGTCCTAATGGGATGCTCAGTTACTGATAACCAAACTGATGTGGCCGGTAGGGAAGCTATTGACAACTCGGCACTACTCCATGATCTAGCGGATCAATATGCCGAAGCTTATTTAGAAAACTTCCAGCCGTACGCTTACTTCTCAGATATGGAGCTGGACAGGCACAACCTTTTTTAAGTAATTCCCCCAGTAACGCTGCCTCTCTAGCGGCATCTGAGGACAGAATACTCAATAAATTGGCAGAGATAGATCTTGATGGTCTAAAAAGTGATCAAGAGAAGGTATTCTACTTCAAACTGAAAGAGCGATTAGAGTCCAATGTTGGCCTAAGGGTGTGTAAGACTGAACTCTGGTCTGTTGATCATATGTTTGGGCCTCATATCATTCTTGGCTTTTTGACCGAGGTTCAGCCGGTTGAAACAGCCCAAGAAAAGGCAGATGCGATTGAACGTTGGCTTGACGCGGCTCGTTACTATGAGCAAGAAATAGCCAATCTCCGCCGGGGGTTAGAGCAAGGTTACTCCGCACCTCAGAGTGTGGTTAAGCGAGTCATTCAGCAAGTTGATGGCTTGACCCAAGTACCTATCGATGAGCACCCGTTCTTGGGGTTAGTGAAGAAAGCTGGGGACCCTGAGTTTGCTGCTGCATTTAAACAGGTGCTTTCAGATCACGTTATCCCCTCAATGGAGAATTACAAGAATTTTCTAGAGTCTGCCTATTTACCTGAAGCCAGAGCCGAGCTTGGTATCCATGCGATTCCTAATGGCCGTGAATGTTATATGGCTCAGTATCGTTCTTATACGACTTTGCAGAGAACACCAGAAGAAGTTTTTGAGTTGGGTTTAAGGGCTGTCAACTCAAACAAGAGCGAAGTGGTTCGCTTAGGCAAGGAGTTCTATCAAGTAGATTCCTATTCTCAGGCAGTGGCAAGGGCCAGTGAGGATAAAACTCAGAAATTTAATAGCGCTGATGAGATGCATCAGTTTTATGAGCGCCTGGTAGATAAGTCTAGAGATTTAACCGTTGATTTCTTCCATGAAATGCCTTTGATCGAAATGGAAGTAAAAGCTATCCCTGAGCATGAACAGGGCTCAGGTCGCAGCGCACACTATATTCCGGGCACCAAGGAGCGCAAGGCGAGATTTGGATATGATCCGACAACTTACAAGGATGAGTCTTACGCTTCTGCAGAGAAGGTTACTATCCACGAAGGGTACCCGGGCCATCATATGCAAATTGCTCTCGTACAAGAGCAAGAAAAGTTTCACAAAATAGAAGATGCTTTGTCTAACTCTGCTTTTGCTGAAGGTTGGGGTAGGTACTCTGAACATCTAGCGGAGGAAGCGGGAATGTATCAGTATGGGTCAACCAAGATCCTAAGGAGAGCATGGCCTGCGCGAGGTATGGTAGCGGACACCGCAATGCATGTACTCGGTTGGAGTGATGAAAAGGTTGCGGAGTTTTTGCAGGATTCTGGAGCTTCATTTGCTAAAGGCCCGAGAACTCTGATGGACCGAATGGCGGTTATGCCGGCCCAGCTTACCTCTTATGATTCTGGTGCACTTGAGATTTTCGCCTTGCGAGAACTGATGCAAAATGAACTTGGTGAAGACTTCGATATTAAGGACTTCCATGAAATCATTCTGAGAAATGGCAATGTCCCTATGGCCGTACTAAGTGAGCAGGTAAGGGACTTTATCGAAGAAAAGAAGCAGGGTTAATTTAAGCGGGATTTTCGCTAACTCAGTCCCACACCCATGCGGGACTGAGTTAAAAATAGGCTTAGCAAGGCTTTTATCCTTGCCTTAAAGGCTACCTTAAATCCCCATTTGCCTGGACGCCAGATCCCGCATAATTTCTTCAGATCCGCCACCAATCGCATTCACCCGCACTTCACGATAGATACGCTCAACACGGCTGCCGCGCATATAGCCTGCGCCGCCCAACACCTGCATAGCCTCCCGAGCGCAGAACTCAAGGGTTTCTGTGGCTTGGACTTTGAGTAGTGCGATATCCGCTACTTTGAGCTGGTGTTGTTGCTCTGCCCAGGCACAGAGATCCAGATAGGCTTGGGTGGCATTGATGCGTTGAAGCATCTGGGCAAATTTGTGTCGAATCACCTGGTGATTGGCGAGACGCTTTCCGAAAGTTTGGCGCTCCTGGGCCCACTCAATGGCATCCTGCAAACAGACCCGGCTGAATTCTACACAGGAAGCGGCAATGCCCAGGCGCTCGCGATTGAAGTTGTGCACTATGGGCAAGAAACCTTGGTTCTCACCGCCAATTAGATTACTCGCGGGCACGCGCACCTGATCAAAAAAGATACTGGCCGTATCAGAACACCACCAGCCCTGCTTTTTATCGAGAAGCTGCCGGCTAACGCCTTCGGCATCCGCAGGGATTAAGAGCAGGGAGATACCGCCGAAGCCTTCCTCGCCAGTGCGCACCGCAGTAGTAAACCAGTTAGCGCGCATACCGCCGGTGATATAGGTCTTTTCGCCGGTAACGATATAGTCATCCCCATCACGCTCTGCGCGGCACTGGAGATTGGCTACATCGGAGCCTGCGCCTGGTTCGGTAACAGCCAGGGAAATATGCTTTTCGCCACGTAATACCGAGGGAATAACCTGATCTTTTAGGGCCTCACTGCCATAGTGCAGTAATGGGGGCAGGGCAATGCCGTGGACCATTAGGCTGGCGTAGAGGCCACCAGCGCCGGGGCGGGCTAACTCCTCTGCGGCAACAATCATATGGAAGAGATCGGTTTCGATGCCGCCGTAGTTTTCCGGATAACTCATCTGCAGAAGGCCAACTTCTGCGGCTTTTTTCCAAAGCTCGGCGGGTAGCTGGCCGTCTTCGTCCCATTCAGTAATGTAGGGAGTAATCTCACGGTCGACAAAGCGGCGCAACTGGGTGCGCCATTCCTGATGGCCTTCGTCATAGAAGGGGCTTGCCATACGGGAGGCATCAATATCGTACATGCTGATCTCCTTTAGGAAGTAGCGTCGCTGGGGATTTTGGCGGTTTCCGTGGGAGCGGCTTCGATCTGAACTAACAGCTGGCCACCGCGTACCTGGTCTCCTTCACAGGCGCCCAGTTTAATTACGGTACCGTCGCGGTCTGCGCGCAGGGCGTGCTCCATTTTCATGGCTTCCATTAAGGCGATAGTGTCTCCCCGCTGAACTCTTTGATTGGGCTCAACCAATACCTGCACCAGGCAACCGTCCATAGGAGCCGTGATGCGGCCACTGCCTTCGTTAAGGCTCGATTTGGCGGGGGCGTGGGTGATATCGACAAAATGAAATTGCCTGCTGTCTAAAAGGAGGTGCAGATTGCTTTGGTTGGCTAGAAACAGTCTCTTTTGGCTAACGCCATCCAGCAGAAGTTCAGCGCTATAAACTCCAGTTTCTTTTTGTGATTTCTCAAAATGGACCCACTGAATCAGGAACTGCTGGTCGCCTACTGAGATTTGATAAGAATTATCTACTAACGCCAGCAGCTCACAGTTTAGGGTTTGTCCTGCAATTTCCAGTCGGTAGTTGATCGGCACGCTGTTGTCACCACTGCGCCAGTCACTGCGGCCGCTACGCCGATCCTGAGGGTTGGCTTGGTGCAAGTGATTAAGTAATGTGGCTTGGGCTGCAATTACTGCTGGAACTGGTTCTGCGGATGTCAGCGTGCTGTTTTGGTCGAGAAAGCTGGTATCGGCATCGCCAGCGATAAACTGTGATTCGGCCAGGATCTTCTGCAGGAAATGGATATTGTTTTTGGGGCCGATAAATTCCAGCCGGGTTAGGGCTTGGGTTAGCTTGCGCCGAGCTTCTTCTCGATCCTGCCCCCAAGCAATTAATTTGCCGAGCATGGGGTCGTAAAATGGCGTAATTTCGCAACCATTTTTCAAAGCGTGGTCGATACGGATTCCTTGCCCCTTTGGCGCTACCCAGTGGAGTACTTTTCCGGCCTGGGGCAGGAATTGTTGTTCCGGGTCTTCGGCATACAGGCGGACTTCAATGGCGTGCCCCTGCTGGGAGACTTGCTGCTGGGAAACGCATAGGGCTTCGCCGCGTGCTACTGCCAGTTGCCAAGCTACCAGGTCAAAACCGGTTACCATTTCTGTTACCGGGTGCTCTACTTGCAACCGGGTGTTCATTTCCAGGAAATAGAATTCGCCGTTGGGGCAGAGTAGAAACTCTACGGTGCCCGCGCCTAGATAACCGCAGGCTCGCGCGGCGTCGACTGCGGCTTGCCCCATTCTTTCCCGCAGCTGGGTGTCGACCGCTGGGGAAGGGCACTCTTCGACCACTTTTTGATGGCGTCGCTGTACGGAGCAATCCCGCTCCCCCAGGTGAATACAGTTGCCATGACGATCCGCAAATACCTGGATTTCGATATGGCGAGCGTTGACCAGTGCCTTTTCCAGAATTAACTCGTCGCTGCCGAATGCACTCATGGATTCACTGCGGGCGGCGCGCAACTGGGAGGCCAGCTCGTTGTCTCCGTGAGCCAGGCGCATGCCGCGCCCACCACCGCCTGCGGCAGCTTTGATCATTAACGGGAAGCCAATGCGCCGCGCCTCGGCGACCAGGGTGTCGTCGTCCTGGGCACCCTGGAAGCCGGGAATACAGGGTACGCCGGCAGCGGCAACAAACTCCTTGGCTTTGCGTTTGTTGCCCATCAATTCTATGACTTCGGCACTCGGGCCAACAAAACTCAGTCCATTCTCTTCGCAAGCGCTGGCAAATTCCGCATTCTCAGCGAGAAAGCCGTAGCCAGGGTGGACGGCAGTGGCTCCGGATTTTTTAGCTGCGGCGAGAATTTTTTGGATATCCAGATAGGACTCTGCCGAAGTCTGCCCGCCAATGGCTACGGCGATATCGGCAGTCTGTGCGTGCAGTGCATCGCAGTCCGCATCGCTGTAGACGGCGACTGTGCGATAGCCTTCCGCCCGAGCAGTTCGCATAATTCGCAGTGCGATCTCGCCTCGATTGGCGATTAACAGGGTCTCTGTTGTCGACATCAGTGCTGCCACTCCGGTGATCGTTTTTCCAGAAATGCACGGGCGCCTTCGCGCCCTTCATGGCCTTGAATTGCACGGGAAAACTGCTGCGCAGCGCCGTCGAGCAGTTGGCCGAGGGCAGTCTCATCGCTCACCCGTGCAGCATCCAGCAAGATCTGCTTGGTCGTTGCCAGGGCGCCGGGAGCGCAGGCATTGATCGCACCCAAGTGTTCCTGCAGCGCGCCTTCGAGGGCTTCGGAATTATCGAGCAACTGGTGGATTAACCCAATTTCCAAGGCCTGCTGTGCATTGACTTTTGCTCCGCTGAGGGCCAGGCGCCGGGCCTGGGAGAGGCCGACTCGTGCCACGACAAAGGGAGCAATTTGTGCAGGCGGTAAACCCAAGCGAGTTTCCGGAAGGGCAAAGCGGCAACTACGATCGGCGATGGCAATATCGGCACTGCAAGCGAGCCCGAAACCACCGCCCATTACGGCACCTTCCAGTACGGCAATGACTATTAAAGGGGTGCGATTAAATCGTTCCATCAGTTCACCGAAACGACGGTTTAAGTGAAAAAATACATCACTATTTCCATCGCTCGCGCCCTGCTGAGCATTGAGCATATCGGCAATATCGCCACCGGCACAGAAGTTGTGTTCTGCACCCCGCAGCACCAGTGCTCGCACCTGCGGATCTTCTTCCGCTTCTGCGAGTTTTTGTAGAAGCTCATCTACCATTTGCAAACTGATGGCGTTGCGCTGTTGCGGGCGATTTAGCGTGAGATGACGGGCGATGCCGATGGTTTCATCAATAATTGTCTCCATGGCCTGACCTCACGCGGTGGGTTTGCGTTTGCTGGGCAGTATGCCCATCAGCTTACAGATAATGCCGAGCATTACTTCATCTGCACCGCCGCCGATAGCGGTGAGACGGCTATCCCGGTAAGCACGGTTGATTACAGTCTCCTCGATATAGCCCATGCCACCCCAGAACTGCAGGCACTGATCGGGAATAGAGCGGGACAGGCGACCAGCCTTGAGCTTGGCCATTGAAGCAAGGGTAGTGACATCTTCACCTGCCACATAAGCTTCCACCGCGCGCCAGGTTAGAGAGCGCAGGCATTCCACTTCGGTCTGCATTTCTGCGAGGGCAAAGTGGATAGTTTGATTGTCGATCAATGGCGATTTAAAGGCATGGCGTTCGCGCACATAGTCGATGGTGCTGGTTACACAGTGCTCCAGGCCTTTTAAGTTCAGCGCGGCGCCGGCGAGACGTTCTTCCTGGAACTGAAGCATCTGCAATAGGAATCCGGCACCTTCATCGCCGATACGGAAATGTTTGGGCACCCGTACATTGTCAAAAAAGATGGGAGCGGTTTCCGATGAGCGCATGCCTAATTTGTCGAGTTTTTCGCCGATGCGTACACCAGGCGTTTTCGCCGGAATAATGACCAGGGATTTGTTGCTATGGGCTTTGCCCTCACTGGTATTGACCAGGGTGCAGAAAAAATCGGCGCAGGGGGCGTTGGTGATCCACATCTTGCTGCCGTTAATCACATAGTCGTCGCCATCGCTCTTGGCGGTGGTCTTAATCGAAGCAACATCGGAACCGGCGCCGGGTTCGGAAACGGCAATTGCACCGATCATCTCGCCACTCACAGCGGGAATCAGGAACTGTTCTTTCAAATCCTGGCTGCCAAAATTAGCCAGGGCCGGGGTGCACATGGAGGTTTGCACTGAAATTGACAGGGGTACACCGCCACAGTGGGCGCTGCCCAGCTCTTCCAGGAAAACGGTTTCGTAACTGAAGTCGAGGCCCAGACCACCGAAGTCCGTGGACTTGCTGATGCCCAGCAGGCCCAGGTTGGCCAGTTGTTGGAAAATTTCGTGGATAGGAAAGCGGCCGGCCTTTTCCCATTCCGCCACATTGGGATTGATTTCCTGCTGTACAAAGTTTTGTACAGTGCGCTGTAGTTCCCGGTGTTGATCGCTAAATATCATTATTGTTTTCCCTGCCTTGAAGTGTGAACCCGGTGATTGTGTTAATGGGCAACCGCACTTCCTTGTTGCCCCGGTTTTTCGTTAGAACCTAGCTACGCCAAAGGTATTTTTATTGAGTTTTCTCTGCTCGGCCTCATTGCAAATTTCTAGCAACATACCTAAAAGTTTGCGTGTATCGCGGGGATCGATAATGCCGTCATCCCAGAGGCGTGCACTGCAGGCGAGAGCATCGGAATTGCCATGCATAAATGCGCTGGTGTCATTTTCCAATTTGTCCAATACAGTCTCATCCACATTGCCACTGCGTTGCATTTTTTGCTCGGTGACGATGCGCATTACCTTGCCGGCCTGGGCTGCGCCCATAACTGCGGTGCGGGAGTTGGGCCAGGCAAAAATAAAGCGGGGATCGAATCCGCGACCGCACATGGCGTAGTTGCCGGCCCCATAGGAACCGCCCACGACAATACTGAGTTTTGGTACGCTGGCATTGGCCACGGCCTGAATCATTTTGGCCCCGTGCTTGATGATGCCGTTGCGCTCCACCTCGGTACCCACCATAAAGCCGGTGGTGTTATGTAAAAACAGCAGTGGAGTGCCACTCTGTTCGCACAACTGAATAAACTGCGCGGCCTTGTTGGCCCCCTTGGGGGTGATCGGGCCGTTATTCCCAATAATTCCTACAGGAAAGCCTTCAATACGAATATGGCCACATACGGTTTGTCGATCGAATTCCGGCTTGAAATCCAACATGGCAGAGCCGTCGGCTACACGAGCGAGAATTTCGCGCACGTCGTAGGGCTTTTTGCTGTCTGCTGGAATCAGGCCGAGCAGGTCGTCGATAGGATGCAATGGGTCTCGGTAGTCTTTTTGTACTGAGCTTTTAATGGGTGAGGGGAGGGTGGCAATAATTTCCCTTGCTATGCGGATACCATCGGCGTCGTTCTCAGCTAAGTAATCGCCACTGCCGGATTCGGTACAGTGCATTTCCGCTCCGCCGAGGCTTTCCGCATCGGCAATTTCACCGGTGGCTGCTTTCAGTAGCGGCGGCCCAGCCAGATACATACCGGTTTGCCCGCGTACCATGACCACATAATCTGACAGGCCTGGCTGGTAAGCACCGCCGGCAGTAGCGCCGCCATGTACCACGGTTACTTGCGGAATACCGGCAGCGGACATTCGAGCCTGGTTAGCAAATCCGCGTCCACCGGGAGCGAAAGTGTCGCTGGCATACATCAGGTTGGCACCACCACTTTGTGCCAGGGCGACAATCGGCAAATGATTCTCCAGAGCTATCCTCTGCATTCGCAGGGCTTTATCCATCCCGGCTGGTGAGATGGTGCCACCTTTTACGGCATAGTTATCTACCCGAACCATGCAACGTTGTCCGCTGACCTGGCCAATGCCACAAATGGCTCCGCCACCCGCACCGGTACCATCCTGGTCGTCAAAAAGTTTATAGCCGGCAAGGGAGCACAACTCTACAAAAGGCGCGCCGGGGTCGAGCAATAAATTAAGGCGCTCCCTTGGCAGCAGCCAGCCCCGGTCACGATAGCGCGCAGCCTTACTTTTCTCTGCCTGTACCGGACGTTGCTCAGCTTCACGAAAATGGTTGATCTGTTCCAGCATGGCAGCTTGGTTGTCATTGAACTCTGCCGAGCGGTTGTCGAGCTGGGAATCAATCGGCTGCATTAGAGCTTGCCCTCCGCTTCCAATTCTTCCACTACCTGCGGCCGGCGTTTGCGATGGAATCCGTTGAAGCGTTTAGAGTTACGGGCCGCCTGTGGCTGCCAAAGGGGAGAGTGATGTTTGAGACTCGAGCCACCATCGATACGCAGCGTTTGTCCAGTGATATAGCTGGCGGCATCGGAAAGCAGGAAGCACACGGCCCCACTAATTTCCGCTTCCTCTCCCAATCGATAGAGGGGAATACTGTCTCGGAAGCCCGGTAATAGCTCGCGCAGGAATTTGGGGTCGTAAGTACCAAAGCCGCTGGAGAGAATATAGCCTGGCGCTACAGCATTAACTCGAACCCCAAAAGGTGCCCACTCTAAGGCGGAGGTTTCGGTAATATTTTCCATGCCTGCTCGAGCGGCACCGGAATGGCCCATCATTGGCATACCGCCGGCGTTATCTGCGGTGATATTTACGATACTGCCGCCGTGCTGTTTCATAGATTGAACAAAAACTTCTCGGGACATTAAAAAGCCACCGAGCAGGTTACTGCGTACAACAGCATCGAACCCTTTTGTGTTGATCTGCTCAAGGGGTGAGGGGAACTGGCCACCGGCATTGTTCACTAATCCGTGAATTTGGCCCCGGGCCTGGACTATTTGCCCCACTGTCTCCTGGACTCCTTCTTCATCGCGAATGTCCAGGCTGAATAAGCTGCACTCGCCAGCATCGTTGTGGATCTCGCCGGCAACTCTTTCCAGCTTGTCCAGTTTGCGCCCGATCAATACTACATGGGCGCCGAGGCTAGCCAGTTCGTGGGCAATGCAGCGTCCAATACCGCTGCCGCCACCGGTGACGATATAGGTTTGCTCGCTAAAGCTGCCGGAGCGCAGCTGGCTTTGATAGCGCATGAAAGTTTCCTTTTTTACGGCCTTACGGCTTATTCAGTTTTTATTGTTCTTGTCGGCGCTTGCGCCTGCATGTGGGAAAACGCAGAATAGCTTAACGCTACCAAGCAAGCGCTTGGTGTTCAATACTTGGCGCCTATTTGATTAAAAATTCTCAGGGCCGTTAAGATGTTTGACTCAAATTGACCAATACGGGGAGTGGTTCGTGATTGAAAGTGGGCAGGATTTTGTGAGAGTTCCCGAAGAGTTATCGCCGCAGCAGCTGGTAGGTGCTTTGGTGGCAGATGGAGTGCTAACAGATCCTGAATCTGCCCGTGGACGTTTGCTGAATGCTGCAGCGCGGTTGTTTGAGCAAAAAGGGTTCGCCCGGACAACAGTGCGGGATCTCGCTGCGGAAGTGGGTATTTTGTCTGGCAGTATTTTTCATCATTTTTCCAGTAAGGAGCAGATTCTCTGTGAAGTAATGCGGGAGGTGACGATATTTGCCGGTGCGCGAATGCGAACCGCAGCGGAACAGAGTCGAACACCGCAAGAGAGGCTTCAGGCCTGTATTCAGTGTGAATTAGAGGCTATTCATGGATTGGCAGTACCGGGTTTTTCTATCCTGGTGGTGGAGTGGAGAAGCCTATCCGAAGAGAGTCAGCAGGAAGTTTTACGCCTAAGGGAGGAGTATGAGCAGATATGGCTGGACGCTATTGAGGCCGCCGAGTGTCCCGGTGGTGATCCCGCACTGGTAAGGCGTTTGCTGGTCGGTGCCTTGAGTCACACATACAGTTGGTATAAGCCGAGAGATAAGGGGTTGTCTATTCCAGATCTGGCGGCGCGTGTTCTAGCGATATTCACTCCCTGATTTCTTCCTAAATTGGCAAAGCGTGCCAGAAAAACTGTGAACTTTGCCTTCTTTCCTGCCATTTTTGTTTTTGAACTGGCTTGGTGAGAACTGGTGCGCAACTGATTTTCTCTGAATCTTTTACTCTCCGCGCAAGATGTAATAAATGTGACAATTTGCGTCACTTGGTGACAGGAGAGGGAGATGGCGGGCCAGGATTTGTACCAGGTGGTTTCCACGGGAAGGACGCTTCACGCCAAAGAACCGGGTCCGGTTATCCGGGATGTGGCGAAGTTGTTCTCTATCTCGGAGCCCCAGGCGCGCAGGCTGCTACTAAAAGGCTGGGTAATTAAAGATCGGTTGGTTTCTGACCAGGCGCTGGAGTTTCGCACCAGTCTGCAGAAAATTGGCCTGCGAGTGGAGGTTTGTCCGGCGGGACGATTTGATAACCGCGAGCTGATTGCAAAGATAAAAGTCGCCCAGCGGCGCAAGGCCCAGGTCAATGCTGCATCGGTGGATGCGCCGGATAAGGCGCGCGCTGGTACTGACCCTTTTGTTCCTGTTAGCCAGAAAACTCTCGAAGCAGACGAGCCCCAGAAAGTCGTTTCATCCACTCCTGCCGCAGGCAATCCAGCAATAAAGCCGGAAGGCTCCCAGGATTCGGTTGAGTGGTATTTATCTGATGCAGGCCGATTACAGGCTGACAGTGTCACGAGTCAGGGCAAGGCAGTTTGGGGAGTGGTCAAAGCAGTAATCGTGCCCTCGATATTCTGGTTGGTACTGTTCGCTTGTGTTTTCTCCAGTGGATATGCCCTATGGCAAATCCCTATGGCTGTTTGGCAGGGAGAACTTACTTGGGTGGGGGTGTCGCTGAGTATTTTAACCGTACTTCTCGCCCTGCTTGTTGGTCTGCTGTTTGTTTGGCCATTTTTCTGCTTATCCTCCCGTTTGCGAGATTCATCGGAGCCCCGTCAGCTGTTGCCCTCTGAAGGTAAGGAGGTCTTGAAGTTAATTAATTCATTGGTCGATAAGCTAGGGCTGCCAAAGATCAGCCAAGTCTTTGTAAGTGCAGACTCCCATATTGTGTCCCAGCCGGGATTTCTCCAGGTTTTTAGGCAGAATTTACCACTTACAGTAGGGCTTGCCAGCGTCGCCTCATTGGATGGAAAGGAGGTCCTGGCACTCGTGGGTAGGGGGCTCGCCTTCTATCGCGGCCGTTTGCTCGGCGCACTTGGTTGGTTGACTTACGGCACCGTGCAGCGATTGGAACTGATGCAGTGGGCTTTTGAAAATGAGCGCAGTGTTGTTAGCCCGGAGAATGCCCCCGGAGCACTGGCCGGGCCATTTCACCGTATGCTAGTGACAGGTGGATATATTTTGCTCCCTATCTTGCAGCGCCTGGAGGCACTGCATTGCCGCTTAACCGCAGGCAGTGCCGTAATGCTACAGGAGAGGGCTGACGGTGTTGCGGCTCAGATAATAGGTAGTGATGCGTTGGCAGACTTCGCCAGGAAGTGGCATCGGTTAGTGCACGCAGATCTCTTAGTGACAGAAATTAATCGCGAAGCCCAGGCGCTGGGACGCAGTTGTGCAAATATTCCCGATGCCGTCCGTTGGATGCAGGAGAATCTGGATGTTGATACCAGCGATGTAGTTGAGGCTGCTATGACACAGGCCAGGGACCCCTGGGATATTCAGCAGGCGATCGACAGTGAATGTGTAACGGTGTTGATTGAGCGGGAGTTTGTGGGGCAGGTTAGATCTGCGATACCCCTGCAATCCATGTTTGTAGACTTTGCCGGCCTGACGACCGCTGTGACCTCTGAAGTTACTGGCAAAGACTGCGAGATGGTCGAAAACCGACTTTTACTGAGTTCAAGTAAGGAGTCAGAGGAGTCTGCTGAGGTACTGGACGAGTATTTCAATCGCCTGGCACCCTTGGCCCTGATGCCTCTGCGCAGGCCATCCTCTGCGGAAATGCAGGCGCTGGATCTGCAGGGCACTATCGATTGGCTGCGCAGTAAACTCGTGGAGTTGCGTGATTTGCGTGGACGCCGGGAGGACTTGCAGATCAGGGTTTTTACAATGCAGCTGGGAGCGGCGCTGATACGCGGTAAAATCCCTTTTACCGCTGAAGACTTTTGCTTGAAGGGGGCCAGCCTTGCAGGAGCTCAAGAGCAGATCGCTGTTAAGCGCGCTGAACTGGAGGAGTCACACAAGCAATTACAGCAGATTTATGGTGTTTTCTATCAGCGCCTGTGTCTATCCCTGGTAACTATGCCCACGGATCAGCGTCAGACAGCCAGGAACCAGCTGCGCCATTTGGCCGCCTACGATAGCTTGGCACCACATCTGGATCGGCTCGCCGGTTATAGCCACTCGCTGGCAATATTTGCCCAGCACCTATCACCAGAGTTGAATGAAAGGGAGCTGCTGCAAAAATATACAGCGCTGTCTTTGCGAGAGATAGATGCCATAGTAGCGGCAGTGGAGAGTTCGGCTCTATTAAAAGAGCAAGGGGTGGCTGCGGCAATAAATTTGAAAGCTCAGGAGGAGCCTTTCAGGCAGCTGCCACAAGGGCGACAGGAAGTGCTGGATTCTCTGCAGGTTATGGAATCGCGTTGCAAACACATTCGCGCTGCGATTCTGGAACACTATCATATCCAGCTAGCCGCCTTGCTGAGTCAGTGTTTGGAGCGGGAAAAGCAGTTGCAGTTAAAGCCACTGCGACTGCTTAAGGCCGGCTAACCGCCGGCCAGTTTTACCGTGTGGTTGCGAGATTCCAGGAATGTTTTGATCTCAGTACGCTTGTCACCCTGAATCTCAATCACCCCATCTTTGAGGGCGCCACCGCAGCCACAGCGCTTCTTGAGCTCTGCCAGGAGCAGCTTGAGTTCGCTGTCAGTGCCTGGCAGCCCGCGTACGCAAGTCACCCCTTTTCCTTTGCGGCCCTTGGTTTCCCTTTGGATTCGAACTATGCCATCTCCATCACGGCGCTTCTCTGTCTTGGATTCCTCTTTAATTCGACCGAGATCAGTTGAATAGACGAGACGATTCTCCTTAGCCATGGCTGGGAATACTCCGTTGGTATTTGCTGAAAATGCCGGGAATTGTGCCCGAGGTGCGCAGGATGTCAAAGCCGCTGTAAACGATGTTGAAAATGGGGCGACCGCTGATGCCTGAGAGGTTAGAATTTTGCCGCAATATGATACAGCAGCGTAGTTGAGGTGATAAATGGCGTTGACGGGACGTCGCAAACTGCTCAATGAGGTAATTTTCGGAACCGAGACCCGGGCAGGGCGGAATTTTGATGTTTTTTTGATCTGGGCGATCCTGATCAGCGTAGGTTTGGTGCTCCTGACCTCCATAGGTACGGTGCGCGATCGCTATGAGCACATTCTCATCGGCCTGGAATGGGTATTTACTGGCCTCTTTACCATTGAATATATCGCCCGGATATATTGCACGGTAAATCGCCGCAAATATATTTTCAGTTTCTATGGGATTGTGGATCTGCTCGCAATTCTCCCCAGTTACTTGGCGCTTCTCTATACCGGGGCCACTTATCTTTTGGTGATTCGCCTGTTGCGGGTGCTGCGGATCTTCCGAATCCTGAAGTTGGTTCGCTACTTACGTGATGCCAATGTCTTGTTGCGAGCCCTCGGGCTGGCCCGGCGCAAAATCCTGGTGTTTTACTCCAGTGTTTTGGTTATGTGCATTATTTTTGGTTCCCTGATGTTTGTGGTGGAGGGGCCAGGCCACGGATTTACCAGTATTCCCACGAGTGTTTATTGGGCCATTGTGACCATCACAACCGTTGGTTATGGCGATATCTCTCCGCAAACGCCTTTGGGGCAGGGCATTGCTGCAATGACCATGCTGATTGGTTACTCAATTATTGCAGTGCCTACCGGCATTCTAACGGCGGAGTTGGCTGGAGAAATGCATCGGGAGCGAGTGCAACAGCGCTGTGATAACTGCAGCCGTAGTGCCCATGACCCAGATGCGGAATACTGCAAATTCTGTGGCCATCGCCTGGAGGATATGGAAGAGAGCGAAGCGCTGTAAGTTATTCGCCCTTTGTCACCGCCGGCCAAAACAGGGCCGGCAGCCATTTATCAGCTTATGGTTTTACCACTCATCCGGGACGCGGACTGCTATGACTTCTGCCTTGGCGCAGAGGCGTCCATTGCTGGTGAGATTGCAGTGCAGAACAGTTTTCTTGGAGGAGCGCTGAACAATAGTGGCTTCGAGAATGACCGGTTTATCGATGGCAGCCGGTGCCAGATAGCTAATATCCAGTTTGCCGGTGGCATACCAGATCTTGTCACCAGTGCCGACAGCTCGTCCGGCTTGCAGGTAACCATCGGCGATGGCTGTGCATACGGTATGGCAGTCGATAACCGTAGCGATAATTCCACCGTTTAAATATTGAGCAGGTCCAGCATTGTGATGGGAGCTGGGAAGGAACTCGCAGCGGGTTTGATCCTTCTCGGTCCAGTAGCTTTTAATACGCAGGCCCTGGTCATTGTCTGGACCACAGCCGAAGCAATGATTGCCCTGGATCTGATCTTGAATTGCGCTTTCCTGAGTCATATTTATCCCTCGCTATGAGCGCGCAATACTACCGATTTGCGCCGCAGAGTGGAAGAAACTACCCTTGCGGGCTTGCAACAGAGTTATCCGAATTATCTGGACGTAAATACATGGACATATACGGCTTTTGTGCCCCTGGTTTAGAGGCTCTTTACGATGCTTTTGCCAGAAATTTTCGCGAGTGCGGTGATACAGGAGCGGCCTTTGCCGTGCGCCAGCATGGAGAATTAATCTGTTCCTTATGGGCGGGAAGTGCGGATCGGGGTGCAGAGAGGCCATTTACTGAAGACACATTGGCCAATGTCTTCTCATCTTCCAAAGGCGTTCTTGCAGTTTTGGCGATGCAGCAAGTTGCCGCAGGCAAACTGGATTTGGATCGCCCGGTAGCGGATTACTGGCCTGAATTTGCCCCAGGCAAAGAAACTGTCACCGCACGCCAATTGCTGTGCCACCGCAGCGGACTTGTCGCTTTCCGTGAGCGGGTAAAAGACAGTTTGATTTACGATTGGCAGGCGGCTTGCGACCAGGTGGCTGGCAGCGAGCCTTGGTGGAAGCCCGGAAGTGCACAGGGTTACGCCCCATTTTTATACGGCTGGAGCTTGGGTGGATTAATTGAAAGGGTTGCCGAAAAACCCTTGTTGGAACTTTATCGGGAATTGCTAGCCAAACCCCTCAATCTTGATGGGGGCTTTGGGGCAAATGGACATCGTTCGCAGAGAATTGCCGATGTCAGCCCGCTGAAACAACCCTTACCAGAGCTTCGGGAAAATGCCATTGGCCGCGCCATAAAAGAAGACCGCAAAGGGCCTGTTGCGATGGCATTTAGCAACCCGGTGAGCTTGATGATGGGTACCAATAGCTCCGAGTGGCGCGGTGCTTTAATTCCTGCAGCCAATGGCCACTTCAGTGCGAGAGACCTGGCAGCGGTTTACGGTGAACTCACCTGTGACGAGCCGACTATTTTGCCCAAGCGGTTGATAGATGAAGCGGCAAAGGAGCAGAGTCATGGCCACGATAAAGTATTGCAGGCTGAGGTGAGTTTTGGTTGTGGCTTTATTCGCAGCAGTTCCGCGGCGGACTTGCGCTTTGGGGGTAGCCAGGGCTTTGGCCATCCGGGAGCGGGTGGTAGTGTCGGCTTTGCTGATCCGGAAAAAGGGCTGGGCTTCGGATACGTGACAACTCGTTTGGGGCAGAGCTTATTTATGGATCGTCGAGCGGTCGGTCTGGTAGATGTTCTTTACGGGTTGTTGTGATGACTGAAGAAATAAAGGCTCTGGTAGAGCGGGTCGATGAACTGGAGAGCCGTTTGGCTTTCCAGGAAGACACTATAAGCCAATTAAATGATGTGATTACTCGTCAGGATACGGATATTCGCACTCTACTCGCACATATGCGCGAGTTGGGCGAAAAGTATCGGACGATTGCTTTTGAGATGCAGGGGGCCGGCAAGCCGCTGGATGAAAAACCTCCGCATTACTAATTCAGTGGTTACAAAAGGGTTTTTATAGAAGTCCACAGGGGCTGGCACGAAATTTTTTGTTACTAAATGACAGACATAGTGGTATTCGCTGCCTCTTGGGGGCGACTTTAAAAACAAAAGCGTCTAAAAAAATTGCCTCAGTGGAGCGCGAGGCTATTGACAAACTTTTCCACATGCGCAGTTGGCAAAATTTGCCTTCAAGCAAGAAGATATCCACTGCTATTTAATGCCAAGGCAGATTTCTAACTTATTGTTTTTTAAAGAAAAACTGAAGAGTTTAAAAAATGTGCAAAACGCTGTAGGCGAGAGTTTACGCCGGCTGGCGCCACGGATAGCTTATTAGTGCACAGTTTTATCCACAGATTTTGTGGAAGACCGGGAGGCTGATCACTTCTTGCTCGTTATTTTGTCCGTCATTGGTACGTAGTTATGAATAGTTAGTACGTAATGGGGACTAGTCAGTAGAACTGACAATAAATTCGCTTTAGTCTATGGAAAATTTCATTGGGTTGGTTCAGCCGCCAGTCAGATAGTGTGTTGAACAATACAGAGATTGCACAAGACATGTGTAGCTCAATACCCGTTACTTAAAAATGCGTTAGGAGAGCCAATAATGAAATATTGGGTAGCAGCCCTGGCACTGGGTTCGATGGTTGGTTGTTCCACATTGGACCCTTACACAGGTGAAAGTAAGACCAGTAATGCCGCCAAGGGGGCTGGAATTGGAGCTGTAACTGGAGCGATCGTTGGTGTCGCTACTGCCAGTAAGAAAGACCGTGGTAAGGGAGCCTTGACAGGTGCCCTGGGTGGCGCGGCGATCGGTGGTGGCATTGGTTACTATATGGATCGTCAGGAAATGTTGCTGCGTCAGCGCCTGGAAGGTACCGGCGTACGCGTTGAGCGTGAAGGTGATAATATTCGCCTGATCATGCCGGGTAACATTACCTTCGGTACTAACCGCGCGGATATTCGTACAGACTTCTATGACACCTTGGAATCGGTCACTGTTGTATTGCAGGAGTTCGATAAAACTGCAATTCGAGTCAGCGGCCATACCGATAGCACTGGTTCAGATGTTTACAATCAGAGCTTGAGTGAGCAGCGTGCTAACTCTGTAGCCAGCTTCTTCAGCGGTCAGGGCGTGTCTTCAGGTCGTGTTCAAGCTGTAGGCTACGGTGAGCGCTATCCTATTGCCAGCAATGACTCTGAAGCTGGGCGCCAGGCCAATCGCAGAGTTGAGCTGGAATTGTTGCCACTGTAAGTACTAGTGATACAGCCAGAGGGCTGTGTACAGCGAGGCCCTGGACAATAATGTCCTGGGTCTCGAGTCTACTCTAACCTCTAGAATCCCTTCTGTTTTGCCTCCTCGGAAAACTTTTTACCGCTCATCGTATCCAGCCTGTATTTCAACTCCTTTTCTTGCGCTAAATTAGTCAAGTTCTATGTCGAGAGTTAAGATGTTCTTTTTTCTGTCGGCTAATAAGAATGAAAAAGATATTGTTCGCCACTTTGCTGTTTGCCTCTGCGGTACAAGCAGAAATAACCCTGGATCAATTGCAAGTACCTGAGGGGTTTGAACTCAGCTATTTTGCCGAAGATGTTGAAACGGCTCGACAACTGGCTCGCTCTGAGTCGGGGACAGTTTTTTCCGGCTCTTTTCGAGCAAAGAAAGTCTACGCCTTAAGAGATACAGACAATGATGGCGCGGCAGATAAGCGCTGGGTCCTGATGGAAAACCTAAAGGCTCCTACAGGTATAGCCTTCAAGGATGGCGACTTATATGTGGCTGATGTCGATAAAATTATTCGCTTTCCCCAGATAGAGCGTAATCTGGATCAACCAAAGTCAGAAGTTGTTTACGATCAATTTCCGACGGATAGGCATCATGGTTGGAAGTTCTTACGCTTTGATCGTGAAGGGCAATTAATTGTGCCTGTGGGCGCACCCTGCAATATCTGTGATGCCAATGAAAACTATTCAAAGATATTTTCCCTGGATTTGTCCTCTAAAAAAACAAAAATTATTGCCAACGGGGTAAGGAATTCAGTTGGTTTTGACTTTCATCCACAAACCAATGAATTGTGGTTTACCGATAATGGCCGGGACATGATGGGGGACGATATCCCGCCCTGCGAAATCAATAAGGTGAGTTTTTGGGGAGAGCATTTTGGCTATCCCTATTTTCATGGAGATGATATTGCAGACCCGGAATTTGGGCTGGGTAAGAACGCTGCTGACTACTCTAAACCCGTGTTAAACTTTGGTGCCCATGTAGCGCCATTGGGAATCCACTTTTATCGCGGCGAACAATATCCCAAGGATTATCGGCACAATCTGTTGGTTGCTGAGCATGGGTCCTGGAATCGGAGCGAAAAATCTGGCTACCGAGTGATGTTGGCGACTGTCGAGAATAGTGAGATAACGAAGTATGAGCCGCTGATTACCGGCTTTATGCAGGAGGAAACCACATATGGTCGTCCGGTTGCATTTTTGGAAATGCCAGATGGAAGCGTCCTGATTTCCGATGATTTTGCGCATAAAATCTATCGTTTATCCTATACGGGTATATGAGCAGTAGATGTAAAGGTTGCCTGGGCTGCCAGCTTGGTGGCCCGCTCAGTTGTCCACTTCCTCTCAGATCAATCCATGCCAATTTTTCTGTCGAATAGTTTTCTCTTCGAAGTTATGACAAAACAGTAAGCCGATCTTGATGGCTTGTGCTATTTCTACTGCGATAAGAATACAAGTAAGGAGAGGGTGGTGGCGGAAAAAATGTCTTTCGAATTATTCCCCCGAATTGTGGGCGGTATATTCTTTTTTCTAATGAGTGGCCTGGTGCATACGACTGAAGATATCGCTGCGGCATCTACTACTCACTTGGAGTTGCGATTTGCCCAGGCTGAGATTGTTGCACAAGTAGAAGTGATTGATGTCCACCGGGATGTGGATAGCGCACTGTCTGAAGATGGAGTTACAGCTATATCCGGCTATATCTATTCAGCAGTGCCAAGCCAGGTATGGAAAGGGCCTATGGGTGGAGAGATAACCTTCCGCCTTGGGTTTGAATCCTGTGATATAAAGTTGGAGCAGGGTGAAAACTATCTGATCTTCGCTAATTTGGATAGCTATGGAAGGTTACACCTGAAGAGCTGTGAAGCGGTTATTGCTGAGTCAGATGCCACCGCGATACTTGCCCAACTTAATGAGTTTATAAAACAGGGCTAGTAAGTTGTTTTCTTGTCGACCTGTTAGAACTAATGGTTTTAACTGAATCTTTCTTTACAGCAATCCAAACTGCTACGAAGTAGATCTCTCCCTTGAAGAACCCCAAAGGCGGGTTATTCTTATCAGTATTGGCGCGACCTTCTTTTACAGGCGCTGCATCTCATTAAGTTGCGCACCGTTGTAAACAGGCTGGAGTGTCAGGGTTTGGGATTGTTATCGAGAGAGTACACCGACCAGCACTGTGTAACCGGCTCGATTTTAATGATTAATGTCTTCTTTTGAGTTTGCCTGGGGTCGAGAGGTCCAGATATGAAGAAGTTACTGATTCCCCTGATCATTTTATTACTGATCATCGGTTATTTTATGTCGCGCAGCGGCGAGCATAAGGCTAAAGAAGCCTATAACTCGATGGAGCAGGAGCAGAAGAGTGAACAGATGAGGGGATCCTCTACTCCCTCTAGTGGAGGAAGTAGCGGTGGCTCAATGGCCCCAGCAGATACCTCGGATTCCCCGGATGGTATGGGCAATCCCGATTCCCAAATGCCTCAGGACTCTGACTCAACCGATCCCGCTCCTCCGGGGTCTTCAGATAACGGGGGCTCACCTGACGCTACTATGTCTGGGTCAGACAATATGGGTGCAGATGGCAACATGAGCCCGGATGCTAATGATTCTAGCTCCATGCCAGAGGCGAGCAATAACTCTGGCGGCGACCTAAATCAGCAAGCGGATAAGGTCGTAGAAGATGCTACAAAGGAAGCCAATGATGCTGTAGAGGGCGCGACCAACGATATGGATGCCTCCGCCGACGGCACTGAAACAGATACAGAGGCAGAGACCGGTCAGGATGAGGGGATGGAAAGTAACGATAACTGACCAATAGTAATGACTCAGCTGCATCGAGCTAAGCGAAAAGCAGGGCCGCACAGAAGTGTGGCCCTGTCGCATTCTCAAAATATGATTGAGCATGCCTGGCATCAGGGTGATCGAATACTCGAGGTTAGGCCAGTTGGGAAGTTAACCGTTGAGGACTTCCAGTTGCTAGCCGCGCAAATTGATCCGATCATCAGCAAGCGGGGACGTATAGAGGGGTTACTAGTCAATGCGGGAGACTTCGCTGGTTGGGAGAGCTTCGTCGCAATGATCTCTCATTTCCGCTTTATTCGAGAGCACCAACAACATATCCGGCGAATCGCTGTGGTAACCGATAACCCCATTCTTCGTTTTATGCCTACGCTTGCCTGTCACTTCATCAGCGCTGAGGTGCGCCCCTTTCCCGAAGTGGAGTTGACTCAAGCCCTGGAATGGTTGCAAAAACCGGGTTAGCATCGCCTCCCTTTTTAACTGTTACCGGGAGGGCAGGTGAGTCCATCGTTGGCTATTGTCGCTGCGGCGCCAGAATATATTTCCGCTGCTGAAGAACTATCCGCTCAGCTAGACTATCCCTTCCTTGGAGTTACTTCTCCCGTTGATGTGGTCGACTTTCCACAGGTCTTGTGTCTTGGGGAGCCGTTGCAGCTATGTGCGACCGGGCGCAAAGCGGCGGGGCCAGTATGGGTGGATTTTGTTGCTGGAACACTTGCTCATCGCCGCAAGTATGGCGGCGGTAAAGCTCAACCAGTAGCAAAAGCTGTTGGTCTGCGTTCTGGCTTCCATCCCAAAGTCCTCGATGCCACCGCTGGTTTGGGTAGAGATGCTTTTGTTCTGGCGGCGCTGGGATGTGAGGTGCAGATGCTGGAGCGCAACCCGGTTGTTTTCCAATTGCTGAAAGATGGAATACGCCGGCTGCGACAGGCGTCTATCGGGGATGCTGAGTTGGCTGCAATTTCTGAGCGAATGAGCTTGGTGGATTGCTGTACGGCGGCGTCAGAGTGGCTCGCGCTGCAATCGGAGGAATCCATCCCTGTTATTTATCTGGATCCGATGTTCCCTGCGCGGGGGAAAGCTGCCAAGGTCAAAAAGGAAATGGCTGCCTTCCATCATTTGGTTGGGACTGATGAGGATGCGGATAGCTTATTGAGCCCTGCCTTGGCGGCCTGCTACTACCGCACAGTAGTTAAGCGCCCTAAGCTTGCCCCCTATTTGGCTGATATGAAGCCCAACCTTTCCTTGGAGGGGAAATCCGGCCGCTTCGATATCTACACCAAACATGGGGTTCCAGGTTAACTGCCGCATACCGGTGTCGTAGCCGATTTCTCACTGGGTGAAAGATGGTGTGGGCACCGACTTGCTATGAATTTTATATTTCCATAAGCCCCTTGCTAAAAGGGCGGCTTATGCCTTGGCAGAGGCACCTCTGTTATCCCATCTATCCCGCAGACTCCCACGATAGGCTTTGCTTCTTTGTACTGCCGCAAAAATATTGCACTCCAGGGAGGTCCCATCAGTGCGACCAAAAGGGAGCAGTGCATCGAGCACCCCGGATATTGCCAACAGAAAGATGTTTTCTGTGGCTGCTCTCGGGCTCCTAACTGCCGCAACGGTCGTTACCAGCTTGCGCACCCTGCCGATGATGGCGCAAGAAGAACTGACGATGTTTTTCTATATCGGCTTTGCGGCATTGTTGTTCTTGATTCCTGCAGGGCTCGTGTCGGCAGAACTTGGCAGCGCCTTTTCAGAGCGCACTGGGGGTGTCTATACCTGGGTTGGTGAGGCCTTCACCCCGAAGGTGGGTTTTGTCGCTATATGGTTGCAATGGATCGAGTGCATTGTTTGGTATCCCACGGAGTTGGGTTTTGCCGCTGCGGCGGTGGCTTATGCGGTGGGCGATAATACCATCGCCCAGAATACCTACTATATCGGTGGGTTTTGCATCCTTGCCTATTTGCTAGCGACCCTGATTGCTCTTACTGGAACCCGCTTTCTGGTAAAAGTGGCACAGTTTGGGTTTCTGGTGGGTATCATATTTCCCTGCTTGATTTTGATTGTCCTGGCTGTTTGGTGGGTGGTGAGTGGTAATCCTATTGGCTGGGAGACCTTGACCGACCCGGAAGTAGCAGTGCGTCGGGATGGTTATGATCACCCACGCTGGTTTCCCCATATTAACGGTTTGGGGGCTATTGCTTTTCTCGGGGGTATTTTACTTGCCTTTGCTGGGGTGGAAGCACAGGCCACGCATGTGTCGGAACTACGTGATACCCGTCGAGGATATCCAGCTGTAATTGCCATCGCCGCCGTTATTTCCATCCTGGTGTTCACCCTCGGCGCTCTCTCTATTGCTGCAATTTTGCCCTATAAAGAGATATCTGTAGAAACTGGCTTATTTACAGCTTACGAAAGAGCTTTTGGGCAGCTACTTGGGGTTCAATGGCCCGTGCAAGCACTTTCCTGGCTAATTGGCTATGGTGCACTAAGTGGTGCCTTGGCATGGTTGGCTGGCCCCAGTCGAGGGCTACTGGCTACGGCCCAGGATGGGATGTTGCCGCCCTGGTTTCAGCGAGAAAACCGGGTGGGTGTACAAAAAAATATTCTCCTCGCACAGTTTGTAGTGGTAGCAGCAATCTCGTCCATTTATATTTTAATGGATAATGTATCTACAGCTTTTGTTTTGATTTCAGTGATGGCTATTAGCTTATATATCATTATGTACATAATGATGTTTGCTGCGGTTATTCGATTGCGGATCACGCAACCAGACTTACCCAGAAGTTTTCGTATCCCGGGAGGGCTGCCAGGGGTTTGTATTGTTGCCGGAATAGGCTTAATTTCCGTTGTTTTTGCCTTGGTAGTTTCATTTTTCCCGCCAGAACAGCTCACGATAAAAAATCCTGTAACTTATGTTGCTCTCAACCTGGGTGGAATTGCTATAGCGATCACCGTTCCCTTGTTAATTTTCTATTTTCACAATCCCTCCTGGCGAGGGGAGGGTGGCCATCAACAGCAGTCATTTTCTGATATTGATGAATGAGCCGGAGGTAGGTAGTGAAAGAGCAATCTCCATTTGACAGGTTCTTTGACGAATACAATGAAGATATTCCAGAAAAGCATTTTCCCCGGTGTAGTATTTCAGCAGAGGCTGCCGAGGCTATTGTAACCAGTGAAACCTGGGCTGACGCAAAGCCTGCGATGAACTTATCTTCGTTTGTCACAACTTTTACTGAGTCAGAAGCATTTGAGGTCGCTAAGAAACATTATCTGAAGAACTATATTGATCACGACATGTATCCACAGCTGTTCGCGATGGAAGCGCGAATGGTTGGCTGGTTACACAACCTTTGGAATGGACCTGAGGGAGTAGAGCCATACGGCGCAGCAACCATAGGCTCGTCAGAGGCCTGCATGTTGGCTGGTTTGGCGCACAAGTGGAATTGGCGTAAGAAGAGGCAGCAAACCGGCAAAGACGGCTCAAAACCTAACCTGGTTACCGGAGCCAATGTGCAGATTGTTTGGGAAAAATTTATGCGGTACTTCGATGTGGAGCCGCGCATAGCACCGTTAAGGCCTGGTCATTACCGCTTTACCAGTAAACACCTGGATGAATTGGTCGATGAGAATACCATCGCTGTTGTTGCTATCGCCGGGCAAACCTTTACCGGTGAGGATGATGCATTTAGGGCGATTCAAAACTGGTTGGATAAGTATGAAGAGAGAACAGGGCACGATATCCCTATGCATATTGATGGGGCGTCGGGAGGGTTTGTTAATCCATTTCTCTACCCGAACTATAAATGGGATTTTCGCTTGCCAAGAGTGAAATCTATCAATGCTTCCGGGCACAAGTTTGGCTTGGTGCCGCCGGGATTGGGGTGGATAATTTTTCGTGAAAGAGCAGTTTTTGATGAAGACTTGATGTTTTATGTTAATTACCTGGGTGGGGAGATGCCTACAGCCACATTGAACTTCAGCCGAAATGCATCACCGGTTGCCTACCAGTATTACAACTTTATACGTTTAGGCTATGAGGGTTACAGGCAGATTATGCAGCACACCTTGGAAAATGCGCAGACTCTTCGTCAACTTCTGGTGGCCAGTGGGTACTTTGAAATAATGAATAAAACCCAGAGAATCCCGGTTGTTGCCATGACCCTGAATAAAAAATATAAGAATTTTAATGAATATGATATATCCAATAAAGTACGTGAGCGGGGATGGGTTCTTTCTGCCTATTCGATGCCGCCAAACGCTCAGTCTGTAAACTCTCTGAGAATTGTTGTTCGCCCTCATCTCAATCAGAATGCAATCAGTGGCCTTGCAAAGGATATTATCCATGCTTGCGATTGGCTGAGTAAGCATTGTGGTAATGCAACTCCGCCCAAGTTGCATGACCCGCAAAAAGTAGCCCCCAGTAAGTGTTAATTCTTACGGGACTTTAACGATCCTTGCATTCAATGACTGGGTAGATAAGTGGGCTATTTTGGAATCTCAGAGGTATCTTTGACAACCCTAACATGCTGCATCATGCCCCCATCCTCATGATAAAGTAAGTGGCAATGCAGAGGATACTTCCCGGTAAAATCCTTGAAACGAGTACGGAATTTGACATGTCCATGGGGCGGTACTTGAAAGGTGTCGCACCAAAACGGTAGTTTGAGTGTGTGGTGCATGGGGTCTTCTCCAACCACCTCGATAACATAATACGGATTAACATGAATATGGATTGGGTGGGGGAATTCACTTTCATTAACCAAGGTCCACTCCTCTACTGCATCAAGTTCTACGTAATGATTAACCACTTCACATCCTTCGAATGGTGAATGGTCAATACTGACATTCAGCCCGCGATAATATTTTTGGGGGTCATCAAGCGTGTTGGCCTGGAAAGTGAGTCGACGTGTATTGGTGATCTCATCATCTGTAATAGGTTTCAGTAAGTCCACTTTAAAACTGCTGGGGAAGGGTGGGGGCGCACATCGAGCGGGTGGTTTGCTGGGAGCATAGATTGCCGTTCCGATTTCCTCTCCCTGGGCAATAGCGATAACAAAAAGTGGACTGTTGTTATGGTACTTATAATGCGGCATTTGTTGGAACTCAATCGCATTATTGTAAATGTAAAAATGAGCTCCCGGAGTGGCGGCTTCACTGATTTTTAAGAAAAGGGAGGCTCGATTAGCGGGGCCCAGGCTTACTCCGTCTTGTAGGCGGTAGTCATCAGTAGGGTTTCCATCAAACCCGTAGATGTACATTTGCGCGAACCAAGGGCAATCGATGTCTATCGATGTGCGAGTGGTAGCATTGAGAAGTCTCAGATTGAGAAGCTCACCCACCGTTGCATGAATGATAGGGCAGTATTGTCCGTTAACGGTTATACAGTATTCACTATCTGGGAACTTAGCGACCTGGTGTTGATCCTCTACTTTTCCGTGCTCATCTACGGCAATATTCTGGAAGACAAGAATATGTTCCTTAACTCCCATTGCCTCAAGTTCATCATCAAATTCATCCCTTACGATTAGGGCACCTGCCATCCCGCTGCCGACTTGTATAGCGACAGAGCCGTGCTTATGGGGGTGGTACCAGTAGAGTCCTGGGGGTTGGTCCTTGGGGATGTCATATTCGTAGGTATAACTTTCCCCTGGTTTGATCTTCATGCAGACATTGTCGGCCGGAGATTCTGGGGAGACGTGGAGCCCGTGAGTATGCAAGTTGTAGGTATTGAACTCATGGGGGAAGTTTATTGTAGCGGGTGTATTGAGGGGGCTTCCTCTGGCAGCAGGTTGTTTGTCTGGATAGTAAGGTGGCTATCAGCGCGAAGTTCAATGGTAGGGCCTGTCAGTGTGAAACCTGCTTCTTGAGTGATTGATGATGAAAATACACGGGTCCAGGTTGGTGTGTCATGGGTTTTGTAAAAACTGAAAATGTTATTCTTCTCATATTGTACATCCAGTTTTATCTGCAGCTTTCTATTCTCTTTGTCCATTGAGTAAGCGGGCGGATTTTTTATGGGTTCTAGAAAGGAAATATGCTCTCTATTGCTCACTGTTAACTCCGAGGATTTTGTGGGAAGCAAGATTGGTAAGGGGTAGTTAATGAACGAATAACAGTTTAGATTCTAAGGTAGGATTATTTGTGGATTTGCTTGCCATATAATCGTTAATTGAAAGGCAAGTTAGGGTTGTAGTAATCCTTCTGCAAAATTCATAACTATTCTCGCGACTTTATTGGGGTGTGCTTGAGCAATAAAGTGTCCACCAGGAATATCAATGACATTGAGGTTGATGTATATCGCAGATATATCGGTGACAGCTTTTTTCCTGATAAGTCGATCTCTATCCGGGCGGATATAGATGGCAGGGATTTCCAATTTTTGGGATGGTTTGGAGATAGAGGCGATATTATGAAGCCTTTGCTTTAGTTTGCCTCTGTTGGTATTTAGTAGGGCGTTATAGGTGCTGTCAATGAGTATGTCACTGCCTTTGCCATTGAAACCAAAGAAATTTAGTGTGATTTTGGTTAAAGATGGGCAGTCTATAAGCGAGATTGGAGCTAGTTGTGCTGCCTTGGATAGCAGCGAAGGAGAGGTTATAAAGCTAGCTATAAAGGTAATGCCTAAAATTTTTTCGGGAGCTAAAAGGGATAGCTCATATGCAACGCTTCCTGAATAGGATTCAGCAATAATGTAAGTCTTCTCATTGAGATAGCTCTTGGCGATTGATTGAGCTTGAGCCGGGTAAGTATCTCCTGGAAGTTCAGAAAGGCAGAGGGTTTCACTTGTCCACTGTTTTGGTAGTGCCTTAATTAAATCTGAAAATAGTGCTCCAGTTCCATCGAGTCCTGGTAGTAGTAAAACCCTCAAATCTAAAATTCCTATTTTAGTAGTCTTGCACATTACATATTAACATGAGCTTCTAAAATTTCCTTTTGTTCAGGCTTCTATAACCGAACATCTTATGAAGTGTTCATGCCGGCCAGGTATAGTATGGCAATACCTAAAAATTATATGTTTCGATGATCTGCTAAGAAGCAGATGCCAAAGCTCCACAGGTGAATCGGAAGGAAAGGGGCCCCTTGGGCTACAAACTGGTGTGTTCCATTAAAAGTTTAGTATCTACGGCTAAAGTTATGGTCGTTTATGCCTACAAAGACCGTGAAGTAGCTCGGAGTTTATGATATGAAGGTTAGCGATAACGAGTGAATTAGGTTTTTGACTATGTCTGTGTTTCAAAAATTGAAAGCATCAATAGGTATCGGTGCTGCAAAAGTAGATACTGTTTTACAGAACCCTGAGCAGGTTCAGGGTGGGGTAATTGAAGGGGCTATCCATATCATTGGGGGGGATGTCGACCAGCAGGTGGATGCTATAAGTTTGAAGCTCTGCACTGAGATCAAGGTGGAGACCGATGAAGGGGTAAGTTATGAGCGTTTTGTATTGAGCGAGATGCATGTACAAGACCCATTTGTTATCGGCGCTGGCGACAGCCAGGAAGTTCCATTCGAGATGGAACTGCATGAAGAGACACCGGTAACAGTTTTGAATGCACGTAAAAATAAAAGTTTCGTGTGGCTGGAAACCTCTCTGGATATTGATTTTGCGCTGGACCCAAAAGATAGGGACCCATTGCAAATTAGGCCCTTGCCAGTCGTGGAAAAAGTGCTCTCTATGATTGAGGAAAGTGGCTTCAAGATGGTAAAAGCAGATGTTGAAAAGGGACATCTGCGCGGAAGAAATTTTGCCTCCCAGTCCGGCTGTTATCAGGAAATAGAATTTAAGAGCAGTGGTTTGTTGACTTCTAAAGAGGTTGAACTCTCCTTTATCGTTGAAGGTGAGCAGGTACACTGCTTGGCAGAAATTGATCGTAGATTCGGACTGCGCGGCGATGAATATCATTCGTTTTCATTAGCGCATGATGCGAGTGATAATGAGGTTGTCGCAGCAGTTCAGTCTATTTTGCCTCTATAGTTGAGCTGATCTACAGAGCCTGGTGGCACTGAGCTGCCGGGCCCTTGAGCTCGATTTGTATAGCCTCCATTATCTCTCTAGTGGGCCCCTTCTAATCTCCAGCTAACGTATTAGAGCGATACCTTAACGTAAATGGCTTCAAGAACTGGCTCCGGGCATGCCAAAGAGTGCCCGCCAGCCCCCTTGAGGAATTGGCTCTGAAGGGGCTAGGTAAGTGGCTTCAGGGGTTGATATCGCAGCTTTGAGAATCCGGCCTTGTCCACTATGTTTATAGTGAATTTAAACCTCCCAGGTTTTGAAAACTGACCCCAGAGCTCATGGTGTAACATGTGAGCCACCTGGAGGGACACTATAAATCGGGGGATTTGCTTTTTGGGAAGCGAAAGTGTTCCAGTTAAAACAGTATACTCTTAAAACAATTGCCGCCAGGTTCGTTAGTGATCTAGGAGGATTTCTTAATGAGATTGGGGGGAGAAACATAACAATCAGAGTCAACATCATGAACCTCTGGTTATTTATGGAAAATACAATTATGCAATTACGAAGTATAAATGCATAAAAGTTGTTGTTATCTCCAAATTGTCTGTCTCGGGTTTGCGGTATTGTTACGCTTCTGGCCCTGAATCAAGGGGTTAGGTTTCCATGAACCACTTCGGGGGAACCCACGAGCCTTCAAAATATGTATTTCCCCATTTGGCGATTGCCTGAAGAATCGGTAAGACATCCTTGCCTTTCTGTGTTAGCAGGTACTTATATCGCTTAGGCTTTGATTGATATTGTTCCCTCACCAACATTCCCTCTGCTTCTAGCATTTTTAATCTTTCTGCTAGTCTATTGGTTGGTATTTTCTCTGGTGAGTCAGCTAGCTCGCTATAGGTCTCTTTACCACACAGTAAGTCTCTTAGAATAACTAATGTCCATTTATCGCCGAATACGTCCAGTCCGTTCACGATAGGGCATCCCGAACGTAAAAATTGATTGTCAGGACTCATGCTCACACTCTTACTGCCAGAAAATGAAATACTAGCCTAGTTACTTGCGAAGTTGAAGTTATTGATTTAGGCTAAGGTTACTTCAACTTCGTAAGTAACAGGGGAAATTTATGTCCAAAATATCTGGAGAATGCCTGTGCGGTTATATTAGTTATTCTTGCTCTGAAGAGCCGGTAATGGCGGGTCATTGCCAATGTACAGATTGTCAGAAAATTAGTGGGGCTGGACACATCGCTAACATTGCTATTCCTCGCGGAAGCTTAACCATTAGTGGCGATCTTGCATTTCATGAGAAGCAGACAGATAGCGGCAATACAGTAAGGAGAGGTTTTTGCCCTCGCTGCGGTTCGCATATTTATGCGGAAAATAGCGGTATGCCGCAGTTTGAATTTATCCGCGCTGGAAGTCTTCATGACCTGGAGCAATCCAACCCGACAATGGTGGTATATGCTGGTAGTGGTGCATCTTGGGACTATATGGACCCGGAATTACAAAAATTTGAAAAAATGCCAGAAATGTGACCTTAACAATCAAAAGTAGGGGATGCAGCGCATAGCTGTTTTTGGGTTAAGGAAACTTCTGAAAATCACATTTCTCTCAATTTATCTCCCTGCAATCCCCATGACTCGCTACTTACGGGCACAAAAAGGTAACTCATAAGGGTGCCCTTAAGAGCAGTGGTTTGGTGATTTCTAAAGAGATTGACCCCTCCTTTACCCTTGATGGTTAGCAGGTGCATTGTTTGACAGAATTATTCGTAGATTTGATTTGCGCGGCGATTAATATTATTCGTTTTCGCTAGCGCATGATGCGAGTGATAATGAGACTGCCCCATCGGTTCAGTCCATTTTGTCGCGATAGTTGGCCTGCATCCAAGAACCCAGCGGCATCTAGGCTGCAAGGCTCTTGGGTTTTGGCTTTTACAGAGTGTCTATTAGGCCTTGAAGGATTCCTCCCAGTTATTAGCCCATTCCCTCAGCGGATCAAGGGTCTCCATTAACGAAACTCCCAGATCTGTCAGTTGATATCCATTCGTACACTTATTAATCAATTTAGCTTCGCTCAACTGTTTGATTCTTGTATTTAGTACCGAAGGGGACATGGCATCACACTGGGCTTGGAGCTCCCTGAAGCTCCGGGCTGTGTTCCTCAGTTCCCACAGTATTCTCATATTTCATTTTCGCCCGAGCAGATCGAATACAGCCATAATGGCTATACCGCTAGTCGAGCCTCTGAACAGTTTTTACATCTTCTAAAGATGAGTTCGCATTAACAGTTTTAAGAGTGAGCACAAAGAGGGAGTGCCATCGCAATAATCCCCATACGTTTTGAGGGGGATACCATAGCCTGGAGGGCAGATGAAGCTCTTCAGGCCGCATGTAACTTGATTAATCTGAAGTATCGTCTATTTAGCACTATTGCCTAAAGAAAGGTACGTGATGGGACCATTAAATTAAATGATGCCCGATCATCAATCTCCGATGGTTTCCATTTAAGCTACTACTTGGGATCATCCTCTATCGCCAAGGTGGAAAGATTTGCTATCTATTAGATTGGTGGAGGCTATTTCTGCAAGCTTAAAGTGGTGTAAAGAGTTGATATATAGCCCCTAAGGAGGGGGAGACGTTATGTTTTTAGTGAACTTGAATTTCCCGGATATTAAAAAACTGACCCCAGAGTTAATGGCGGAGCATGTGAGCTACCTGGAGGGACACTATAAATCGGGAGACCTGCTTTTTGGGGGGCGAAAGAGCCTAGAACTGGCGCGATAATTATTTCACGTCATCCCTCTGAGGAAGTGCTGCGAAAGGTCCTGGAAGAAGACCCTTTCACAAAACATGGGGCGTCGACTTTTACGATCACTGAGTTTGTACCCGTTATGGCTTCAGAGGAATTTTCCAGCCTCTTGAAAGAACCCTAGATCGGGTTCCTTCGAGGCTTGTGTTACTTCTTACTCAGACAATCTTCGGCCGTGTTATTCGCTAAGGTCTGCGGTGATCACCGAATCAGAGAAGCTCTGATAAGCGGCTTCAAAAGTCTGCGACATGGCATCCGGGAAGAGGTGAAAATCCCCATTTTTTAGCGCGCCAACAATTTCCTCAGCCACTGCACCGGGGGATTCTCCGTCCTCCAGCCCAGCCTGTTTGGCCATATCTGTTTTGATGGGGCCGGGGTGAACACTCAATACTTGTACGCCTCGCTCCTGAAGCGTTTCTCGAAGTGCCTGGGTAATTGCGTAGCTGGCGGCTTTGGATGCGGAATAGGTGCTAACGTGTGGGAAGGTACGCAAGGATACTACCGAATTCATTTGTACCAGGGCGCCTTTGCTCTTTTCCAAATGGGGGGTGAATGCTTTGGCTACACGGACAAGCCCAAAGGTATTCACTTCCAGTTCCTGCTTAAGAGAGTCCTCTACATGGTCGCTAAGCGGGTCTGCGGGCGCAAGTATCCCGGCATTGTTCACCAGAATATCCAATTCCTGAATCGCCTTTGCCGCCGCCCCTACACTTTGGGCTTTTGCCACATCGAGTTCCAATGTGATTACTTTGTCGCCATATTTTTCTGTCAGTTCTGTCGTTGTCTCCGGGTTGCGAACGGCCAGATAGACTTTTTTTGCGCCACCGTCGAGAAAGCGCTCAACAATTGCCTTGCCAATTCCGCGGTTTGCTCCAGTTACAAGGGCAGTTTTTCCTTCGATTGAAATGCTCAATTCCGTTCTCCTGTGAAGGGTTGATGAATATTGTACCGATCGGTAAGGTTTGAGCTAAGTCTTACCGATCGGTACAATATTGTCAAAACAATTTTTTGGAGATTGCCAATGGCGGGACGCAAGCCGGAGTTTGATAAGGCGTATGCGCTGGAATCAGCAACGAAAGTCTTTTGGAAAAAGGGCTATGTGGGCGCCTCAATGGCCGACCTGACCAAGGCTATGGGGATTAATAAGCCAAGTCTGTATTCTTCTTTTGGCAATAAAGAGAAACTGTTTGTTCTTTCATTGGGGCAATACCTGGATAGATATGCCAAAGATCGTATGCAGTTCCTGACGGAAGAGGGAGTGCCGTTGCGGCAGCGATTGCATAGTTATTTGCTGGCTACCGTTAAAGGTCAGGCCGGGGAGGGAACCCCGAGGGGTTGTTATCTGGCGTTTGGATTATCGGAAACTGCCGGTGACGCTTTGCCTTCTGATGCCATTGACGCTTTAAAAGCTGCTGACGCAGAAGCGGTAAAGCAACTGGTTGACTTGTTTCGTTCTGATAAAGAGTCCCAGGCTATAGGGCTGGATCGACGTGCTGAGGAGTGCGCTATGTACCTGATTACCTTGTTGCATGGCACAGCATCGGTATTGCGATCCGGGCGAGAACTCAAGGAGGTGGAACCCTCTTTGGAGCTTGCGCTCAATGGATTGGGGTTGGAGGCGTGATGGAAGTGAAAATTTAGACCCCTGAGTATTCAGGGGTCTAAATTGAGCTTTAGAAGCGGCGACGGAACATGGGCAGCGGTTGGTCTACCCCTGTTTGGTAGCTATCGCCAAAATCGCTCATCGAGTCTTTAAGGCTTGCCAGAGGCTGCTCGCCTTCAAATGCGTAGGCATTGAAGCCGCAGCGTTGTAAATAGGTCAGCTGGTCTCGCATAAACCCGCCTACTGCGCGTAACTCTCCGGTAAAGCTGTAGCGCTCGCGCAGCATACGGCCTGCGGTAAAGCCCCGACCATCGGCAAATGCCGGGAAGTGCACGGCAATTACCGGCAATTTGGTGGCTTCTTCCGCAATCTGCTCGGCACCTTCTTCACTGTCCAGCCAAACACCGACCTCTTCACTGCGGGATGCTAGCGCATCGCGATGCGCCAGCCACTGTCGCAGTGGCAGGATAATTTTGCCGGAGGGCAGGGTGCTTGGGTCCAACTCTTCCCCTGCTTCCAGTTGGGGTACCAGCTGCCATTCGTTGGTCTTTACTTCACCATCGATGATCAGTTCTGCGGGGTTGCCCGGCTGTGGGCCCAGTTTAGCTGGCTTTGGCATAAACTCTCTCCTTGAAGGGCTGAAGGCCGATGCGGTTGTAGGTGTCGATAAAGGGCTCTTCCGTTTGGCGTTGCTCGACATAGAGGTCGAGGATTTTGCTGATCACGTCTGGCACTTCAGCGCGGGAGAAGCTGGGGCCCAATACTTTGGCCAGGCTGGCCTCGTTGGATGCACTGCCGCCCAGCTGGATCTGGTAGAACTCTTCGCCTTTTTTGTCGACGCCGAGGATGCCGATATGTCCCACGTGGTGGTGGCCACAGGCATTCATACAGCCAGAGATATTGAGGTTGAGGTCACCCAGGTCGTACAGGTAGTCCATATCGTCAAAGCGACGCTGGATGGCTTCGGCTACCGGGATGGACTTGGCGTTGGCAAGTGAGCAGTAGTCACCGCCGGGGCAGCAAATCATATCGGTCAGGGTGCCGATATTCGGTGTGGCGAAACCGTGCTTGCGGGCCTGTTGCCAGAGTTCAAACAGTTTGTCCTGTTCGACGTCTGCGAGTACCACATTCTGGTCGTGAGTTACCCGAGCTTCACCAAAGCTAAAAGTATCGGCAAGATCGGCAATAGCCTCTAATTGGGCATCGGTTACATCACCTGGGGGTACACCAGTGGGTTTGGTGGACAACTTAATCGCGCGATAACCGGGTACCCGGTGCGGGTAGGTGTTGCGTTCAAGCCAGCGGGCAAAGGCTTTGTCGCTGTCAGCTTGGAGTTGCAGTGCAGCTTCAGCAGCTGATCCGTCAAACTCGCGATATTCCGGGGCAGTGAAGAAGGATTTAGCCCAATCCAATGCTTCCTGGGTTAACTTTTCAGCGCCGTCTTTAATGTGTTGCCACTCTTCTTCCACGCGGCGGCCGAACTCTTGCGGGCCGAGGGCCTTGACCAGAATTTTAATGCGCGCTTTGTACTTGTTGTCGCGACGACCCAGCTGGTTGTAAACGCGAACAATCGCTTCAAGGTAAGAGAGCAGGTCTTCTTCCGGCAGGAAGTCGCGGATGGTCTCGGCAATAACCGGTGTGCGGCCCTGACCGCCACCTACCAATACCTGGAAGCCAATCTCTTCACCGCGCTTGACGATCTGTACACCGATATCGTGTACACGGATGGCGGCGCGGTCCTGTTCTGAACCACTGACCGCGATCTTGAACTTGCGCGGCAAGAAAGCGAATTCCGGGTGGAATGTAGACCATTGGCGAATCAGCTCGCAGTAGGGGCGCGGGTCGGCAATCTCGTCGAGCGCAATGCCGGCGTAGGGGTCCGAGGTGGTATTTCGGATACAGTTGCCGCTGGTTTGTACCGCGTGCATTTCCACTTCCGCCAGCTCATCGAGAATAGCGGGTACATCTTCCAGCTGCGGCCAGTTGTATTGGAGGTTCTGGCGCGTAGTGAAGTGGGCGTAGCCTTTATCGTAGTCGCGGCTTACGCGAGCGAGACGGCGTAACTGGGCACTGTTGAGCAGGCCGTAGGGAACGGCAATACGCAACATGGGGGCCAGTCGTTGAATATAGAGGCCATTTTGCAGGCGCAGCGGCAGGAATTGCTCCTCGCTCAACTCGCCGGCAAGGTAACGTTCCGTTTGGCCGCGGAACTGGGCTACGCGATCGTTGATGATGGCGCGGTCCCGGTCGTCGTATCGATACATAACAGCTTGATTCCATTGCCTTTGTGCGCTGATGGTGGAGAAAGGGGCAGGCCCCGGACGATTCTCCGCTGGCGCATAACATACCAGCGCTCTTATGCAATAAATAACAATATTTTCCGCTATATCTGTAACTAACAGTTATAAGAGGTGGATGGTCCCTTCTATTCTTGTTAGCTGCTAAGTATTGGTGAAGCGCTGGCGGCTTGGTGGTAAAGGATTTCAGCCCGCTTTTACTGTAACTCAGTCAGTTGAGTGTAGCGACGTTGCCGGTGAGCTGATGTAACAAAACAAATTCGGGTAGGTGTGAATTGGTACCATCTTTCAGATTATAAGCGGTGATATAAAGTGCGGATGATCAGTCACATTTTGAAATTCTTGTAGATGAGTCGGTGGCTGAGTGCTTTTAGCAGTTAAAAAGGGCAATAAGATGGCTAAAGATATCCTTGCAGCGATGATTGAATTTGATGATTCATCAAAGTTCATGGGCGTAAGTAACGCTAACTTCAGTGTATTTGAAGGGGCAGTAGTTCGTGCCAAGGCCATGATGCAGGACTACCCTGACGATAAATATATCAAGATGCTGGTTGCGCCAGAGTACTATTTTTCAGGATATTCTTCTAAAGCAGTAACCAATCATATTGACTCTTTGAGCAAAAGCTCCAAGAGCGACATCTATTCCGGCTTACGCAGGGTTTCTCGTCAATACCCGAATATTTTGATTGTTGCAGGGACAATTGCTTATACAAAAGGAGGGGGTTGCTGTTTTTCTTCAACCTCTTACTTGAGCATTGCTCCTATTCTGGCTGGTGGTAATTTCTTACTGAAAAAATATAAAGTTGGCAATGACCAGTATCAAACTGCTGATGCTTTTGCGACTAAGCAAAGTGACAGTACCTTCACTTACAAGGGCTTAACGTTTGGCATTGATATCTGTCTCGACCACAATAATAAAATCCTAAAGAAATCATTGGATGGAAAGTCTGTAGATGTCCATATACTGATCTCTGATGGCTCAAGTCCCACTCCCAACTCCCTGGCAACTAATAAAAATGGTGGCGGGGCCGTGGTATTTTGCAATATGAGGAGCATTAACAAGGGCAAAGGTGTGAATGGAATCATGTCAGTGTCCCCAAACAAGTTTGGCAACCTGAATGTCAATGTTGACAGTCGTACACAAGTCGCTAAAACGGGGCAGACCCTTGCTGGAGGGTTTCATATTGCCCTGTATTCTGGTCAGGCTTAATAGGTTAATTGGATGGGTATACTTGTTGCGAGGTTCCACCTTGCAACTGGTGGCTTGATTTGCTCTACTTGAGCTGTCGCTACTTGCGACTCAACTACTTTAAATAACAATAAAAGAATGGTCGGAGAGATTCGATGAATGATGAAGTAGCTGTAGTTTCTGAAGACGATAATGTAGTAGATGCGATTGCCGCTGTAGCACTGGTCGCAATTTTCGTAGCCACCTGTGTTTTTTGGGTGGCCACACGCTAGTTATTTCTGGCCTGGAGCCGTGCAGTCCCAGGCGGTCTTAATTGGTATTTAGCAGCAATAAAATAGATAGTATTTTGTTTATTTTATTGCTGCTTATGTAATAAAAATCTGGGTGCTCTCAGCCCATATTACTGAGAACTATTTTCACAATAAGTGCCAATCCGATTACAAATACGGCGGTAAAAACAACGCCGGCAATAACGTACGTCATAATACTGCCGCTTTGAAAATCCCTTTCGCGGTTTTTATCACTCTGCACGCCAATTGCGGCGGCCAGGGTACTGACTACCACCTGGCCAAAATTGGGCTTTTTCGCTTTCTTATTATTATCTTCCACGGGCTCACTCCTCGAGGTTGGGACGTAGCCAGCGCTCCAATTCCGGTTCGCTGACCCCTTTTCGTTTAGCCAGGCTTTGCAGCTGATCCCTGCCGATCTTGCCCACATTGAAGTACTTTGCCTGGGGGTGGGCGAAGTACCAACCGCTCACCGCAGCTGCGGGCATCATGGCAAAGTGCTCGGTAAGGCTGACGCCTGCATTTTGCTCCGCTTGTAGCAATTTGAACAGGGTAGCTTTTTCCGAATGATCGGGGCAGGCGGGATAGCCCGGGGCTGGGCGGATGCCCTGGTAGGCTTCCTTGATCAGCTCCTCATTGCTCAGAGTTTCGTCTTCGGCATAGCCCCAATATTCTTTTCGCACCAAACGGTGCAGTGTCTCAGCAAAGGACTCTGCCATACGGTCTGCCAGGGCCTTTACCATAATGGCGTTGTAATCGTCGTGCTTGGCTTCGTAGGTGTCTGCCAACTCGTCTGCGCCGATGCCAGTGGTAACCGCGAAGCCGCCCACATAGTCTATTTGGCCGGACTCCAGCGGCGCGACGAAATCTGCCAGGGAGCGGCACAGGCCATCGCCTCCGCGTTTCTGTACCTGTTGGCGCATATGGTGAAGGCGAGCCAGCTCCTCACTGCGGCTTTCATCCTTGTAGACGATGATATCGTCGCCGACGCTATTGGCGGGCCATAGGCCGAATACAGCCCGTGCGCGCAATAGCTTTTTATCGATAATCTCTTTTAACATGCGCTGGGCGTTGTCGTAGAGATCGGTAGCGGCTTCTCCCACAATTTCGTCTTCAAGGATTGCCGGGAATTTACCTGCCAAATCCCAGGAAATAAAGAAAGGCGTCCAGTCCATAGTGTCGAGCAGTTTCTCCAGAGGGAAATCGTCGATCACGGTAAGGCCCAGCTTGTTGGGTCGTGCTGGCTGGTAGTTTTTCCAATCAAATTCCGGGGCAGTATCCCGCGCTTCCTCGTAGGTTAAGCGGGTGTCATTGCGCTTGCGGTTGGCGGTGCGGGTGCGCACCTTGTCATACTCTGCCTGGATTTTTTCCACAAAGGCTGGGCGCAGCTCATTGGAAATCAGGCTGCTGGCCACGCCTACGGCGCGGGATGCATCGGCTACATACACCACCTGGTTGCGATGGAATTGGGGATCAATTTTTACGGCGGTATGGGCTTTGGAGGTAGTGGCTCCGCCGATCAATAATGGGATATCAAACCCCTGGCGCTCCATCTCGGCGGCTACGTGAACCATTTCATCCAGGGATGGGGTGATCAGGCCGGACAGGCCGATAATGTCACACTCCTTTTCCTTTGCTGTTTGCAAAATGGTTTCCGCTGGCACCATCACGCCGAGGTCGATCACTTCATAGTTGTTGCAGGCCAGCACCACGCCCACAATATTTTTGCCAATATCGTGCACATCCCCTTTAACCGTGGCCATCAGGATACGGCCGTTGGAGCGGCTGTCTTCGGTTTTTTCCGCCTCAATATAGGGTTGCAGGTAGGCTACCGCCTGTTTCATAACTCGGGCGGATTTCACTACCTGGGGCAAGAACATTTTCCCTTCGCCAAACAGGTCGCCGACGATATTCATACCGTCCATCAGTGGACCTTCGATCACATCCAGTGGGCGTGAGGAACTTGCACGGGCCTCTTCGGTATCTTCCTCGATATAGTTGTTAATGCCTTTCACAAGGGAGTGTGCCAAGCGTTCCTTCACGGGCAATTGGCGCCAGCTCAGGTCCTCTTTGCGCGCGGCTCCACTGCCATCCCCCTGGTATTTGGGGGCAATGTCCAACAGGGCTTCAGTGGCATCTGGGCTGCGGTTGAGGATCACATCCTCAACTTTTTCCCGCAGCTCCTGTGGGAGTTCGTCGTAAACCGCCAGCTGTCCGGCGTTCACGATACCCATATTCAGGCCGGCTTTAATAGCGTGAAACAGGAATACTGAATGAATGGCTTCACGTACCGGATTGTTGCCCCGGAAAGAGAAGGAAACATTGGAGACGCCGCCACTGATCTGGGCACCGGGCAGGTTTGTGCGAATCCAGCGGCACGCCTCGATAAAGTCCACCGCGTAATTATTGTGTTCCTCAATACCGGTGGCGACAGCAAAAATATTCGGGTCGAAAATAATATCGGTGGGATCGAAGCCGACTTCATCGACCAGCACATCGTAGCTGCGTTTGCAGATCTCAATTTTGCGCTCGAAAGTATCCGCCTGGCCATCTTCATCAAAAGCCATCACCACCACAGCTGCACCGTAGCGCAGGCACAGTTGAGCCTTTTCGATAAACTCCTCTTTGCCTTCCTTGAGGCTGATAGAGTTCACAATGGGCTTGCCCTGGATACATTGCAGGCCGGCCTCGATCACCTCCCACTTGGAGGAGTCCACCATAAATGGCACCTTGGCGATATCCGGTTCGGTAGCGGCAAGGTTGAGGAAGCGGCGCATAGCGGCGAGTGCATCCAGCATCGCCTCATCCATATTGAAGTCGATTACCTGCGCCCCATCTTCCACCTGGGCGGCAGCCACTTGCAGGGCGGTGTCGTAGTCCTCTTCAAGGATCAGGCGCTTAAATCGGGCGGAGCCAGTGACGTTGCAACGCTCGCCCACATTGACGAATAAGGCGTTTTCATCGGCGACAAATGGCTCCAGTCCGGACAGGCGCAGAGCAGGTTTTATTTCCGGCTGCTGTCGTGGGGGTATATCGGCCACTGCATCGGCAATTGCACGAATATGACCGGGGGTGGTGCCACAACAGCCGCCGAGGATATTAATAAATCCGCTGCGGGCAAATTCCGCTACGATTGCGGCGGTCTGCTCAGGGGTTTCGTCGTATTCGCCAAACTCATTGGGCAATCCCGCGTTGGGGTGGGCGGAGACATTAGAGGTACAGGCGCTCGATAAGGCTTCCACATAAGGGCGCAATTCGGTGGCGCCCAGGGCACAGTTGAGCCCCACAGAAATTGGCTTTGCGTGGGCAACGGAATAGTAAAAAGCTTCGGTCGTTTGGCCGGAAAGGGTGCGGCCAGAGGCATCGGTAATGGTGCCGGAAATCATAATTGGCAGTTCGAAACCCAGCTCCTCAAAGAGCTGCTGCATGGCATAGATAGCGGCCTTGGCATTGAGGGTGTCAAAAATGGTTTCGATTAAGATCAGGTCGCTGCCGCCTTCGACCAAAGCACGGCCCGCTTCTACATAGTTTTCTACCAGTTCATCGAAAGTGACATTGCGTGCCCCTGGATCATTGACGTCTGGTGAAATACTGGCGGTGCGGGAAGTGGGGCCGATGACCCCGGCTACCCAGCGCGGGCGCTCTGGGGTAGAGAGTGCATCTGCTGCACGGCGCGCGATCTCTGCGGAGGCCCGGTTGATCTCTACCACCAGGTGTTCCATATCGTAATCAGATTGGGACAGCTGGGTTGCGTTAAAAGTATTGGTTTCGATAATGTCCGCGCCCGCCTCAAGGTACTCCCGGTGAATCTTTTCGATCAGCTCCGGGCGGGTCAGGCTGAGCAGGTCGTTATTGCCTTTCAAGTCGCGTGGGAAGTCGGCGAAGCGCTCACCCCGGTAATCGGCCTCTTCCAGCTTCTCCCTCTGGATCATCGTCCCCATAGCGCCATCCAGGATCAGGATACGCTGCGCAAGCGCGGCATTAATTTGCTCGAGACGTTGGTCGCGGGACTGCTGGGACATTTACCAATCCTTATATTGTCGATCTTTTGCCGATGGTGGGAATGGCGCCAATCTTAGCACAGTCACGCCCACTCACTGGCTGCGACTTACGCCTTTTTGGTTGATCCACCACAATAACAGAGCAGTTTTGATTAAAGTTGAGCAATTTATAGATACTTCACAGCGCCTAATCACTATAAATCCCTAGACGACCGGTCTAGTTTTGCGTAGAGTGCTAGGCATGAAAAGCAGCTATGAAGATACTCGCCAACATTTGTTGGATACCGGTTATACCGTGATGGCCGTAAAAGGTTTCTCCGGTGTGGGTTTGAGTGAAATTCTCAAAACCGCCGGTGTGCCAAAAGGGTCCTTTTATCACTACTTTAAGTCCAAGGAGCAATTTGGCGAGGCTCTGCTGGAAGATTATTTTCGCAGCTACCTGGAACAGATGGACGTTGCCTTTTCCTCCCGGGATCAATCTGCCGCCGATAATTTATTGGCCTATTTTGATGCTTGGCAGAAGAGTAGTGGGGAGCGTTACGATGCACACCGCTGCCTGGTGGTTAAGCTTAGCGCTGAGGTGGCAGACCTGTCTGAATCGATGCGGGTTATCCTCAGAGATGGGACTGAGCATATTATTCAGAAGCTCCAGAACTGTATTGAGCTGGCAGGGGAAGACGGTTCTCTGCCTAGCACCCTCAATGCCCGTGCCACCGCAGCTTCCCTGTACCAGCTGTGGCTGGGAGCCAGCCTGTTGGCCAAGTTAAACCGCAACGATACGCCAATGGCAGAGGCGATGCTGGCGACCCAGGAGATACTGGGAAAACACTGAGTTTTTTACTGAGCCCGCGAGGGGAAAACCGTTGCGGGTATTTTTATAGCGCCTTTCTAGACGACCGGTCTAATTTGGCGACTTTGACTTCCATTTTACGAAGTTATGGAGAATAGAGAATGCAATCGAGCGATATAAACCGCCGCCTGGTATTGGCATCCCGCCCCGAAGGTGCCCCTACGACAGATAACTTCCGCCTGGAGCATGCCCCTGTGGTCAAGCCGGAGGTCAGCGAGGTGCTGTTGCGCACAGTATTCCTATCGCTCGATCCCTATATGAGGGGGCGAATGAGTGATGCGAAGTCCTACGCAGAGCCTGTTTCACTGGGAGAGACCATGGTTGGAGGGACGGTGAGCCGTGTGGTCGAGTCCCGGTTGGATGGCTTCGAGGAGGGGGATTGGATACTCGGCTATAGCGGCTGGCAGGATTACGCCATTTCTGATGGTACCGGGTTGATTAACTTGGGTAAAAATCCGGATTACCCCTCCTTCTCCCTGGGAGTGCTGGGTATGCCGGGAATCACCGCCTACTTTGGCTTGCTGGAAATTGGGGAGCCAAAAGAAGGGGAGACTCTGGTGGTTGCAGCTGCTACCGGTCCTGTGGGTGCAACGGTAGGACAAATCGGCAAGTTGCAAGGGTGCCGGGTAATCGGTGTTGCTGGAGGTGAGGAAAAGTGCCGCTATGCGGTAGAGGAGTTAGGCTTCGACCTGTGCCTGGATCACCGAGCTGAAGATTTTACCGAGCAATTGGCTGCGGCTTGCCCTGCCGGTATCGATATCTATTTTGAAAGCGTTGGTGGCAAGGTCTTTGATGCGGTGCAACCGCTATTAAATGATTTTGCGCGGATTCCTGTATGTGGGCTTATCTCTCAGTACAACGCAACCTCATTGCCGCAAGGCCCGGATCGCACCAGTTTGTTAATGCGGGATGTACTGACCAAACGCTTAAAAATCCAAGGCTTTATTATTTTCGATTACTACGAACGTTTTCATGAAGCGGTACGTACATTAAGCCAGTGGGTTGCGGAAGGCAGTATTAAATATCTTGAGGATATGGTCGAAGGGTTGGAAGAAACACCCAATGCCTTTATCGGGCTTCTGGAAGGAAAGAACTTCGGCAAGTTAGTTGTGCGCATAGGAAATGATGATTGAAGCAAAGCTGACAAAGTTTATAAGGACAGAAATATGAAAATACTGATGGTTCTGACTTCCCACGATGAACTGGGGAATACCGGTAAGAAAACGGGGTTTTGGCTGGAGGAGTTTGCTGCACCATACTACACCTTCAAGGACGCCGGTGCTGAAGTGACCCTGGCCTCTCCAAAAGGCGGGCAGCCGCCTCTTGATCCCAAGAGCGATGAACCAGATTTTCAGACGGAGGCGACTCATCGCTTTCAGGCTGACGCCGATGCTCAGCAGGTTCTGGCCAATACCCATAAATTGGCTGATATGAATGAGTCTGATTTTGATGCAGTCTTTTATCCAGGGGGCCATGGTCCCTTGTGGGACCTTGCGGAAGACCCGGTCTCAATTGCACTGATTGAGAACTTTTTTGCCGCAGACAAGCCGATCGGTGCTGTGTGCCATGCTCCGGGCATTTTCCGTCATACACGCCGTCAGGATGGCGCTTACCTGGTGTCGGGCAAAGGTGTGACCGGGTTTGCCAACTCGGAAGAGGCTGCGGTTGAACTGGTGGATGTCGTGCCTTTCCTGGTTGAGGATATGCTCAAGGGAAATGGTGGAAACTACTCCAAAAGTGGTGATTGGGCACCCTACGTAGTGGTAGACGGCAAACTGGTAACTGGTCAAAATCCGGCCTCTTCAGAGGAAACCGCCCAGACTCTTATGGGATTTATCCCCACCTAGGAGAGTGGTGAGGCCGGTCGGTCGAAGGGGTTCCAATTGACCGGTTTCCCTTGAGTCTTTCTGAGAGTAGAATACCCGACAAAGAAGCTTGGTTATTTGAGAGCCTATATGTCTGATTTGAATGTCACTATTACTGAACCCGCTCAGGAATACCTGAAAGAGCTGTTGGCCAAACAGGACTGTGAGGGAATTGCCATTCGCATGTTTGTTTCCAGTCCCGGCACGCCTAACGCCGAGACTTGTATCGCCTACTGCCGCCCGGGAGAGGAGGAAGAAGGTGATGTGATGTTGGAAATGAACGGTCTCAAAGCTTACTTTGAAGGGCGCAGCGTTCCCTATCTGGATGATGCTCGGGTCGATTACTCTTCGGACAAGATGGGCGGGCAGCTGACGATTCGCGCGCCCAACTCCCGTATGCCGAAAATTACCGATGACAGCCCTATCCAGGACCGTATTAACTATGTTTTGTACAACGAGGTTAATCCGGGCCTGGCAGCTCACGGTGGCCAGGTAAGCCTGGTAGAAGTGACCGAGGATATGTTTGCTGTGTTGAAGTTTGGTGGCGGCTGCCAGGGCTGTGGCATGGTTGATATGACTTTGAAGGAAGGCGTGGAAAAGACTCTCAAAGAGAAAATCCCCGAATTAGCTGGCGTGAAAGATATTACTGACCACACCGACAAGTCCCAGGCCTACTACTGAGTTCCTGAGACCATTCTGAGTCGGCCAAGTGGCTCAAAAGAAAAAGGCGAACCTTGTGTTCGCCTTTTTTATTGCTGTGAACCTCTCAGGTTAGATCCCGCGTAAGCCTCCCTACGAACTACTCCCACACTGTATATATTTGAAATATTCCTCGGTGCTTTTGAGGCGCTGGGGCAATGTAAAGTGCCGGTGCAGCGATCTAGTGATTGGTCATGCTCGTGATTGCTTGTGCGCCAACTCCAGGGAAGAACAATCTATGTTTGACCAAGTGGTGTTTGCCGGTGGCGGCGTGCGCTGTACCTGGCAGATCGGCTTTTGGGAGTCGGTTGCAAAGGAGATTGATCTAGAACCGAGGGTAGTCAGTGCGGTATCTGCCGGTGCCCTAGTTGCAAGCTTAGTTTTGATGGGGAGATCGCTTGACGGAGTGGATTACTTCGTTTCAGCATTTAAAGCCAATGGGAAAAATGTCCATTGGGGCAATATGTTTCGTAAGGACCCAGTATTTCCGCACTATACAATTTATCGTCAAGCATTAAGCGACTTATTTTCTGGGGGCTTTGATCAACTTAGGGAAGCCGCAGACTTACGTATTGGAGTCAGTACTTCGCCGAAATGGCTGCCTGGTCCGATCGCGTTAATGATTGGGGCAGCTATTGATTACTCTGATACTTATATTTTCCCGAACCTTCACCCCACTACTGCACTTAAATTGGGCTTCCGCCAATCTTTTTATAAGGTTCGCCACTGTTCGGATCCTTCCCAGTTAGAGAAGCTGGTTATTACTTCATCCTGTACGCCACCTCTGACACCGCGCCTGAAACAGGGCGGTGCAGAGGTTTTGGATGGAGGGGTTGTAGATAGTGTGCCTATTGGTGGGCTGGATACTGCTGAAGGACGGGTGCTCATTTTGCTAACCCGACGTTTCCCGCAGCTGCCGGACCGTTTTACGGTACAAAAATTTAACCAGGAATGGACATATGTTCAGCCCTCTGGGCATGTTCCACTTAATGTGTGGGATTTTGCCAGTCCGGAAGAGGTGAAGGATACTTTCCGTATGGGAGTTGCAGATGGGCGTGCATTTTTAGCGGCAATTAGTGGCGAAGGGCGGTTAATTGAGAGTCCTCCCTGACGTGACTGGGGATATCTTGAATTACTGACCGGAAGATTACGAGCTTAGGATTAGGGTTAGGTTTGCACTGAGTGTTGAGATAAAAGCGCCTTCTGTCTCAATACCAACTTGGTTTGAAAAGTGAAGTCTTTTTGATATCTATTTGTATCAAGGTGGTTAGCAAGCTTGCTGATTGTGATGTGTAACAGTTGGGAGAGAGTCGTTGGTTGCGATCTCGCTTTAACGCCTAGTGGCGATAGAGGCAAAGTTCCCTGGTCTAAGTTAGATTCAAAAGTTCCCGTATTTATTCCGATAGCCTCACTTAGAGGGTGTCGTCATGTTTAATCAAATGGTATTTGGTGGCGGCGGAAGCCGTTGCACTTGGCAGCTTGGTTTTTTGCTATCGCTAAGCCGTGAATTACCGATCCGGCCGAAAGTTGTTTGCGCTGCATCCGGAGGCAGTATGGTGGCGGCACTCATGCTTACGGATCGTTGCCGTGAGGGTGTCAATTACTTTCACTCAGCTTGCAAAAAAAATGAAAGGAATTTCTACTGGAATAATTCATTTCGCAAAGAACCAATTTTCCCGCACTTTGAGATCTACCGCAAAGGAGTGCATGAATTTTTTCACGATAGTCTTGAGTCTCTGCGTCAATCTGCCGACCTCAGGATTGCAGTGACTTATCCCCCGGAATGGTTGCCTGTGCCGCTCGCACTGACGCTGGGGCTGGCAATTTTCTACTCTAACAAACATATCTTTCACGACTTGCATCCAAATACAGCGTTACATCTGGGGTTTCGCCAAATGTTTCACCCCGTGAGTAAATGCAAAGATGGGACAGATCTTGAGCAGCTTATTTTGAGTTCCTGCTGTGCCCCTCCTATATCCCCAAGGCTGTCGCTTGGTGGTGCCGAGGTACTGGATGGAGCCCTGGTAGGTAATGCTCCGGTCGCCGGCTTGGATGCTAGCAAAGGGCGGGTTCTGATTTTGGATACAGGGAGCTTTCCACACCTACCGAACAGTTTCAGCGTGCAAAGGGGGGATCAGGTGTGGACTTATGTGCAGCCTTCCAGTCCGTTGCCCATCGGGATGTGGAATTTTGCTGACCCCAGTGCGATGAGGCACACCTTGAAAATTGGGGTTGCAGACGGTTATTCCTTTCTCGATGCGCTTGTGTCCGGTAAGGAACGCCTGGTGGAAATTTGAGTATTCAGTGAGTTCAGGATCAAGACGATCAGTTGCACAATACTTGTGATTCGATTAGCTTATGCAATTAGTTGCATATTGTTGTCGTCATCAATATGTCATCATGAAGGCTGAAACTAATTGGTCATAAGTGTCGGCGGTAACGCAGAGAGCGGCCTGAAACTGCACTTGAGAGGATGTAAAACACAGAATGGACTCAGGAAGTTCCAGCCGGAAGGCTGCTGCAGGGAAGCGAGATCATGTTTGACCAAGTTGTTTTTGCCGGTGGTGGTGGGCGGTGTACCTGGCAGATTGGCTTTTGGGAGTCCATAGCCAAAGAAATTAGTCTTTCTCCGAAGGTGGTTACTGCTGTTTCGGCAGGGGGCCTAATGTCGAGCCTGGTGCTGATGGGTAAGACGGAGGAGGCTCGAGAGCATTTCTGGACCGCGTTCGAGACTAATGAAAAAAATGCTTATTGGGGAAACCTTTTTGGTAAAGAACCTGTGTTCCCCCAATATGGAATCTACCGCAATGCGATGTTAGAGCTGTTTCGGGATGGACTGGAGACCCTTCAGCAGGGCGCAGAGTTGCGAATTGCGGTTGTTCACCCACCAAAAGGTCTATCTGGAGGTTTGGCTTTTGGAGTGGGGGCCATGGCCTACTATGCCGATAAGCATTTTTTACGCAGCCTTCACCCCAAGATCGCCCAGCGCTTAGGTTTTAAGCAGCAATTTTATCGAGCCCGGGATTGTTCCAGTATTGAGGAGTTGGTGGACCTGATTTTGTGCTCCTCCTGTACGCCGCCATTCACGCCAAGACTTAAGTTGCGGGGGCGAACAGCACTCGATGGTGGGGTGGTAGATAATATCCCGGTGGCAGGATTGGATGATGGAAAGGGAAGGGTGCTGGTGTTGTTGACCCGTCGTTACGACCAGTTCCCAGACATATTTACACAGCGCAAAGGCGATCAGGATTGGACTTATGTCCAGCCCTCGAAACCGCCATTCATCAGTGTTTGGGACTACACAAGTCCAGAGCTGGCCCAAAAAACTTACGAGTTGGGGTGTGCTGATGGGAGAGAATTTTTACAAAAACAAGTGAGTGAAGAGGAAGTCTCCAATGAACAATTCCAATAAAAAAATAGCGGAATCTATTGCCCTATGGCATGAGATGGTCGCTGCACGAGATCTGAGTCGCTTGCCCGCGATCGTTGCAGAAGATGCTGTTTTCCGTTCACCGGCATTTTTTAAGCCCTACCACAGCTCCGCTGCTGTGTGCCTGATTCTCAATACGGTGATGCAGGTTTTTGAGAGCTTTGAATACGACCGTGAATTTACTACCGAATCGGGACACGATCTGGCTCTTGAATTCGCAGCCTCCATCGGTGATAAGAGCTTGAAGGGGTTGGATATTATCCGCTTTAATGATGAAGGCAAGATTATTGAATTTGAGGTGATGATACGCCCGCTCAACGCCCTGCAAAAATTGGCAGAGGAAATGTCCGGGCGGCTTTCCCAGTATGTGACTCAGTATAAGGATACTCAGCAGGCTTGATTTCTAGCAAGCAATAGAAAAGCACACAACTACTCAATTTATGGGTAATTGTGTGTTTTTCGTCAGTTTATTAATGCTTAAAATCAGCTGGTGGACTTTTGTCCAAAGCTTGATATTTCGCAGCTTGCAGAATCTGACTCTACATAGCGAACAAACATCTTTGAGTTAGCTGCTTTAGCAGCTAAGACTGTTGACCAGAATCGATTTTTACTTTCAGTGGTAGCTGAATCCAAATGGAAGGATGTACAGATGTTATTGGTGTCATCTGCAACATTGAAGACTTTAATTGCTCCGTTATCGGTGTAATTTTCAAGCTTCCAGTCTGATGGTATTACATCTATCTCTCCTGCAAATGCGGTAGATGAAAAAATAACTGTAAGTACTATCGAGTTAAGAATATTTTTATACATAGGATTTTTTTGAATCAATTTGTATGCAGGGTTGAGATGATATAAATTTTCTTGGGGGTTGGCTAGAATCTTATTCAGTTAGCAGCCAAGTATCATGTAATTTTCAGTTGAACTAATGAATATCAACCATATGAGGCGTTGTCGTGCTTTTCCTCGTTGGAATCGTGCTGCAAACTACATCATCTCTTCTCTTTCTACAAAGCAGACTTTTTCCCTTTATCACCCCTCAATGTCTTCGGAAGTGGTCTGTAAAACCCTTTCTGAGGTTGCTTGAAAGTTGGTGACAATTTCATTGCAGTTAACATAGGTCTCCGCATTTCTTGCTAACAAAAAGCTTGTAAGTAATATGCTCTGTAAGCGTCTACTTATAAGTTGTTTTCTCTTTGTATTCTGCAAGGTGCAGTGAGCATTATATAAGTGATTTGTTGAAATCAGGGCGATAGGGGTTTCAATAAGGGGGTAAATTTTAATACAGGAGTTCCATTTGGCTACTTTACTATGTAATGCCTGTGTTTGGTTGTTCTTATTCGTCTATTTGTTCGGGTGAACGGTCATTGTACGAATAGGGCTAGCCTTAATCGGTTGTTTTGGGGGCCGGTCTCTTTTGGGCGGTTAGTAATCGCTTGAATCGAAGTATTCAAATGCATCGATTCCATCCATATAGGCCCCATCGAATCCAGCATCAACGATCATATAAATGTAAGAGTCATCATTGCCGAAAATAATTTTTTGCCAGCCCTGTTGCCAATACTTCACGTAGTAATTACCGGGTTCACCTGGTACTTCTCCCAGTAACCATTCGGGTGGGGTGTTGTACCAATAGGACTTCCAATAGTAGCGATAATCTTGTGCTTCGCCGATATTGATATAGGCCAGCACCAAGCGCCGTCCACCATTTTCTTTTTCTTTGAGCTGCTCAATTTGTTCCTGGGTGTAAGTTTCGCCGTTAAAGAAGAAATCGATAATCAGGATGTCGTAATTGGTTTCACTTAATGCGTCGACAAACTCTTCAGGTGTTGAGTAAAGGCGTGGATTGATAATGTTTATAAAGTTGCTGGCTTCTCCGAGGCTATCAATGTCACGTGAATTTACATTGAATGGCTCATCGGGGTATGGAGGGATATTATCCAGGGCTTCACTGTCTGCAGCAAAAGAAATATACCCTGCATCTTCATTATCCTGATATGAATCGTCAACATTCCGGATAATGCTGGCAAAATCCGTTATTAGGATTCGATCTCCTTCATCTTTTGCCAAATCAAGATAAGTTTGCAAGCGCCGGGTTTCAGACGTGCTGGTTGGTTCATCGACAATGCCATTTGCCCCAAAAAACAGGGCTTCCTGAGCAATGCCGTCTGTGGCATTCAGGTAGGTTTCATCCACAGGCCCCGTGGTAGTTGTCGTCGTCGTAATTAACTCAACCCCATTTTGGGGAACAATGAGAAAGTGGCGATTGATACCCTTGGCGTAGGTGCTTATATCTTCTACCAGATAACGCATTTCCTTGTCGTAATCAGTAGATTTTTGATTTATGTCATCGGGAAGGTCATCAAGACTACAGCTTAGTATCATTAGCGGACTAAAAAATGACAAAAGTATCCGGCGCAAAATACATCTCCATTGCTACAAATGATAGTTTTTCTGACCTTAAGATATTGCTGTAGGCCAAAATCACTGGCACAAGCTCCTATCTTATGCTGCGGGGTAAGCTATCTAATTAATGCTGAATGATAACTTAACCGCCGCTCAGAAAAACTGTTTTTCTGCCACTGCGGCAGGAAATTGAAGAGGGTTATTTCCCCATATCCATTCTCTTCTTCGTCTTTGTAGTAGCTTTAGCCGTCAGAGGATCATCGGGCCAGTAATGTTTCTGGTATTTAATACGCAACTCCTTTTTTACCTCTTGGTAAGTATTGGCCCAGAAATTCACCAAGTCACGGGTAATTTGAACGGGGCGACGTGCCGGAGAGAGCAAATGAATCATCAGTGGATAGCGATTCTTTAAAATTGTTGGAGTTTGTGCCAATCCAAACAGTTCCTGCAGGCGCACTGCCAGAATAGGTGGGGTTTCTCCATAGTCGATACTAATCCGGGAGCCGCTAGGGACCAGGTAGTGGGTGGGGACCAAGTCATCAAGTTTTTGTTGTAGTCCCCACTCAAGCTGTCCTCGCAAGATGTTATGCAAGTCCAGCTGCCCCACCTGCTCAAGCCTGCTGAGCCCCTGCAAATGAGGAAGCAGCCAATTCTCCATGGTCTCCAAAAGAGCGTCATCACTCCAATTTGGTACTAAAGTGTCGCCTAGTAAATCCTCACACTCTTTACTTTGGCGCAGAAATTCAATTCGAAAGCGCAATTGGTTAGTTTCTGTATTCCAGGGGAGGGAAGACAGGCCTTTCTTACGTATGGCTTCCAGTAATGCGCGGCTGAGGGTTTCCTGTGGGATATCTGCAGCCGGCCGTTGGTGTAAAACCAGTGCCCCCAATTGCGTTTGCTGGAGGGCGATAGCCCGGCCGCTAGTCTCGTCCCAGCGAACTGAAATCTCTTCTTTGATTTGTGTGGCGAAGCACGACCGTAAAGCGGGCAAGGAGATTTCAGCTGCCAGTTGGATGCGTGCGTCGCGGCCCTGGCCATCTAGATCAGCAATGACCAGGTATTCGTTCAAGGAAAGGGCGTCATCATGGGAAAAGTGTGCACCTCTGCCACTGGAGAGTAGAAATCGACGGGCAGAGTCCTTGCGAGTTTTTGCGATCCGGTCTGGATAGGCCAGTCCAAGCAAGGCGCCAATTTCATCTGAATGGTCGATGGGTGGTGAAACGCAGTTTGCGCTTGGCACAATCTTCTTTAATTGAGAGCCCCAGCTTTTGGATTGCTGGCGTACTCTATGCACCGTGCCGCGATCTACCCGGTAATCAGAGCCTTGGGATTGAAGAGCCTGAATTCGCTTATTGATATCCCGATCCCATCGGGCCTCGCCACGGAAAATATCCCGCTCAGATAGCAGTGCTGCCAGCAGGCAGGCTTGCTCCTGTAGGCCCCAGTCCACACTGGCAACTAACATATGTGCGAGGCGGGGATGGGCGCCAAAGGCCAGCATGGTGTTACCGTGTGGGGTAATGCGCAGTTTGTCATCCAGTGCACCCAGTTGCTGTAAGAGCTGCTGAGCCTGAGCCATGGGTCCAGGGGGCGGTGTGTCGAGCCAGCTGAGCTCGCTGACATCAGTAACTCCCCACTTGGCCAATTCAAGTGCTAGGGGGGCGAGATCACTGCGAGTTATCTCCGGTGTATTTTTGGCACTTAGTGACCGCTGCCGACCCTCGCTCCAAAGTCGGAGGCAGTATCCTGCGTTGAGGCGCCCAGCTCGCCCCGTACGCTGAGTGGCTGAAGCTTGTGAAATCGTACTTGTCACCAGGCGGTTCATACCGCAGTTAGGATTAAAGCGCGACTCGCGCATCAGCCCCGAGTCGATAACTATTCGAATACCTTCAATAGTCAGACTGGTTTCGGCCACGTTAGTGGCCAGCACAATCTTTCGTGTACCCGGAGCAGTTGGCGCTATTGCCTGGTCCTGTTGCTCGCGACTCAGGTCCCCGAAGAGTGGAGAGACAGTGATGGGCCCCTTCAGGGTCTTTTCCGTCAGGCGTTCCTTCAGCAGGTCTTCAACCTGCTTGATTTCCGCGACACCAGGCAAAAAGGCGAGAATACTGCCTTCTTCTTTATCTAAGGACTCGACAATTTTCCTGGTCATCAGCGCGGGGATCTGACGCTTGTCTTCAAGCTCTTCTTTTGGATTCAAATACTCAATATTGACGGGGTAGCTGCGTCCTTCACTGGAAATGATAGGCGCGTTATTTAGTATCGAAGAGACACCGCTGGTATCCAGTGTGGCTGACATCACCAGAATCTTCAGGTCCTCGCGAAGATACTCCTGGGATTGTAAGCATAAGGCGAGGGAGAGATCTGCCTGCAGGCTGCGCTCGTGAAATTCATCGAAAATTACCAGGGCTGTTGATTGAAGCTCCGGATCTGCTTGCAAAAGCCGAGTAAGGATTCCTTCGGTGACAACCAATATCTTGGTTTTACCGGTTGCTTGGCGCTCCCCTCGAACCTGGAAGCCAATAGTCTCGCCAACGTCTTCTCCCAGCTGAGCTGCCATACGAGCTGCTGCTGTCCGCGCTGCCAGGCGGCGCGGTTCTAACATAATAATTTTCCTTTCGTTTAACCATGGCGCGTCTAAAAGAGCGAGTGGTACTGCAGTTGTCTTACCTGCCCCAGGTGGCGCCTGAAGTACAACATTACTGTGCTCACCTAAGGTTTGGAGCAATTCGGGAAGGGTGCTTTGAATAGGTAATACTGACATGGGCGGGATTATAGTGACTTCACGATGTGGGGGATACCAAATTCAAGAACGATATCTGGTCCGAGCATAGATTTTTCAGCTTTGAGGAGCATGTGCGGTGGGCTGGCAATACTGGGACTAAAAGTGCATAAAGGAGGGGCTACTTTGTTGGTGCTATATTGCCCTCAGGCACCGCCATAATAGTTAAGGACAGCGCTATGACATTAAATATTCGCAGAGTGGTAACCGGGCATAATTCGCAAGGTGAGCCTGTGGTATTAATGGATGATCGAGGCTTATACACAAGCCAATGGCGACCCCAGATGTCTCAACAGCAGTTGTGGACAACAGAGGATCTGCCTGTATCGCTGGTAGACGATGGTGAGGATAAAGGGGCGCGCGATGTGGTCGGAACCACGATTCCCGGTGGCTCTGTCTTTAAGGTGGTGGAATTTGGTCCTGGAGTTACCCCTCGGTTACATCGGACCGATAGTATTGATTATGCAGTTGTACTTTCCGGTGAAATTGAGATGGAAATGAGGGAGGGGCTATCGGTAAAGCTATACGCTGGAGACACGCTTGTTCAGCGTGGCACGGTTCATAACTGGGTCAACCGGGGTGAAAAACCCTGTGTAATCGCATTTGTTTTGTTGAGTTCTACAGGCCATGCTGCTTATGGCTAGGTTGTGTGGGCCTGTGGTGAGCCTAATTCTTCTGTAATTAGTTGTTATTGATAGTTGGGTTGCTATTAGTTAATTTGGATTGTTTAGGCTAGAAAAGCCAGCTTATAATAATTTTTTGGGGTTTATTTTGTCTTACTTGTTTTTATTTTTTTCGATTGTCACTGAAGTTACAGCTACCTTGCTGCTTAAGGCTTCCAACGGCTGGGAAAAATGGTGGTTGGGAATGGGGTCTATATTTTTTTATTCTCTGGCGAGTCTATTTCTAGCTTTTGTGCTAAAAAATATGAATGTTGGGATGACTTATGCTATTTGGTCTGGTGTGGGTATTGCACTTGTTTGTGCAGCCTCTGTTTTTATTTGGCAGCAAAAATTTGATGTCTACGCTATCTGTGGTGTTGCTCTGATATTTATGGGGACGGCTCTGATTACGATAAAATCTAGTGTGTTTGAACATTAGGTCTTTTAGAAGAATATTTTGGGGTGGTTTTTAGAGGCGCGTTGCCTGAGAAAAGTTGGTGGTGTTGGTTTTGTAAAGTATGTGCATTAGTAGACTTTCTGGGCTTTTCCTAAAGTTGGTTTCGGGGTGAATTTTGACGTGCCTCTATTGTCACTTGGGTGAGTCTGGCTTTCATTAAGAGTGCTTGAGGTGTGAGGTAGCTCTTATAACGCATGACGATGAGGTTGTCCTATTATATAAGTGGTTCTGAAATCTTACAGGATCTCTCTCAAGAGATGGGCATGCATTGGCCGGGCTAGGGATGGTTTATATGAAACAGGATGCTTGTGAAAGTTATGAGACTGCAGTTGATTTGCAGCTAGCCTTGATTCGGATTTATATCGGATTCACTTTTATTCATCACTTCGCTGAGAAGTTTGGCCTGCTGGGCGCAGACGCTTACAATAATGTTGTGCATTATTTTGAAAGTATTGGGCTCTCGCTTTCAATGGTAATTATTTCTGGCATTTTTGAATTTTCCGCATTTGTTGGATTTACCTTTGGTTTATTCACAAGATTTGCCGCTGCTGGAACAGCATTCTATTTGATAATTGCCTTATTTGAGGGGAGGCATAACCTTGCGGGTTTTTCATGGGTAAGCCATGTCAGTGGTATAGATATTAATGGCAAAATACAAACAGTTTATGGTGGTTGGGAATATCCACTTTTTTGGGCGTTTATTTGCTTTTCTTTTGTACTGACGGGGGGCAGAAAGTGGTCTGTAGATCAATACTTGAGGAAGACGAACTCTTTGATATTACAATTTCTCAGTAGGTGACGCGAGTTTTCTGTGAAAATGAGTGATTTGTAGTTAATCATGACTTGGTCAATGAGAGAGCTTTTGGACATTGATGATTAAACAAGGGATCTATAATGGAAAAAGGTGAGTCGATTTTCCAGGAGTTCTATCATCTTTGGTGTGATAGAAGTGGAGGGTCAAGGACCACGGTAGAGTATTTGACAGGCTTTGATTTGATGCAATATTCCAATCCAGTACCTGAATATCATTGCCGTGATGTACCAAAAGTTAGTCGTAGTGAGTTTGCAATTTTGCCTCCGGGGTGGGAAAGTGATTTTCACTCTACTCCGAACCCTCAGTGGGTTATTACTTTATCTGGTCGCTGGCGTACGACAACTCGAGATGGTGTTGTGGCAACCTATATGCCAGGAGATGTTCATTTTGGAGGGGATATCCTTGTCAGTGGAACAGATGTTGATCAGCAAGGACACTGTACAGTTAATCCCTCTAAAACGGATCCTGTAAAACTGCTTATATTAATTGTTGATTCATTGCTTGCTATTCCTGAAGAGTAAACATCCGTTTATTTGATAGATTCTAGGTTATATTTCATGTGGCTATTGAAAGTTTTTTTTGATTTGAAAATAGCATATTTACATTCATTTACTTCCCTGGTTTAGTGGGATACGATTTTTCTCGATATAATTTTATTTGTAAACTTTGGCTTTAAAGGCTGGGGAGGGTTTATGTCGACAAAGGAGTTTTTTCGTAATGTAAGAGGTGCTTTGAAAGATTATTTTGGTAATAAGGCAATCGCACTTTGGCACACTTTTGATGATTCTGAGGTGGCGGCAGCTGGATATTACCAGTGTGTAGACCTTGACGGACGCGCCTGGTTATGGACTCCTCGTGGGATGGCAACAAACAGGTTAATTATAACCGCTCACGGGCTTCGCAGAACCAACACCAGTTTCAAAATAGAGTATAACGTTAACCTACATTTTTACTCGCGCGATAAATTTAGTGTAAATGACCCAGGTCTCGCCAGGTTTTATTCTCGAGGAGCCAATTCAGTTGAAGATCTAGGGATTAATGATCCTTGCTTTAACTACATTCTTACAAAATATACTAGTAGCGCTACAAATAGGCACAATACTAATAATGAAACTTATACTTCGGTTAATGCAATTATGTCGCACAATAATAGTGATAGTCGAAGACGTAGAATTCAAAATGCTAATAACATCGGAATGGTTGCCAAGGCGAATAGTATCCAGTCCTTTCAGCCGCCCAGTATTCTAACCATTAGAAATAGACAGTTTATGGCAGCAGTAAACCTGAAATGGGTTCTGGATACTCTGGAGAGAAAAGGGCATCATTTTAATGATATTGATTGTCTTTTCTGTAGAAATACTCTTTGGACAGGAGCAGTAGCTGTGATGTCCGGATTGTCTGGAGGGGATAAATATAGTGATGATGTTGCAATAAATTAGTACTAGAAGGATTTATTTTGTAGTGCCGGTAGGGGCTGTTTTTCATGTGGTAAGAACATTTAGTGATCTACTCGGTGCTTTGAGTTATTTCGTTGACATTTCTTTCTTTGTTGGAACTGTATGTTGATTACATAAAGATTGCTAGTAGGGATAATATGACCTTACTTTCTTCACCGAAAGTAAGGTTTTTATTTAAAAAAGAAAATTGGGGTGATTTCAATAAAGAAGTTGTTGTTGGGGGTATTTTAAGCGTTTTGTCATTCGGGGGCTAGCAAAGGACAGTAAACGTGAAAGCGTTAAAGAGCTGCTGGAAGTATCAAATGCTGAGGCCATGGTCGATACCATCTATGCGCAAATGGACCAGATGTTTGGAACTTCGTCAGTCAATTGGCGGTAGGGTCTTCAGAGCGCGAGCTTTTTGAGCAGCATATGAAAAAACTTGTACTTTTGTGAAGGAAGAGATGAATTGGGAGAAAATTAAAGAGCTAATGATTGATGTATGCCTGAAACATTACTCCGAAGAAGAAGTTCAAGATATACTGTCTTCCAGACTGAAACTGGCCAGTCGATGCTGGTTAAAATGCCTACGGTGATGAATGACTCAATGGCTATTTCGCAGCAGCAGATGGTGCAAAGTTTTATACCAAAGCTAAGGGAGCTTTCTATGGCCTTTAAGGCGGATTTAGAAGAACAAAGAAGCGTTGCGAGTGAGACAGTGCAAAATTGATACTTCAATACTTTCTAGGGGCTTATAAAAGTGGGGGGCCTAGAGAACCAGTGAGGGGAACCCCCTTACTTTATACCCCTAAACTGTTCAATTTGATTAGATTTGTAAGTGAGAAGGGATCGGATCGTCAGTGTCCCGCGGGTTAGCTAGTGCGGCTTCAATGGCGGCCTGTATCCCAAGGGCGGCAGTTTCTTTTGACATGCTGGGATTACCGATATTTTCGGGCAGTGCGGCAATCTGGGGTAGCTGAGGAAGGTGTATCCAGCCGGCGGGGATATTCAGCTGATTAGTCGCGATATAGTGAAGCGCGCCATACATCATATGGTTGCAACAAAAAGTACCCGCAGTATCAGAAATGTCGGCAGGAACACCAATATTGCGCATTGCCATAACCATTGCGCGGATAGGGAGTGTGCTGTGATAAGCGACAGGACCATTTTGTATAGTCGGCTCTCCCTGCATTTCAACTCCCCGGTTATCTTTCAGGTTATATCTGGTGGAGTCATTATAATTTTGTGCAATTCTCTCAGCCGTAATGATTGCACGGCCACTGTACTCTCCTAACATCACCACTAATTGCGGTTCTGTTTTTTCAATAGCATCCGTGACAACTTCAATGCTTTCAAAGAAGTTGTTGGGTATCAAAAGACCATGAATATCACCATTGGCTATTCGTGTTCCGTCCAGCATGCGCATAACTGATTCTGCTGGATTTATCGGTGTGTTACCGAAGGGCTCAAAGCCAGTCAATAAAACTTTTGCCATAGAGATGTTATCGTAAATTGGCACAGAAAGGTTGATATATGGTTAGTTGTCAAAGGTAGCGTTGTGTAGGCTACCTTTGACTGGTTCGTGGTCGGCTATTCAACTAAACCTAATTGCTCCAGGAAAGTGTATTTATCCCAGTCCACCCAGCTTTCCACCATTTTTCCATCTTTATATCTATCGGTATGTACGCCAGTCCAACTGCTGGTTTTTCCTGTCGCGTCATACTGTAGGAATTTACCCGTATGGGTGGCGGTAATCCTCCAGCGGGTGCAGACATAATCACCCTCGGCAACTTGTACCAGAATTTCTAATTTTGTGTTGGAGAATCCCTGGTGAAATTCAGCGACTAGATCCAGGCAGTCTTTTATCGATAAAACCGACGTGGAACCGCCAGCATAGGGCATTTGGTGATTTTTATAATCCGGTGATAAATAATCTGTCGCTTTGTCGGGGAAGTTGTCCCCCCACAATTCCAGTATCGCTTTTGATGTCTCTTTGTGATTGTTCGCCATTTTTGTCCCACTGTCAGTTAGGTCGGAATTTGGTAGCCCAAGCATAGTTCAGTGAATTTAAGGGGGAGCGAATCGAAGTGGGATTAGATTCAATATTGATAGTCGATTGATATGAGTTGGCGCAGATTACATGATAAATAAATATATTGAGTAACTACTTTAAGCTTTACAGGGTGTTGTGCGTTCTGCGAACTTTAATAGAGTATTCAACTGCTGAGTTTTAGTGGCACTAGGCTTTTTAAGGTCTGGTTCGGCCAGTTCTTTATGGGTAAAACTATGACAAGTAGCGCAATCAAAGCCTTACTAAAGCGTCGTCGAATGCTACCCGTATTGATACTTGGTGGAATTTTAATGGCAATGTCGCTGGTAGCCAGTAGACAGAAACCACTCAGATACGAAGGGCAAGTTCCGGAGCTGCTGGTGGAAGCCATCGAAGTGAAGCGAATGCCTATTCGAGCTGAAACTGTTGCTTTTGGAGAGGTGATGCCGAGCCTTATCCTTGAGGCAAACTCTGAAGTTGGTGGTCGAGTGGTTTCAGTGTCGGCTGATTTGGAACCTGGCGCAATAATATCTGCCGGGGCACCAATCCTAAATATTGACGAAACCAGCTATCAATTGGCCGTTGCTCAAGCGGAGAGTGACTTGGCTGTTTATCGCGCAAAATTGCAAGAACTGGAGGTTGAAAAGGCTAATAGCCAGCGTTCGTTGGAAATAGCTCAGAGGACACTGGAATTAGGGGAACAGGAATTACAGCGAAAAGAGCAGTTGGCGGTTAAGGGGATTGTTTCTCGCTCAGCGGCTGATGCGGAGGAGCAACGGGTATTGAAGTTGCGACAAGAAGTTGAACTTCAAAAGGGTAATCTCTCCCTATTTCCCACTCGTAGGCAGGTGATAAAGGCCCAGATAAGTCGTGCTGAAGCGCTGCTTGGTGAAAGTCGCTACCAGTTATCGCGAACCCGGATAAGCCTGCCCTATAACGTGCGGATCGGTGATGTCTATGTGGAGGCTGGCCAGTCTGTTGCCCATGGGACTCCGCTTTTTGTCGCTTATGGTATGGATCAGGTGGAGGTTTCAGCCGAACTGACAATGGCTCAAATAGTGCCTCTTTTTCGGAGTATTGAATCTCCCAGTGATCAAACTCTCTCGCCTGATGACTTCTCAGATGCCTTATTGGGATTGGAGGCCAGGGTTGGATTGGTAGGTGGTATTAAACCGGTGGAATGGCGGGGCAGGGTAGTGAGAGTTGGAGGTACCATGGATACCACAAGCAGAACTCTCTCCGTAGTGGTTGCAGTGGATAACCCTTATCGAAATATAGTAGCCGAGGGTCGGCCGCCCCTATTTCGTGGTATGTATGCCCGGATTAAGCTTATTGCACCTCCTTCGCCAGCTTTGGTTATCCCTCGCAGAGCCATGCATGAAGGGCGGGTCTACTTGGCTGAAAATAATCAATTGAAGATTCGCACCATAACGGTGGACTACTACCAGGGTGATCTAGCTGTTGTTCGCTCTGGCTTGGTGCCTGGAGATCAGGTGATAACTACTGATGTTATCCCAGCAATCAGCGGGACGGCAGTATCTGTCATCGATATCAAAAAGGGAGTTTCAGACCTGACCGTGGCAGTAGAGGAAGTTGCCGAGTGATTCGCTTTTTTGCGATCCACCCAACTGCTGCCAATTTGCTTATGGTGGGTTTGATGCTGGCTGGCTTGTTCGTATTGCCGTTGATGAAGCGAGAGACTATTCCGGAAATCGACAAGTTCGAAGTACAAGTCTCAGTATTTTATCCTGGTGCAGCTACCGCTGAGGTCGAAGACAGTATCTGCCTCCCCCTCGAAGAGGCAACGGATGGCATCCCATTTATTGATGAGCGCCGTTGTGAAGCTGCAGACAATCTTGGCGTGATGAAACTGAAAATGCAGGAAGCAGGTGATATGGGGCAGTTTCTTGCCGACATTGAATCTGCAGTAGATGCGATAGACTCCCTTCCTGCTGAGAGCGAAAGGCCAGTCATAGAAGAGCTGGGACGTACCCAGCCGGTGGTGAGTGTTGCCCTAAGCGCAGATTTGCCTTTGATCCAGCTCAACCAATTGGCCGAGCACTATCGCCGAGAGTTACTTCGTCATCCATTGGTGCCCATTGTCAAAATTTCCGGTTTTTCAGACCATCAATTGCAAGTGGAAATTTCAGATTACAATTTGCGACAGTATGGACTGAGTGTTGCCGATCTTGCCGCAATTATCGATAAGCAGGCAATTGATATGCCCGCCGGTAAGGTAACTGCACCTGATCGGGAGTATCAGGTTCGTTTTACCGAAAAGCGGCGCACCGCAGCTGAGCTTGAAGAGCTTATTGTTGTCAAAGGAATGGATGGCGCAGAGGTGCGCTTGGGTGATATTGCCACAATCCACGACAGTTTTGAAAAGGAGGAGGACAAAATCACTTTTGATGGGCAGCGAGCCGCATTGCTTGTTGTTCAGAAAAATAGCGTGGATGACAGTTTGAGGGTGTTGGAAGCGGTTCGCGAATTTGTACAAGCGGAAAATGCCCGTTTGCCGGAAGAAATGCGGTTGATTCTTACTCAGGATAGCGCCTCAATTGTTGCTGATCGTTTAAGGATGATTATTACCAACGCCTGGCAAGGGCTTATTCTTGTTGCGCTGACCCTCTATTTGTTTTTTAGCGGGCGATATGTGTTTTGGGTGGTTATGGGCCTGCCCGTTTCATTTCTCGGCGCCTTTGCTGTGATTACTGCTTTGGGTATATCCATCAATATGATCAGCTTGGTGGGGTTGCTGATTGCAATTGGCATCTTGATGGATGATGCCATTGTGCTTTCGGAAAGTATCGCCACCGAATACCGGGATGGCCGTACACCTCTTCAGGCGGTGGTTATCGGAACCAAGCGTGTTGCAAGGGGGGTTATCTCCTCATTTGTTACTACTGTTACTACCGTGATCGTTTTTTCTGGATTAGCTTTTATCAAAGGGGACATGGGGCAGGTCCTCAAAGTTTTACCAGTTGTTTTAATCTCTGTACTAGTGGTTAGCCTGATTGAAGCCTTTCTTATTCTCCCCGCCCATTTGCGTCATGCCCTTTCGTACAAGGAAAACCCACCAGCCTGGAAAATCGCTTTTGCTCAGCGATTTGAGTTGTGGAGAGAGTATGTCGGGCGTGTCGCTGATAAAGCGGTTGAATACAGATATGCTTTTGTCGGCGGCGTAGTGGGACTATTTTTTGTTACGGTGAGTTTACTTCCTGCGGGGTTAGTTAAATTCCAAGGGTTTCCTACATTGGAGGGAGATTTACTACAGGCCCGAATTCTAATGCCCCAAGGAACCTCCCTCGTAGAAATGGAAAAGCTGGTGGCGTATCAGAAGAAGGCCCTGTATTTAGCTGCTGGAAACCTCTCAGGGAAAGAGGTAGCGCCACTTATCGAGCACATTAGTGTTACTTACGGTGTGAATGGCGATGCTTTTGAGAGTGGATCTCATGTAGCCACAATAAATGTCGACCTACTGGCTGCAGAAGTTCGCCATACAAGTATCAGTGAGTTACGTCAGGCCTGGAGTAAGGCTGCTGGCGATATACCTGGTGCGATCGCGATTTTGTATAAGGAGCCATCGCCTGGTCCAGCTGGACGAGCTATTTACCTTCGCTTGTCCGGGCTGGATATTGATCAGCTAAAAGGAATATCTATACGTCTACAAAACTGGCTGCGCAGTTACAAAGGAGTGGTGAATGTACTGGATGACCTGCGTCCTGGTAAGCCACAGCTGACGGTCCGAATGCGGGAGGGGGTTTATGCTTCTGGTATTGATGCCAGTGTTGTGGCCTCTCAACTGAGAGCTGCCTATCAGGGCACAGAGATTGATGAAGTGCAGTATCAGGGAGAGACCTACGAAATTCGTGTTCGAATGGATGGGCCATCTCGCAGTGCGCTGTCACGATTTGACGAGCTTGTCATTATTCACCCTGAAACAAGACAGCGTGTACCCTTGATGGCAATTGCCGATATTGAAATGCACCGGGACTATGCGCGTGTCCAGAGAATAAATGGTGAGCGTGTTGTTACGGTCTTTGCAGATGTTTTTACAGAGAGGGCCAATGCCAGTGAAATTCTGCTGGATACCCAACAGAACTTTTTTGCACCATTGGAGCAGGAATTTCCGGGCCTAAGGGCAACCATGAAGGGAGAGATTGAAAATAGCCTCATTACAGGTCTATCGATGGGTAAGGCCTTGTTGATCGGGGCAATAGGAATCTATTTACTACTGTCGCTTCAATTTCGTAGTTATACCGAACCTGTAATTGTGATGATGGCGATTCCTCTGGCGTTAATAGGTGTAGTCTGGGGACATATTATTATGGGACAGAATATGACGATGCCCAGCATGATGGGATTTGTCTCTCTCACTGGAATTGTGGTGAATGATTCAATCCTGTTAGTAGAGTTTGTGAAGCTTCGCGTCCGAAAGGGAATGGACGTTCACACGGCGGCGAGTCAAGCCAGTCGCGACCGGTTCAGGGCTATTTTCCTTACCTCACTGACAACAGTGGCCGGATTGTTGCCACTGATGTTCGAAACCAGCCTTCAAGCCCAGATACTGATTCCACTGGTGACCAGTATTGTATTTGGGATAAGTAGTTCAACCGTTTTGATTCTGTTAGTCCTGCCAGCCCTTTATGGCATTCTTAAGGACTTTGGCTTAACTGAGCGAATTCAGGAGCCGCTAGATCGATTACCTGAAGATGTCGCCGCTTCTACGACTTAAATAATCTTGATTGTTGAAGTGAAAAAATAGCTGGAATGAGTGGTAGAAGAAGGAAGATAAAAGAGAAAGCAGTGGTAATACTTTGAGCTCCGGGAAGAATTATTCATCAATTCTTAATTAGCGCACTTGTACGAGTATCCAATATAGGGTTTCGGAGTTGGTTTAAGTAGTCGAATGTTTCATGTACGTCACGGAATAAGTAGCGAATAGTCCTTGTTGTCCCCTTTACTTCAATTGATAATCAGGAAGATAAATTTGAACTTGCCTTCTTTTGTACAGATTCACTCTCAAAATGATTAGAAAATACAATAAAAATGACTATCCAAGTGTGCTGGATATATATGCCCGTTCAAAACTCGATGAGCTACGGTTTGAAAGCCGGAGTTTCAATCTGCTGCCGCTGGATAAAGATCAAAAACGTTTGGCCCAGCTGATGGAGTCGGATATTTATGTGTACGAAAAAGGTGATGTTCTTGGCTATGGCGCGCGATATAAGAATGAGATTCGTGCACTGTTTGTGCATCCTTCGTTTAGAGGTCAGGGGGTAGGGCGGGAGTTGCTGGAGTACCTGTTAGGGGAAATCAGTGGCGCTGTACACCTGCAGGTTGCCAAAACCAACGACCCGGTGAAAAACCTGTATCGCAAATATGGTTTTGTGGTGACCAGGGAGCTGCAAACTACCTACAGCGGGGTCCCTGTACTTGCCAATGAGATGGTTCGCCCCCCAGCGCCAACTAAATACACAAACGCCTATGCTACATGGGTGTCAGCAGGCGTTGTTCTCAAAACATTCCTCCAGAAACCTCCAAAAGGCATCCAGCTTGGCGGAGGCGGCCCTTCTCTGCTGATACACCGCAAAAAGTGGCCTGCTTGATTGCTGCCAATCCGGCAAAACCTGAACCAAGTTACCCGCCGTCATATCCCGCTCTACCAAATAATCGTAAAGGCAAGCTATACCGGCGCCAGACAGGGCTGCTTGGTAGAGGGAATAGTAGTTATTACTGGAAAAGTAGGGCTTGGGGGCAATCGTGATCGATTCCTGCCCCTTTTGAAAAGTCCAGGAAAGTGGATCGCGGCTGTACTTGTAACACAGTAGTTGGAATTTATTGAGTTGGTCGGGGGAGGAAAAAGACTTAATCCTTGCCAGGTACTCAGGAGATGCTACCAGGAGCCGATCGTGCCGGCCGATTTGATGAGAGTAGAGCGTTGACTGGGGCTGCGCAGGTTGGGAGCGCAATGCCAGGTCAAACCCTTCACCGGTAAGATCCCGAAGCTGATCATCCAGAATCAGATCCAAACGGATATCTGGGTGCTCAGTTGTAAACTTCGGGAGCCTAGGTGCCAGCCAGAACTGCCCCAGAGCCGTTGGGGCGGTAATCCGCAACAATCCAGAGGGCTGCCCCTTGGAGCTGGTTAGGCGCTCTTCCACTTCCCTAAGATCATTAAGGACGCGCTCTGTGGTTTCCAGGTAGTCCCGCCCCGCATCCGTAAGGCTTTGGGATCGGGTAGTACGGTGAATTAGCCGAGTACCCAGTCGCTGCTCAAGCTGTTGGATGGCCTTGCTCACAGCGGACACCGTGGACCCCAATTCCCGGGCGGCACGGGTAAATGACCCCAATCGCGCCACCGTAGTGAACACCTGAATTAAGTGGAAGCGGTCCAAAGGAACCTCCAATAATTTCCTGGCAGGAAAAAGTGAATATCAAAATTATGCTATTAACGCATTTATAGGAAAAAGTCACAATATCTTGGCAGATCGATAAGTTAAGAAGGGTTTCTGATGAGAGTGATTGTATTGCTATGCCTGATTTTGGTTCCCAGCGCTTTTACGCTGGCCGAGGCACCGCCAAACAGCCAGCCATTTCACGTCAAGGGGGGTGATTTTAAGTTGCCAGTGGGTTGGCACTTTGGGGAGGTTGCGGGGGTGGTCCGCAGGGAGAATGGCCACTTTGTTGTGTTTCATCGAGGGTCTCATTCGCTGTTGGAGTTCGATGGACAGCGGCGTTTTGTTCGCGAAATTGGCGCGGGACTGTTTGAAAATCCGCATGGTCTTCGTATAGACCATAAGGGCAATATTTGGACTACCGATACTGCCACGCACCTGGTATTGAAATTTGCACCTGATGGCGAAGTAGCCATGGTATTGGGGAAGCGAGGTGCAGCCAGTGAAGGCTGGTTTGATCGCGACTACAACTTGGTGCTGTTCGATCAGCCCCAAGATGTTGCAGTGGATAGAAATGGATTTATTTATGTGGTGGATAAAGGCAACAGCCGCATCGTAAAGCTGGATAAGAATGGCCTTTTGGTAACCACCTGGGGTGGTCAGGGGGAGGCCCCTGGAGAGTTTAATTTCCCTCACTCCATTGTGATTGATTCTGAGGGGCAGTTATATATTGCCGATCGTGAAAACCGCAGGGTACAGATCTTTGATTCAAAGGGTAAATATTTAACTCAATGGAGAGGAATAGGTTACCCCTATGTCCTGTTTCTCAAAGGTGATGCTTTGTGGATGACAGATGCGCGGGCCGAGGAAGTGCGACAGTACGACCTGTCTGGTGATCTCAAGATGCGCTATCAGGGCCAGCCTGGGCGGGGACAGAAGCAATTTGGCTTCGTACATGGGATCTATGTGGATGACGACGGACTTTGGGTGTCCCATATCTTGAATTGGAGCATCAATCGCTTACTGCCAGCGGATACACTACCCGCTCCGGTCATGTAGCTTTTCTTTCAAAATTTACCTGGGAGTATTTATGCCTCACTGTGTTATCCAGTGTCCTTCTAACCTACTTGAGTCGGTAGATGTTGATAGCTTACTGACTTCTATCCATGCCGCTGCAGATCAGTCTGCACTCTTTGAGCCGGGGGATATTAAAGTTCGTTTGTTACCTGTCAAGCACTATTTGGTTGGACCTGAACCAGCACCGTTTGTACACCTGGAGTGCAGTCTGCTTTCAGGTAGAAGTATTGAGCAGCGACAAAGCTTGGCTCATTTACTAGCCAAGGCCCTATGTGCAGCCGTGCCCGATGTGGAGATGGTTTCTGTAGAGGTCCGCGAGATCGTGCGAGCTACATATTGTAATCGCGCTGCATTGGGGCTCGTTGCGTAGCTTATTTCCCATTTTTAAGTGTGCCGGGTTGAACTACAAGAAAGCTTCGGCAAAAGGTACTCATTCGCACAAGTGGAGGGCTTGGCCCCCACTTACGCACTTTCAGGCCGGTTAGAGGCAGTAGCCCCCATCAACCTTCAGGTGTGCATTTCGCATACCGACTGAGTGATCTGTGGCCAGGTAGTGGATTGCTGGCACTATGTCATCTACCTCAAGTGCACGGCCCAGTGGCGTAACCATCATACTTTCTGAGAGACTTTGAATGTCTGATTGGCTCATGCCGGCTTTTTCCTGGATTTCGGTCAGGGTGATTCCGGGGCGTACGCTATTGATACGAATTCCCCTCACTGCTAACTCCGCATTCAGGACCTGGGCATAACCTTCAATGGCAGACTTACTCGCGCTATAAGCGGAAGTTCCCGAGAAGGTTTTCTCTACGGCAATACTTGAAAGCAAAACCACGCTGGAGGGGTTATTCATCACCGGTAGTAATTTTTGCAGCGTGAAAAAAGGTCCCTTCACATTGATATCAAAAGTGTGATCGAAGAGGGCTTCATCGGTTTCCTCAAATATCCCAGGCTTGAAAATACCGGCATTCAAGATAAGGGCATCCAGTTTAACCTCATCGTTTTGTAATTTTTTTCCCAGTTGCTCAATTTGGTCGAGTTTTCCACTATCACATAGGTGGCAGGTCAGCTGGCCGCTACTCCCAAAGAGGCCCGCGATATCCTCGGCTGTTTGTTCCAGTTTTTCAGCATTTCGGCCCGTGATGATGACTTGCCAGCCCTCGGATAAAAAGTGCTTAGCTGTTGCGAGTCCAATACCGGCAGTGCCACCAGTGATTGCGATGGTTTTTGTTCTCTGCTGGTGTCCCATAGATCCTCTCTTGCGATTGTAATGGTGCAATGAATGGCAGTTGCCAAGATTAGGCTTAGGAGGATATGTTGTTAGATTGGTATCAATAAGGCACCGTTAGGGCAACACTTTGGTTCTAATTTGGAAGCAATGAGGCAGAATGCAGCATCTACATCAATACTTGGGACATTTGTACGTCTTCCGGTTGGTCATTGAGCAAGGCAGTTTTCAGGGGGCTGCTAATCAGCTGGGCTTACCTCGCTCATCAGTCAGCAAGAAGCTGGCACAGCTGGAGGGGTTTGTTGATCAGCGTCTATTGCACAGAAGTACGCGGCAATTGCGCCTTACGGATGCCGGTGCTGCTTTGTTGGAAGCAACGGAGACTTTGGCTCAGCTAATGAGCAATACCGAACACCTGATCCTCTCCCACCAGGATGAAGCTGTTGGTAGAGTTAAGATAAGTTGTTCTACCTTAATGGGGCAGCGGTACTTATTGCCATCCATACCATTACTAAAGCAACGTTTTCCAAAAATTACTTTTCAAGTGAACTTAAGCGATAGGGTTGTGAACTTACTGGATGAAGGCGTTGATATTGCCATTCGCACGGGGCACTTGCCGGACTCTTCATTGGTAGCGCGCCAAATAGGTGAAAAGCGTTGGGGGTGGTTTGCCAGCCCGGATTATTTGGCGAGTTGGGGGGAGCCTAATTCTCCAGATGATTTAAGCCAGCATCAATGCTTAGTGTTTAGTAACCAAACAACAACCATTGATCACTGGCACTTTTCTAACGAAGGTAAAGAAATAAAGACCATTGCCATTGATCCGGCGATGGTGGTCGATGATGGCCGTACATTAGTTGAATTAGCTACAATGGGCCAAGGTATAGTTATGATTGATCCTCTTCTGGTGCGCAGGGAATTAGCGGAGGGCAAGTTGATATCTATCTTTCAGCAATGGAGAAGCCCTGAGTTGCAACCGATCCATCTGGTGTGCTTGGGAAGGTCTATAAGAAGTAAAGCGGTAGAGGTAGTTTGGCAGGCATTGGTTGAGGGCTTGCAGAGGGATTTAATCCAGCCTTAAAAGCAAATATGGCAGGGTTTTACGTATCATCTCTTTTTTTCTTTTGAATTTCCTGAAGCTTCTTTCTTTTTAATTCTCTTTTCTTTTGGTAGTAGCGCTTATCGACATATCTAAGCAGTAGCCATAAGACAAGTGCAGCAACAATGCCAATCAGGTACCCTTTCCCGTACATGCTATATGCGACCTTCTGCTGGCCAGATTGATACTCTATTCAACCAATCTGGCCTTTTTAGAAACCTGATTATTAGTAGGCAAAATAGGGTAGGTAGGAACTCCAGTCGGTCCATACGAGCCGCTGTACAGTTCTATTCACACCATTGGTTTGCATATAAAAGTTCCATTGGCCCGTTTCCTTAACACCTATTACGTTTTTATTTTGCAGATTAATGGCCGCAAAGTTTGATTGAATCAAAATATAACGATTAGGGTCCAAGCCGCCAATTTTAGAGGCATCGATCAGCTGGGTGACATCAGTTCGTAAATAGCTTCTCTGCGCGCTAGCAAATACACTGAGAGGAGTATTATTAATGATTCCTTGATTTACCTGGTTATAACTATTAAATGGATGGGGTTGCAAATGCCCCATAGATAGCTGGCCGCCACCCCAGTCAAGAATAATCAAGCTGCAGCCAGTTTGGCGCTCAGTTACCCAAAAATCTGCATTTGCTGTATTGGGCCGCAATAGTGCTGTATATCGATTGACAGAGCTGTGCCCGCGGGTCGGAGTGGTGAGGGCCTGAATGTAGATCCTGCTGTCATTATTCGCTGCGCCGGGGCCGATACTGATATTCCCCATGTTTAGAGAAAATGGCACTCGAGCCAGCTGCGTTTGATGCCCTGGCTGGAGGCCGATCTGTAATCGGTAGTTTTGTAGGGCAGTTTGAGGGTCAGCTTTCAATGCCCTGAGTGCGTTACGTGAATTTATTTGATCTTGTAATGGCATGGCTTCAAACTCCTTTTCAATTATGTTTGTCATAATACCGCATTTTTTTGGCGGTTTCTCAAGGGTTTGAGATTGAGTCAATTACACATCATTGCGAGGTCATGAAATTCTTGATTAGTGAATAATTTTTGAATGGCGGTGTGTTAGGCGATGCTCCATATAGTTATGTATTTAAAATAGAAGTTTTTTGTATTGGGGGAGCTTTTGTTTGGATGTAGGGTGCTAATTGGACGGTGAGCGTCTTTATTGGTGCTTATATGTTTATGTCCCAGGGTGGCTTTGTAGGTGTGGTTTATAGAGATGTTAATACGCTCAGTATGAGTGATTTTGACATGTGTCACACTAAGGGGGCTTGATTTGGTATCTATAAATGTGGGGTGGTGGGTTGTTAATTGGTGCATGTTATACTGCGATTTAAATATTTAGCTATTTAAACTGGGACTCCAAGAGTGATGTTGAGTGCGAGAAGGTTGATTGACAATTATGAAAGCAAATCAGGGAAGTATTTCTCTATATTTATTCAGTGTTTGATAGTCGCATCGTTAGTTTCATTTTCAATTAGTACTATCCCGGATTTAACTCAAAGTCAGAAGGGTTTTTTGCATGCCTTTGAGGTTTTCTCGGTGATAGTTTTTACTGTGGAATATCTAGGTCGAGTATATGTCGCAAAAAATAAGTTGAACTTTATATTTAGTTTTTATGGTTTGATTGATCTTCTGGCATTCTTGCCATTTTATATTGCTTCGGGGTTGGACTTAAGGGCGCTTAGGGTTGTTCGGTTATTTCAAGTTTTTAGGGTTCTTAAGCTATTGCGTTATAGTAAAGCTGTGGCTAGATTTAGCCGTGCATTTCGTATGGTCAAAGAGGAGTTAGTTCTGTTTGGTGTGACTGCACTGATTTTACTTTATTTGGCTGCGGTGGGTATCTATTATTTTGAGAATACTGCCCAGCCAGAACAATTTAAATCTATCTTTCATAGCTTGTGGTGGGCAGTAACAACCTTGACCACAGTAGGATATGGCGATATGTACCCAGTTACTCTCGGAGGAAGAGTATTTACTTTCTTTGTTCTTTTGATCGGTTTGGGAGTGGTTGCGATTCCCACAGGGCTCGTTGCTTCCGCCTTATCTAAAGCTAGGCTCGAGGAAATGGATGACAATTAGGCGCGGTAATAGAGTATGGCCTCGTAGATTGGGAGGCCATACTTGGGTTTAATCAAATTCAATAGCTTTGTTGTTAATGAATAGTTGGGTATCGACCGGTGTCGCGCTAGCAACGGTTTGAAGGGACATGCAGGCTTGCCGGCAACAATGCATAAATTCCACCAGTTTTTCTTCGGGCTCATCGCTTTCAATAATTAAGTGTATCTCTACCTTGTCACCTTTACCGAATACATTTTCAGGTCTGATGCCCCCCAAGTTTAAAGTCGTTGAGAATTCAGTTTTCTGTTCTAGCCTTACATTCTTTAGATTAATTGCCGCGAGTTTTGCTAGCATTTCGATGTGAGACATCATGCAAAGGGCTAGACCTGCAGAAAAGTACATAATTGGAGACGGGGCACTGCCTCTACCGCCAACTGCTGTGCCTTCATCACAGATCAGTTCCCAGGTTCCACCATTAGGAACATTGGAAAATATGGTGGCTTTCTTTAGATGATGCCCCTCAGGCATTTGCTCGACATTAATATGAGCGTGAAATTTAAGTAGTTCGCCCTGCTTCACTTTATCGAGGTGAGGCGGAGAAAAAGTGACTTGGTGGGCATCTTCATCTAATTTGCGAGCAATAGTAGAGCTCGACATTTCCCACTGAATTGAGTCCATTTCGAAGCTCCTGGCTTTTGTTTGATTTGACTGAGAGGTAGGATAGTGTAGATTCAGATATACTGCTAAAGCTCGGAAATAACTGTATCAGCTGTATAGAGTAAGGTGGGATGGCAAGTAGTCCCACCACTTATCGGATAATAGGGGAGCTAGTCGAGTAGAGGGAGCGCGGTAAATAGTGCAAGTTGATGTGCGTAAGCCATCGCATCTTCCCTGGAGGGAAAGATCTGAGCCTGAATGTAATCTCTCCTATTGCTATGGAGAAAAACCAATATAACCTGCCAGCTGGAAAGGTTACTTTTACGATTAGTATTGTGAGGTGAGTAAGGGATAACTTTAACTCCCTTAAAAGCTTCTAGAGATTGCGTTTCCGTCCAGCAGTGCCATAGGGCTTGCCGCTTGGAGATATAGCTTTTTGATTCTCCATCGATGTAATGTGTTGCCTTGAAGGAAAGGGTGACTATAGATAAAAGTGTACACAGCGCGGTGGCAAGCCAGGAGATGGTAGAGCCACCATCAAGGGCAAAACTAAGGCTGACTATCAGCCAGGTCAGAGTAAACCCACCAATAATATAGGTGGCCACCTTGTTGGACTGCAGTTCCATGTTTGCCGTCTTCCTATTTTCCTCTAGGTACAAGATTAGGCGCCAGAATCCGACCACAACTAACTAAGCCGCTAATGCACACTTTGCTGGCTTGAGGGAATATATGACAGATGTGTATCACGGCACGGCAAAAGTACCCCTTTTGTAGGGGCTTTATCAAGTGGGGAGTGTAATTTAATAAAGGGCAGATATTACAATTATCAGCAAATGATAGGAAAGAGGCCCGTAAGGGGCCTCTTAAGAAAGTCTGTCTAAGAAATGCGCACTTTAAGGGGCTCACGTAGTTGCTCAGCCATACTCAATAGCAGAGTCTCGGTAGTTTCCCAATCGATACATTTATCGGTAACAGAAACTCCATATTCCATATCGTCCAAATTTGGTAGGATTTTCTGGTTGCCAGCCTTCAGGTTGCTTTCCACCATAATGCCAATAATCGACTGATTACCATCGAGTATTTGGTGGGTCACGTTGTCGACCACGAGGGGTTGTAACTCATGGTTTTTATTGGAATTGGCATGACTGCAATCGACCATAATGTTTGGCACGATATTGGACTTGCGCAGCTCCTGCTCGCACATCGCAACACTTACCGAGTCGTAATTTGGTTTGTCATTACCTCCCCGTAGTACCACGTGACCGTATGGGTTGCCTGCAGTATGGATAATTGCGACTTGACCGCGCTTGTTGATACCGAGGAAGCGATGGGGGTTGGCAACAGACTGAAGGGCGTTGATAGCGACTTCCAGGCCACCATCGGTACCATTCTTAAAGCCTACGGCAGAGGAGAGGCCGCTGGCCATTTCCCGGTGAGTTTGTGACTCAGTAGTACGAGCGCCAATAGCAGACCATGAGATCAAGTCTTGCAGGTACTGGGGGGAAATCGGGTCCAGAGCCTCTGTTGCGGTGGGCAGTCCCAGTTCGGCGACGTCCAGTAGCAGTTTACGGCCAATATGCAGGCCTTCCTCAATCTTGAAGGAGTCGTTCAAATGGGGATCGTTGATCAGGCCTTTCCAGCCAACTGTAGTGCGGGGCTTCTCAAAGTAGACACGCATTACAATCAGCAGAGTATCGGAGACCTTATCTGCAATCGCCTTCAAGCGCTTGGCATAATCCATTGCTGCGTCCACATCGTGTACGGAGCAAGGCCCGATAACCACCATCAGGCGGTGGTCTCTGTGATCAAGGATGTTGCGCACGGCGGCGCGCCCTTTGGCGACGGTCGCCTCAGCGGCATCGCTAATGGGGAGTTCTGCTTTCAGCGTCTCCGGGCTGATCAGTACTTCCTGGGAGACAACATTTAAGTCGTCGAACTGCTGTGTGGTCATGGCGTCTTCTGGTTTCTCTATTCCTTGGTACCGCGCTGCACCTGCAGGCGGAGTACCTATCCTACTTTGCCATACAGAATAGGGCGAGGGTTTCATTTGCAACCAAATATTTGGCCCTTTTTTGGGATGGCCATTATCCTTCCACTTAAAGACAGGTTGGCAAATAGTAAGAGGTATTCAGGGGCTCCTTAAGCGTGGATTACAGGCGACTTCGCCATGTTGGGACTAACTGAAGCTTCATCATATTCTATAGATCGGAATTACTATAGAAGAGGTGGCGAAACATTGCTCTTTCTGGCGGAAATATACTCGTACCGGAATGCCACGAAATAACCTAGTAAATCCAGAAAGGTTCAAGCTGAAGGTAACCGCAACCGTATTGTAGATCTCGCAAAGGGCTTAGACGTTGCTCCTATCATCTAGTGTTCCCAAAGTCTGCAAAGATACTAGCTGAGCTATCCCGACGCTTTTTAGAAAACAGCTTTATTCATAAACAGGGTAAATTGAAGAGTACTCATGAATGAAGCATGAGAGATGCGGTGAGCTATCGGAGCTGGTGATATCAGCGGTCAAAATCGTGATCCGGGCGCTGAGTAAGTTTAAGGGTAGTTGGATGCCGGTTCCCAATCGCCAGTGAGATCCCCCGCTTCTTTATTGGTTTACTGAGCGATTAAGGCATTAGTACATAACCAGTTAATCTGCCTCTTTTAACCCTTGGTGTTTTATGTCCAGCGTCTCTCCAGCTTCTAGGGTAATAAATCGTTTAGCCACGTCCTGCATTACCAAAAGGCCTGCAAGTTATTACGGGATTTTTTACATTAGTCAAGTAGGTTAACCAACCGGCGGTATGTCTTGCTAGGATTTGATAAGCAACTCCCGTGAGAAAGATCACTTTTAATTGTTAATAGATGTAGCAAAGTTGCACTTTTTAAAACTCAGACTCTTGGTGTCTGTAAAAGTGTAGATTCTATTTTTTTGTCGTCACTACTCCCCCGCCCAAAATATCTCTTTTGCCAAGCAGTAATTTAGGCGTAATCAATTTTTTTCAGGATGCGATAAGTATCCGATAAGTCAAATAAGTAATTATTCGGTTTGCTGTCAAAAAGGTGTAGCGTTGAGGCAAGTTGGGGCTAAAATGTCCCTGCCCGAAGCTTTACATCTATTTAAGTTTCTACTGCCTACCAATCCATGCAGCATTCTGGCTTTCGCAAGCTAAAATCCCTAAAAACTTGATAGACATCAAGAAACTTCAAAGCTTGTCCTTCTAAACTTTCACTTGAGATGAATCATCTCGAGTGAAATAGGGGATATCATTATGTCTGTTTCATCCAAAGATATAATACTGGCAATCTGTGCCGTCTTACTGAGCGTACCGATCTCCTTGAATCAATCCGAAGAACCAAAGCTATTACTAAGCCTGGCAATCGAAATACAAAGAGTGGCCGACGAGATAGTATTTTCTGGCATACCAGAAATTACTTATAAGCAAGGCTATCAATATAGAGCACGAGATACGTTATCTTCAAGGAAATACGATGCAGAGGTAATTTAGATCTGGGATGTAGATCATCGTATTCATTTGTTTATGTTACTTGCCTAACTTAAGTAAAAGTACTTTATGTCCAATACAATCATAGTCGGGATTTCTACCCAGCAATAGGTATCACAAAGGTTGCTAATGATGAAAGGATGTTACAGATTATTAGCCGATTCTTGGGTGTATCTATGCTTTAGTGTATTGCTATTTTTTGCTTTACCTAATGGTGCACAGTCAATGGTGCCAGTTAGTGAAGAGCAACAAAGGGAAATTATATTCCAGGTATTTCCTGGAGCTACCAAAATTACTAATAAAGAATCTCTGGTTGATGGGCAGTTCTTAATTCGGCGCATTTATAAAGATGATGTTGAAATCGGATATGCCTTCAATACCAATGATATTGTAAAAATCCCCGCCTATTCGGGTAAGCCCATCAATACTTTGATTGTGATGGGAAAGGATGGGAAGTTTTTGGCTGTTCAGGTGCTTGAGCATCATGAGCCTATTCTATTGGTAGGTATTCCAGAGCAGGGACTTTTTGATTTTGCAAATAGATATCAAGGCTTGAGTGTTACTGACCATATTCGCGTAGGTAATGATAGTAGTGAAGAAAAGCACCATATAGATATGGTGTCCGGTGCTACTGTTACAGTTAGGGTGGTAAATGAGACTATTATGCGTGCTGCTCGAAAAGTTGCGCGTCATTTAGGTCTTGCAGGGCTTTCCCTTAGAACTGTAAAAGTTCGAGCCAGTATAAAATCAGAGAAATTTTCCGAAGCCGATTGGGGCAGTTTGACGGAAGATGGTTCAATTCGGAGGCTTTTACTTAAGCGTAAGGATGTCGATTTAGCTTTTGTAGGCACCAAGGCTGAAAACCAAACGGCTAAAAATCCTGAAGAAGCAGAGAAAGCATTAATAGATCTATATTATGCGCCGGTTAATATACCGTCTATTGGTAGAAATTTATTAGGTGATTCTCAGTATGACTGGCTAATGAGCGAGATTAGTCCTGGTGATAGTGCGATTGCAGTGATGGGAAGGGGCGATTACTCCTTCAAGGGTAATGGCTACGTTCGCGGTGGGATCTTTGACCGTACCCAGTTGCTACAAAACGGTAAGGTCATCAGTTTTCATGACTCAGATTACTATAGACTTGATGATGTTTACATTGATGGTTTCCCCGGATTTGAGGAAATGGCGATCTTTGTTATTCGGGACCATTATGATTTTGATCCAGGAGAAGCCTGGCAGCTGGAATTATTGGTTCGTCGTCAGATTGGAGCGCTAGATAGCGTATTCACCAGCTTTTATGGTGATTATTTAACTCCGGAAAAATACTTGTCACGTCCTGAATTAATCAGTTCTGATTTAGAGCCAGAATCTGAAGCCCTATGGGTTAGCATCTGGCATGAAAAGGCATTCCAGATCGGGATATTGTCCGTAGCACTATTTGTGCTACTCGGGATTGTCATTTTTCAGGATATTCTCGTCCGCTATCCTCGACTGATGCAGAATCTTCGTCAAGGGTACCTGATATTCACACTTGTCTTTATTGGGTGGTATACGTTAGGGCAGCTCTCTGTAGTTAATGTTTTTACTTTTCTACATACGTTCCAGGGGAATTTTCAATGGGACTTGTTCCTGCTTGATCCCATACTTTTCCTTCTCTGGAGCTTTGTTGCAATGACTATGTTGCTGTGGGGGCGGGGAATTTTCTGTGGTTGGTTATGTCCATTTGGTGCCTTTCAGGAACTTATTAATGAAGCCGCTCGGCGGTTAAAAATTAAGCAGTTCGAGATTCCTTTTGCCGTACATGAGCGCCTCTGGGCAATCAAGTATGTGATTCTTCTTGTGTTATTTGCAGTATCTTTGGAATCTCTGTCTGAAGCTGAGTATTACTCTGAAGTAGAACCATTTAAAACCACTTTCCTGCTGAAATTTAATAGGGAGTGGGGGTACGTGGTTTATGCCGCTGTGCTACTTATAGTCAATATTTTTACCCGCAAGGTGTATTGCCGTTATATCTGCCCACTTGGGGCAGCCTTGGCTATTCCTGCTCGCCTACGTTTATTTGACTGGCTGAAACGCCGTAAAGAGTGTGGTCAGCCGTGCAGGGTATGTAGCAATGAATGTGAAATACAGGCGATTCACCCAGATGGTTCAATCAATGCCAATGAGTGTCATCACTGTTTGGATTGCCAGGTAACTTATTATCGAAATGACAAATGCCCCCCGCTGGTGATTAAAGCTAAAAAACAAAATAGGCAAAAAGCGGCAATGGAAAGAATAAAAGCTCTGGATGTGACTGAGTCGGTACCAAACACTTAATCCTTTTAATGGGGAATGTGAGAATGATAGATCCGAAAGATAAAGACCTACCTACGGTTGATACGGAAAACTCGCAGCTAACAGAGCATGTGAAAGTTAGCAGGCGTTTATTTCTCAGTGGTTCAGCGGCATTGGCGGGTATCGCAAGTACGCTTGGGGCAGGAGTTGGGAGTACTTTATTATCCTCCAGTGCTCAAGCTTCCACTAGTGATGATGGTTCAGTTCGCCCAGGGGAGCTGGATGAATACTATGGCTTCTGGAGTGGAGGGCACTCTGGCGAAGTGCGTGTTCTCGGGTTGCCATCCATGCGAGAGTTGATGCGAATTCCAGTATTCAATGTAGATAGTGCAACTGGTTGGGGTATTACTAATGAGAGCAAAGCCATCCTGGGAGAAAATGCCCCGTTAAATGGTGATAGCCACCACCCACATATGTCGATGACCGATGGTCATTATGACGGTAAGTATGTTTTTATTAATGATAAAGCAAATACTCGAGTTGCGAGGATTCGCTGCGACATTATGAAGGCTGACAAAATCACCACCATTCCGAACTGTCAGGCTATTCATGGGTTGCGGGTACAAAAAGTACCTTATACCAAGTATGTATTTGCCAACGCTGAATTCCGGATTCCCCATCCAAATAATGGCCTAAACATGGATGATGTACCGGGTTATTACACTCTATTTAGTGGTGTAGATGCAGAAAGTATGGATGTGGCATGGCAGGTAATAGTGGACGGTAACCTCGACAATACCGATGCGGACTATACAGGGAAGTATGCATTCTCTACCTGTTATAACTCAGAGGGTGCGATTGATCTCACCGGCTCTATGAAGGCGGAACGGGACCATCTGGTTATTTTCAATATTGAGCGTATTGAAGCCGCCGTAAAAGCGGGCAGGTTTACCACTCTGGAAGGCTCAAAAGTGCCGGTGCTAGATGGTCGAAAAGGTTCTGATCTAACACGCTATGTACCGGTTCCCAAAAATCCTCATGGTATTAATACAGCTCCGGATGGAAAGTATGCAGTAGCCAATGGGAAGCTATCGCCTACGGTGACAATGTTCCAATTAGACAAGTTTGATGCCTTGTTCGAAGATAAAATAAAACCGCGCGATACCGTTGTTGCTGAAGTAGAGCTGGGGTTAGGGCCATTGCATACCGCATTTGATGGTAAGGGCAATGCCTTCACTACATTGTTTATTGATAGTCAAGTATGTAAATGGAATGTGGAAAAAGCCATTCATGCATACAATGGTGAAAATGTTGATTACATTTTGCAAAAATTGGATGTTCATTATCAACCGGGTCACAATCATACCAGTATGGGAGAAACCCGTGATGCCGATGGCAAATATTTGGTATCACTACAAAAATTCTCCAAAGACCGCTTCTTACAATGCGGGCCCTTACATGCCGAGAATGACCAGTTAATTGATATATCTGGCGATGAAATGAAGCTGGTACATGATGGCCCAACTTATGCGGAGCCCCATGACTGCATGATTGTACATCGTTCCAAGGTAAAAACCCGGAAGTTGTATGACCGTAATGACCCTACGTTTGCCGCCACTATTGCGATGGCAAAGGCTGATGGCGTCGATGTTTATAGCGAAAATAAAGTAATACGCGATGGCAAAAAAGTGCGTGTTTATATGACCTCAGTCGCACCCGTTTACGGCATGAATGAGTTTCGGGTAAAGCAGGGAGATGAGGTTACTGTGGTTGTTACCAATCTTGACCAGATTGAGGATGTTACCCATGGATTTTGCATGGTAAACCATGGCGTACAAATGGAAATAAGCCCACAACAAACTGCCTCCGTAACCTTCACTGCTGATAAACCAGGAGTTCAGTGGTTCTATTGCAACTGGTTCTGTCATGCGCTGCATATGGAAATGCGTGGTCGCATGCTGGTGGAACCTGTTTAACAAGTATAGATACCCGGCAGGGCTAAATTCCTGTCGGGTTTATTTGAGGAGTGTCCATTCTGAATTTTTCCAGAAAAATTTTGGGCCTTATAGCTCTTTTGGGTAGCTGCATGGCCAATGCAGCTGTCATTTCCCTAACCCCGCAGGATGATTTGCAACTAGCACTGGATCGGAGCCAAGTGGGAGACACCCTGATATTGGGAAAGGGGATGTATCCAGGAAACTTTATCCTTCGAAATACAATAGAGCTAACTTCGGAAGAGGGGGCCGTAATTGATGCGGGTGGCAAGGGCCATGCATTACAGGTTGAAGCAGAAAATAGCTATGTGCATCATTTGCAAATTATAAACTGGGGAGAAGACCTGACAAGTCAGGATGCCGCAATCCTTTTGTCGAGTTCTGCAATCGGAAGTCGTATTGAAAACAATAGTCTACATGGTGGCGGATTTGGTATCTGGGTGGATACGACCCGTGCAGCTAAGATTTTAAATAACAAAATACGAGGTAATCCAGGATTACGGGCAGCTGACCGTGGTAATGGTATTCACTTATTTAATGTGTCACAGGTTTTGGTTAAGGGAAACGAAATTTGGGAAACTCGGGATGGCATATATATCGATAGTAGTAATAACAATGAGTTGATTGGTAATTACTTACACGATTTGCGCTATGGCGTACACTACATGTATTCATACCACAATTTACTACAGGGTAACCTAACTGAAAATACCCGTACTGGTTACGCTTTAATGCAGTCAAAATATCTGAAAGTGCTAAATAATCGTTCGGTAAATGATGTGAACTACGGAATCTTGATGAACTACATCACGAATTCAGTCCTGCGAAATAATGATATTAAAGGCATCCAGAATCGCAACAATCCTCATATGCAAAAAACGAGCATTAAGAAGGCGAAAATAACTGGGCTGGAAGGCAAGGCGCTATTCATTTACAACTCACTATTCAATGAATTTGCTGGTAATAGGTTTGCCGATAGCGATATTGGTATCCACCTGACAGCGGCATCTGAAGATAATGCACTAAAGGGAAATTCTTTTGTAAATAATAAAACTCAAGTGAAGTATGTATCCAGTCGTGGCCAGGATTGGGCAGGAAATTACTGGAGTGATTACCTGGGTTGGGATATGAACGGAGATGGTGTCGGTGATATTAAATATGAGCCGAATGATAGCGTTGACCAGATTTTGTGGAAGTTTCCATCAGCAAGGCTTTTGCTCAATAGCCCAGCAATAGAAACCCTACGTTGGGTGCAAAGACAATTTCCGGTGTTTAAAGGTCCTGGAGTGATTGATAGTCAACCATTAATGACTGAGACAATATGGAAGCAAGCAGAAACGAAACTTTCTGATGAGAGCGACTTTCTGCAGGAGCGTATTCAGGCAGGTGCAGAATAATGGGCCAAACAGGGAATATTGTTGAATTACAACAAGTAGGGAAGAAATACAGTGAAATTAGGGCTTTACAGAGCCTTGATCTGTATTTGAAAGCGGGTGAGGTTTTTGGTCTATTTGGACATAATGGAGCCGGCAAAACAACAATCATCAAATTGATTTTAGGGTTAATAGGTGCTTCCTCTGGCCGAATCAGCGTCTTTGGCAAAGATCCGGCTCAACAGGGGGGCGTGAATTTCGAAGTAAATTGGGATTCTTACAGGAGAATGTCAGCTTCTATGCTCAACTTACGGGTTTGGAAGTCTTGGAATATTTTGCTCAGTTAAAGGGAGCCACTCGAAAACAGTGTATGGAGCTACTTGAGCAGGTAGGCTTGAAAGATGCCTATGATCGGCGTGTTAAAACCTACTCTAAAGGGATGCGCCAACGCCTGGGGCTAGCGCAGGCATTACTGGGTAACCCGCGCTTATTGCTATTGGATGAGCCAACCGTTGGCTTGGACCCAATTGCCACTAGGGAGTTTTATCATACTATTGATCACTTAAAGCATCAGGGATGTACAATTGTACTTTGTTCGCATGTGCTACCAGGCGTTGAGAAATATTTAGATCGGGCGCTTATTTTGCGGCGGGGTAGGGTTCTGGCTACTGGTAGTATTGAGCAACTGCAAGACCAGGCAAGTCTACCTGCGGTATTCCAGCTAAAAGGACAATCCGGCTTGCTAGAAGAGCTGCCTCAAGAATTGAGGCCTTTGACCCGGAGTCATAGCAAGGGCGCAGAGCTGCTTGTACCTATGGATGAAAGAATGCAAGCTCTGCGGATACTTACGAAGTTAAGAAGTATTGATAAGATCGATATTCAATTACCCTCTCTCGAAGACCTATACACCTACTTTAATCAGCAGCGCTTTGACCAGGAGGGTGTTTTATGACGGGCTCGATATTTGTCGTTGCCGCAAAGGAGTTTCGAGATGGCTTGCGTAACCGTTGGGTGTTATCAATATGTATTATATTCTCGGTATTGGCAACAGGCTTGGCATACTTTGGAGCTGCAGCAGCGGGAAAGGTTGGTTTTAGCTCTCTATCAACAACAATTGTTAGTCTTGCAAGTTTAGCGGTATTTATTATTCCCCTGATCGCAATGATACTGTCATATGATGGCATTGTTGGTGAAGATGAAAGTGGTACTCTACTGCTATTAATGACATACCCTCTGTCCCGTACTCAGCTCCTATTAGGGAAGATGTTAGGGCAGGGCGCGATAATGGCATTTTCAACACTGGTAGGTTTTGGTTCTTCCGCAGTGGTGATTGGACTATTTTCCGCTCATACTTCCTGGAGCGAATTACTGATACCTTATATGGTATTTATTTCGTCTGCAGTTCTGCTGGGCTGGATATTTATTGCTATTGCCTATGTAGTTAGTGCTAGTGTATCAGAGAAATCCAAGGCGGCCGGTATAGCTATATTAATATGGTTTGTTTTTGTGCTGGTGTTTGATCTTGGCTTATTGGGGTTGTTGGTATCAACTGAGGGCAATGTAAATGCCGATCTGTTTCCCTATTTGCTATTAGTTAATCCAACGGACATCTTTCGGTTGGTTAACATTACTTATTTTGCGGACCAAAATCTCAGTGGATTTATGGCGCTTGCGAATCAATCCCAATTTTCATTATTCGGGTTGCTGGGTGGGATGTTGGTTTGGTTAGTGTTACCCACTAGTCTGGCACTGTATATTTTTAGTCGCCGTGAGTTATGAATTTGGGAGGGTGAGATGAAATATCTATTAGCGCATGCTTTTGTAATCAGAATATTGTTTCTGCTATTGATATTGGCTGCTTCATTAATAGGTTGTACAGCGGACAAGCAAATTTCTTTGGCTCATCAGGTAGTAGCGATTGAAAATGGTGAAGAATGTCATTTATGCGGTATGATCATTACCAACTACTCTGGCCCTAAAGGCCAGCTAATTAGTAAAGGAAAAGAGGGAAATCTCAAATTCTGTTCCACCCTCGATATGTTTGCCTTTATTGTAGATCCTGAAAATAGCCATAATATTCAGCAGGCCTTTGTACACGATATGGCGGTAACACCTTGGGACCGTCCTGATGAGGAAACCTATATAGATGCCCGCAAGGCCTGGTATGTGATAGGGCATGCGAAGCAGGGCTCCATGGGGGCAACATTGGCAAGTTTTGCTAGGCAGCAGGATGCCCAAGCTTTCGCTGATGTAGAGGGCGGCGAAGTGTTAAGTTTTGATCAAATCAATTTACAGACTTTGGTAGACATGTCCAGTGTGCATAAAAGCCCTATTTAGGGAGCTGTTGAATATCCTGTGTTATCGCTGCAGGCCTCAAAGGTTCGCCTTGCTGGGCTTTGAAAGCGACCCCGTGATTGTGAGCTGTTCGGGGAGCTGGAAGCATCGCTGAACTATTCATGGGCTCCTGAGCTTTGTTATGGAGACTTCAAACCAAGGGTAAGTGATGTGCTGTCTAAACTGACTAATCGGTAAAGGTGTTGTCGACATATTGATGAAGAATTAAGCAGATCATATTCTTTGTGAGTATTTTCTTTAAAGTTTGATCGTTAGTTTAAATGAGTGATTTTTCATTTACGGGTTGTTACTTGTGGGATTCGGTTTTTATATTTTCTGGCAATGGAGAATTTCTGAGGTCCTTTGAAGGTTAAAGATTAAGCGCTAGTGTCTAAAGCCTGGAGATGTGAAGTGATTATTTGTAAGTTAAAAATCGCAATATAATTAGATCTAGGGTACTGAGTAGAGGGCTTCTAATGTTAATAACTTTTCGAATATTTTAACGATAAGGTTCCATCTATTTGTTCAGCGAAAATTGTGTTCTTGTAAACATTTAATTATCAAAAATAATTGACAATTAAAGAGCGACATGAGTAAAGCTAGAATTTATATGAAATGTGAATCAGGCTGACCAAATCAAAGAACTGGTTCACGGCGCCATTCGGGGCATACCTATAAGCTGCGCCGGTAAATTCAGCATCTTTAAATGACAAATAATGTTTATACGTACCAATAGAAATTCCCAGCCTCAAAAGACATTAAAGAGTCCTTTTGTACTATTGCTAACTGCCATGCTTTTTGGCTGCGGCGGCGGTGGCGGCAGTAGTAGCGATGAGGCAACTCCACAGGAGGGTTCTGGTGGGGGAGTAGTAGATACTCCCTCAGGGGGAGTGCCAGTAACACTCTACCCATTGCCAATGACCAGCTGGTAGAGATGGCTGCACATGGCCGCCTTGCTAAATCCATATTTCTAGCCGCTTATGATGCGGATTTAGATTCACTAGACTATTCCATCCAGTCTGAACCGGCTCATGGTAGTTTAACGGGCAGTGGGCGGCGCTGGGAGTACCTCCCAGCGACAGATTTTACTGGTACCGATAGTTTCTCTTATTTAGCGTCAGACGGAAGCGGTGCAAGTAATATTGCGACGGTTACTATTGAGGTCGCGGCAAATGATTGTGTCAGCGATTTCTTGGAAGGACCTGCAGACAGCCTGTTGGTACATGTTCCTTCTCACTTGGAATTCCGTGATGTAGCCGGTGAAAACTCTGTGGTTGTTGAGGGTACGGCATTAACAGAAAGTGCATCTTCAGATCCTGATTTAGAAGGGCGCACAATGTTTGTCAGTCGCAATGATTTCAACAGCGCTGACATGACTGTAGACCTTCCCGAAAAAGATGATCTCACCTATTTTAGCTTGTCATTTAAGTTTATTCCGGATAGCAATGAAGGCGATGAAGTAATAGTTCGGTCTATTGCTGATCCTACAGGCAATAACAATGCAGGCAGTTTTTATGTAGGTACCAGCGGTGGTGATATTGTAGGACAGTTGGGGAGTCAGGATAGCCAACAATTTTCTAATGGTGAGAGCACTTTAAAAACTCGTAGCTGTAATCATGTCGCTATTACAGTCGATAATGGCACATTGACTACCTATTTAAATGGTGAGGCATCTTCTTCGGTTTCTATTGATAGTGATAGTTACTCCAGTTTGGGTGATATGCTGCAATTCGGACCCTTTGCAGGAAAAATTTGGGATGTACGGCTCTATGAGCGTGTGTTGACATATGATGATGTCATGGATTTGGGGGGCAGCAAGTGTAATGAATCCATGATTGCTGCCAGTCCCTATGATGGCTACAACAATTACCTTTGTTCAACCTATCAGTGCCAGTGGTGGTCCGATGATACTGATAAGACCATGGCTAACTTTGAGCACTATATAGTGGCTCAAGAGAGGGTTTGGGAAAGGAATATCTTTGAGGCCGGAATGTACGGCAAAGGTGAACTTTGCACCTACTTCAGCGATGAGGGATCTACCCGTGATCTGGAGTTGAACGACGCGATTAGCAATACTTTTGTTAAGGATTATACCCTTGAAGATAATCCGCTTACCCAGTCTAATGCCCAGCACTGGATGCATGAGAACTTCCACTCTTATCAGGGCCGCTTGAATAGGGTTACCGGTGAAGCGAGTGGTAAATATACTTTGGAATCCTCTGCAAGCTGGGGAGCAGATCATAATATCCCGGGCGTTAAGGATAGCCTGTTGGGTTACTATACTCTCCACCCGCATATTTCTCTTTGGGCCATACAAGACTCTCCTGTTGATCATCAATACGGTTATGACTTTAAAGGCGGGCATCAGTACGGCGCTTATATTTTCTGGTCTTGGCTTACAAATTATGCGGTTAGCAAGGACCTGATGGGAGGTGTATTCCGCAATTCCAGAGATGGGCTCAACGACCTGGAAGCAGCCGATGCTTACTTAACAGCCCAAGGGCACGACATGAAAGCCCTGTTTGCCGATTTTGCTGCACAAATTACGACTTGGGATATGGTTGAGAGTGAGGCCTATCAGATTTCGGAGGCGGCCTCTTTGAGTAGAATGTTGAGTGAGCACCCCGATGCCAGTACCCACGATAATAAGTACACTCAAACATTTGACCAGGAAGGGACGGGTAATAGCTGGACCGATATGGATACTGGTTTTGTGCCAGGCTCTTGGGCTTTTAACGCCTTTAAAGTGGAAGGCATCACTGAAGATAGCAATTACACCATTGCTGTCAAGGTCGATGCTGACAATAACCCAGCGCATGCTGACTTCCGTGGTCGCGCAGTGGTTTATAACCCGTCTACCGGTTCTCGCAGTTATTATCCTTTTGATATTGACAGTTCCGGAGAAGATTCAAGCACTATAGTGCCGGTACCTGCAAATCATGAGCTCTATGCACTGATAGTCACAACCCCTGATACCTTTAGGGACTTTGAGTTCTATGACTACGATTTTGCTATCTACCCGTCTGGAGGCGACGTGGATATTGATCCTGTGGGTGAGACGGCAAATGAGGATGTTGTAAAAGTTGTAGTCATGGCTGGCCAGTCCAATATGGAAGGCAACAACACTCGGTTAGATCGCTTGCAGGAGCTGATTTGTCACGCCAATGTGGATTATACCTATGGCGATGTTGACTGTGGTTCTACGGTGATTAGCGATGAGCAGATCACTGAGCAGTTTATCAACAATAGTGATTCACTGACTGACTATAACCAAAGGCTTAGTGAGGATGGTGAGGATTCTGTGGTCCAGAAACTTGGGCAATTCCTCTGCCGTGCGGGTAGTCTCGACTCCTATTCAGGTGAAACCTGTGATAGCCGTGATTTTGACCTGACTGACAGACTCTTCGCCACCATTAGTAGCTATTACTTCTCCTCAAGCGATGGTTCGTATGGGTATAACTACGATGCCTGGATGCAAATGAGTACTGCTATGGAAGTGGCTGAGATTTATGCCGATGGCCACCTAGACGCAGATCTTGAAGGTGCTCTGGATAATGTTAACGTACTCCAGTATCAGGGTTCATTGAGTGATACAGGTTCTCTCTCATTCTCTGAGCGCTATGGTGAATTGTTCCCCAATTACGGCGTGTCTACTAACCGCTATGGACCAGAGCTCACTTTAGGGCACTATCTCGGTGAAGAGACTGAGAACGATCTGTTACTTTTAAAAGTGGTTCAGGGTGGTACTGACCTGAGAGTTGACTGGAAGGTCCCTGGCTGCCATGACTCCGCCGCTAATGAGTGGACCCAAGATGAGGAAAATCAGGAGTCTCTTTACACTGCGATGTTGGAGAAGATTGAGGCCTTGCGCGACCCTGAAGTCTTGGCTGGTTACTTTCCGCAGTATGAAAATAAGTCGATTGAAATCGATAGTTTTATCTGGTTCCAGGGTTGGAATGATGGAGGGCAAAGTGTAAATGAAAACAACTATGAGGCGAATTTGACCTGTCTGGTGAATGGCCTACGGGAAGCGCTAAATGATTATGACTTGCCCATTGTTATTGCTAAAAGCCACTATGGTGATGCCAGTGGAGCTATCCAGTCTGCCCAACAGTCTGTTGCAGACAACCTCTATAATGTTGAGGCTCATGAAACAGATGATCTCTCAGGTTATTACCATTTTGATCCAGCGGCGCATTTAGCGATAGGTAAGAGAATGAAAGAAGAGAGGGATAACTTACATTGATTTAGGACTCATTTACAGGGGTTAAGTAGTGGATAAAACCATCATTCTTAAGGTTTTATCCGCTCTGGCTTTGCCTTAAAGGCTTACAAGTTAACTCCAATATACTCTCAGGTTGCCTTGCTTTGGTATATCGCTTTGCCTAGGCCAAGCGAGGTACCTAAGACCTAATTTAAGTCGTTCATTCCTCACATTATTACAATTCCTTCAACTCATCGCTGCCTTTTTCTGGACCGGGAAAGGTGGTAGTGCTACCAGTAGAATTTTCCCTGATTAATGGCACTTACTACTCGTAGCGAAGCAAAACAAGCTTTACTTTATTTTGTGAAAACGCACAGCCCGACTAGAGTTTAATCTTTATATATGCGGCTAATTATTTACTTCTACAACTGGAGGCGAATGACATATGGGAATTTTGTTAAAAATTTTCGAATTACTCACCCTCTTCAGATATTCAAGTTGATACTGTGAGCGTTGGAGTATTGAATCACAAGGGGCAAATTGATCTTTAACATCTCGTGAGTTGTATTTTAGGAATCCTCACTTCCTAGGTGTGAAGAGTTAATAGTTTCTATCCTAATAGAAAGTTATGAATATCATTTGTGAATTGATCTAATCGCAACCCTTAATACCTAACATGGATTCGTGAGGTTGTAATTGCACTTGTATGTAATCGTGCTGATCCATCACAGTAGGTTAGAGTATGAATTTTAGCTAGGCATAGCCATAATTTATTACTATGCGATGGCGGCGTTTCAACCAGGAATGGTGATAAAGATGAGCAGGTCGGTACATGCTTTAATACTTAAGTTCGGTCTTGTTCAGGCTGGAATATCAGCTATAAGTGGGATGATTGCTCCGATTATATTCTTGTTGTTTATGAGTAAAGGAATCGAGCTTCATGAAATGGGTATATTGTTGGCAGTAGCAACAATATCCACTGTTGTTTTAGAGGTCCCGTTTGGGGCGCTTGCTGATAGATACGGGAGAAAAAAGACCTTTATAGCTGGCGAGCTGATTCTACTGTTTGTAGTGATAGGTTTTTGGTGGTCGTCTAGCTTTGCGGAATTGATTGTATTTATGATTCTTAATGGATTATCTATAGCTCTTTTCTCTGGAACTATTGATGCACTTTTTGTTGAGCAGTTTAATGTGGTTTCTAGAGATGGTGAAACAAACTTGATGGAAGCCCAAGCTTCAGTAAATATTTTCCAGATGATTGGCTTAGCTGTTGGGGCAGTATTTTCAGGACTTATCCCGGTATGGTTTTCATTTGTAAGTGATAGCTACGATTCTATAGGGTTTTATGAGGTGGGTTTTGTCTTTCTTGTTCCTTTAATATTAATACATATGCTTTGTACTTTCTATTTTGTTGGTGAATCAGAATCTATGGGGGAGCCAGTTGGTTCGAATTTTTTCCGCGAGGTTCACAGTACCATTAAGAGTGCTTTTGATGTGATTGTTGAGAATCCAGTCTTTAAACCACTTTTATTAATTGACTTCATAAGCGGGGTCGCATTCATTAGTTTAGAGCAACTTTGGCAGCCAATGCTTTCTACTTTAGTCGACAGCAAGGAAAGTCTTTGGTTGTTTGGTATTCTATTTGCGTTAAATTATGTTTGTATGGCGGTAGGGCAGGGATGCTCCATTCCCTTGTCAAGAGTTTTTAAAAATAATTATTCGAATATGCTATTGGTGCTTGAGTTCTGTACAGGACTACTATTTTTTATATTTGCAATTCAAAGTGATTTGTATGGTTTTATAGTTGTATATTTACTATTGCATGTTGTTGTTGGGATTTCGATGGCTCCAGGATCGGCAATGTTTCACGAGAAAATTCCAGAATCTAGAAGATCAACAATACTATCGGTGAAATCTTTAATTGCACAAGGGGGTGCGACGGCAGGGGCTTTAGTGGCAGGGTATACAGCTCACTATTTTAGTATTTCTATTGCGTGGTCTATTGCTGGATTTGTGTTTATTATTTCCTCTTTCCTTTATCTATTGCCGTCTATCTCGAACTTGTCAAAAGATATGGCTATTGTGCTAAACAAGAGGTTTCAGCCACAACCCGAGTAGTACTTTCTGCGCTCAATAAAAATCTGAGTTGATGGTATGTAAATAGCTATCAATATTTTATTGATATGTGGGCTCTGAAATCTGGAATGTGCATTAATTGATGATGAGAATCTTCCTATATCCAAGTTGTATATCTCGTGCGTATAGCAGTTCATTGAATCTAGTGAGTCTCTGAATAATTCCTCAAATTAATCCAGGAATTAGAAATTAATCCAGAGAAATTAATCCAGGACATCCAAAGAACATCCAAAGAATGGAGAGTCGGAAGCTAGACAAGAATTTTTTCGCCACCACTTGGTAGCCGGTATATCTGTCTCAAAATAGATGGCAATTTGGCGTTAAAAGATCATTTTGGGAGTCCATAGGGAATCAGGTGGGGTGTAGAGTCGGGAGCGATGGAATCTAGGGGCAGCTGATAAGCGGATTTCTGTAATCTAGCAGGGGGCGGGGCAAAGAAAGCGCTGGCAATCGGGCAGCCCGTGTACCCAGCGTTTGATGGAAATTATCCAGGACATCCAGGAAATTATCCAGGACACCCAAAGAATGGAGAGTCGGAAGCTAGACAAGAATTTTTTCGCCACCACTTGGTAGCCGGTATATCTGTCTCAAAATAGATGGCAATTTGGCGTTAAAAGATCATTTGGGGAGTCCATAGGGGGTCAGGCGGGGTGTAGAGTCGGGAGCGATGGAATCTAGGGGCAGCTGATAAGCGGATTCCTGTAATTTAGCAGGGGGTGGGGCTAAGAAAGCGCTGGCAATCGCGCAGCCCGTGTACCCAGCGTTTATTTTGCTGCGCACAGACCTGGCGTACCGCTTCCGCCGAGCCCACCAAGCGTTTAAAGCGGCTTTCAAAATTGCGGTTTAGGTAGAGCCAGTGTTTTGGCGAAATACCCAGCCGATTTAAAATAGGTGGGATGTTTTCGGGAATTGCGCCGCGCTTTTTAGGGTGCAGCTGCCGGCCACTCCAGTCTACCAGCTCTAAATAGTGATCCAGCTGAAAAGGCAAGCCTTTAGGCATATCCCGGCGCTCTCCGCCCACCAGCGGCAGTAGGCTTTTGGGCTGCTGGCCTGAGATGGCTGTGTGGATGCGTTGCTGGATCGAAGTGTAATTGGATTCTTCTGGAGTTTTAGCGATACCAGCACGGATAGGGTTGAGGTCCACGTAAGCCAGGCAGGCGGCAAGGGCTCTTTCATCCAGCAAGGCCTGAGACTTGAAACGCCCTTCCCAGAAACGACCGGTGCAGTTGTCCTCGGCATTGGCCTGGCGGGCGATGGACTCGTTCAGGCAGCGCATAAACCAGCTGATATCGACCAGGCGCTCGCGCCAAAGGGATGTCACCTCCTGAAGTTTTTCCAGCTCGACGGCATCCAGGGCTTCACCGCGAAGATAACGTTGGCTCAGTGCAGAACCTTTGAAAAGTTGTTGCCAGCGTTCAATTATCTCGATAGTGGACCATGAGTTTGCTGTGTAGGTATCGATATAGAGCACAATATGAGTGTGATTACTCATTACCGCATAGGCAGCGATATCGAGAGCAAAGATTGAGGCCAGCTTATGCATCCTGGCCTCAATCCACCGGCGCCGGTGCTCATAGTCTTTTCCGGATTTAGCATCCCTACCGCAAAGGAACGCTCTACGCACACAGCGGGAGACACAGTGATAATAGGGTGTCGCATCGAGAGAGATTTGCGTGCTGCGTGGAAGAGTCATGGATTTTTATCTTTGACTGTATTTATATCCAGTATTTTGATCATTCTGCCTGTATTGTGTCAATTGACTTGACGCTTTAAGCTTCTACTTTGGGGTACTTTCGTGGGTGTCCAGAATTGTCGGCGTCCTCTACTTTGGTGGGTGTCCAGAATTGTCCCTTCTCCTCCTGATACGCACATAAATCTCTTCGCGGTAAACAGGCAGGGATTTGGGGGCATTGATCCCTATCTTCACTTGATTGCCCTTAACCTCCAATACTGTAACTGAGATATTGGTTCCAATTCTTAAGTTCTCGCCGGTCCGGCGCTTTAAAATCAACATGGTCATTTCCTGCAGAGATTAAAAATCGTGTGCGGATCTTCCGCATGGGGGATGCTTGGTAAGTAATGCGTGGCAGAAGTGAAGGGCGGTGCGCGAGAACGGTAAGCGTAGAATAAGAAAAGACAGACGCAACGCTGCCAGAGCTTGAAGAATCTCTTCAAGACTCTGAATCTGCTCCACTTTATTGAAGACGAGCGGGTTTCTAGCGTATTATCCACTGAGCCACTTTGATAGGTTAGTTATCAATTTGGTTAGCTGGCCCCTGGTGTGTCCGCACCTTGGGTCAGCGCCTTTTACTTACTCTTACGTCACGCTACCGTTCTCCTTTGAGAGATGAGGTTGGAAAGCTCTTGGGTTTCTTAATCTTTTGGTTGCGAGCCTATTCAGGCATGCTCAATTTCGGCCAAAATATCGATAAATATCTGTCAATTCTACGCAGCTTTGACACTAAAACAAACTGAATAAAATCTAATAAGATTATTTTCGTGCCTATATTTTTATGGACTTTATCTATAAAAATATCAACTTCCTATCAATAGTTTGCAATTGAATTGAGGTTGTCCTGATTTAACAAGCAGAATTAAAAATTAATAATGCCTCAGCAGCGGCCGCAGTAGCTTCGAATACTATACCTTCAGTGAGCGCATCGTCAGCTCCGATGCCAAGATCCAGATAGTTGGCACCTTCTACGATAAGCTCGGCCGGGTTCCCGGCACGGTCAATAATAGCGATACCATAGCCTGGCTGTACGACCAGGACGGCCACTTCGGGCTTTTAACCACCGAAGCCCATATCCGCCGGTTTGAATACCAGCCGAGCACCTATCATCGAATGGCTAGCTATACGGTGATCAATGAAGAAAAAGTCCTTCAGGAAAAACTGCCTGGGATGCCCCTTATCACCGGCCTATCGCTAGCCGCGCCGCCGATGGTGAAATCTTCTGCAGTCGTTATAACAGCCTAGGAAAGCGCCAACCCCCACGCGGTTGCCAAAGCTACTGGGGTAGGTTGCGTCTACAACAGTGGTAACCTGGCTTCCGGCGTACTGGCAGGGTGTTCGCTTGCACCATTTTCGATTGATCCCTGGAGTAAACGCCGCGATAGCAATTGGGGTTTCCTGGAGATCAGTGACCTGATCGGTAGCAGCTACTAGTTGATGGATAGTTTGAATAAGATCACGAATCACGAATTTACTGGCTATTAGCTGGTGGATGCCCTTTGTAGTGGTCTAATACTTCCGGACACTTCACCAAGGTGGTAAAGCTGCCAAGCGAAGTGAAGTATGGTAACTAAAGAAACAGGCTGTAAGAGCTGCTGCAAATAACCTGTGACGCGGGATAATAGAGTAAAATCAAGAAGAGAGTGGTGTGAAATTAGATTTTATCGCAACAATGCTTTCAATACCTACTCAGAAACTTCGAAAGCGTTTTCATCAATCAGCTCACCATCCAATGTTTCACTGCCACTACGATAGCGCATGGTCATTTGGCCGGTAGCAATTAAAGTTCCTTCACTGTCGTATACCTCTGTATATGAATAGAATATCTTTCGTCCAGTACTCGTTAGCTTACCTATCGCAGTGAGTTGATTAGTCTTGGCCTGACCGGTGAAATTTGCTGTTAAAGACAGTGTAAAGGCTCTACGACGGCGGTTGGGGTGGGGGCAGTAGAGGCCGCAGTAAGAGCCAGCGATATCGATTAATGTTGTAATAAAACCACCGTGGGGTACACCGTGGGTATTCAGGTGTTCCGGTTGTACTTCTACGCTGATTGCAACATGGCCTTCCTGCCAATTATCTATGGTTATACCTAGGTGGTCATTGAACGGGGGTTGTTTCTTGTTCTGCCAATTCATCTAATTTCACCTTAGAAAGTAAGTTTATGATGGGGCGCTACAATCTGTTTTCTGAGTTGAAAGGTAGACTGTGAGCAATCCTGCACTGATAACAATCAGCGTCCCCACCAGTGCAATAGTGTTAGGTAAGTGCTGCCAAATGAGCCAACCTAGAAGTCCGGCAATAACCACACCAAAGTAACTGATTGGCGATACCACACTGGGTTTTGCATAGCTATATGCTTTGGTGTACAGCCAGATAGCCAAGAGTACAGAGACACCGTTGAAAATAAGATAGGGGAGTGTCCATAAAGGTATTGGTTCCCAATAATAGATACCCAGGGGCAGGCTGCACGCGAACGAGATTAATACGTAGTAAAACAATATAAGGCTGGGCCGGTCGGTACGGGACAAAATTCGTGTTCCGACCATAGAGGCAGCCAGGGTAAGCCCAGAAATCAGGCCGAAGGTATGGCCGCTACTAATACCGTCTACGTTGGGTTGAAGAATCAAGGTGATCCCCAGTAAGCCCAGTAAGATTGGTAGCCAGTGGGTTATGGGGATCTGTGCTCGAGCCCAAAGCCAGGCAATAAGGGGAACAAAAATGGGAGCTGCATTACGCAATAACCCTGCTTCCATTAGTGAAATTTTGCTTAGGGCAGAAAAATATGTGAAAAAGCATAACCACCCTGCAAAACCGCGTATTAGGTGGGTTCTCCAGTGTTGGGTGGTAAGGTGTCGAGGTGTTTGTCGCACTAGCCATGGGGTTAGCAGTATCAGGCAGATACTGTATTGGCTGAGCGTAATTAATGGCACGGGGACCGCGGTAGACACCCATTTGCTGGCTGCGGCCGCTGTACTTGCTACCAGCGCGGTAGCCAATGCAAAACCAATGCCCTTCCAGTTTTGGATATCCGTGCGGAGTGGCTGACTTAATGGGGATTGTACTTCGACTAAGGCATCAGGCCTATTCATGGTGACACAACTTCTTTATTTGGCTGCAGCGGGTAAAGTGGGAAGCCAGTAGTCATACTGACTTCCCCTATAGTTTACAAGCTTAGATTTTGCCATCAGCCCATTGCGCAAATGTTTTTCCCTCTTGGGCTAGCCGTTCCAGTAAAGGGGCTGGAGTCCAGTAGGTATCTCCATGCTGCTGGCGGAAAGTACATATTTTTTCGTAGATCTCCTTCAAGCCGATTCTGTCGGCATAGTGCATCGGTCCTCCACGATGGGGTGGAAAGCCATAACCGTAAACATATACAACATCTATATCACTCGGACGTTGGGCTATGCCTTCCTCCAGGATTTTGGCTCCTTCATTAATCAGTGCGAAAGTTAGGCGGTTTAGAATCTCCTCGTCGGAAATTTCCCGCCGTACTACCCCTTCGCTTTTAGCTTGGGCCTCAATGACTTTCAGCACTTCCGGGTCGCTGCTGCGAGCGCGAGTTTCGGGATCGTAGCGATAGTAGCCGGCTCCACTTTTCTGGCCCAGGCGGCCCATTTCAACCAGGGCATCTGCAATACAGTAGGTTTTTGGCTCTCCTCTTTCTGATTCGCTCAGGCCCTGGCGGGCCTTGTAACCGATATCCAGTCCCGCTAGATCTCCAACGGCGATAGGGCCCATAGCCATCCCCCAAGACTGCATAACCGAATCAATCTGCTCCGGGGTTGAGCCCTCGATTAAACACAGCTGCGACTCTCTGCCATAGGGGCGCAACATTCGATTGCCAATAAAGCCGTAACAGTTTCCCGCTAATACGGGTACTTTCTTGATCGTTTTAGCGAGTTGCATGGCAGTGGCAATTACATCGTCAGCACTTTGCGAGCCGCGAACCACCTCGAGTAGTTTCATTACATTGGCAGGGCTGAAAAAATGCATCCCTATAACGTCTTGAGGCCTGTTAGTTGCAGCTGCGATTTGATCAATATCCTGGTAAGAAGTGTTGGTTGCAAGGATGGTACCGGGTTTGCAGGAGCGATCCAATTTGGCAAAAATTTCCTGTTTGAGCTCCATATTTTCAAATACGGCCTCAATGACCAGGTCTACGTCAGCTAGGTCTGCGTAGTCAGTTGTGCCGGAAATCAACGAGAGACAATGAGTTTTTTGACCTTCGGTGAGTTTCCCTTTCTGCATGCTGATGGTGTAATTCTTGTCGATCACTGCTAGCCCTCGATTTATCGCAGTTTGATCGACTTCTACCAGCTTGACTGGAATACCGACATTGGCAAAGTTCATGGCGATGCCTCCGCCCATAGTGCCTCCACCGATAATGCCCACGCTCTTTATCTCCCTGGTGGGTAGGTCTTTTGGTAAGCCTGTGACTTTGGTTGCAGTGCGCTCGGCAAAAAATAAATGCCTGAGGGCGGCCGATTGGCTGGAGAGCAGGCATTCGATAAACAAGTCGAGCTCTTTAGCAAGCCCTTTATCAAAAGGCTGGTGAACTGCGGCCTCTATACAGGTAACAATATGTTGCGGTGCAAGCTGACCTCGTGATCTCTTTTCAAGGCGCTTGCGGAAATCATCAAATAACCCCTCAGGAATGCTGTCAGGATCTATTACGATGTCTCTGACTCGGCGCAGAGGAGCTTCATTTGTTATCAATTCACGGGTAAAGGCGAGGGCTCCCTCTAACAAGTCATCATCGATAACCCGGTCTATTAACTTTAGACTTTTGGCTTTAGAGGCCGGTATTGGGCTGCCTTTTGTGATTAACTCCAGTGCAGCGGCAACACCAGCCAAGCGTGGGGTTCGCTGGGTGCCACCGGCCCCTGGCAATAATCCCAGTTTGACTTCTGGAAGCCCCACTTTGGCCGATGCTATTGCACAGCGGTAATGGCAGGCTAGTGCGACTTCGAATCCACCGCCGAGTGCCGTGCCGTGAATGGCGGCGATCACTGGTTTACAGGAGTTTTCTATTTCCACAATCACTTCTGATAGGGCGGGTGCCTGTGGCGGCTTGCCAAATTCCGTAATGTCCGCACCAGCGATAAAAGTTCGGCCTTCACACACTAGCACCAGGGCTTTCGATGCATCGCCTTGAGCGTCCTTAATCGCTCCCCAAATGCCCTCACGCAAGCCGTGAGAAAGGGCGTTCACAGGGGGATTGTTCAATCGAATTACACCGATATCGCCAATGAGTTCATAACTTACACTAGACATTGCTATCTCCAGATCTTAAGTGACAACTGTTCGGTCTCGGTTTTATTTACATCTAATCAGGTTTATATGCGTTCTATGATTACGGCGATGCCCTGGCCAATCCCGATACACATGGTGGCCAGTGCATAGCGCCCGCCGGTACGTTCCAGCTGGCGCAATGCTGTCAACAAAATACGGGCACCACTGGCCCCCAGGGGGTGACCAACGGCGATGGCACCACCATTGGGATTTACCCGTGGGTCCGCATAATCAATTTCGAGCATTTTGAGGCAGCCCATAGCCTGTACTGCAAAAGCTTCGTTGAACTCCATTACATCCATATCCCCAAGTTCCAAGCCTGCCCGGGCAAGGGCTTTACGGGTAGCCGGTACCGGGCCCAACCCCATCACCCGCGGCTCTACTCCTGCAATGGCGCTGGCGAGAATACGTGCCCTAGGTTTTAGATCCGCTGCTTGGCCGGCTTCGGCGCTACCAATAATGAGTGCCGCCGCGCCATCGTTGATGCCGGAAGCGTTGCCGGCAGTAACCACTCCATCTTCGAAAAGTGCGGGTAGGGCTTGAAGTCGCTCCAATGTTGCATTGGGGCGGGGATGTTCATCTGTATCGATAAGAAGCGCTGGCTTCTTGCGGCCTTGGGGTACTTCGATGGGAATAATTTCATCGACAAAGAAGCCATCGGTACGCGCCGACTCGTATTTGGTTTGTGATGCCAATGCAAATGTATCGCACTCTTCCCGGCAAATATTCAGGTCTGATGCAATATTGTCTGCGGTCTGAGGCATGCTGTGGCTTCCATACTCAGCAACAATGTCTGGGTTGGTGAAGCGGGGGCCTAGGGTCGTATCTGCCAATACCTGATTGCGATCAAAAGCACTGTTGGCTTTGGAGAGAACCAGGGGGGCGCGACTCATTGATTCGACACCTCCCGCGATAAATAGCTCTCCTTCCGAGGCGCGAATGCAGCGAGCGGCATCTGCTATGGCGGACAAGCCGGAACCACAAAGGCGATTTACCGTTATGCCGCCAGTGGATATGGGCAGGCCTGCTAGCAGGCCTGAAAATCGGGCAACGTTGCGACTGTCTTCTCCCGCCTGATTGGTATTGCCCGCAATAACGTCCTCAAAATGTTGAGGGTTAAAATTATTTCTTTCAGTCAGGGTCCTGATGACATGGGCAAGCAGGTTGTCGGGCCGGATACTGGAAAGGCTGCCCCCGTGGCGGCCAAAAACACTGCGGCCGCCGTCATAAATATAGGCATGTGACATAGTGAAATTTCCGATATTGGAGTTCTAAGTGCATTGAGTCATGCGGTAATTTCTTTTATTCAAACTCCAAAGCCACGGGTAAATTTTCCAGGGCTTCCTCTACATCGGCTTTACTGGAGGCTTGTTCAAGTTGAACTTTTGCTACCTGGCCAAGGGATGTATCGAAGTGGGCAGAAAACTTAGCGGTAATACTTTTTTCCTCTAATGCCTGGCCTACGACATATTCGGTAGCGCGATTGCGCAGAGCCGGCTTGAATACTTTGGCTACAGCAGTGAGTGGAATCTCATCAATAATTTCCACGCGCTTAGGAATGGCTGCACGTTCAGAAATTTGGCTGCGGCAATAGTCAATGAGTTGTTCTTCTGTGGGCGGGTTAGTGGATGGAAACAGGGTAACGTAAGCTACTGGAACTTCTCCGGCATAAGCATCTGGTTGACCAACTGCAACGGCAATAGCAACGGCAGGGTGACGGGATAATGGTTCTTCGATCAGAGCCGGATCTATATTGTGGCCGCCGCGAATAATTAAATCCTTGGCCCGCCCAGTTAAGAACAGGTTACCATCTCCATCGAGATATCCCATATCGCCGGTATTAAACCAGGACTTATCGACCCAGGCTTTAGCATTATCCTCTTCTGATAAGTAGCCAGAAAAAATATGTGGCCCGCGCGCGAGTACTATGCCCACCTCTCCTGTATTGCTGGTTCTAACCAGTCGGGTACCGTCTACTTCGGCAATTTTCATTTCCATATAAGGCAATCGCCTGCCGACGCTGCCTTCAGGGGCTTGCATATCGGTAGGAGGGCGAGCTAAAAGGCAGCTGGACTCCGTCATGCCGTAGCCATTACTGACAAGAACATTGAACTTCTCCTCAAAGGCATTCTTCAACCCCGTTGGCAGGGTGGAGGCTCCACAGCCAATATCTGTTAGACAGCTGATGTCATTGTCACCCACGGGAATTTGCAGCAATACACCGAGGATGGTGGGGACGGCGGCAAAGCCTTTCACCTGAAAACGCGCAACATGATGCCACCAATTTGGTAGGACATTGGGTGAGCGAAAACCAGAGGGTGTCATGATAACAATTGTGCGTCCGGCCAATAGGGTGCCAATACCCGCAACAACCGTCCCGAAAATATGAAACAGTGGAAGTCCGCTCAGGGTAGCGAAGCGCCCTTTACTGGATGACGTATCAGCACTTAATTGAGCGACGAAGGCAATATTGCTGTGAGTTAAGCGGGCTATTTTAGGTCTTCCAGTAGTGCCCCCGGTGTGGAAATAACTAGCGGTTTCACTCCCCTGGATATAACGCTCACTCTTTAGATGATCGTCCGGCTGTTGGGATATAGCCGAGACAAAATTATCTGCGTGAATACCCGCTGGAACTGGAGTATTGCTAATTGGCTTTTTACTGATTAGTAACAGAGTTTTTAATGTGGGAACTTGCTCGAGAATTTGCGTTACTTTATCCCATATTTCCTCGCTAAGATCTTGGCCAAGAGTGACCAGGACTTTAGCCCTGGTGGTATTCATAATTTCGATTATATGTTCGGGTTCCAGCAACGGATTAATAGGGCTGGTAATACCTGCTGCCTGGCCTCCCCAAAGTGCAAAATGGGTTTCTGGCAAATTGGGTAGTAATAAAGTCACTGTATCGGTTGGCTCAACACCGATGGAGTGAAAAAGATTGGCAGTCTGGTGCACTCGCTGGGATAACTCGGAGAAACTTACTTTAACCGTGTCTTCGTCAGGTGCGGCCGTTGGCAGGAATTCGATGGCCGAGTCATGTTGGTAGAGGCGGGCAGATTGCCGGATTAAATCAAAAGTGCTTTCCCAGGGGTATCGCTGCGAAAGGGGGACTTTTTCATACTCCTGAATTTCAGCAAGTGACTGCAACATTGTATCGGAGGATTGAATGGGCGTGATCGACATGGGGGCTTCTCTCACTTTGGTTATTATGGTGACGACCATAGCAAAAGTGAATACAGCATTCCACTCTGCGGAATAAGGTGTTAGTGTTTTACCTATTAAGAAGTGCCTAATGCATTTTTTAATGGAAAATGGCGCAAAAAAACTTATAAAAAATAAAAAGGCGCCATGTTGTTGAGTTTTTTCCTGTTTTATTTTTCGAGCTGTTGATTTGTGTGCCTATCTGGAGTTGATTGGCGCTAGAAATACTCGGATTTTTATTTCCGATAAAGGCATCTTGCGCCAATAATTTAAATCGTGGTATCGATTCAAAGGCAAGTAAGTAACTTGTCGAGGTGAAGCTGTTAAACACTAGTTCCGCCTGTACCGGGGATCTTTCAAAAGATTGCGTATTTTTGCTGCGCAAGATTGTGATAGAAGCAGTTTGTAGGAGCTGCTGTTCAATGCGCCGACTAACTAATAAAGGAGCAGGCGAATGAATATAGATTTTTCTCCCGAAGAGTTAGCTTTTCAGCAGGAGGTCCAGCAGTTTCTCCAAGAGAAACTTCCTGAAGATATTAGAGAGAAAACCCTGAAGGAAATCCCCCTGGAGAAAGAGGATTTTGTCCGCTGGCAAAAAATACTCTATGAGCAAGGGTGGGCAGCTACGAATTGGCCGGTTGAATATGGAGGTACCGGTTGGACACCTACTCAGAAACACATTTGGGCAGACGAATGTGCTAACTATGGTGTACCAGAGTTGATTCCTTTCGGCTTAAAAATGGTTGCTCCAGTGATCTTTACCTACGGTAGTGAAGAACAAAAGCAACGATTTCTGCCTGACATCCTGGCAAGTAATGTCTGGTGGTGTCAGGGGTATTCGGAACCAAATGCTGGCTCAGATTTAGCTTCCTTAAAAACAACAGCTGTCCGTGATGGCGATGAGTATATTGTCAACGGCACCAAGACCTGGAATACCTTGGGTCACTTTGCAGACTGGATATTTTGTTTGGTTCGTACTGGTGGGCCTCAAGTAAAGAACCAGGCTGCTATCAGCTTCTTGCTAATTGATATGAATCACCCCGGTATTACGGTATCGCCAATTATGACCTTGGGTGGTCACCATGAAGTAAATGAAATCCATTTCGATAATGTGAGGGTGCCGGTAGAAAACCGTATTGGCGAGGAGGGACAAGGGTGGACTTACGCCAAGGTTTTGTTAACTCATGAACGCACCGGTATTGCGCGGGTGGCAAAATCCAAAAAACGCTTACAAACGTTAAAGGATTTAGCCAAAGAGACCTGCGATGGAGAAAATAGTCTGCTTGAGAACCCGGCTTTTGCCCAAAAACTGGCCGAAGTTGAAATTGATCTCTTGGCCCTGGAGTTTACTGAACTACGTACGCTTGCGGCGGTAAGTACCGGTGGTGCGCCAGGAGCGGAATCTTCCATCCTTAAAATCAAAGGAACCGAAGTCGCTCAACTTATCGATGAACTGTATATGGAGACGGCGGGTTACTACGGAATGCCGTTTGTGAGAGAGCAGTTTAGGAGCGGATTTGACGGAGAATGGGTGGGCCCCGGTGTTATTGCCGGCAGTGTGCCTCGTTACTTAAACAACCGTAAATCCTCAATTTATGGCGGAAGTAATGAGATCCAGAAAAATATTATCAGTAAATGGGTACTTGGCCTGTAAGTGCAGCATCTAAAGAGGACTTGAGCGATGGATTTTTCCTACAGCGAAGAGCAGCGGATGCTGCAAAGCAGTGTGAGCAAGTTTATCCAGCAGGATTATGACTTTGACCGTCGTTGTAAAATAGTGAGTAACGATATTGGCTTCAGTAAGGAAAATTGGAAGCTATTTGCGGAACTCGGCTGGTTAATGGTGCCATTTGGAAAGGATGATGGAGGCCTAGGAGGCTCCGCCGTAGACTTGATGGTGGTTATGGAGGAGTTCGGTCGAGGTTTAGTGGCTGAGCCTTTCCTGGCCAGTGTTGTTCTCAGTGGTGGTCTTATCGCTGACTGCGCCAGTGAGGTGCAAAAGCGAGAACTCCTGGGAATGTTAATGGAAGGCCAATTGCAATTGGCATTCGCTTTTACTGAGTCCCAGAGTCGCTATAACCTTACTGATATAGCCATGACTGCGGTAAAGGATGGAGACAATTACCTCCTGAATGGACATAAAGCTGTCGTTCTAAATGGTGACGTAGCAGATAAACTCTTAGTTGCTGTGCGGACTAGCGGAGCACAGCGAGATCGTGAGGGGATCACCTTACTACTTGTCGATCCCAATACAGAAGGGCTTCAGCGGCATGGATATGCCACTGTGGATGCACACCGTGCCGCCGAAATTAAATTCAGTAACGTGAAAGTACCCATAGCTAATCTTATAGGGGAAGAGGGGGCGGCTTTAGGAGCTATAGAAAAGGCTGTTGATAGAGCGACGTTGGCATTGTGTGCAGAAGCTGTTGGAGCTATGGAAAGGATCTATAAGAAGACAGTTGAGTACACTAAGACGCGGGAGCAGTTTGGTGTTCCTATTGGCAAGTTCCAGGCACTACAGCACCGCATGGTGGATATGTTTACTGAGTATGAGCAAGCGCGCTCAATATTGTTGATGGCTGCGCTACAGCTTGATAGCAATAACGGAGTTGCGCCTAAGGCGATATCCGCTGCAAAAAGCCGTATTGGTAAAGCTGCGCGGATTATCGGCCAGGAGGCGATACAGTTACATGGCGGTATAGGGGTTACTGAGGAGTTGGATGTAAGTCACTACTTTAAGCGTCTAACAACAACTCAGTACCTATTTGGCAGTACTGATTACCACACTTTACGATTTGCCAAGCTGTAAATTATAAAGTACTGACTATACGGCCAAACTCACTCTCTACTTGCCACTTTGCGAGGGCACACACATGGAAAAAGTTGTCGAGCACACCAGATCTGTGAGCATAGGTAAAGTAGAGAGTGTTTTTAAACTTCAAAAGGATGCATTTAATAGGAACCCCTATCCGAGTCTTCAGGAGCGTCTGGAAAGTTTAAAAAAATTAGAGCAATTGATCCTGGAAAACCAGAAATCCATAGCAAAGGCAATAAGCGAGGATTTTGGTAATCGTGCCATCCAGGAAACTAAAATTGCAGAGATCTATGGGTGTATCGAGGAGATTCGTTACACTCGTAAGCGCTTAAAAAAGTGGATGAAAATTCAGAAGCGCCATGTGCCTTTGCTACTTCGAGGAGTAAAAAATCGCGTATTACCTCAACCAAAAGGGGTGGTTGCTATTGTTACCCCCTGGAATTACCCACTACTTCTGTCTGTCGGGCCCTTGGTGAGTGCGATATCCGCAGGGAATCGCTGTATGATCAAGATGGCTGCTAACTCGCGCGCCCTTTCTACATTATTACATCAGCTATTTAATAGGTTCTTTTCAGCGGATCTGGTAGCTATTCTTCCGGAAGTAAGCGCCACGGAGTTTACAGCCCAGGCATATGATCACCTGATCTTTACTGGATCTGGCAAAGTAGGAAAAGTGGTAATGCGGAGGGCTGCGGATCACCTAACTCCTGTGACATTAGAGCTGGGAGGTAAGTCGCCAGCCATAATATGTGGCGACTTTGATGAAAATATTGCTGCGGAACGTATTTTGAGCTCAAAATTCTTCAATGCGGGCCAAACTTGTGTAGCTCCAGATTATTTATTGATTCCTGAAGAAAAACTTTCAGGATTCTTGGAATCGTCCAAGAGACTTGTGCCCAAATGGTATCCATCTTTAAATTCAGAAGATTATACTTCGATTATTGATGAAAAGGCGTTTAATAGGCTGACTACTTGTCTAAAGGAGGCTCTGGAGAAAGGAGCTACAGTTCTGCCGTTATTAGATGTTGAAAACAGTAAAGGTTTGCAAAAAATTGCTCCCACCTTAGTGTTAAACCCGACAGAAGACATGAGCCTGCTACGTGAGGAGATATTTGGTCCTATTTTACCTATTCTTACCTATAGGGATCTGTCTGATACGATAGATTACATAAATAGTAAAGATAGGCCTTTAGCATTATATATTTTTAGCTCTAGCGGAGATGTTCAGGAAAAGATTATCAAAAGCACAATGTCTGGAGGTGTTTGTATTAATGACTGCGCGATGCATGTCTCCCAGGCAGACTTGCCTTTTGGGGGTATTGGGGCGAGTGGCATGGGGCAATATCACGCTTATGAGGGTTTTTTGGAGTTCTCAAAATTACGACCGATCTTTACACAAGCCAAAAAGTCAGCGGCGGTGCCTTTACGACCACCTTACGGCCAAAGATTTGATAAAATTTTCAACTTTCTACTGCGTTTCAAGCTGTAGCTGTACTGGTCGAAAAAACTGGAGTTTGAGTCGACTAATATCGGATTAACATAGCTTCAATATTACCTACCAGGTTTTTCAGCAGAGGAGCTACTTCATTTTCTAAATATTCCGGGTTAAGCCTAAAAGCAGGTCCGCCAGCATTAAAAGTGTAAATATGACCTTGACTTAAAGAGAGAGGTACTGCGATACCGTTGACATCGCGATTCCACTCGCCAAAAGAACAGCAGAAGCCGCGCTGCTTGTAGCTAGTGACCGCTTCTTCAATACCGGCTCTGATCGCTGGCCATTGATCACCAGCTTTTTTCTCCAGATAGCCATAAAAATACTCCCGTTCTTCTTGAGGGAGTGCTGCCAAAAAGGCTCGTCCGGAGCCGCTGGAAGCTATGGGAACGCGATTTCCGATTTCATGGCGAAAAGTTGTGACATTTGCTGGAGCACAGAACTCGACAAAAATCATATCCAGCCGGTCCCGATCAGAGAGACCAACAGCGGTACCGGTAGAATTGGCCAGATCCTGCATTAAAGGCTTAGCTACCTGCCTGACTGTGAGATTTGAGACAAAAGCATAACCAAGAGCCAGGACGCCACTACCCAGCTGATATTTTTCCATTCGATCGGAGTAGGTTAGATAACCTAACTTGGTTAGAGTATAAGTCAGTCTGGAAACACTGGAGCGGGGCAGGCCAGTACGCTGGGCGATCTCCAAATTACCCAAAAAGCCATCACCAGGTTGAAAAGCTCGGAGCACATCCAACCCACGAGCTAGAGCCTCAATAAATTTTCGATCTGGTTCGGTATCTTTTTTTCTATGTAGATCACGCAACAAAACCATGAGCTTATATCCTGCTTTATTGGTGTAAATTATACAGTTTTGCAAGTAAGCCTAAAGATAATTTTTTGATATTTTAGAGTGAATATTTCCCTGTTCTGAAGAGCGATTTCTTTAGTGTGTATATTGGTTCATCTGTAATTCGAATTTGATTGTGATAGATAGGTGTGCATTATGTTGATGGGTAAATCGTAAGTAGGGTATAGGTTATCTTGCGGGGGGGAGGCCAAGGACTCAACGAAAGAAGATATTTAGGCGTTTAAAACAAACGGAATAGAGATTGATGCCAGGTAATGGTTTAATTAATTTCGTGTCAGGATTGGGTTGGCAATATACAGTTCTAGTTGCTGTGCGAAGTCATGATGAAGAAGGTGTTGCTGTTGTAGTTATAGCTATAGCTCTCTAGGTGTATTGATGGATAAAGAACATAAGATGAAATATAGGGGCGGCATTAATTGTTGTGGGTTTTTGGCGGGCATAATTTGCACGCCAAAAAGGTTCTTCGGATGCTTTTAAGGTTTTAGGAATTCAATTTTCCAGCCTGTGCAGCTATTTTCGTCGTAGAATTCATCTCGCGTCAGTAGTTGCATGCCTAGTCTTTCAAATACTGCTATAAGATTATTCATGTCTCTATCTGACAATGATGAATCTAGCTGGTTTTGCGATCTTAAAGCTGTATATTTCAGCTCTGTATCAAAAAAAGAAAGAAATCTATCTTTTGTGGCGTTACTGGATGTTAAATTTTTTTGTAGGAAGCTTTCTAGAGAGTTTCGCACAAAGAAGGTTGTTGCAGATTTTGGGTGCTTGGAGATTAGCATTTCCACGGATGCAATTAGACGCTTTAATTTTTCGGCTGTATGCGGATTTCCTAATTTTATTTTTGCTTTTTCAGTGGATTGGGTGTCTTCAAAATCATGGATCAAAGATGTAGTTTTCTCTAAAATTTTTAAATCTTCGATGACTAGTTTGTGGGCCGAAACTTCATCTGAGCAATCTTTGTAGGGTTTGGAGTTTGTTTTATGGCATATCGCTTTAAACATTCCCCCAGGCTCAAGTGATTTTTCTATGCTTGTTGCCGCCTCTACTTTATTACTATACTCGAAGCCAAATTGTGAAGTGATCAGGCTGAATTTTTCATCAAGTGAGTGAATTTTTTCAATTTCCATGCAGGAATGAAAGTTTAATTTCTTTAAGGTTTCTTGATGTCTAGGGTTTTTGTTAGTTGCTAGGGGAGTGATGTTGGCTGCATCAGCGGCATGAATTTCTAGTGGTTTTCCAGACTTTGATGCTTCATCTGCAATTAATAGGGCTACTGCGCCATTACCGCATGCAATATCGAGAACTTTAGAGTTGGGATGTAACCCAGAGACTGTGGATCTCCAATATTCTCCCGTTTTTCCTATATAGCTATTGGGTAGAACTTGCGCAAAAGAGGTGGGGAATCCTTGTTGCCAGAAATTTGTCCACTGTTCCAAATGTTGCATGGGTACCTCGATTTTTTTTTGATTTATGTGTCGAATAATACGGTAAAGGCGTATTTAAGAGCTACTTTCTGTGTCTTTGGGAATGGAGAATGGGCGGCTAATTAGAGTCATTAGCCCCTCACAATGGTCAGGCAGATGTAATTAGTGTGACGTTTGTGACATTTGGGAGTTTTTAATGTGATGCAAAATATTTAATATATTTACCTATTGTTAGGATAGGTTTATTTCTCTCCTTTCCCCTATAGGATACATATCTTTTTAATGGGGAGGTGCAAACTAGTGCCTTGCTTTTCCGACGCCACGGCTAGTTTGTGTAGTAAGCAGGCCAGATATATGGTGGTTTTGAGGCGGTGAAAAGGCAATTGACTTGCTGGTCAAGCCTGATGGGGCTCTCCAAATACATATAGCCCTTTTGATAAGTTGGTGTTTATAAACCTTAGTGACTGAACGTGCTTACTTGGTTCTACCCCACAGCGTAAGTTCATTTGTCGTATTGTGACTTTGAATTTCAGTCTAGTTTTTAGAGGAAGTCGTTTTTCTATTTGGTCCAGTTTTTTCAATTGACTATTTTGGTGTAAAGAGGGCTATATATATTTATGAGTCAGTAGTCCTGACTCTGCCAGTTTTAGATGCATAAAGTCCTCAGCTAAAAACAGTTGTCCCCTGTAAATTGATTGAGCCTCACTCCTGATTTTCTCGATTGAGCATTGCGCATTAGGCTCTTTTTGATAGCGAGTACTGAAATGGGTAAGAACTAGATTTGGTATTGACATACTCTCTGCAAAGGAGGCTATTTGAGTAGAAAAACTATGCCCTACACGGCTCGCTTTTGCGGACATATTTTTTGCGTAAGTCGATTCATGCACTAGTACACTGCTGTTATTACAGGTATTTTTTAATAATTCAGGTTTATCATTATCTCCACAAATAGTAATCTTACGTGGGAGCCTCGGCTTCTGGATGAAGTTGGCCGCGCTGTATGCCTTACCATGACAAACAATATCGATACCCGCCTTTAATTTTCCCCACAGGGGACCTTTAGGGATGTCACAGGAGAGTAATCTCTGTGTATCTAGAGTAGTTTCAATATATCTTTCAGTAAAACTATACGCATAGGAGGGCACCCTATGAGAAAGTTGTGTAGTAGTAATCGTGAACTGCCCTATGTCTATTTGGGGTAGGTCTTCAACGGGAATGAAACTGAGGTCAAATGGAATGTAAAGTTCGGTGATTTTTTGAGTTGATAAAAGCCAATCATAGACGGCTCTAGGGGCAATAAGTGTCAGTGGTGCCGTTCTTCGCTGCATCCCTGAGCTGCCAAGTAGACCGGGCAGCCCGTAACAGTGATCACCATGCTTATGGGTAATAAAAATTGCCTTTAGTCTACTAAGTGATAAGCTCGTATGTAGAATCTGCTGCTGAGTACCTTCTCCACAGTCGATTAAATACCAGTTCTTTTTCCGGCTTTCTAATAGTCCAATACCAGACACATTCCGCTGCTTGGTCGGAGTGCCTGATGATGTCCCTAGAAACAGTATTTCCACCAAGTCCTCCTTGGTTGTTCTCGCTCTGTTAGCGATATTCGGGTCTGTGGTGGCTAAGTAATCCCTGCGCTTTAGCCCAGGTACACTTGAGATCATAACCAGTGTAGAAGAGCCGAATAAAGTTATTGACCTAAAGTTAGGTTTAGGTATTAAGCTGCCCTCTATTGTTTGGGAATTTGGAATTAGATGAGGCAATTCACGATGGCTATCTCTGGTATTAATTTGCAGAAATATTTAGATCGTATCAATTTTGAAGGAGTGCCAGTTGCTAACTTAAAGTGCCTGCAGGCATTAGTGACCCAGCATGTTCGTACTATTCCATTCGAGAATGCCACTTCATTCTTGGGAAGCCCCGTCAATATTGAGTTGAGTTCTATTGAGGCCAAGCTGATAGAGCAAAAACGAGGGGGGTATTGCTATGAACATAATGCCTTGTTAGGGGCTGCGCTTAGACAAATGGGTTTCAAAGTTACAGACCTTGCGGCACGGGTTCTTTGGCAAATGCCTATTGGGCATCAAGCTGCCCAATCTCACATGATCCTGATGGTGGAACTTGAGGGGTCTCGCTTTCTGATCGATGTTGGATTTGGCAGTAACACTTTGACTGCACCATTGAATATAGATTCTAGTGATCGTCAGAGCACACCGCACGGTGTTTACCGCTTTACTTTAATAGATGATGATTACCTGTTAGAGGTCACAACCGATAGTGGTTGGCAACCTATGTACAGCTTTGACTTGAAACCTAAAACTCATGGTGATTATAAAATTGGTAATTGGTATTGTTCAACGCATCCTGAATCCAGGTTTGTAAAGCACTTGATTGTCGCTCGGTCTTTCCCAGAGGGACGGCATACACTTTTCAATAGACAGTTAAGCTATCAGCCACTTTTAGGCTCCAAGAGTGTTGTCATGTTGGCGGATTTCGATGAGCTTCGGGCTACTTTACTAGATGTTTTTGGGATAAAAGTACCAGCAGGCAGGGAAATTGATCAAAAGTTAGGCCGGATATTTGAGTTAGACGGTATAGCGGAGCGAGTCATATGAAGAGGATAGGTGTTGTTTACCATTCTGTATCTGGCTGCAGCAAAGCTCTTGCGGAGTCTGTGGTGGAGGGGGTTAACACGGTAGAGAAGTGCATCGGTGTTGCCCTTGAGGTTCAAGGGGAGAGCATTGATCAAGGACGTTATAAAGACCAGTCATTATTAGTTCAGTTGGATCAATGTGAAGCTATAGTAATGGGTTCGCCGACCTTTATGGGTACTGTCTCCGCTCAATTCAAAGCATTTATGGATGCAGCAAGTGAGCGCTATGGAGATCGATGCTGGTTGGATAAGTTAGCTACAGGATTCACCGTAGGCAGTAATTTTAGCGGTGATCAATTAGGTACCATCAGGACACTACAGGTCTTTGCTGCACAAATGGGCATGTTGTGGGTTCCCTTGGATATTTTACCGAGTCAAGATTCCCTGGGTAGAAACCGAGGTGGCTGTCAGTCGGGCTTGGTAGCTGTCGCTGAAAGGGCTGGAGAAATTCATGAGTTGGACCGACTTACAGCTGTACATTTAGGTCATCGAATGGCGGACTTAGCACTACGAATTTCCGATTTTAGGGCTACGCCTTTTGAGTAGCTTTTTGCTACTCAAAAGCAGGCTGCTGATGCAGCCTACGATGACGATAATGCCGATTAGCTGAAATCCCGCTTGGTATTTGTAGAATCCCTCTGTTGGTTGTTGAACAGAGTCAAAAAAGTTGGCTAGCAGATCACTGAGTGAGCGGATGTAAGCGAACTCTATATCTTGATCTAGTGAGAGTCCGATGAGGGTTTGAATTATCCCTCCTAAAATAAAGCCTCCAGTCACGATTAGGGCTGAGGCAAAAGCATGGACCTTCTTTGGAAGCTCGGACTGTACTATTGTAAGAGATAGGATGGCGCTGCTGAGGCCAAACCCCAAGAGAAAATTTGCAGCCAGAGTCCAGAAGTCGGGCAAGTGAATGCTCAATAAGATTGCAACAGCGATAATTGCTGAGAAGCTAAAAACTCTGGCTGGAATTACGTAATCGCCCCTATGTTGAGACCAAGCGCCAACGATAAAGCTGCCAATAATAATACCCAGTGAGGCGGCAGTATTAAATAGAGCACTTTCTCCCGGCGTTTTACGAAAAAAAGCAACTTGAAACTGTATATCCCATAAGTCTAGATAGGCGACAATTACGCCGAAAAGGCAGGAATAGAAGACGAAGGCCAACCAAAAAGGCCTTGATTTTACGCATAGTTTTAGCTTGCCAGCGAGTGATGATTTTTCTGTTGGAATCGTATTGACTGAGTTTTGGCGACTGCCGATAAAGAGAAATAGCAGTATAGCGAGGCAAAGAAGAAATAAGGTTGCGGCAAAGTAGGGCTCTCGAAAAGAAACCTCCACAACAAAGACACCGAAAAGTAAAGAGAGTGAGGCCGCCGCGAAGTTTGACAGCCCCTGGCTAATAGCGACCATCAACGAAAACCGGCTGGGTAAATCCCTCCCAATAACGTAAACAACTCCCAAGAAACTGCTGGATAGACCAAGGGCGATTAACAATTGTCCAGCAAGGGCTGAGCCGAAAGAGTGGCTGCTGGCAAAAATTGCACAGCCGCTAGCTGCAAAAATTGCCGATACGCCCAATAAATATCGCGGACTTATTGGGCCTAATAGCGAGCCGAGTGCAAGTTGGCCAATCGAGTAAGCAATAAAATAATATCCGCCTAAAATCCCCAGTGCATGATGACTTAAATCGAGTTCGGCAGCCAGATTTGGCGATAGAAGTGCAAATAAGATTGAGTTCGAAATGCTGGCAGCAAAGAAAATGAGCGCAAATATCCAAGCTGTGTATCTTTTCTTTTCCTCTGCCATAATTTAATTGCCGCTTGAATCAGCTACCACGAATCAATTTCAGGCTCCAGTTGTTATGCTCCTCAATAACCTGTTCTAAATCTATAGTTGTAATATTTCCATCTCGGACAATAATGCGGCCGTGAATAACTACAGTTTTTGCGGTTTGGGGTGCCCGGAATACGATAGCTGCTACTGGGTCTGAAAGGCTTCCGGCATAGTTAATCGTGTTTAGTTCAAGGGTGAAAAAGTCTGCACAGCGGCCGACTTCAAGTGCGCCAATATCGGAACGATTCAGGACACTGGCTCCTCCAATGGTGGCCAATTCCAATGCCTCCCGCGCTGTCATCCACTCTTTGTCGCGCAATGGATGGGATTGGGGGAGTTGAGAGTACTTTAGTGGTCCCTCCGGTGGGAGTAATCCCATTCGAACTCTGCTGAGAAGCATTGCTTGGCGGGTCTCCAGTAATAAACTGGATGCATCATTGCTGGCTGAGCCATCCACACCGAGTCCCACACGGATACCAGCATTTAGAAAATCCTTGATAGGTGAAATTCCCGATGCAAGCCGCATATTTGAGCTGGGGCAGTGCGCAATACCGCACTGGTTACGAGCCAGAGCTTGGATCTCCAGGGTATCTATGTGTACTACATGGGCGAACCATGTATCTGACCCTAGCCAGCCCATTTCTTCCATCCACTCTAAAGGGCGTTTGCCAAAGTGCTCTAAAGTAAGTCGTTCTTCATCGAATGTTTCACATATATGAGTATGAAGCATTACACCTTTATCTCGTGCCAGGCTAGCCGTGTCCTTTAATAGTCTTTCTGAAACAGTGAAAGGCGAACAGGGCGCAAGAGCTACCTGGGTCATGGCTCCATGGCTGGGGTCATGATAGCGATCGATAACGCGAATACTGTCGTTCAGGATAAATTCTTCATTCTCTACGCAATTGTCAGGAGGCAACCCTCCCATTGAAGTGCCCTGTGACATGGAGCCTCGGCTGGCGTGAAATCTAATTCCCAAATCTTGCGCTGCTTCAATAATCACGTCGACATTATTGCCATTCTTAAATAAATAAGCATGATCAAAAACTGTGGTGCACCCTGACAGAAGCAGCTCGCAGAGCCCCACGAGTGCGCTGGTACGAGACGCTTCTGGGGTGATGCGTGCCCAAATGGGGTAGTGCAGCTGCAGCCACGTAAATAAGTTTGTGTTTTGAGCGAGGGGGAGATTGCGGGTAAGGGTTTGGTTAAGGTGGTGATGAGTGTTTATAAACCCTGGGAGCACAATCTGATTGCTGGCATCGATAACTGTGTCTGCTTCCTCTGGCAGGCAGCTTGTGGGGCCGACAGAAGTGATGATTCCATCCTCCGCAAAGAGAGCTCCGTTTGCGATTTCTCTTCGGGAGTTATCCATAGTTACCAGGATTTCGGCATTCTTGACTAACAGGGTCTTGGGAGTGTTGATAAAGCGAATCCTCTGCTTATCGGTGAGTTCCAAATTTTGGATCTGTATATAGAGATAGTATCTGTAGCGAGGGCTGCTGAGCTGGTTCTGGCGCCATTGATGGTACTAATGCGCCAGTAATCTATAGCAGAAAAGAATACACTTACAAAGTCGTTATCAATGTGTTTAATTTATCCATTTAGAGAAATCCCGCGAAACAAGTAATCAGAAAGGGGGGTAATGTGCCCAGGGGTGCGGAAAAAGAGTTGGTCAAATAATAAGCTTTATTGGGGGGCATTATGCTTGTCTGATGATGATCGATGCGCCATAAGTCTCTTCTAGCCAGTCGTATTAATGCCGTGAGTGATGGCGTTTTTGCCATTGCTATGACGCTGTTGGTTTTTAATATCCAGATTCCCGATCTGGAGGATATAAAGCCGGGCGAGGATTTCCACAGCAATATTCTTCAGCAGTTGCCCCACTTTTTTTCCTGGATACTGAGCTTTGCGATTCTCTGTCGGCTATGGCTTACCCACAATCATTTGATGTCGGACCATCAATTGAAATCGGTAGCCTTTACCAGTTTTAACTTTTTGTTATTGGGGGCGGTGGCGTTTATTCCCTTTCCAGCAAGTTTGATGGGGGAATACCCTGACCAGGTTTGGTCAGTGATCTTATTGTCAGCAAGCTATGCGGTGGCCGCTATAGCAATTGCGGGTATGTGGTGTGTCGCTGCGAATCGAACGAACGTATCCGCGCACCGTGTACTAGTGGTCAGTATGGTGATGTTGTGTACCAGTATCCTGGCGTGCTTGTTGACCCTTTTCAATCCCTATTGGGGGCTCGGGCTTTGGATAGTGTATGTGTTGGGGATAGCGCCTTTGGCTCACTTTGTCGAGAAGCGCTATGCCCCAGTAGAGAGTTGAGGTGGGGCCGGGCCTGTCATATGGTTGCTGGTGGCAGGCCTCAAAATGGTCAAATCAGGCTGCGAACCATTTTGATATGGGGAATGCCCGCTTCGTAAAACATGTCGCCTTCCACCTCAAACCCAGCCTGCAAGTAAAACCCCTCAGCATGTTGCTGTGCATGTAAATGGACTTGCTGAAAGTTTTGTACCTTCGCCTGCTCGCAGATGGCTTGTAATAGCTGGGCCCCGATGCCGCTCCCACGTGAAGACTTTTGCACAGCCATACGACCAATTTTTCCGCCTTGGGTGAGGCGCCCGGTGGCAACTGGGATTGTTTCGCGGAAGACGAGGAAGTGCTGGGATGTCTCCTCTTGATCATCCCATTCCAGATCCGCAGGTACCTGTTGTTCTTGTACAAAAACGGCCTCGCGTATTGAGCGAATTGCGTCCCGGTCAATGTTCCAATCGGCTAGGCGTATAGCTATTGGCATCTCAGAAATCCTCAGGAGGGTAGATCAAGGTGCCCTGTGCAACCAGCTGATCGAGAAGGCCGCTGTCTTCGGCTATTTCCGGGAAGTCTTCGATATCATCCCAGGATATTTCATGGGATTCAGCAAACTGCTCGGCAAATGCCAGGGGGCAGGGGAAGGCTTCACCATCAACAAACAATGTGGCTGGCTCGCGGCAAAAAGCGGTGCGGGAAGCGGGATTTAAAACCAGTTGTGCTCCCTGGGGCATTTGTTCACGCCAGTCTGCAGCATCGTCAGCGTCCAGGGCGACAGTATCCGGGTATTTTGCTTCGGTCATAATTGCGCCAAACCACTGGGCGATTTTCTCCGGCTGCTGCAGCCATTCGCCGAGTTGTTGTTGCAGGCGGGCAACAGAGGCGGGGTCAATTTCCGCTGGGTTTTTCGCCACTTCAGCACCGGCATCGGTGTAACGCTGGCTGTCCGGCAAATCCATAGCGATTTCAGCGGCGAGATCTTCGAGGATCGCCGCAGCGGAAGGGGCGCGGAAACCAATAGAGATCGTGGTGCACCCACCTTCGGCTACTCCCCAATGGCTGTATTGGGGCGGCAAGTAGAGCATATCGCCGGGCTCTAGTACCCAGCTGTTTTCTGCTTCGAATTCTTTCAGGATATTGAGGGGTGTTCCTTCCAGGCGGGGATTGCTTTCATCCACCTTGGGGCCTTGTTGCCACAAACGCTTGCCTTCGGCCTGGAGAAGAAACACATCGTAGTGATCGTAGTGGGGACCAACGCTGCCCTTATCGGCGGCGTAACTGATCATCACATCATCCAGGCGCCACTCGGGGATAAAGCGGAAGAAATCTTTTAGTTCAGCAATTTCTGACATCCACTGATCGACAGCTTGTACCAGCAGGGTCCAGTGGGTTTTGGGGAGGGAGAGAAAATCCTCTTCAGTGAATGGACCGGTGCGAAGCTCCCAAGGGCCACTTTCACCATTTTCCAATACCAAGCGAGACTCGACCGCCTCCTCCAGGGCCATACCTGCGAGTTCTTCACCCGAGATGGGTGATTCAAAGTTGGCGAAAGCATTGCGTATCAGCAGGGGTTTCTGCTGCCAGTAGTCACGCATAAAAACTTCGATGGGCATGTCGCCAAGATGGGTAAGGGGGCTGGCCACGGTAACTCTCACTGTCAGAAGGCTGGGGTTTGTATCTGGATATTCTGAGGTTCGAAAACTATCCAGCGTACTTTTGTATTTCTTAAAAGATGACCAGCCGCACTGGGTGCGGCTGGTAGCTGGGCTCGGTTAAATTTTGCGAGCCTGTTCCACGGCATTACCGATATAAGATGCCGGAGTCATTTCCAGCAGATCGCTCTTGGCCTCTGCGGGAATCTCCAGATTCTCGATAAATACTTTCAGGGTTTCACGGTTGATACCCTGGCCACGGGTCAGGGCCTTCAGTTTTTCGTAAGGCTCTTCAATGTTGTAGCGACGCATAACCGTTTGGATCGGTTCCGCCAACACTTCCCATGAATTATCCAGGTCTTCCGCCAGGCGCTCGCGGTTGATTTCCAGTTTGCCCAGGCCTTTCATGGTGGCGGCATAGGCAATGGCGGAATAGCCCGCACCCACCCCCATATTACGCAGCACGGTTGAGTCTGTCAGGTCGCGCTGCCAGCGGGATACTGGAAGTTTGGCGGCCAGGTGCTGGAATACGGCGTTGGCGATACCCAGATTGCCTTCGGAGTTTTCGAAGTCAATGGGGTTAACTTTGTGCGGCATGGTGGAGGAGCCAACTTCACCGGCTACGACTTTTTGCTTGAAGTAACCCAGGGAGATGTAGCCCCATACATCGCGGTCAAAATCGATCAGGATGGTGTTAAAGCGGGCAACAGCGTCGAACAGCTCAGCAATGTAGTCGTGGGGCTCGATCTGGGTGGTGTAGGGGTTCCAGCTAAGACCCAGAGAAGAAATGAATTCTTCAGCATTTTGCTCCCAATCAATATTGGGATAGGCGGACAGGTGAGCGTTGTAATTACCTACCGCACCGTTAATTTTACCCAGCAGCGGTACCGCTTTAATCTGGGCTACCTGGCGGCGCAGGCGCGCGGCCACGTTGGCAAGTTCTTTACCAACAGTAGACGGGCTGGCTGTCTGGCCGTGAGTACGGGACAGCATGGGGACGTCGGCAAACTCCTGGGCCAGGCCTACGATAGCGTCAATCAGGGCTTCCATCGCAGGCAACATGACGTTGTCGCGGCCGGCGCGAAGCATCAGGGCGTGGGACAGGTTGTTGATGTCCTCAGAGGTGCAGGCAAAGTGTACGAATTCACTCACTTTTGCCAGTTGGGCATTGCTGCTGATTTTATCCTTGAGGAAGTATTCAACCGCTTTTACATCGTGGTTGGTGGTGCGCTCGATTTCCTTGATGCGCTCAGCATCTTCCAGGGAGAAGTCGGCCACAATGCTGTCGAGCAGCTTGTTGGCAGCTTCGTCGAACTGCTCAACTTCGGCGATCTCTTTATGTGCGGAAAGTTTTTGCAGCCAGCGTACTTCCACTTCAACGCGGGCGCGGATCAGGCCGTATTCACTGAAAATTTCACGCAGGGGGGCAGTCTTGCTCTCGTAGCGACCATCAATAGGGGATACCGCTGTGAGTGCGGAAAGCTCAACTGTCATAGTAAATCTCCGGGATTAGTGTTCTATAGATTCGATATGTGCGATCAATTTGTTGGTCGCATTCAAAAGCTTTTTGCGCTGGAACAGAAGGTGCAGGCGACGCCCACCCAGCTGTCGCCATAGGGTTGCCGAGCGGATGCCGGCAAATAGCATGGAGCGAATTTGGTTGGCGATACGCTGCTGTTGCAGGTAATTGAAGTCACCCAGTACTTGAATCCGGAAGCGGAAGGTACCTAGCGTATCGCTGTAGATGCTGGCGAGGTTGGAAAATACATTCTCGTGAGTCAGCTCGAAGTGCTCTGCTTGAGTCTTGGCCTTATCCAATCGGCTGCCAATGATTGATAGCAGGTCATTATTCTTGCTGAGTTGTCGCTGCAGGTAGATCACCGAGAGGGCGTAGCGTAGACCGTCGGTATATTCCGGGTGTTGCCGGGTCTTTAGTATTTGCTGCGATACTTTTAAGCCGGGCAGCAGCTTGTCAGCACCGGCGAATATATCTTCAGTGCGATCAGGGTTTAGTTGGAAGAGGCTATATACCCCGGTTTCCAGCTGTTCCTGCGGTGCAGAGCCTGTTTTGGCCAGGCGCTCCACCAGTGTTGCGGATTGGAATATTCCTGCCAGTGCCAGTGCCTGATCCCGCCAGTTATTCAAAATTACTCCTTAATCTTTCTTGTATTTTTCCGGTACTGCGGCGCCAATTCCCGTGGCTTTCTCGATCACCGCACCACCTAGACAGGTTTCTCCATCGTACAGTACCAGAGATTGTCCCGGTGTGATTGCGCGTTGTGGCTCGTCGAACTCTACAACCAAATCGCCATTGTCCTGCAGGTGCACGGTGCAATCCTGATCTGGTTGGCGATAGCGGGTCTTGGCCTGGCAATGGAAGGTTTTGCCCGGTGCTGCGCCATTAATCCAGTGGGTTTGTGTTGCTTCCAGCCCCGTTGCATAAAGCAGGGGATGATGTGCACCCTGAGCCACAATCAAGACATTGCGCTCCAGGTTTTTTCCGACAACATACCAGGGCTGTTCGCCAGCACCTTTGACGCCACCAATACCGAGCCCCTGGCGCTGGCCAATGGTGTGGTACATCAGGCCCGCGTGACGCCCCATGGCTTCACCCTCTGGGGTTTCCATATCGCCGGGCTGGGCGGGCAGGTACTGCTCGAGGAAATCCTTGAAGCGGCGCTCGCCGATAAAGCAGATGCCGGTGCTGTCTTTCTTGTTGTGGGTGATAAAGCCGTTTTCTTCAGCGATACGGCGAACCTCGGGCTTCTCCAGCTCCCCTAAGGGAAAGAGCGAGCGGGCAAATTCGGCTTCTCCCACCGCGTGCAGGAAGTAGCTCTGGTCTTTGTTGCCGTCGAGGCCCTTCAATAAATAGGTGCGGCCATCGATATCGCGGCGACGGGTATAGTGCCCGGTGGCTATTGCATCGGCACCCAGCACTTCGGCGTACTCAAGAAAGACCTTAAATTTGATTTCCCGGTTACACAGGATGTCCGGGTTGGGAGTGCGCCCGGCTTTATACTCTGCCAGGAAGTACTCGAATACGTGATCCCAGTACTCCGCAGCAAAATTGGCGGTGTGCAACTTGATGCCCAACTTCTTACAAACTGCCTGGGCATCCGCCAGGTCCGCCTTGGCAGTACAGTATTCTGTGCCGTCGTCTTCATCCCAGTTTTTCATAAACAGGCCTTCCACTTGATAGCCCTGCTGGATCAGCAGGTGTGCGGCTACAGAGGAATCCACACCGCCGGACATACCGACGATGACGCGCTTTGGCTGTTTGTTGTGGGTGGAATCAGGCATAAGAAGGACAGTCACTACTTCACTGGTATGAAAGGGGGCGAATTTTACCTGCGAACGCCCCGTTTGACCAAGACCGCTTTGATCTTCCGTTATAGATTATCGCTTTCGGCGCGGTCGATTGCGGCTATTTGCCGGCTTTGTTCGGGGCTTGGGAGCGCTAAAAACCTCTTCCGTTCGATATTCGCCAGGCTTTAATACGTCGAGCTTCCAGCTGCCTATCGCCACCCGAATTAGCCGCAGGGTAGGGAAGCCTACCGCCGCAGTCATCCGCCTTACCTGGCGATTTCGCCCCTCGGAAATAGTCAGCTCCAGCCAGCTGGTTGGGATCGATTTGCGCTCGCGAATTGGCGGTGTGCGAGGCCAGGGCTCCATATCAGGCAGGCGCTTGGCCTTGGCAGGTGCGGTTCGGCCATCCTTCAGGTCGACCCCTTGCCTGAGCATATAAAGGGCATCATCAGTAATGTCACCCTCCACCTGGGCCCAATAGGTCTTGGGCATTTTCCGCTTGGGGTGACTGATTTGATGTTGTAGCGCTCCATCATCAGTCAGTAGTAGTAATCCTTCAGAATCGTAGTCCAGGCGGCCCGCCGCATAGAATCCCTTGTGCTGGATAAAGTTAGCCAAAGTGGCGCGATCCTGATCATCTGTAAATTGGCTTAATACGCCAAAAGGCTTGTTGAGGAGAATAATCTTTGCCATAAGAAAAATTGAGTATTGTAATCCAACTACAAAAATTAGCCGAGGCTGCTATAATCCCGCCGTTTTTCATCCCCGCCCTAAGGTCCCGGGGGAGCGGTGCAAGCAACGCTGGACCTAAAAAGTCATAGAATTTTGGGAGTTTACGCAATATGGGTCATATCCAAGTGCCGGCAGACGGCGAAAAAGTTACAGTCAATTCCGACGGTTCGCTGAATGTTCCGAATCGCCCGGTTATTCCTTTCATCGAGGGTGACGGCATCGGTGTGGATATCACCCCGGTAATGCGCAAGGTGATCGACGCGTCTGTAGAAAAAGCTTTCGGCGGCGAAAAGAAAATCGAGTGGATGGAAATCTACTGCGGTGAGAAAGCGGCAGAGACTTACGCTGGCGACTGGTTCCCGGCTGAAACTCTGGAAGCGATCAAAGACTACGTTGTTAGCATCAAAGGCCCCCTGACCACTCCAGTAGGCGGCGGCTTCCGTTCCCTGAACGTAGCCCTGCGTCAGGAGCTGGATCTGTACGTATGTCAGCGCCCGGTGCGCTGGTTCAGCGGTGTACCTTCTCCGGTTAAAGAGCCGAACAAGGTAGACATGGTTATCTTCCGTGAAAACTCCGAAGATATCTACGCTGGTATCGAGTGGAAAGCTGACACTGACGAAGCTAAGAAAGTTATCAAGTTCCTGCAGGACGAGATGGGTGTTAAGAAGATCCGTTTCCCTGAGAACTGTGGTATCGGTGTTAAGCCGGTTTCTGCAGAAGGTACCAAGCGTCTCGTGCGCAAGGCTATCCAGTACGCTGTGGACCAGGATCGCGATTCTGTAACCTTGGTACACAAAGGCAACATCATGAAGTTCACCGAAGGTGCCTTCGCTGATTGGGGTTACGAGCTGGCTCGCGACGAGTTTGGCGCTCAGCCGCTGGACGGCGGTCCTTGGCACAGCTTCAAGAACCCGAAGACTGGCAAGGAAATCGTTGTTAAGGACGTAATTGCTGACGCTATGCTGCAGCAGATCCTGCTGCGTCCGGCTGAGTACGACGTAATTGCTACCCTGAACCTGAACGGTGACTACCTGTCTGACGCACTGGCTGCACAGGTTGGTGGTATCGGTATCGCTCCGGGCGCAAACCTGTCCGACGACGTTGCCCTGTTTGAAGCAACCCACGGTACTGCGCCTAAGTACGCTGGCCAGGACAAGGTTAACCCGGGCTCCCTGATTCTTTCTGCTGAGATGATGCTGCGTCACCTGGGCTGGAACGAAGCTGCTGACCTGGTAATCAAAGGTATGGAAGGTGCTATCGAAGCCAAAACCGTAACCTACGATTTCGAGCGTCTGATGGACGGTGCTGAGCTGAAGTCCTGTTCTGCGTTTGGTGACGAAGTTATCAAGCACATGGCGTAAGCCGCACTCGTGAGGTCGGGTTTGCTTTAAGCTGGCCCGAACCCCATGAAAAAAGCCCTTCATTTTGGTGAAGGGCTTTTTTATTGTCTGTTTGCTGGGCTTGTTTAGCCGACAGCTTCCGCTTCCTTCTCCCTGGATTTTTCTGTGTGCACTGCATCGGAGTCAGCCGTGTTTGGCGTGGTCTCAGTGGTTAGTGCAGAAATGTTGGCAGCGTGGTAGCCCTTGTCTCCTCGAATGATATCGAAAGTGACTTGCTGGCCGGCCTTCAGGGTTCGGTAGCCTTCCATCTGAATTGCGGAATAGTGCGCGAACAGATCCTCCCCTCCCTCATCTGCAAGAATAAACCCATATCCCTTAGCGTTGTTGAACCACTTTACAGTACCGGTAGGCATAACGATTCCCTCTAATTGCCTGAGTGGCCCCTGGCCACCTTACAGAGTTTTTATATTTATTTGACCTGCTGGTTAGTCGGCTGCGATCCTATCTGCGACTAACGTTTGATGTAGCGGTCACTACCTCTTGTAGTCAACAGCTGGGGGATTGTCAAGGTTCCCCGCTGACCGCTGTGTCAAACGTCAAATAAGGTTACAATGTCACGTCATTGAAGGTTGCATTAGCTGCAATTTTCAGGCTCGATAGAATTCATTGATAATTGTTATGAGTACTTCGCTAATCATTAAACTAAGCTCCAGTGATTCCGATGGAGACAACCCTTACCTGGATGACTTCGATGGTGGGTTGGCCCTTGAGGAGGCGCCGCCGCAGCTGAAGCGGCCGCCGATGTACAAGGTCATTATGCTCAATGATGACTACACCCCCATGGATTTTGTTGTTGAAACTTTGGAGTTGTTTTTTTCAGTAAACCGGGAGCGCGCCACACAGTTGATGTTGCAGGTTCACACACGGGGAAAAGCAGTGTGCGGTGTCTATACTCGGGATATAGCGGAGACAAAGGCTGCACAGGTCAATCAGTTCGCTCAAGAGAATGAGCATCCCCTGTTGTGTGAAATTGAAGCGGACGAGAGCAAAGAGGATTGATTCTGACAAAAACTGCTTTGAACAAAGGGTCCCGTCACCTGAAGGGAATCAGCCAGGATATAAACGCCGGCGAAAGGTGCGCGCCTACCAGCGGAGTCGGCGGGAAATATTGGCGATTAGGGTTTGAGGTTTAGATGCTCAGCAAGGACTTAGAGGTAACGCTTAATTTAGCGTTCAAAGGTGCTCGGGCGAAACGGCATGAGTTCATGACCGTTGAGCACCTATTGCTGGCGCTCTTGGATAATGAATCCGCAGCAGATGTGCTACATGCTTGTGGAGCGGATTTAAGTGCATTGCGCCGTGAACTCTTGGAATTTGTAGATTCCACAACACCGTTAATTCCGGAGGCTGATACAGATCGTGAAACCCAGCCGACACTGGGCTTTCAGAGGGTTTTGCAGAGGGCTGTTTTTCATGTCCAATCATCCGGTAAGAAGGAAGTCACCGGGGCTAACGTTCTGGTTGCTATTTTCTGTGAGCAGGAGAGCCAGGCTGTTTACTACTTAAAGCAGCAGAGTGTTGCCCGGATAGATGTCGTCAATTACATCACTCACGGAATCTCCCGTGTTGGCTCCAGTGGCAATAATCACCATCACGGTTCCGACACCGCACCTGAACAGGTTGATGAGGAGATTAGTGGCGGCTCAGAGCCTGGTGGTTCCGATCCGCTGGAAAGCTATGCCACCAACCTCAATCAAGAGGCGATTCTTGGCCGTATTGACCCCCTTGTCGGTCGTGCTCCCGAAGTTGAGCGTGTCACCCAGGTTCTCGCCCGCCGCCGCAAGAACAATCCATTATTGGTGGGGGAGTCTGGTGTCGGTAAGACTGCAATAGCAGAGGGGTTGGCGCGACGAATTGTCGATGAGGACATCCCTGAGCCGTTAAAAGAAAGCACTATTTATTCACTGGATTTGGGCTCCCTGTTGGCAGGAACCAAATATCGTGGTGATTTCGAGAAACGGTTTAAGGCGCTGTTGGCCGAGCTCAAGAAGCGTGAGCACGCGGTGCTGTTTATCGATGAGATTCACACCATTATTGGAGCTGGCGCCGCTTCCGGGGGCGTTATGGATGCCTCTAATCTTCTCAAGCCTCTGCTTTCCAGCGGCCAGTTGCGTTGTATCGGTTCTACCACGTTTACTGAATATCGTGGCATCTTTGAGAAAGATCGCGCTCTTTCGCGTCGCTTCCAGAAGATTGACGTCAGTGAGCCCTCAGTGGAAGAAACCGTGCAGATCTTACAGGGACTCAGAAGTTGCTTTGAAGATCATCACAAGGTTCGTTTTACAGATGGGGCTCTGGATGCTGCGGCTCAGCTTTCTAGCCGCCACATCACTGAGCGATTTTTGCCGGATAAGGCTATCGATGTAATCGATGAGGCCGGGGCCTACCAATCCCTGCTGCCTGCTGAAGAGCGGAAAGAAATTATTGGGATTTGCGAGATTGAAATGGTGATCGCCAAAATGGCGAGAATACCCGCCAAGAGTGTGTCTGCTTCTGACAAGGAGCAGTTATCGCGCCTGGATGACAATCTCAAAATGGTGGTGTTTGGGCAGGACAGCGCGATTGATGCCCTGGGTACGGCGATTAAGCTGAGTCGCGCCGGTCTGGGTTCTGAAGAGAAGCCTATCGGCTCCTTCCTGTTTTCGGGCCCCACCGGAGTCGGTAAGACAGAGCTCTGCCGCCAGTTGGCGAAGGTAATGGGGATCGAACTGATTCGTTTCGATATGTCTGAGTATATGGAGCGCCATACGGTTTCCCGCCTGATCGGCGCGCCTCCTGGGTATGTTGGTTTTGACCAGGGTGGTTTACTGACAGACTCGGTTACCAAGCACCCTCACAGTGTTGTGCTGCTCGATGAAATTGAGAAAGCACACCCCGAAGTATTCAATCTGCTTTTACAGGTGATGGATCACGGTACCCTGACCGATAACAACGGCCGCAAAGCGGACTTCCGTAATGTCATCCTGATTATGACAACCAATGCGGGCGCTGAGGTGATGAGCCGTCGCTCAATCGGTTTCTCCCATCAAGATCACTCCACCGATGGAATGGAGGAGATCAAGAAGATGTTTACCCCGGAGTTCCGCAATCGCCTCGATAATATTATTCAATTCCGTTCTCTGCCTCTGGACGTAGTGAAGACGGTGGTGGATAAGTTTATCGTTGAGTTGCAGGCCCAGTTGGATGATTCCAAGGTGACACTGGTCGTTGATGATGAGGCTCGCGAGTGGCTGGCGGTGCGGGGTTATGACGAGAAGATGGGCGCGAGGCCTATGTCCCGCTTGATTCGTGACAAGCTGCGCAAGCCTTTGGCAGAAGCTGTGCTCTTCGGTGAGTTGGCAGAAGAGGGTGGGCGTGTTTGCGTCACCATTGAGGATGATGAGCTGGCGATTAAAATGGCGGTGCCCGCCTGAATTATTAGCTTCAGCCAAGCAATAAAAAAGCCACCGAGAGGTGGCTTTTTTATTTCAGGTCAAATTGCCTTGCGGAATTTGGCCTCTGAGCGAATTAGCGCGCGCGGTACGTAATGCGGCCTTTGCTCAGGTCGTATGGAGTCAGCTCCACTTTCACCTTGTCGCCGGTGAGAATGCGAATGTAGTTTTTACGCATCTTTCCAGAGATATGCGCAATTACCACGTGTCCATTTTCCAGCTTTACGCGGAAAGTGGTGTTCGGCAGGGTGTCGATCACCTCGCCTTCCATTTCAATATAATCGTCTTTTGCCATGCGGCAGCAACCTTACAATAACTTGATCAGACCTTTACCCCGGAGGCTCTTTGGCCTAGCCGCGGCTTGACGGGCGAGCATTTTGCACGAAAAGGCAAGATAGAGCAAAGGGAGAGTGTGTTGAACTAGAGCGATTTAAGGCTCCAGCGGTTTTCTTTTAGCATTTCGATGGGGCGAAACTGGCTTTTGTAGGCCATTTTGTGGCACTTCTCAATCCAGTACCCCAGGTAAAGATTAGATAGTCCCAAGCGCCGGGCCCATTCGATCTGGTAGAGGATGCAGTAACTGCCCAGGCTCCGTTTGTCCTCATCGGGATCGAAGAAAGTATAGATGGCCGATAAACCGGCAGTCAGGATATCTGTTACAGCCACTGCCACCAACTTGCCACGGGCTCTCAGCTCAATATAGCGAGTAGCCCCCCAAGCCTGGCTCAGGAAGCTGCGGTATTGTTCCCGGCTGGGAGGGTACATCTCCCCATCGGCGTGGCGCTGCTCGATATAACGGGCGTAGAGTTCGTAGTGCTCATCTGTATCGATGGATTCGATATGGAATATGTCCAGGTCCTTGTTGCGCTTCCAGCAGCGTCTCTGGTTGCGGTCGGGGACAAATAGGCTTACTGGCACACGAGCCGGTATACAGGCGCGACAGGTCGCGCACTGGGGGCGATAGAGGTAGGCACCACTCCGCCGGAACCCCAGTTCTGACAGGCGGTTGTACAGACGCTGATCCACCTCGGTTTGCGGATCGACAAACACCGTTGTTGCCTCCCGATCCGGCAGGTAACCGCAGGGGTGGGGCAGGGTGGCCAATAGGCGCACTGAATCCAACTGAGAGTATTTACCCATAAGTCCACGAAAGCTTCCAGGGCTGCGGGAAAGGCGGCTGCTTAACGCCGTCTGCCAGCAGTTGTTCGAAATCCTTACGACACATTTCCACTGCCCCAAGGCTGCTGAGATGAGGATTGCTCACCTGGCAGTCGATCAGCGGGCAGCCCCACAATTCTAATTGCCGAACGAGGTGGACAAAAGCGACTTTTGAAGCGTCTGTCTCCCGGTGAAACATCGACTCCCCAAAGAACACTCGCCCCAGCGCAATACCATAGAGTCCGCCAACGAGTTGACCGTCGCGCCAAACCTCCACTGAGTGGGCAAACCCCTGATGGTGCATATCGATATAGGCGTCGCACATCTCATCGGTGATCCATGTGCCGGTTTCATCCGCCCGGGGGGCACGGCAGGCCTCAATTACCTCGGGAAAGGCTTGGTCGAAGGTGACCGAAAAGGTTCCTCGACGCAATACTTTGCGCAAAGTGCGGCCAATACGAAAGTTTTGCGGGATAACCACGCAGCGAGGGGAGGGGCTCCACCACAAGATCGGCTGGTCATCTGAATACCAGGGAAAGACGCCCCTTTGATAGGCTTCAACCAGCCACTCGGGAGTCAGGTCTCCTCCGGCTGCCAGCAAGCCATTGGGGTCATCCAGTGCGAATTCAGTTGGGGGAAGTCTACAACGGTGTGGTCGAGCCACATCAGGCGGCTTTGGGTGTTCCCTGCCACGATCTGACTCCTGTCGGTAGGGGGGATACCGGGCAGAAAAGCTCTGCCCGGGGGTTTGACTTACTTCTCGGCGTCGAGGAAGCGCTCGGCGTCCAGGGCGGCCATACAGCCGGTACCCGCAGAAGTTACCGCCTGGCGGTAAATATGGTCGGATACGTCACCTGCGGCAAATACACCGGGAACAGAAGTCTGGGTGGCATTCCCATTCAGGCCGCTCTCTACAATGAGGTAACCACCATTCATTTCAAGCTGGCCTTCAAAGATACCGGTATTCGGTTTGTGACCGATAGCAATAAATACACCGGAAACGTCCAGCTCTGTAGTGGTGTCGTCCTGGGTGTTGCGCAGGCGCAACCCAGTTACACCGTTGTCGTCACCGAGTACTTCGTCCAGGGTGTTGTGCCAGCAGACATTGATATTGCCGTTTTCCACTTTATCCATCAGGCGGTCCTGAAGGATCTTTTCTGCGCGAAGCTCGTCGCGGCGGTGAATCAGGGTCACTTCACTGGCGATATTGGAGAGGTACAAGGCCTCTTCTACGGCGGTGTTGCCACCACCGACAACAGCAACTTTCTGGTCGCGATAGAAGAATCCGTCACAGGTCGCACAGGCGCTGACACCGCGCCCCTGGAAAGCTTCCTCGGAGGGTAGGCCCAGGTACTGAGCTGAGGCGCCAGTGGCGATAATCAGTGAGTCACAGGTGTAAGTTTCGTTGCCTTTCAAGGTGAAAGGACGCTGTTTCAGATCAACAGATTCGATGTGATCGAAGATGATTTCTGTCTCGAAGCGCTCTGCGTGCTGCTGCATTTGCACCATCAGGTCCGGACCTTGAAGCTCCGGAATACCGCCCGGCCAGTTCTCGACTTCAGTGGTGGTGGTCAGCTGCCCACCCTGTTGCATACCCGTGATAACAACCGGGTTCAGGTTTGCCCGTGCAGCGTAGATAGCCGCGGTGTAGCCGGCAGGGCCTGAGCCGAGGATGATCAGTCGATGATGGTTATTGCTCATGAAGTACTCTTTAAAACTCTCAATTTGCGAAGTTTACCCAATGGGCTGGGAGCCCATATGCCCGTCCATTTTTTGATCAGGCGAGACTATTAAATTGGGCGATATAATAGGCGATATTTACCATTCGGCGAAATAGTTTGCCTTAATTTGTTCGATTGATCGTACCTATTCAACTCTCTTTGACCTTGCTAGAGGTTTGGCTCAAATCGGAGTTTGCGCCAAAGCTGGCCGTAAGAGCTGGAAAAATGTAAAAAAGTTCCAATCTGGGGCAACTGCTGCTGGCTTTGCTAGGGGGAGAATGGGGTGTCACAAATTAGAATTACGGATTGTTAGATGTATTGAGTGTGTGAGCGTCATAGGGGCCAGTGACTTCGAGTAAGTGCCCAAACCTCGGTGGGTTGAGGATCGTTATGCGCTACAAAAGAAAGTTCATACCCTTAAACCTGAAGCGAGAGCAGTTGGGGCATCCTAAAACTTTTCTGACCCTTAGTGAGGAGGCCCAGGCTTTCGTAGCCGAAATTATCGACGATAGTTATTCGTTGCGTTTTTCCATTGATCTGGAGCCCGATGGCGATCACCGGGCGAGCTTACATGGCCCACCCCACCTGCTGGATCTATTTACCGCGCTTAACTTGCAAATACGCTGTGAAATTGTCTCTGATGGATATGGTGATACAGGAGGTGGGGCGGTTACTTGCGCGGGCGAGCCAGAAGAACTCGAGAAGTTTGCTATGGCGCTGGGCCTCAGCAATGGTTGTCGAGTTCTCGACTTGATGTGTGGAAGGGGAGTCCTGAGTAGCTACCTGCTTAAGTTTGCCAAAGCTCATGGGGTTATTATTCAATGTAGCTTGTGCGATTCCCACCCTTCGCAGCTTGAAAACCTTGACCCAAATATTCAATTGCTAGCTGCCGATATCACTATAGGTGACGGAAGAAACTTGCCATATCCCAGTGAATTATTTGATGCTGTGGCAATCAGAATGGGCCTGCACGAAGTGCCTTATAAAGATCAGCCCCTGGTTCTCCAGGAGTGTTATCGGGTTTTGAAGCCGGGAGGTCCGCTGTTGGTTTGGGACTTGATGCCGGCGTCTGCCGGGGTCCAAGATTTATTGTGTGCCCAAAAGCGAAAATTGTCAGCGCTGACACACCGTGAATCGTTGCTCTTGGATCGGTTCTTTTTGCGGGAAGACCAGTTGTTACAATTGCTCAGCGACGCAGGCTTTTCGCAAGCAGAGCGGGTATCCAGAACCTATTACCGGGATAGTACTCAAGACAAATTAAAAACAGAGTTGGGCGGGGATCAATACAAATTGGAAATTCTGAATAGTTACCTCCGCGAGAGAGTTACCCAGGCGATTATTGATGAGGTTTGCTGGGAGGATTCAGGGCAAGATATCTCGATGATGATTCCAAATTGCATCTATCGCACGTACAAACCGATAAATTTAGAAGAGAATACTGGCTAGGAAGCGCTCCAGGTTTTTCGATACTGCCGCCAAACAACAAAAAACTACTTGGTGTCAGGGATCGTAAGGCGCAATCTGAAAGCGTAGATTGTAAAATAGCCTGATTGAGTTGCTTTCTTCTGTAAGCAATACAGAATTTTGTCAGGCGGCATGGGGATTCAGGTCCCAGGTAGACACCGCCAAGTTCATGTGGACATAAAAAGTACAGCATTATTGAGGTAAGCCATTGAAGGCCGAAAGCGCAACTGAAAAAAGCCCTGCAGAGAGCAATGCATTGCCAGACTCATTGATCGCCCGACTCGTTCGCGAGGGGGCCCTGATCAGTTTGCTGGCTGGTGCCCTGTTGCTCGCCATTAGCCTGTTAAGCTTTAGCGCAGAAGATCCAGGCTGGTCGCAAACTGGCAGTACCCAACAAGTGCACAATGCCATTGGGCCAGCCGGTGCTTGGCTGGCAGATGTGTGTTTGTCTTTGCTCGGATGGATGGCTTACCTGTTCCCCTTGCTGATTGGTCTGCGGGCCTATCACATCCTTCGCGATCGCAATGCCCGCTTCCATTTGCCGCTATTTGCTTTGAGAGTTTTTGGCTTGCTGCTTGTTCTTGTCAGCGGGGCGGCAATGGCGACTCTTTGTTTTGATCCCGCAGAAAACCCTTTGCCGTTTACCAACGGGGGCATCATCGGCAGCGCGATGGCGTCTGCCCTGGGCTCTAGCCTCGGCTATGTAGGGGCAACTATTTTACTGCTGGCGATATTTGCTATCGGTGTCACTGTTTTTACGGGGTTGTCGTGGCTCAAATTGGCAGAGGCAATCGGAAAGAATGTGCTCGGCTTTTTTGCCTTGTTGGGCAGTTTCTATCAACGCTGGCGCCAAAAGCGCAATGAGCGGAGGGTGGCCAGAGAGGCGATCGTCGTGCGCAAGGCCGCTGTGGAGGAAGAGAAGCAGCGAGTTGCCAAACGAATTCCCCCGAAGATTGAGCCCGCTGCCCCCAAGCCGAAGCAGAGTCCTCGGGCAGCGAAGGAAAAACAGCGAGAGCTTTTCAAAAGTGGCCCGGTTACTGGAACCCTGCCGCCGCTGGGTCTTCTCGATCCAGCAGATCAAAACAAGAAGGCCGGTTTCTCCCGGGAATCCCTGGAAGCGCTGTCACGCCTGTTGGAACTTAAGCTGAAAGACTTCGGCGTTGTTGCCGAAGTGGTCTCTGTGCTGCCGGGGCCGGTAGTAACCCGCTTTGAAATTCAGCCTGCTCCCGGTGTAAAGGTGAGCAAGATTTCCAATCTGGCAAAAGACCTGGCGCGCTCACTGGCGGTGATCAGTGTGCGTGTGGTTGAGGTAATCCCAGGCAAGTCGGTTGTGGGTATCGAAATCCCTAACGAAAATCGACAGATGGTACGCCTCAGTGAAGTGTTGTCGGCAGATGTCTACGATAATGCCAAATCGCCGCTGACTCTGGCGCTCGGTCACGATATTTCCGGTCAGCCGGTGGTGGCCGATCTGGCCAAGATGCCTCACTTGCTGGTAGCGGGTACCACCGGTTCGGGTAAATCCGTGGGTATCAACGTTATGTTGTTGAGCCTGCTGTACAAATCCACGCCCGATGAGGTCCGCCTGATTCTGGTGGACCCAAAAATGCTGGAGCTCTCTGTGTACGAGGGCATTCCGCATTTGTTGACCCCGGTCATCACCGATATGAACGATGCCGCCAATGGTTTGCGTTGGTGTGTTGGAGAAATGGAGCGCCGCTACAAGTTGATGGCGGCAATGGGGGTGAGAAACCTCGCAGGCTTTAACCGCAAAGTGAAAGAGGCGGAAGAGGCCGGGGAGCCGCTGATCGATCCTATCTGGCAGCCAGATCCCGCCTCCAGCGTGCCGGAAGATGAACAAACCGCACCGGCCCTGAAAGCACTGCCTGCCATTGTTGTCGTGATTGATGAATTTGCCGACATGATGATGATCGTCGGTAAAAAGGTCGAACAGCTGATCGCGCGAATCGCACAAAAAGCCCGTGCAGCTGGGATCCACTTACTGCTTGCAACCCAGCGTCCGTCGGTGGATGTTATTACCGGCTTGATTAAAGCTAACGTACCTACTCGAATCGGTTTTCAGGTTTCGTCCAAGGTGGATTCCCGCACAATCCTCGATCAGGGCGGTGCGGAGCAGCTGCTCGGTCATGGTGACATGTTGTACTTACCGCCTGGAAGTGGTGTTCCCGTTCGTGTCCACGGCGCTTTTGTCGACGATCACGAAGTGCATAAAGTTGTCGCGGATTGGGGCCGTCGCGGTGAGCCTGATTATATCGATGGTATTGTCGACGATAGTAATAACAGTATCCCCGTGCCTGGATTACAGTCTGAAGGCGGTGAGGATGAAGACCCTGAAGCCGATGCGCTCTACGACGAAGCCGTAGCTTTCGTCACTAAATCTCGCAAGGCGTCAATTTCCTCTGTGCAGCGTCAGCTGCGGATTGGTTACAATCGCGCGGCTCGAATTATTGACGCCATGGAGGCTGCCGGGGTGATATCTGCGGCGGGCCACAACGGCAATCGAGAGGTGCTGGCACCGCCGCCAGCCTGATAGGAGTTTGGCCCTTGGAGCAGTGGCGGGTTAAGCCACTGTTCACTTAGTCGGGGTTAATCTTTATGGAAATCAATACGTTGGGACTCCACTATGAAAAGAATTCTGCAGGGTCTGCTGCTTTCAATCAGTGTTACCGCCAGCGCGGCCTGGGCTGATGCCACCGATGACCTGAGCGATTTACTCAAGCCGTTGGAAGCGATTTCGGGTAATTTCAAACAGACATTGATCGACGAGCGTGGTGAGGTCACACAAAAGAGCAATGGTAGCTTTTCTGTGCAGCGCCCGGGCAAATTGCGCTGGAAAACCGGTGAGCCTTATCCCCAGTTACTGGTGACAAACAACAAGACGCTTTGGCTGTACGATCCGGACCTGGAGCAGGTGACAGTTCGCCCAGTGGATGCTCGTATTAAGGATACCCCAGCCCTATTACTGGGGGGCAAAGTAGAGGAAATTCGAGGCTCGTTTAATGTGAGCCAGAAAGAAGGGGTTTATCACCTGACCCCCAAGAACCCCTCGGCCCCTTTTAAAGCCATGGAAATTCGATTTGCCAAAAATGGCTTGCCGTCGGCAATGACCGTGCGCGATGGTATGGGACAAACCACTGAAATTCAGTTCAGTGGTATGGAAGCGAACCCAAAACTATCCGCTTCTATATTTGATTTTAAGCCCCCGGCCGGTACTGACATTATTAAAGATGAGTGATCTGTTCGATACTCCCAAAACCCACCAACCCCTCGCGGCCCGTATGCGGCCGAATTCCCTGGCCCACTATGTGGGCCAGTCGCATTTATTGGGGGAGGGCAAACCTCTGCGGGAGGCCGTAGAGCGCGGCCAGCTGCACTCAATGATTTTGTGGGGCCCACCCGGTGTGGGTAAAACCACTTTTGCGCGGTTGCTAGCTGAAGAGTGCGATGCTCGATTTGCAACACTGTCTGCGGTACTCGCCGGAGTGAAAGATATTCGCCAGGCGGTGGCCGAAGCTGAGCAGCACCGGATACAGTCGGGCCGACACACTATTTTATTTGTCGATGAAGTGCATCGATTTAATAAGGCTCAGCAGGATGCCTTCCTTCCCTACGTGGAGGAGGGCACTGTGACTTTTGTCGGGGCGACTACGGAGAACCCGGCTTTTGAGTTGAACAATGCGCTCCTGTCCCGGTGTCGGGTCTATCTTTTGCGCAGTATTCCCGAAGAGGAGTTGTTGGGGTTGCTGCGCTACGCCCTGCAAACCGACCAGCAGTTGCGCGAGCGGAGCGTCAACATTCCCGAAGAAGTGTTGGGCAAGATTGCCCGGGCTGCCGATGGGGATGCCCGCAGTGCTTTGAACTTGCTGGAAGTGGCCTGCGATCTGGCCAAAGAGGCGGCCGGGCGACTGATTGTCGATGAAGACGTGCTCGCCGAGGTGCTCAGTGCCGATGTTCGCCGTTTTGATAAAGGCGGCGATTATTTTTACGATCAGATTTCCGCCATGCATAAATCAGTGCGGGGGTCTGACCCGGATGCGGCGCTCTACTGGTTTGTGCGGATGCTGGATGGAGGCTGCGATCCGTTATATATCGCTCGCCGTGTCGTGCGTATGGCCAGTGAAGATATCGGCAATGCGGACCCGAGGGCCTTGCAGTTGTCGCTGAATGCCTGGGATGTGCAGGAGCGTCTGGGGAGTCCCGAGGGCGAGCTGGCAATTGCCCAAGCCATTACTTACCTGGCGGTTGCGGCAAAAAGCAATGCAGTTTACTCCGCTTACAATCGTGCCGTGGCGGATGTTCGTCGCGAGCCCAGTTACGAAGTGCCAGTGCATTTGCGCAATGCCCCTACCAAACTGGCAAAAAGCCTGTCCCACGGTGCGGAGTATCGCTACGCCCACGACGAACCCGATGCTTTTGCTGCGGGAGAGAATTACTTCCCCGAAGAGATTGCCGAGCGGGAGTACTACCAGCCGGTTCCCCGAGGGCTGGAGTTAAAAATTTCAGAAAAATTGCAGACTCTGCGCCGACTAAATCGCGAGAGTGACAGGCAGCGTTACAGAAACTCTAAATAAATAGAAAGGAAACAGCTAAATGCAGTGGCTGGCAGTCGCCTTGGGCGGCGCACTTGGGGCAGTTCTTCGCCACCTGGTGAGTATCTGGAGCTTTCCGGTATTTGAGGGTCGGTTTCCGCTAGGAACCATCATTGTCAATTTAACAGGCTCTTTTTTGATCGGTATTGTTTATGTACTGATCGCTCACCGCGCCATGTTGGGGGAGGAATGGCGTCTACTGTTGATGACCGGCATGTTTGGCGCACTGACAACCTTTTCCACTTTCTCCCTCGAAAGCCTGATACTGTGGCACAATGGCCAGCCGCTGGTGGCCCTTGGCTATATTGTCGGCAGCCTTGTTGGTTGTTTGTTGGCCACCGCTGCTGCTGTCGCTTTGGCGACACGGTATTTTTAATTTAACTTCTCTGTTGTAGGAGCCTGATAACAGGCGAACTGGAAACGATGCTCGATCCCAAACTGATTCGCACGGATATGGACCAGGTGGCCGCTGCCCTGAAAAAGCGCGGTGTAGAACTGGATACTGCCAAACTTGAAGCCCTTGAAGAACGCCGCAAAGAATTGCAGGTGCGCACCGAGAGTTTGCAAAACGAGCGCAATAGCAAGTCGAAAAATATCGGCCGTGCCAAGGCGAATGGTGAAGATATTGCCCCGCTTTTGAAAGAAGTGGAGTCCCTCGGTGGTGAGTTGCAAGATGCCAAACATGCACTGACAGAATTGCAGGGAGAGCTGGATGCAATCTTGTCTGCGATTCCCAACTTGCCGGATGCCTCAGTGCCCGAAGGCGAGAGTGAAGACGATAATGTAGAGGTTCGCCGCTGGGGCCAGCCGCGTACTTTTGACTTTGAAGTTAAAGACCATGTAGACCTGGGCACACACCTTGGTGGCCTCGACTTCGAGATGGCAGTGAAGCTCACTGGCTCCCGCTTTGCGGTAATGAGCGGTGATGTTGCACGTCTGCATCGCGCGTTGGCACAGTTTATGCTGGATACTCACACCGAAGAGCATGGTTACCAAGAAACCAATGTGCCGGTTGTTGTGAATGCTGATTCCCTGTACGGCACTTCCCAGTTGCCTAAATTTGAGGAAGACCTGTTTAAGCTCGAGGATGATCGTGGTTTCTACCTGATCCCGACTGCGGAAGTGCCCCTCACCAATATGTATCGCGATCATATTGTTGAAGACAGTGCTAGCCTGCCGCATAAATTGGTTGCTCACACTACCTGCTTCCGCTCTGAAGCTGGCTCTCACGGCCGCGACACTCGGGGCATGATTCGCCAGCACCAGTTTGAAAAGGTAGAACTGGTTTGGGTGGCGCGCCCGGATCAGTCTGAAGAGGCACTGGAAACCCTGACGCAAAATGCGGAGACCATTTTGCAGAAGCTGAACCTGCCATACCGCACAGTGATTCTCTGCGGTGGCGATATCGGTTTCTCTGCTCGAAAGACATACGATATTGAAGTTTGGATTCCGTCCCAGGATAAGTACCGCGAGATATCCTCTTGCTCCCTGGTAGGTGACTTCCAGGCGCGCCGAATGAAGGCACGTTGGCGCAACCCGGAAACCAATAAGCCCGAATTGGTGCATACACTGAATGGCTCCGGCCTTGCCGTGGGTCGTACCCTCATCGCTGTTCTGGAAAATTACCAGCGCGAGGATGGCAGTATTGAGGTGCCGGAAGTATTGCGGCCCTATATGCGAGGCCAGGAAGTGATCTCAGCTTCCTGAGCGTAGCACTCCAAAAGGGCGAGCGTAGAGTTCGCCCTTTTTTGTTTGTAGTCATGAGTTTCACTTTGCCCGCTATTTGATGGAATAAGAAGTTGCGTTATTTACCCCTCGCATTTGATGTCAAAGATCATCCCTGTTTGATTGTTGGAGGCGGCTCCATTGCCACCCGTAAAGCTCGCTTATTGCACAAAGCGGGTGCACGGATATTGGTGGTATCCCCGGAAATTACCGATGAGCTTCAGCAAATGGTGACTGATTCTGGTGGGGAATGGTTTCAATCAGTTTATTCGAGCGAGTATTTACAGAAAGCGGGGCTGGTCGTTGCTGCATCTGATAGTGAGTCGGTGAATGCACAGGTTTCAGCCGATGCCCAGGCTCAGCGCCTGCCGGTCAATGCGGTGGATGCGCCAGAGTTGTGCACGTTTACTTTCCCGGCCATTGTGGAGCGGGGAGATCTATCGATCGGTATCAGTAGTGGAGGCGCGGCTCCGGTACTGGCGCGCAGAATCAGGGCTCAGCTCGAAGCTCTGCTATCGCCAGGGCTGGGACCGCTGGTAACTTTGGCGGCGCGGATGCGCGATAGGGTTAAGGCAGCGCTGCCAGAGTCTCGCCGCAAGAATTTTTGGGAGTGGGTTTTTGCCGGCCCCGTTGCCAACCGCATGGAGGCGGGGCAGCCAGCAGATGCCGAGCAGGCGCTGTTGGATGCGCTTCAAGACTGGCAGGGGAGCCCGAATCCGGTGGGTGAGGTTTATCTGGTAGGTGGAGGTCCAGGAGATCCAGACCTGCTGACTTTTCGCGCACTGCGCTTGATGCAGCAGGCGGATGTGGTGCTCTACGATCGGCTGGTTTCACCGGAAGTGATGGAGTTGGTGCGCCGGGATGCAGAGCGGATCTATGTAGGTAAGCGCAAGGCTTTCCACGCGGTGCCACAGGACGATATCAATCAGCTGTTGGTAGATCTGGCCAGCCAAGGTAAAAAGGTTTTGCGGCTTAAGGGAGGCGATCCCTTTATTTTTGGTCGAGGCGGTGAGGAAATAGACAAGTTGTCAGAGGCGGGGATTCCCTTTCAGGTGGTGCCGGGAATAACAGCGGCCTCTGGTTGTGCCAGTTACGCTGGTATCCCACTGACTCACCGGGATCACGCTCAATCTGTGCGCTTTATTACCGGGCACCTGAAAGAGGGTGAGTTGGACCTCCCTTGGCAAGAACTTGCGGGCCCAGCACAAACCCTGGTTTTCTATATGGGGCTTACGGGGTTACAAACTATTTGTGCTGAATTGATTAAACACGGGCTCGATGCGAATACGCCGGCTGCCTTGGTTGAAAAGGGCACTACGCGAGACCAGCGAGTAGTTGTCGGTGACTTGAGCAGCTTGCCGGCCCTTGCTGAAAACAGTGAAGTTCGAGCGCCAACACTCACCATCATTGGTGGGGTAGTGAGCTTGCATGAAAAGCTTCAGTGGTATCAGCCAAATCGAGAAGATTAAGGCAGGGACCCAATGACGCCGAGAGTACCTATACTGAAAAGGTACTCTCAGAGTGGTGTTCAATATGCTGCTTGCATTTATTCGCTTTTATTGCACCAATGCTGTGCGCTTTTTTCTCCCACCGGTCCGTGAAATAGCAATTCCTGCACAGCTAGACAGTCACACCCGGCGCTACACCTACCACTACCAGCAAAAGAAGAGTTGGGTGAGAAACCTCTGGATTATATCGGCGGCACTGATGTTGTGCTTTCCAGTGCTGCCTTTCGTTGTGAGTCTTGCCTTCTTCACCACGTTTCTGTCTTTTGCAATTCTCGATGAGACTGCCTGACTTTAGCGTCCCTGCGGTACCTCTAATTTAACGTGAGTCGGTAGCGAGGCTCGCGTTCAATAAATGATGAAGTGTTTCCCTTTACCCAATCCTGATGGCCGTTGCCGAAAAATGGTGAGAGTGGATGAGCACTCTGACCTGTGGCCATATGGAAAATACCGTCTGCATCCCGGCCCGGTGAAACCACTAAGCGCTGGGATGCGCCATGAGTGGGAGACTGGAAGCGGGGCATATGGGTATCTCCAGCGAGAGGCTCCGCAGGCATTGCCAGGAACCAATTCAGCGGTGGTATTGCTTTGCCCAGTGGATGCTGGATCTTTGCCGTATTTTCAGCACCCCAGGATTGACGCTTAAGGGGTTGATTGCTGCGATTCATTTTTTCCAGTACTTGATCCAGAGCGGCGAGCTTTATCGCGTTCCAGGATTCAAAATCCGGGTTGAGAAGCTGTTTTGGCTCTTGCTGAGCCATTTCCCAAAGTGGGTATTCAAATTGGCGCTTGAGTTGGCCGAAAGAAAACTTAGGCTGATAGCGGCGCATGTAAGTCAAAATGGGCGCTGTCGTAAGCTCCATCAACTTCAGGCGATAGTTGCGAACGATGCGATAGCCTACGGAGTCGATGGCGGCTCGGCCTCCCCAATTTTGAATCTGTGTATATACCTCGCGGTAGTCTTGCTGATCTTCAAGTAAGGTGAGGAGGTGTTGCTGCCACCGCTCGAGAAAAACTGCCTGATCGTCGAGCTGGATATTTAAAAGGTCCTGCTCATTGAATTTCTCTTGAGCGAAAAGCCGTTCGCGAATTTGTTGCTGACGTGCGCCGAGCGCATAGCCGTGGTTGCCCATGAGTTTGAGATAGTCCCCATCAACGATACGAGCGTTGGCACTCCAGATTCGGCCGGACTCCGGGTTATACAGGCGGGGGTGCTCCTGGGGGCTTAAATAGCCGTCCCAATAGGCACTACCATCTGCCCAGCTGATTGATCGACTGCCATCAAACCCGACTCGCTTGGGAATAGCGCCAGCCACAGTCCAACCAATATTGCCGTTACTATCGCCAACCACTAGGTTCTGATGAGGGATGCCTATGGTGGGGCCAAGCTCCAGAGCTTCTTCGGCGGTGCGAACAACTTCCATATCAATCAAGTTCATATTGCCGCCCAAAGTGTCGTGAGCAACCCAGCGGAATGCGAGAGGAACGCCATCGTGGTTTGTACCGATAACGGGACCCCAGATAGTTGTGCGAACTTCTATGGTTTTTGGGTCGCTGCCTTTGACGGCGATAGATTCTGTTTCATAGGCAAAACTTCTCCAGCCTTCAGGCGTTTTATATTGATTGCCGTCTTCGCTGAGTTCCAGTGGAATCAGGTCACTCCAGTCGCCACCGGTGTTGGTAAATCCCCAGGCAACTAATTCGTTACTTCCGGCAACCATAATTGGGCCGCCCGGAAGTGTGACGCCACGAACAAATCGGTTGGTGCCAGGTATGCTCCAGCCTGCTCGGAACCAGATATTGGGAACACTCAGCCCGAGGTGCATATCGTTGGCAAGAGTGGCACCGCCGTGCGCTGTTAAATTACCGCCGACCACCCAGTTATTACTGCCGTAAATTTTGTCATCACTCTCCATCGCCTGATAAACGATAGTGTCCTGTTCATCTAAAAGTGCAGAAATCGGTGTTTCTGGGAGACTGACTTTTTCTCGTGCTTCGCCAAATAGTGGTGCGTCCCATCGCCCGCCCTGGGGAAAATAGAAAGCGTAGAGATCTGCTGGAAGCAATTCGGCTAAAGCGGTGTCGCGAAGTTCATAGCTACCGCGTTCACTTTGTAGCGTCAGGTACATGCTGTAGATCGTTAACAGGCTGTCGGCAGAATTCCAGGGGCGTGGTTTCTGACCCAATAACAAATACTCCCAGGGTTTTGCGGGAAGCTGGTTGAGGCCGAAATTAATACCGTTGATATATTGATCCAGAAGGGCCTTTTGTTCCGCCGGCATCGCAGCAATGTTTCGCTCTGCTCGCTGGCGAAATTGATGCAAACGTACCTTTTGATCGTGTTTTATAGTGGACGCGCCCAGTAATTCTGATAATTCCCCAGCAGAACTTCTCCGCAACAGATCCATTTGAAAAAAACGTTCCTGCGCGTGTAAAAAGCCCAATGCGAAGGCCGAACTGTTTCGGTTTTCAGAATGAATTAATGGCACTCCCTGTGAATCGCGCTCGATAACAACCGGGTCTTTTAATTCACCCGTGGTAATGGTTCCATCGAGAATAGGCAAGCTCTGTCGGAGCCAGATCCAGGAGCCAATTAAAAATATAATTATCAAACCCAATAGGCTGATAATTAGTGCTGGCATATACCGCTTGAGAAATGGAAATGTCGTCATTGTGGTGGCTGCAAAATCTCTGAGTTAATGTCGGTAGCACTTTTTTGTGCAATTTTAATTTCACTCGCAAAGTTACTAAGCGATACAAAGAGTAACTTTTAGTGACAAAACCCAAGCTTTAAATTATAGGATTTTCCTGTCATTCACTGCTATTTCTCGAAGAACTGACTGGTCACAAGAAAAAAGTCATCGCAGGGTTTTCAATATGAAAACGCAACCGTAAGATGGCGTGCAATAACAAAAACAACAAGAAATCGAAAACATCAGGCTGTATAACAATAAACGCGAGGACGCGATGATGCACGATGTTGGTAGAGATGTAACAAACCGTAGATTCAATCTTTCCATTCTTTCTGGAACCATTGCTTTCCTCACCGCTGTCGGCTCTCACGTTCACGCTGCGGAAATTGAGGAGGTTGTCGTTACTGCGCAGAAGCGAGCGGAAAACCTACAGGACGTACCTATCGCGATTTCCGCCTTCACCGGGGAAAATATAAAAGAAGCCGGTGTCAAAAATTTGACTGACTTGGGGAAATATACGCCGGGCGTGGAAATGCACAATGATACCGCCCTGCAGCCAACGTACAGTATTCGCGGCGTGCAAACTAATGACTGGACCATAGGGTCTGATCCAGCAGTGGCGGTCTATGTGGATGGGGTTTATACCGGCCGCAGTGCAGGTGCCGAGATACCGCTGACCGATATTGAGAGGGTTGAAGTCCTCAAAGGGCCTCAGGGTACACTATTCGGTCGCAATGCCACCGGTGGTGCGATCCACATTATTACCACCAAACCGCAGGCGGATGATTCTACGGAATTAAATCTAACTGCCGGTAATTATGGGCGCCAGTCGTCGGATCTTTTGGTTAATCGCCAGATTAGTGACAACCTGTATGGCCGTTTTTCGGCGTCGACAAATCGTCGCGATCCATTTGCTGATAATTTAGCAAATGGATTCTCTGTAGGGGATCAGGATACTCAGACCTACCGCGCCTCTGTGTTGTGGGAGCCGGCGACGGATACCGAGGTGCTGTGGCGCGCCAATTACGGGATTATGGATCAAGGCAGTGCTTTGCGAACAACCATAGTGCCCAGCCTTAAAGATGAAACGGATGTTTTTGGCGACTATGCCCTGGATACCCCGACCATTGAGGATCGTGATTCCTTTGGCACATCACTGACAATTACCAAAGATTTCGATAATTTCACTTTTACTTCGATTACTGCCTACAGCGAATTCGATGCCCACCTGCAGCAGGATGAGGATGGTACCGCCAACCCGGACTATATGTTTGGGTCAGCTAATACTGATGATCAAAGCCAGTTCTCTCAAGAGTTCCGACTCAATGGTGCTACAGATACTATCAAATGGACTCTGGGAGCTTCTTACTCCGAAGAAGAGGTGGATCACACCACTTATGCCAATTTCACTACCGGATCGGTGGAATCCTTTGCCGTTTATGAAGGGGTAAAGGCTGCCTATCCAGACCTGACCCAAACCGAGCAAGAAGACTTAGCGGTTATCACCCGTGCGCAGCTACAGCAGGCGGGGTTGGAGGGAATTGCCAGCGCTTCCTTTGTCTATGACCTGATGCTGCAAACAGGCCAGGTAGATGCATTACTCGCTCAGTTAGAGGCCACTGGAATAACCGGCGATATGCTCTATGCGGAAGATGTAGTTGGACAGATGATGGCGGGCTTCAATCCCTGGATAGCCTCGGATGCACATTGGGGGAGAGCGTTCGCAACACAGGTGATTACCGTTCCAGTGCTATTTACGGTGACATGACCTGGAGCCTTACTGATAAGTTGGACCTGACTGTTGGTGCTCGTTATACCTACGATCAAAAAGATTTCACCATCCAGACGGCTTATGGCAACAGTATCCCACTGTCCCTGTCCGGCGGAGATGTGCGCTTGGTTGACGGAGATGGCAACGTAATCGGCACTGTAACCCTGCCTGAAGTCGACTTGGGGTCCCAGTTGTTTGGCATTGTGTTTTTCAACAATGGCCAGCCGGTTTTGGACTCCAAATTGAGTGATAGCTGGAGCGACCTTTCCGGTCGTATAGTGCTGGATTACCGCTGGAACGACGATGTGATGACCTATGTCTCCCTGGCGGATGGTTTTAAAGCCGGTGGATTCAATAGTCTTAACTTTGGTCCCGGGGTTGAGTCATCTTTCGATCAGGAAGATGTCGTTAACCTGGAGGTTGGTCTTAAGAGCAGTCTGTTCGACAACCGAGTACGCTTGAATACCTCTATTTACACCTACGAATACAACAATTTGCAGGAACTGGATCTGGTGGGTACTCCTATTCCCAGTTATAACCTGCGGAATTCGGATGCAGAGGGTACTGGGGCGGAGATCGAAGTACAGTGGGCAGTAACAGAGAGCTTGTTTATTGCCGGTAATTACTCCTACCTGGATACAGAGTTTACTGACTACCAGATCATCGAAGCCATTGGTGAGACTGAAGAGGACTCGAAAGTAGGCCAGTCTCGGGTATCAACGCCAGAGAATAAATTCAACCTAATGGCTGAATACACAGTGGACCTTGCATCTGGCGGGGAGTTTATTTTCCGTGGCGATTATAACTGGACAGATGAGCGAATTGGTTCGATTACTGACCGGACACGTATCGTGGAAGACTATAAGTTATTCAACCTGCGGGCAGCCTGGAACAGCCCTTCAGATAGTTATTCTTTAGCGCTCTGGATACAAAATTTGACGGATGAAGAAATCGCTGGCGGCTATGGTGGTACCGGCGCAGCCATTGGTGCCAGTCCCGCTTGGCGCTTTATGCCGAGAATGTACGGTGCGGATTTAACTGTCCGATTTTAATTAACCCATGGGTTAATACGGCACAGGGATGTGCAGTTGTCGACCTTGGGAAGGCATTTAAAGGCCACTGGGGCATTGTGGGATTATTTAGAGCTCCTTATTTCGGCAGTAGCCTATAAAAAACGTTTAGATTGTGAAAATTGCGTCTAAATTTTGAAAGAAATAGTACATAAAACAATTTTTGCTCTATTTTATTAAGTTATTCCTGTCAGCATGACGAGAGAGTGGGCCGGTTTATCCGGCCCTTTTTTTATTGATTCTTCAAGAGAAAAATAAACTGGCGCATATACCCTTCTGTTGAATAGCTACCCTCTAGGTTTACACCTAAAACTGCGTATGATGATTTCAATAGAGAAGAAATGTGTCGCAGTTGATTACTAATATGGCAATACACGTCGGTGAAGTAACTTTAGAGGAAGTACAACATCAACTTCTCAGTGATTACCAGAAAGTTCGTGCAGAGACAGAGAACCTCGCGTTGCCGTTATCCCCGGAGGATATGCAGCTACAGTCTATGCCAGATGCCAGCCCTACCAAATGGCATTTAGCACATACGAGCTGGTTCTTTGAGACCTTTATCCTTGCCAACCGGTTGCGGGGATATCAAACGTTTAACCCACACTTCAACCACCTGTTCAACTCTTACTACAACAGTTTGGGTACCCCCTTTGCACGCCCTAACAGGGGGCTAATTTCGCGTCCGGATAGTGCCCAGGTTTATGAATATCGAAAATTCATCGATGACTCCATGCACCGGTTGCTCTGTGAGTACCCGATTCCTGAAAATTTGGCCGCGTTGGTCCAGCTGGGCTTGAATCATGAGCAGCAGCACCAGGAATTGATATTGACCGATATCAAGCATGCCCTATCAACTAATCCCATGGCACCAGCTTACCGGGATATGTTTCCTGAAGATGAAGACGGGGCACTGGAACCGCTACGCTGGTTGAGTATACCCAAGGACTTCTATGGGATTGGGAGTAATGGGGACGCTTTCTGCTTTGATAATGAAGGACCTGAGCATCAACAGTTTATCGATGAGTTTGTTATTGCCTCCCGACTGGTTACCAATGGCGAGTACCTTGAATTTATAGAGGATGGTGGCTATGAACAGCATCGACTGTGGCTTTCGGATGGTTGGTTGTATTTGCAGAACAACCAGCAAAAGCATCCATTCTATTGGCGGCTGAATGGCGATGGTTGGCATCAGTACTCCCTCTATGGATTGCTACCCTTAAATCCAGCTGAGCCTGTCTGTCATCTTTCTTTTTATGAGGCAGATGCTTTCGCAACCTGGGCTGGAAAACGATTGCCTACCGAATTTGAATGGGAGGCAGCTGCTTGTCATTTACGTCAGCCGAATCAGATGGCATCAGCTAATTTCCTGGAAAAACGCCACTTCAGGCCGTTGCAGGCGCAGCGAGGACAAACGCAGTTCTTAGGGGATTTGTGGGAGTGGACTTCCAGTGCTTACTTGCCTTATCGGGGCTTCAGAGCCCGGGAGGATGCAGTAGGGGAGTACAACGGAAAGTTTATGTGTAACCAAAAGGTTCTTCGCGGTGGATCTTTTGCAACCCCGGCTGACCATATCCGGATCAGTTACCGCAACTTCTTTTATCCACATCAGTCGTGGCAATTTACCGGTATCCGTTTGGCAGGAGACTAAATGTGAAAGCAGCCGTATCATCAATGCAGGAAAGTTCACAACAAGACCATGAATTTCTCAATGATGTGTTACGGGGGTTGGCCGGAGATCAGAAAACACTACCGTGTAAATACCTATACGACGAACTTGGTTCTCAGTTATTCGAGAAAATATGTGATGTAGACGATTATTATTTAACCCGTACTGAGGCTAAGATATTCAATCAGTATCTACCGGATATTGCTGAGGAAATTGGCCCAGGGGCACTACTGGTGGAGCCCGGTGCAGGCAACTGCGAAAAAGTAGAGGGCTTACTGCATCTTTTAAAAAGCCCTAGCGGATACTATCCCATCGATATTTCCCCGGAGATTCTCTATCTGGCGGGGCAACGAATTAAAAAAGGCTTACCTCATATTTCTATCTGGCCGGAAGTGGGTGACTTTACTCAAGCCGAAGTATGGGACAATCTGTCAAATATTGAGTCAAAAAAACGTGTGGTGTTTTTTCCTGGCTCGACAATTGGAAACTTTGAGCCGGATAGGGCGGAGCAATTGCTGGAGACGTTTGCGGCGAATTTGAGAGCGGGAGACGGCCTGCTTATCGGAACTGATTTAGTTAAAGATTCCGTTGTGCTGGAGAGGGCGTATCACGATAGTGAGCATATTACGGAGCAGTTTAACAAGAACCTCCTGCAACGAATTAACAGTGAGTTGGGAGGCAACTTTGATTTGTCATCTTTCTCTCATCGCGCCTTCTATCAGCCATTGCGACAGCGCGTAGAAATGCATTTAGTTAGCCTTCGGGATCAGAGAGTCGCAATCGCTGGGGAACAAATCGTCTTTTTGGAAGGAGAGACTATTCATACCGAGAATAGCCATAAATATAAAGTGAGTAGTTTTAATACCCTGTTGATGAAAGGCGGCTTTAAGCCTGTTCGCCACTGGACTGATTCCTCTGAATCTTATGCTATTCACTATGCCCAGGCTATCTAGGGAATGTCTTCTCCTCTCACTGGTGATATTGGTCGTACCAGCAAGTTTTGCTGTTACGGAGGAAAAAAACAGTGGGATGCCGATAGTTTTATTGTGTATAAACACCCGCTTTGCTTCTGTTGTAACAAGTGGGTGGATTATCTACGGGGTAACGACATTGCTGTATCTACCAGTTCTGAGCTGAATATGGCAAAAATTCGGCAGCGATGGGGGTTCCTCGGGGGATGGAGGGTTGCCATACGGCGGTGTGGCACAACAAATATGTTTTTGAAGGCCATGTTCCGGTCAAACATATCCTGCAATTTATTTCCTCTCCTCCAGAGAATGGAATTGGTCTGTTAGTACCCGGGATGCCAGTTGGCAGCCCAGGGATGGAAGTGGATGGAAAGTTTGAACCTTACAATATTTATTTGCTGCTGGAAGGGGGAGACTACCGCCCCTTTGTCCGAGTCGAGAAGCCCCAGAGTTAGCTCCTTTTTTAGGTCTGTAGCGAGCTGTACCAAATAATATAGAGATAACTCGATGCCACACTGATAACACTTACCGGCAACATCAATAAAAAGAATTGCCAGAAGTTAAATGGTTGCACACCAAATTTTTCCGCCTGCTGCAGCACTATTACATTGCTGGCTGCGCTGATGATAAAGAGGTTACCAGCAACTGTAGATATGGCTGATAGCATCATAAGTGTTTGGGTGTCGTGTTCATGTAGCAAATTCAGGTAGATTTCCACTACGGGAACATTGGAAAACAATTGACTGGCAAAAAAACTGACAAAAGTTACGGTTTCAGGTTTAGCCAGATTAATCCCGCTTTCGTGCAGAAAAAACTGTAGTGATCCGGACTTGAGTAGTGAGCCGGTCACAATAAACATGGAAATAAAGAAAAAGAGGGTGGGCCAGTCTACTTCTCTCAGTATTCTTCTTCTTTCATGACTCGCCAGATAAATGGGTGAGCAGGCGACCAAGCCTATTTGACCCAAGGTTGGGTGGTAAATACTTTCTACGTTATGAAGTACACTGCCTAATGCTATTAGAATAACCAGAAGGGCTGCCGACAATAGAGGTGGCCATTTTTGTGCTATCTCATTGTCCTCTCGTGGCTGAATGCCTACATTGTGACTGGGTTCGTCAACTTTAAGAAACCTTTTTAACCAAAGAATCGACAGCAGCATGGTGATTGCTGCCGGGATAAAGATCCACTCGGCAAATACCAGAAACATATTGTCAAACTGCCCTGCGTTGGCAATCAAGATATTCTGTGGGTTGCCGACTGGGGAGATCATGCTTCCGATCGTTACTGTGGCGCAAAGTAAAATAAGTAGGGGTACAACACCCCAGTTCATATCCCTAGCCATCAATAGAGCGATGGGTACACCAATCACTGCTGCAGCATCATTGGTGAGAAGGGCGGCGCAGACGGCCATGATCAGGATATAGCTTGCCAGTATGGTATTGGGGTTTTTTCGGGAGAGTATTCGCTTGCTGATTTGCGCTGAAATCCCTGTGTCGTATAGAGCGGATGCAATCGAAAATACAGAGAATAAGTAGAGGATTAAATCCCAATCTACAGCAAAGAATGCGTCTTTAAGTGTGATTTGCCTCAAGGCCAAAAGTGCTACTGCGCCAAGGGTCATGATGTGCCAGATACGAACGGCAGACGGTAGCCATTGGCGCGCGGCTATTAGGATAAAGATGATCGCCGAGACGGTTAAGCTGATAGACATCTATCGTTATCCGAGTGTCGCTAGTCCCAACTGCTACTCTGGTTTTCAGCATTGCTATTTTCTGAGGCTCTATTCAGTGCAGCGGAGTGCCAACAAGGCCGTTCATAAGAGTTTAAACAAACCTCTTCTCTTTACGAATTTCTTTGCTGGAGATGTGGTTGCGGGGTTGGGGCCATATCTGGCGATCTACCTGCTCTCTGCCATGCACTGGAAGCCGGGAGATATTGGGGTTGTCCTGGCAATTGGCGGGGTAACCACTGTACTGCTGCAGACACCTGCTGGCGCATTTATCGATAGTACTCGCTTCAAGAGAGGGCTTATTGCCACTTGCGGGATCATTATCGGTATTGTTTCTATCACTATTGTGGAATTTACCAGCCACAAGCCACTGATTTATCTCTCCCAGGTTTTGATGGGAGGCGCAATTGCCTTCGTGGCTCCCTCTATTGCGGCAATCACACTCGGGGTTACCAGCGATAAAAACTTTACCTATCAAACCAGTGCCAACCAGGCCTCCAATCATGCTGGCAATGTCTTTGCTGCGGGGCTCGCGGCAATTCTTGCTCTGACCATTTCCGGGCAGGGGGTGTTCTGGTTGATGGCGGTTATGGGTGCCCTTATGGCGATCTCGGTAGCCTTTATTCCGGGAAAATCTATCGATCATATCCGTGCTCGGGGCGGAGAGCACAAGGATCTAGAGGGCAAAGCGCAGCCGTCAGGCTTTAAGTCACTGCTGTCTGACCGGCGCCTGGTCGCTTTGGCTGTCAGCGTGTTTCTATTCCACTTTGGCAATGCCGCGATGTTGCCCTTGGTGAGTCAGAAACTGTCGATTAACTCGAATGCCGATATAGCTATTGCCTTTACATCAGCTTGTATCATCGCCGCCCAGTTTATGATGATGCTGATGTCCTTTCTGTGTGCGGCCAAAGCGGATACCTGGGGGCGCAAGCTAATCTTCCTTATCGGTTTTTTTATCAATCCGGTACGGGCGCTGTTGTTCATGTCTACGGACAATCCGTACTTCCTGGTAGCAATTCAATCCCTGGATGGCGTGGCTAATGGTATATTTGGCGTCATTATTATTTTAATGTGTGCCGACCTGACACGTGGTACGGGCCGTTTCAATGTTACTCAGGGCGCTATGGCTGCCTTGGTGGGAATTGGTTCGGCATGTAGTAATTTTTCTGCGGAATATATTGTTCAGTATTTTGGCTATGGCGTTGCTTTTCTTACTTTGGGAGCTATTGCTCTGATCGCCGGTACATTTTTTCTGATTTTTGTCCCAGAAACGAAAGGGGCAACAATCCCTAAACCATCAGCAGGAAACTGATAGCCCCGGTTGTTTCGACTATTGATAGAAATCTATGGTTAATTCTTTTTCTCCAGCCCCAGGCCTTGGTAATCGACATATCCAGACCGTATTCAGTCGTTTTCACCGCGCCACCCCCTGGATTGAGACAGATTGCCGCTGGTACGAAACGCCTGATGGCGACCGCCTTTCTTTGCATTTTCCCAGGCCGCTACGCAATGATCCCGATTATCCCCTGGTATTGATACTTCACGGTTTGGGAGGTTCGGTTGAATCGCCCTATGTGCAGGGGCTGATGGAAACTCTTCTGGCATACCATTACCAGGTCGCTGTAATGCATTTTCGAGGTTGTGGTGGTGTGCCTAACAAGTTGCCGAGGGCCTATCACAGCGGTGACACTGAGGATCCTCGCTGGCTGGTTAGTGAACTTAAGAAGCAGTTTCCATTAATGACGATTGCCGTGGTTGGCTTCTCATTGGGCGGAAATGTTGTCCTGAAAATGTTAGGTGAGGATGGCGGCTGCGGGCAGGTAGCCGCTGGGATTGCTGTTTCGGCGCCAATGGACCTCCATGCCTGTAGTCGCTACATCAACACTGGTATATCCCACCTTTATGAGCGCCACCTGATTAGCGGGCTTCGTTTGAGCCTGCTTCATAAGGCGAAAGACCCACAGTTGGCTGCGGCCTTACCCGATCTCAATTGCAGTGGGGACTTTGTCGATTTCAGGCATTTCGACAATGCTTTCACTGCGCCGTTACATGGTTTTCGTGATGTGGATGAGTATTACACCCAGGCATCCAGTAAGCCTTTACTCAAAGATATTCGCACGCCGACTTTGATTATCAACGCCGTTGATGATCCTTTTGTTTGTCCATCAGCGATACCTGTAACCAGCGAAGTCAGTTCTGCTGTCGATTTGGCGGTGAGTGATCGAGGGGGGCATGTAGGGTTTATAGATGGGACGGTATGGAGCCCCAGTTATTGGCTGGAGAAAAAAATACCCTACTTTTTGGGGGCTGTCGTTGGGATTCCAAAGGGAGCCCGTTAGGGAACTCCCATTTCCAGGCTCAGGGTTAACAGCACTGGGTACTCGACTGATCCGCTTCGGGAGTGTCGCTGGCAAATGGCATTTCCTTGCCGCAGCCGGGAAACAGGCCAAAGTGCCGCGAAAAATCGCCAATAAACTCGAAGTGGGGTGCGAGACGGGTCTCTGCGAGCATTCTCCAAGTATTACCGCACACAGGGAATACTCGTCCGGTCTCAATAATGTGGTGTCCATCGAGAACGAATTGATCGGCAGAGCCCGGTAGTGTGCCTTTGTAAATCACTGCTTGGCCGTAATCCTCACAGTCTTTTTCCAGTTGCGCTAATTTGAACAAGCGATAAGTGGCGGAAAAAAACCGAATTGAACCACAGCGCTGGGCCAGGGTTGGGTTGGTGATAAGTAATGGCCGGCTCTCCACCAGGCGTGGATCGCGGAAGCCGCTGCCCTGAGCAATTTCCAGGAAGTCATTCCAGTAGAGTGCGCCCCCAAGACACTCGCCGAACAGCTCGGGGTCAGAGCTAATTGCGGGGGGAATGCGACGGTCGGCATAGACATCGGAGAAGTAAAATTCTCCCCCTTGTTTCAGCAGCCGGAACAAGCCTTTGAGTACAGCATCTTTGTCTGTGGAAAGGTTAACCACACAATTGGAAATGATCACATCAAAGCTTTCAGGCTCTAATTCCAGTTCCTCCAGCTTTTCGATGTAGCCGTGCAGGAAGCGGACATTGTCATAGCCAAACTTGTCGGCGTGATGGGCTTGGTGCCGCCTGGCCACAGCCAACTGCTCTTCCGTCATATCGACACCTACTACTTCACCTTTTGGGCCTACCAACTGGGAGAGCAAGTAAATATCCCGGCCTGAGCCACAGCCAAGATCCAGTACCCGGCAGCCTTCCAAAAGTGGAGGGCAGACAAGTCCGCAGCCGTAATAGCGGGATAGGACATCGGGATGAATATTGGACAGCAATGGTTTTAGCCACTCTGGCATATCGCTGGGGTCACAACAGGCATTGGTCTTCAGGTCCGAAGAGTTCTTTAGTTGGCGTCCGTAGTAGTCCTGTACTAAATCGTGCATTGGCTCTTTACCTATTGCGGGGGTTAACCAAAAAGGCGCAGTTGCGCTGATATTGGCGCATTTTGTATTTTTGCTGAGGAAGTGTAACAAGTCTGCGGTTCTTGCGACTAAAAACCAGAGAAATCACGAAAGAGTTGAGGAGTTATAAGTTCTTCTGTCAAAGGTTTCTGCTTTCGAAACTGATACAAAGCCCTATACTGGCATGATATTTAACTTATTCTGGCTCGAGGGGCGGGGCAAAGCAGAAAAGTCTCAATTGGCACAAAAATACCAGCATGATGCACTGGATATTTCAGAATCCGCAAAATTGCCTTTTGGCGCCAGTGGGAATTGGTTGGTAGAGAATCGCATTATTTTCGTTAATATCGACTCTCTCCGCTTCGATATTATGAGGGAACGTAATTGAGCGATCACCTAGCTCCCAGTGCTTCGACAGAGTCCGCCGAGGATTCTTTACAGAATTCGCAGTTCCTGGTGGATTTGCGCCAGCAGATGCTGCGTTTTGCCAGTTTGCAGTTGCAGGATACACAGCTGGCTGAGGATGCTGTTCAGGAAGCATTGATGGGTGCGCTAAAGAACTCGCGCAGCTTTTCCGGTCGCTCGGCTTTGAAGACCTGGGTCTTCGCCATTCTCAAGAACAAGATTGCCGACATATTGCGACAGAGACAGCGCTTCGTAGATGCGGATCAATTGGTTCGTGGGGATAGGGAAGAATATGATCACGATGAGCTGTTTGATCAGACAGGGCACTGGCAGAAGGATGAAAAGCCCAAACGCTGGGCTGATCCTGAGTCGGCAATTCACGATAAGCATTTCTGGCGGATCTTCGAGGCCTGTCTCAGCCATCTTCCCTCGCGCCAAGCGCAGATCTTTATGATGAGGGAATTTATTGAGCTGGAAAGCCATGAGATCTGTGCTGCCATGGAGATTACCGTTAGCAACTTAAATGTCACATTGCACAGGGCGCGCCTTCGCTTGCGCGAGTGTCTGGAAGATAACTGGTTTGGTGTGGAGAAGTGACAATGATGAAGACCTGCCGGGAAGCCACGAGGCTGATGTCTGAGTCCCAGGAGAGGGACCTGCTCATTTCCGAGAAGGCGAGCCTGAAGTTACATCTGGCGGTTTGCACACCTTGCCGCAATTTCGGCAAGCAGATGAAGACCCTCAGGCATATCACCAAATCCTATGCTCAGGGTGGCCCCGAGAAAGCTGACAACGAAAAATAGCATTTCGCACTTGGGGCCACTTATCCAATATTGGCGTTCCTAGCGGGGAGGGCGAACCGGGCGGTAGGCGATATGGCCGCCGACAAAGTGCGGTTGATACCAGTAGGACCCGCAGTGCTCATAGGTAACGTTACCAACAGTTACTGCAACACAGCTGCGAGGCAACGTATATAACCACCCGCCGACACCTACGGCTGCTGCCGTACCCCAAAATGCTGGTCCCGGGTAGGGCCAGTAGTGGGGGCGCCAAGGGGGCGGTGGGTAGGGTGGATGATGGGGGTGAAATGGGGGTGATTGGGAAAGCGCCTTGCAAACTCCCCCGGGGCATAGCCACCGTGGAAGCCTCCACCCATCGGACGCATCCCATTAAAATGTCCCCCAATATTGAAATGAGCCCCACCACCACCAAACCGACCAAAGGCTTCGGCTGAGGGACTGGCCAATGCAGTCAGTAGTGCCCCCGTGACCAGGGCAGGCACAACCAGTTGTGCAAGGAAACCCGTCTTTTGACCGTTGCGATGCATCATGGTGTGGCCTCCTTATTGGGTTCCGCCTTCTTAAACTGGATCTGCTTGAGCTTGTCGGTGGAAGGGGTAAATTGCCCGGCGGCACCAGGTTTGGCTTCCATCCATTTCAAGGTGGCAATAAAGCGCGGCTTGGCGGGGTCGCGGGTATTCACTGTTGAAATACGCAGGGGCAGGGGCTTGTCACCAGCCTTGATCCAGATTTCCCAGTCCAGGTTTTCAGAGCGAAATGCCCAGTGCTCGGTTTTTTGGCCGTCAACCATAGGCCGGTTTACCAGAAAGCCTTCTTTGATACCGGACCAAACATTTTCCTTCCTTCCCCATTCGAGGAGGTCGGCAAAAGGAATCTCAATGCCGTAATCCTTGGCGGCTTTGGTCAAAACTTCCGCTGTAGGCTGGGGTGCTTCCATTTCTGCGAAATAACCATCGCGGGGAGCAATCACGGTGAACTTGTCGCCATTGTGAATAAATTGACGGGTAATAGAATCTGTTTTCAGGTCTACACGCAGTTGCTTGGGTGGCATTGCCATATATTTGACGGTACCGCCAATCAGGAGCTTTTCCTGATTTTCCAGAACGACCTCAGTGAATATATCGGCGTTAAACATCATCATTTTGAGGCTGGCGAGGTAGTCACCCATTCGTTTCAAGGTTGCCATCGCCTTGGGGTCTAGGGGCTCGTTTGATTCCATGGTCCCCATTTGGCCTTGAGGAGGTTTGCCTTGCTGCATTTGCCCTGGCGGCTGGGGGGTATTGCTGTCATCGGTCGATTGAGTGGGGTGCCCTGGTGGCGGGGTTTGGCCTTGGGAGCCAGTGCTATCGGGTTGCGGGGGTGGAGTCGGGTTTTGAGCGACAATCGCAGGGGCTAATGCCACCGTCGCTGCAAGAATCAGCGCCCTAGCCAAGCCACCAAAGGGTTGAAAAGCAAGCATTTACCGGTACCTCCCAATATATAGCCATAGTTGTGGCATCTGAATCAGTGTAGAGGAGAACTATCGCGCCTGCTGTTGCGTCAAATCGAGTATTGAAACGAGACTGGCTATCCAGAATTGCTGGTCAATAAGCTGTTGTTTTACAAAACTTTTGCCGTATTCAATTGAGGCTCTGGGTTATGTTTGCTAGAGTCGGTCCATTATTGATACTAGCCTGCTCCTATGAATGTGGTTCGTCTGTCATTTTTACTGATTGCGCTGCTGATTTTCCAGACAGCTGGCGCCTTCTATGACAGTCATGATGAGCTAGAAGACATCACCATCCACTTCTCTTCAAATCATATTGATCAACTCCCTGGGGTAGCTCCTACTGACGAGCCTGATGGGGGTTCCGTCACTTTCTCGCTGCCTTCCTCCGGTGAAGAGCAATCTACACCGACGTTGGATTTCTGTAATCACTGTTGCCATTGTCACGGAATTAATGCAACCGGGCTTTTGGGGCAGTCTTATCAACCTCTTCTTCGGGGCACTATCAGTTACAGTGATACAATCAGTGCAGCTGCGCCCTCAGGTTATTTTTCTCCACTTTTACGCCCACCTATAACCCAAGTCTGATTAGTTAAATACTGCGTGTGCCGCTATAGAAGTATGTAGCTTTTGCCCACGCATGCTGATCGAGTTGTGACTTGGGAGAATTCCATGGATTTTAATTACACGCTCTTTAGGGGCGTGGTAGGTCGTGCAGCCGCTAAATTCTTGCTGGCGACCACTTTGAGTTTATCTGCGCAAACTGTTTTTGCGCAGAAAGGGGAGCTATTAACACTGCCAGAGGCAATACAGAGAACGCTGGCACAAAACCCCCAAATTGCAGTTTTTCCTTTCCAGCAATGGGCTTTGGATGGTGCTGAGTTCACCGCAAAACAGCGTCCTGCTTGGGATTTTGGCTTTGAAGCTGAGTATGCAACCTACGACGATGGCTCATCAGGTAACGGCCCTCCCGGGCCTCCAGGCCCCCCGGGTCCTCCAAGTGATGACGACGATGATGAGTATACCGAGCTTGAACTGACCGCCTCACTGTCGTCAGTTATTGAGTTGGGTGGAAAACGTGAAGCTCGTATTGATGTAGTTAATGCCCAACGGGATCTCTTGATTGCTGATGAGCAGGCGACTGCATTAGATGTCTTAGCCGAGGTGGTTCGAGCTTATGCCCAGGTACTTGCTGCTGCAGAGTTGCTTGCTCTTGAAGCAGAAAAAGTTTCACTGGCCAAAGAAACGCTGAAAGTGGTGACTACGAGGGTGAATGCCGCAGCTTCGCCAGTGGCTGAACGCATGCGGGCAGAATCCGCGTTGGCAAAAGCCATTTTGGCTGCTGAGGCGCAGGAGAGAATGCTGGCTTACTACAAGTACGCATTGTCTGCACTTTGGGGGCAGCCGACACAAGACTTTACTGTTGATTCCAGCGTGCTGTTTCGTTTTGAACCAGGTGCGAGTTTCGAGGTGTTGTACGAAAGAGCTCAGGAAAACCCTGCCATTGCTCGATTCGCTTCGGAAGAGCGATTACGCACATCGCAACTGCACTTGGCGCAGGCGAAGTCGAAGCCAGATATCGGTTGGTATGCCGGTTACCGTATCGACCGCGAATATGATGAGAATGCGGTGGTGGCGGGTATTAACGTGCCTCTTTTCACCGGTCGACGCAACCGGGGCAGGGAAATCTCTGCGATGGCTGAGTTGGAGCAGGTTCAGTTAGAGAGAGAGGCGGCGCTTCTAAAACTCTACCCCCAACTTTTCCTGGCGGTGACAAGCCGGGAACAAGCCCTGGCTACTGTCGATGAAATGGAAAACACCGTAATCCCTATGCTGCGCGAGGGGCTCTCCGAAGTGGGCCGGGCTTACCGCCGTGGTCGCTATTCCTATGTTGAATTAATTTCTGCCCGCGAGGAGTTGCTCGATGCCGAGCGTTCCCGAATTGTTGCGGCGCGATCTGTCCATTTATATGGCGCGGAAATTGAGAGATTAACTGCCCGACCTTTAGGGGCTGTGGCTGCTGATAGCAGCAAATGAATTTGGATTTAGAAAATGAGCAGATCAAATAAAACATTAAAGTTTGCGATGTTGTTCTTCTCCCTTTTGGTATCAGCAATGGGGGCGATGAATTTCAGTTATGCAAGTGGCTCCCATGGCGGAGGGCATCATGAAGAAGAGTCCAAAGGGCCCCATGGAGGGCGGCTTCTGGAGCGCGGAGACTTAGTGGTTGAGCTGGCTTTGGTAGAGCAAAGTGGTAAGGCTGAGTTTCGCGCGTGGGTTCAGAAAAATGGAGAAGCACTGAATAATGCGGATTTGAGCCTGACTCTAGTTCGACTTGGGGGTAAGTCAGAACGAATAGCTCTTTCCCGTGATGACAGTATTGATTACTGGCGCAGCCATAGAGATTTGCCTGAGCCCCATTCATTCGATATTGAACTCTCCCTGACCTACAAGGGGGGTAGTGCTGAATGGAAGTTTGAATCCTATGAGGGCCGCGTAAAGATAGCCGAGGATATGGCAGCAAAAGCCGGCATTAAAACTGCGATTGCCGCACCGGGAGTTATTCAAGAGCGCGTTACTCTTTACGGCAAAACCGCTATCGATCATCGCAGCCTCAGCCATGTTCGCGCCCGCTATCCGGGCACAATTATGACAATTGAAAAAGCATTGGGTGATTCCATACAAAAGGGGGAAAAGCTGGCAACAATTGAGTCCAATGACAGCTTGCAAACTTACTCCTTGATAGCGCCTATCAGCGGTCAGATTATCGATAAGCAGGCCAGTCGAGGGGAGTTTAGCGGTGATCGGGTACTGTTCACGATTGCGAACTACAAGCAAATATGGGCAGAGCTTCAAGTATTCCCTACACGCCGGGGACAAATTGCTCGAGGGCAAAAAGTTTCTATTACCGCCGATGGGCTCTCATTTGACTCGACAATTGTCAGCTTGGCACCGGGGGGAATGGCACGCCTTTCGCAATAGCCCGCGCAATGATTGAGAATCCAGAGGACATTTGGACAACAGACCTGATGGTTCAAGCTGATGTGGTCACCAATGAGAGTCCTGCGTCTTTAGTGGTGGAAAATCAAGCGCTGCAACCCTTCCGCAATTGGACCGTTGTGTTTGTAAAAGTAGGGGATGCTTATGAGATTCGCCCACTGGAACTTGGGCGGACCGATGGCAGGGTTACAGAGGTATTAAGTGGACTCAACCCTGGAGACCGCTACGTCACTGAAAACAGTTACTTAATCAAGGCGGATATAGAGAAATCCGGCGCTGCTCACCACCATTAATTGAGGCCAGAAGATGATTGAAAGCATCCTGCGCTTCTCCATTGAGCGGCGTTATTTCGTATTGTCCCTAATTTTTATTCTGGTGGGGCTCGGGGTTTGGAGTTACCAGAAACTCCCAATTGATGCGGTCCCCGATATCACCAATGTTCAGGTGCAGATTAATACTGAAGCACCTGGTTACTCGCCTTTAGAAGCTGAACAGAGAATCACCTATCCGGTAGAGGCGGCACTTGCCGGACTTCCCAATTTGGAGTACACCCGTTCGATTTCGCGCTACGGGCTATCCCAAGTGACCGTGGTTTTCAAAGAGGGGACAGATCTCTATTTTGCGCGAAACTTAATAAACAGTCGTCTGGGTACCATCGAGAGCAATCTGCCCCCGGGGTTGGAGCCGGAAATGGGGCCCATTGCCACCGGGCTCGGTGAGATCTTTATGTATACCGTGGAGGCTCTGCCCGGAGCAACCCAGCCCAATGGCCAGCCCTACGACGCCACTGCACTGCGGGAGATTCAGGATTGGATTATTAAACCGCAATTGTCTCTCGTTCCGGGGGTTACGGAACTAAATACTATCGGTGGCTATAACAAGCAGTATCACGTAACACCGGACCCCCGCCAGATGCTTAATTTCGGCGTATCTATGGAGGATATTGCCGAGGCTTTGCGTCGCAACAACGAAAGTCGAGGTGCTGGCTATCTGGAAAATAATGGACGCCAACTGTTAGTGCGTTCACCGGGACAACTACAGAATATCGGAGAAATTGAAGACGTAGTAATTACCAGCCGATCCGGGGTGCCGGTTAAAATTTCTGATGTTGCTGAAGTGGCTATTGGTAAAGAGCTGCGTACCGGTGCTGCTACGCGAGATGGTGAAGAAACCGTATTGGGCACCGCTATGATGCTGGTGGGGGAAAACTCCCGCGAGGTCGCGCGCAATGTGGCGGAAGCTTTGGAGCAAGTAAAATCCACTGTACCTGAAGGTGTAAAGGTGGAAGTGGTTTATGATCGCACGACGCTCGTGGACAAAGCCATCGCTACAGTACAGAAAAACCTTATTGAAGGTGCGTTGCTGGTAGTCGTCGTGCTGTTCTTGCTGCTTGGAAATATTCGGGCTGCCTTTATTACAGCTGCTGTAATCCCGCTCTCCATGCTCGCCACTATATTTGGTATGGTGCAAACCGGTGTTTCTGCCAACCTGATGAGTCTCGGTGCGCTCGATTTCGGTCTGATTGTCGATGGGGCTGTAATTATCGTAGAAAATGCGATTCGCAGGCTCGCCGAAGCCCAACAGCGCAAGGGCTGTAAGTTACCTCTGCAAGAGCGACTGGAGCTGGTATTCCAGGCCACCAATGAAGTGATTCGCCCAAGCCTTTTTGGAGTGTTGATTATCACGGTGGTGTATATTCCTTTGTTCACACTGACTGGTGTCGAAGGAAAGATGTTTCACCCTATGGCCGCTACTGTGGTTATGGCGTTATTGGCTGCATTGGTTCTGTCTCTCACCGTAGTACCAGCAGCGGTTGCTGTTTTTCTCACCGGGAAAGTCAGTGAAAAAGAAAATAAGGTGATTGTTGCTACTAAGTCACTGTACAAGCCGCTTTTAATTGCCGCAATGAAAGTGCGTTGGCTGGTACTATCAGGGGCTCTTGCTTTAGTACTGTTTTGTAGTTGGCTAGCTACTACTCTCGGTTCTGAGTTTATCCCTCAGCTTAATGAGGGCGATATTGCACTACACGCTTTACGTATTCCGGGGACTGGTCTCGAGCAGTCGGTGGAAATGCAGCGTCTACTGGAGCAGCGCATTAAGGAGTTCCCCCAGGTAGACAAGGTATTTGCAAAAATTGGTACTCCAGAGGTAGCTACAGATCCAATGCCTCCGAATGTGGCTGATAACTTTGTGATCCTGAAACCCAGAAATCAATGGCCCGATCCAAAACTGTCTCAGGAGCAATTGGTGGCAGAAATCGAAGCTGCCGTTCGAGAGCTTCCAGGTAATAACTACGAATTTACCCAACCAATCCAGATGCGTTTCAACGAGTTGATTTCTGGTGTGCGTGCAGATCTGGGCATCAAAGTATTTGGTGATGACCTGGACCAGCTTGTCGCTTCGTCTAATCAAATCCTGGGTGTGTTAGATGGAATTGAGGGTGTAGCCGATGCTCGAGTAGAGCAGGTTGAAGGTCTGCCAGTTCTCTCTGTAGTCCCCAAGCGTATAGCGCTTGCCCGCTATGGCATCGACCTGAAAACCCTACAGGACTTGGTGTCAACCGCAATTGGTGGGGAATCTGCAGGGCTGATTTATGAGGGTGACCGCCGCTTCCAATTGGTAGTAAGGCTGCCGGAAGGGCTGCGCCGGGACTATGAAAACCTTGGTGACTTACCTGTACCTTTACCCGCTGGTAGCCCGCTAGGTAGCTATGTGCCTTTGTCTGAAGTAGCCAATCTTGAAATGACACCGGCTCCCAATCAAGTCAGTCGTGAAAATGGCAAACGCCGTGTAGTGGTAACCGCGAATGTACGCGATCGCGATTTAGGATCTTTTGTGGAGGAGGCAAAAGCCCGAATCCAACAACAGGTGTCTTTGCCTGCCGGTTACTGGTTGGTATATGGAGGTACATTTGAACAACTGGAATCTGCAAGTACGCGTCTTTCTATCGTTGTCCCGCTGACGCTTTTGGTAATCCTCGGTCTTCTAGTAATGGCTTTCGGCTCATTCAAAGATGCCTTGATCATTTTTACAGGAGTTCCCTTAGCGCTAACTGGCGGGGTGCTAGCTCTATGGCTGCGCGGTATGCCTCTATCGATTTCTGCAGGGGTTGGGTTTATTGCCCTTTCTGGTGTTGCGGTTTTAAACGGCCTGGTAATGCTGTCATTTATTCGTCAGCTGCGGCAACAGGGCGGTGAGCTTTTGGTTTCGATTATTGACGGAGCAATGATTCGTCTTCGCCCTGTACTGATGACTGCTCTGGTTGCCAGCTTGGGGTTCGTGCCTATGGCATTGAATGTGGGTACCGGCGCAGAGGTACAAAGGCCCCTGGCCACGGTTGTGATTGGGGGGATTATTTCTTCCACACTTCTAACTCTGTTTGTACTTCCGTTACTTTATCGGATTGTGCATGGCAGGGAAAAAGCTGTTAAAGAGTATATGAGACTGAGCTAAGCTTCCGTGAGCACCTACTTCACCTTGAGGAGAAGTAGGTGCTCCCAAAGTGAATATAAATTTATTGTTAAAAGTGCTCTGATTTAGGACTTACAGTGAAGTTGGGGGTGTGTTTCTAACATCCACGGAGGCACTCTTTCGAGTGCTACACAGGATTGTAGCTTAACTGGGTTTCGGCAAGCCTGATTGGTTGCTTCTTGTGCTAAAGGTGGCGCTTATCCATGCGGACATGTTGACGCCTTGAAATAGTTAACTTTCAATGATGTATAAATATGTTTAGTGTATCTTTGCTTGGCTGTTTGTAAAGTAGTATTACATGTCACTTAATTCCAGTTTTTTTAGAATATTTATAAACCTTTCCGCAAAGTTTAAAATATTGTCCCTTTTGGTTAGTGGGTCACAGTATGAAAAAACAAATACAGAGTTGCGCATGGTTGAATAAGTTAATATTGAAATTGGGTGGGCGCCGTGGGTTTGAAGTGGAATTCCACTGACAATTTCAAAGTATTTCATTTCTGTATTAAGTGCTTTCATACTTCCTACATTAGAAACACAGATTCCCTCAGGAAATACTGGTTTATTATTTTCATATTCTTGTACGAAATCTATTATGTCATTCAACTTATAGTTTTGCGGGAATAAAAATTTGCAAGACTCTCCTGCCTCTGCTTGCCTATCAAGTTCAAACTGTAAGTATTGTGCTAATTGCCATGTGTCCTCTATGTCAATATCTGGCATTATCTCAAGGGTTGTTGCTGCAGAGAAGGCACCGATAGCACTAATTCCAATCTGTGAGCCACATAGATCCCTAACATCCATGGGTAGTAAGATACTTATCCAGTCCTTATGATTTGGCAGTATTTGAGCGGCTTGAATAGCTGCCGCACAAAATAGGGCTGTGGGCCTTACTTTATGACGTTTTCCCAATATTGCCAGTTGTGTAATTTCTTCTACGGGAAAAGCACGGTAGATGGCATGTCCTTCCCGCTCAGCAGCAAATGCAGGTTCCTCTACTGGCCACTTGAATAGATTGTTTTTAAATTGTGATGATTCTTTGTTTGCAAAATGTTTTGGAGAGTTGAAATAGCTTTCAACTGGATCATAAAGAGGTTGCTCTTCAAGTCTAAATGAATCATCACTTTTAAAATAAAGATCCAAGACATAGAATAAGGTCATAATTGACCGGCCATCCAAAGCTGCATGGCTACTAACTAAGGAAACCCATTCTACTTTGTCATCAGAATTGATATAGAAGGTAATAGTATAAGTACATTTGCTGACATCAAGCCCTGATTCGCCCCTACGATTGAATTCGTGTTCAAAATCTAAAGGTTTGTCGAGTCTTCTAATCTCAAAGGGGATCGATTCGAATGGTACGTCACACCGCCAACATAGCTGCTCCCCAGTCTCTACCCTTGCTTGTAGTAGGGGATATATTGTGTGAATCCAGGCAAATCCAGACTTTAGTTGCTCAATACTCATAGGGATGAGAACTTTGATAAATGAGATTATCAAGGTTCCGCCGCATGTTCTTCTTGCCAGCTCAGTAAACAGTACTTCCTCGGGGCCAAGTGCTCTGGAGAGCTCTCTGCCGGACATAGGGAGCCTCGCCTCTAACCTGTATTCATGTTATGTAAAGTAGTTGTTTCGGCCCTTAATCACAAAAAAGTTCGAAGCATCATTTGTGTTGATTGCGGCCAATTAAACAATGTATATATCAAACGGATGGACTTATGATGTATTTGACTTTACAAAAATTTAAATATGCTTGAGTTTATCTGTTTGGCTCAAGCTAGTTAGCCAAAATTTCAGGGTGAATAAAGTTAAAGTTTCAAGCAGACAGACTGTTTTAGTATGTCGATGAATAAATGTCGAGCTGGATTAAATAAAGTATCAGAGTTTCTGTAAGCCTGAGTGACTCTTGGGTAGAGAGCCTTGTTAAAGTTTGATTTCTCAATCCGTTAGCTATATTTTCTATTGGTGATTTAAATGATAATTTGCTGATACCACTGTTTGGAAACACTTATATATGTTAGAACAATTCTTTGAAGCCCTTCCTTTTTGGCCAATTTTACCGTTGGTGGCGGCAGCCTTTTTGATTGCTAAAGCTATTGTTATCGTTGAACCAAAACAGTACCACTTTGTTCTATTTTTAGGCAAATACTGGAAGACTGCTACACCTGGATTCAACCTGATTATTCCTTATCTATCTTGGGTTGATAAAAAGGCTTCTACAGCACTGCACGAAACGCCAGTAGAGCTTAGCTTGAAAACAAGTAATCATGTGACCTTTGGGTTGATTTTAAAAGTGCAACATCAGGTGGCCTCAGATGTGAGGCTCGCTTACAAGGCATTGTATGACCTGGAAAATTATCAGGCACAACTAAAATCTTTTGCAACGGATGCCGCTATTCCTGTTGCTAATGGCATTGAGCTTGAAGATGTTTATAACAAGAAAGAACAGATAGCGGATAAGGCCAAAGAGCGTCTTCGCCACTTTTTCCATGACTTTGGTGTTGAGATTGTCGATGTATTGTCAGATGAGCCACGCCTGCCGAAGTCGGTAGAGGTTCAGGCTAACAAAGTTATGGAAATGCAGCGGGAGAAGCAGGCCGCTACCTATGAGGCTGAGGCAATCCGGGAACGCGAAGTGGGTAAAGCTAAAGCTGATGGTGAGTCCGTAAAGATCCGTATGGAGAAAATGGGTGAGGCGCGACGGGTATATGCCGAAAGTGCTGCCGAGGCTATCAAGGCCCTTACCAGTGCAGGCACCAGCGCTGACGAAGCGCTGCGCTTTATGACTGCCATTGCGGATAATGATGCGCTTGTAACTGCCGCACGTCACGGCAGCACTGTGGTAATGGCTACCAGTCAGACGCAGCAAGCACCTGTCGCTTTGCCTTTACCTGATAAGTCGGCTGCGGTAGCAAAACAACGATCCTTGAGAGAGTCCGAGCCTGTTTAATAAGGTCGTCCGAGGGATAAGCCTTTGGGCTATCCTTTGGTAGCTTCAAAGTGAATGGCGATTTATATGCAGTGAGTGGGGCTGCCAGATGGCGCTTTATTAATTGTGAGGTTGCCTTTTGGATAGTGTTATTCTTGGGCTTGTTGTCTAGATAGGCTATAGACTGGAAAAGTTTAGGTCTAAGCCCTATTTATTATCACTAGCTCTGAGAGTTAGAGGTACTTTGCGAGTCTGTGTTTAATTTCCGCAGTAAATTTTCAATTTAGAAAAATATCGGAGGCTTAAAAATGTCTTATGCAGATGGATTTGTAGCAGCTGTACCCACAGACAATAAAGAAGAGTATATTAAGCATGCAAAAATTGCTGCAGAAGTATTTAAAGAGCAGGGGGCTCTAAAGGTTGTTGAAACTTGGGGTGATGATGTTCCTGAGGGCGAATTAACCTCGTTCCCTTTGGCGGTGAAGTGTGCAGGCAATGAAACCGTAGTGTTCTCCTGGGTCGTTTGGCCTTCTAAAGAAGTTCGAGATTCTGGGTGGCAAGCGGTTATGGATGACCCGAGGATGCACCCAGATCAGAACCCCATGCCATTTGATGGTAAGAGATTAATCTATGGTGGTTTCAATATTATTTTGGATAAATAAGGCATATTTGTAGGTTGTTGCAGCATGTCAACATGAGTGGTTGAGAGCAATATCAACTCTTTAGCCTGCGTTGCCATGAGATTGTATTTTAGTGGTACAAAGGTGTCGCAGACAGTTGGCATGCATGTGTCCTCGGAGTATAAATCTACTAAAAATACTTTAGATGAGGTGATAAAGGTGGTATACAAGGGCCTCTTTTTAATAAGCCACTTTGAATAGAAATTTCTAACAAATATGTACCCCAAGTTATCCAGAAGACTTAGAGCATTGATGATTGATTCTTTGGTGCTAGTTGTAGTTGTTGCCTTTTCAATAGCTGTTGGTACTAGCATCGGCTTAAAAAATGATGTGTACCAATCAGCTTTAATTCTAATGCCGATCATCTTATTTGAACCGGTATTGGTTTCGTTAACTGGTGGGAATGTTGGGCATCATCTAATGGGTATTCGTATCCGTAAGGTGGGAGCCAATAAAAAAATTAATATTTTTCAGGCACTTGTCAGGACGTTCTTTAAACTATTCTTAGGGGTTCCTTCACTAATCGCTATTCTTACATCAAAGAAGCGTCAAGCTGTGCATGATTTTCTCTCAGTGTCGCTAGTGGTTGTAAAGGACCCGGCTTCATTGCCAGGCTATGAGGTGCTTGATGAGCGCACTGAATCGCTAGACTATAAGTATCCAGGAAAGGTCCGGAGATTGGTTGTAGTAGGTGTATATCTATTACTTTCAATGCTCTTCGCATCCATGATTTCTTTTTTTCAGTATCGGAGCTGTGTGCTTTTAGGCAGATTTGCAGTCAGCTGGAAAGTTCTATGCAGTTTCTAATTAGTTTGTGCTTTTGGGTCTCGGCTTTTGTGCTTCCTTGGCTGGGGTGGTCTGGTCGCTTATATGGGGCGAGGAGAATAAGGCTGGAAGTTTACTAGTCTACTACCGATTTGCCTTCCCCTGAGGAGCAATGGTCAATTAAGGTGAGTTAAATGGCATTTGAAAGTTGGTTAGCCTTTTGCGTAATCGCACTCTTGGCGACTGCTACCCCAGGGCCTGCGGCACTACTGGTCTCTATCAATACTCTATCGGACGGTGTTAGAGGGGGTGTGTTCACGGCATTGGGTAATATATCTGGTTTGTTTGTTATGTCCGGGCTTTCAGTTATTGGATTGAGTGTAATTGTCCTTAACTCTTCCGTAGCGTTTACTATGGTAAAGATGATTGGGGCTGGATATCTGATTTATATGGGGGTTAAACTTTGGAAAAACGGAATAGGAAGGGCGGATTCTGCTGATGTAGCTTGTAATGCTAGGCGAGGCGCATTGAATTTGTATATTCAAGGGGGCTTAATTGCCTTAACGAACCCTAAAGCGATTATATTCACAACCGCGCTTTTCCCGCAATTTATTTCCTTGTCAGATCCACTCTTACCCCAGTTCTCCTTGCTGGTTTTCACTTTTATGGCATTATCTTTTAGTTGTTTGTTTTGTTATAGCTTATTAGTTTTTGGTACTAAAGAAAAATCCAGGAATATGGCCTCAAGTCGATTGCTCGGTCGTATATTTGGTTCCACTTTTGTTGGTGCTGGTTGTGTTTTAGTTGGCACATCAAAATAGGAAGGTGTATGTAAGAATATACAAAAATCTATGTTGGGTACTTCTGTAAAATATACAGCGCCCCTCCCGCTGTCAGAAGCAAGGTGGTAAGTAGGTCGCAGTTAGATGAGTAGGGTAAGCCGTACCCGTTGCTCTAAATGGAGCTGTGTACCCTCCCCAAAAAAATACAGCAAGTAGTTTCGCGAGTTACGTAGTATGGATATTAAAGATTATATTGAGTTGATTCATAGTTTTTCAAAGACAAATTTCGAACTTCAGGGAGGCGGAAACTCTATCTATTTTCGGTTGCAAGAGGAAAGGGATATTGTTTTTCCGAAAGAGTTTCAAGAGTATATAGTCCACTATGCGCCTGCACACAGTCAATATCTTGATGGCGTGGGCAATCCAATTGATCTTTATAGTGCCAGGCGCTTGTCATGGCTGATGAATGGATATAACTACAATCCAGTTGACAATCAGCCAATACCCGGTTGGGATAAAACTTGGTTTTTATTCGGCGATGAGGGGGCAGATCCAATCATTGTTGACTTGGCCGAAAGCAACCGAAATTCAAAGGTATATCGTGCCATGCATGGGGCTGGGGGTGGGATTTTAGGCCTATCGCCGATTCAATAGGGCAATTTCTACTATGCGCTTCAGCTCTACATCATGCGCTCTCCGGAATAGTTGACAAAGATGTACTTGTTGATGATGGATGTGGGTTTAATCTTCATGAAAGAAGTGCATCTTGGTTGTTTCCATTCTTTCGTCAATATGCGGATAAATATTACACAGATTGGCTTGCAGTATTTGATAATAGTTAGCGGAATGATTTATTGATAAATTCTTTATTATGGCTGCAACTCAAGGTTGATCTCAGTTTATGTGAAGGTACCTTGCTAAGCGCTTTTGAAATCTTGCTCATGAATAACTAGTACTTATGTAGTGAGGGAATACCCGGCTCACGAACAAGCTTCCCTCACATTTTTTGGCTTCTGTTGACTTTCCGGTACCTTTCCACTAGTTTCGCGACCACGATTAGAGGTGCCTTCTGCCCTGAATTGGCTGAGAAGGTTAAACGGGAAGTCCGGAAATCCGGCGCTGCCCCCGCAACGGTGATCCACCTGTATTCTGAGTGGTAAGCCCGATACCGGCCTCTTTTCTAAACACGATGGAGCGGAGGGCTACCATCTTGCAATACGATCTTTCGCGCTTCGGCGTGCCGCATTGCTATTCCTCCCTCGATCCCATGTGCTTTTGTCTTAGGGGTTGAAACTTGAAAAAATCTATATTGAGCCTGGCTGTACTGTCAGCCGTGAGCGCGCCGTCTTTTGCTGAATCCACTGTTACCGAATCTTCAATTCCAGACCTGGAAACCGTGGTTGTTGTGAGCTCCCGTCAGGGCGAGCCGCTGCGCCAGGTAGCTACTTCAGTAACTGTATTGGATGAAGAGCAGCTAAAAGAGCGGGGATTGGTGTCCCTTGCCGATGTTTTGCGCAGTGTGCCTTCCGTGTCTGTTACCAATACAGGGGGTATGGGCAAGACAACCTCCTTAAGGGTACGTGGAGAGTCCGGTTTCAGAACCTTGGTCCAGATAGACGGTATCGACATTTCTGACCCAACCGGCCTTCAGGCCGGTGCTCATATTGAACATATTATGAGCAGTAATTTACAGCGTGTGGAACTGCTGCGTGGCCCGCAGGGAATGCTCTACGGGGCCGATGCCGGTGGAGTGCTGGATATCTCGACTCGCCGCGAGGGTGAAGGGCAGCGCTTTGAGCTGTCTGCCGAGGGAGGTAGCTTCGATACTGAACGCTACAATGCCAGCGCTAGCGGAGCCAATGAAACATTGGATTATTTTGTTTCTGCAGCAGTGGCAGAAACCGATGGTTTTAATACTAGTAGTTATGACACCGAACTGAAAGATGACGACGGTTATGATAATGAAACCTTGCATGGCCGTGTAGGCTGGAATATCTCTGAGCAGTGGCGACTTGAGGCCGTAGCGCGGGATACCGATGCCTCAGGTGAATATGATCGCTGCGGTTGGTTTGTTCTTCATGACGATTGCAACTTTGAGTTTAGTCAGGAAAGTGCTCGTGTTAGCTTGGCTCACAAAGGTGAGGACAGCCAACAGGAATTAGCCTATACACGATCTGAATTGCAGCGTACCTATATCGATGAAGGTGTGACTTCCTATGAAGCAGAAGGTGATATCGAAAAGTTAAACCTAATGGGCTCCCACGGGTTTAGCCGCGAACATGGGGTAGTCTACGGGGTAGAGCATCGTGAAGATACTTCGGGAGACCTGGATCGGGATCAGTGGGCAGTTTATTCCGAATATCAGGGAAGCTATGCTGACAAGGCTTATATCACCCTTGGCCTTCGTCATGACAACAACTCCGATTTTGGCAGTTACAATAGCTTCCGCGCCAGTTCAGCCTATTTGTTCGAAGGTGTTGCCAACGGTACCGTAAAGATAAAAAGTAGTTATGGGACTGGCTTCCGTGCCCCAAGCCTGTATGAAGTTAACCACAACGCGACTGCATTTGATTGGTTGACTTTTACCCCATTAGAGTTGCCGTCCCTTAAGCCGGAAGAGAGTCAGGGTCTGGATCTTGGTGTCGAGTACTTCAATGAAGATGCACTGTATCTCGAATTTGTGCTGTTTGACCAAGTTATTGAAAATGAAATTGGCTGGAATGGGGATGCATTTGGTTATTTGCAAAGTAGTGGAACAAGCAAATCTCGTGGAGTCGAATTGGTTGCTGAAACACAGGTAACTGATACCTTGCTGTTATCAGCCAACTACACCTACACCGACGCTGAAGAAGCCGATGATTCTCCCCGAGCTCGTAGCCCCAAGCACTTGGCCAACCTAGGCTTCACATATAAGCCTACCAGTGACTTGAGTCTGGTTATGAACCTGCGCTCCAGTGCGGATGTGGTAGATAGCGATGGCACCTCGCTGGATGATTATCAAGTGCTGGATGCCAGTGTCCGTTATCAGCTGAACAACTCCACGACTGTATTTGTTCGCGGTGAAAACCTTACCGACGAAGATTATGTGGAAGTCACAGGCTATAACACTGCGGGCCTCGCCGGTTATGCTGGTGTGGAATTTAGCTTCTAAAGCACTTTCTTTTATAGGTTCTTGAACGAGGTGGCCATGTCGGAAGACGAGCAAAAACGAAATGCCAAGCACAAGCAGGCAATGCAAAAACACAAGGAGAAGGTTGATGCCAACATTGCAGCAGCCGATATCCAGCGTGGAGTTGCTGTCCTGCTCACCGGAAATGGCAAAGGGAAGTCGAGCTCAGCTTTCGGCATGGTGATACGCGCACTGGGTTACGGGCAGAAAGTGGGTGTGGTGCAATTTATTAAAGGCGCACAGCAATCTGGGGAAGAGCTTTTCCTTAAAAACCATTGCCCGGAAGTTACTCTCTATCAAATGGGCACCGGCTTTACCTGGAATACTCAGGATCGCACCAGCGATATTGTTGCTGCAGAGAGAACCTGGGCAGAGGCAGAAAAAATGCTCACCGATACCACCTATGACTTAGTGGTGTTGGACGAGCTCACTTATATGCTCGCTTACAAATACCTGGATGAGTCCAAAGTATTGGAGACTCTAGCCCAGCGGCCACAGGAACAGAGTTTGGTGGTAACTGGTCGAGGTGGTGGTAGTGCACTACAGGAGCTAGTGGATACGGTATCTGAAGTGAAAGATGTTAAGCACGCTTTTAAAGCGGGCATCAAAGCCCGCAAAGGCGTAGATTACTAGGTTGTTTTCACTATGTCCGTGTTGATGGTTCAGGGCACGACTTCCGATGCCGGCAAGAGTACTTTGGTGGCCGGGCTCGCTCGTTACTTTTCCCAGCGCGGAGTCAGTGTCGCACCTTTTAAACCGCAAAATATGGCACTCAATAGTGCCGTTACGGTGGATGGTGGTGAGATAGGGCGGGCACAAGCGTTGCAGGCCCAGGCCTGTGGAATCGACCCCCACAGCGATATGAACCCGGTGTTGCTTAAGCCCGCTTCAGATACTGGGGCTCAGGTTATTATCCAGGGTAAAGTGCTGGGGAATATGCAGGCGCTGGATTACCATCACTACAAGGCTACCGCGCAAAATGCAGTGCTGGACTCCTTCGCACGGCTCGATGATCAATATGAGCTGGTGTTAGTTGAAGGGGCTGGCAGCCCGGCAGAAATTAACCTGCGGGAAAACGATATTGCCAATATGGGCTTTGCCGAGGCCGTTGATTGCCCGGTTGTACTGATTGCCGATATCGATCGCGGAGGTGTGTTCGCCCACTTGGTAGGCACCCTCGAATTGCTGTCTTCCTCAGAGCGAGAGCGTGTCGTCGGTTTTGTGATCAACCGCTTTCGTGGCGATCTGCAATTACTTCAGCCGGGGCTCGACTGGTTAGAGGAGTATACCGGCAAGCCAGTTCTCGGAGTCTTACCTTATCTCCATGACCTCTACCTTGACGCGGAGGATGCCATTAGTACCCAACAGAGCGGTGCTGATGCTCGATTGAAAGTGGTAGTGCCGGTATTGCCGCGCATAAGCAATCATACAGATTTTGATGCGCTGAGGTTGCATCCGGATATCGATCTGCAATTTGTCAGTGTTCGCGAACCAGTCCCTCAGTGCGACTGGATTATTCTTCCTGGCAGTAAAAATGTACGGGCAGACTTGGCCTACTTAAAAGAAAACGATTGGCCTGCACAGTTGGATCGGCATCTGCGCTATGGCGGCAAACTCGTGGGTATTTGCGGTGGTTTGCAAATGCTGGGGAGCGAGGTACAGGATCCGGATGGGGTAGAGGATACCCCGGGTAACGAACCGGGCTTGGGTTATCTGGATTTCACAACTCGCTTGCAGCCAGTCAAGGCACTGAAAAATATTACCGGCTTTTTAGCTTTGGAAAATGAAGTAAAAGAAGCTACTCCTGTTCAGGGCTATGAAATCCACTGTGGTATAACAGAAGGTGTAGCTCTGCAAACTCCAGCGGTATATATCTGTGATAAAGGCGGAAATTCCAGGCCTGATGGTGCAATAAGTGCTGATGGACAGGTATTCGCGACCTACGTGCATGGGCTGTTCGATTCACCCGAAGCGCTGAGCGCACTTTTTGCCTGGGGTGGGTTGAAAGACTCTACGCCGCTGGATATGGGTGAACAGCGGCAGCAACAATTGGACAGGCTGGCTGAGACTATCGCCGAGAATATCCAGGGAAACTGGCTCGAGCAATTTGAGGGAACCAGGGAGACGGCAGCGTTGCAAGAGGATACCCAGTGACTGTTGCCCGTATAAAAGCATTAAATATTGCCTGGTGGTTACTGCCTGCAGCACTTGCCCTTAGTTTTTCTGCTGCCGTTGCCATAGGGGCAGTGTATCTCTCACCCTCACAACTATTTGCCGCGATCAGTGGCCAGGGCGATGGTGGACTCGCTGGGGATATTGTTCAGGTAATACGATTACCGAGAGCCATGTTGGCGGCTGGAGTGGGTGCTGTGCTCGCCATCTGCGGGGCAATGTTACAAGGCTTATTTCGAAACCCTCTAGCTGACCCATCCCTGATTGGTGTTACCGCAGGGGCTTCTCTCGGTGCTTGTTTGGCCATCCTGCTAGGAGCGGAGGTTGCCGCTGCGTTTGGGAGTTTGCCCGTTGTATCCATAGCTGCTTTTTTCAGCGGCCTTTTAGCGGTGACACTGGTCTACAAAGTGGCGAAAAGTATTAATGGCACTTCCGTGGCCACCATGTTGCTAATGGGGATTGCCGTTACCGCTTTTTCCGCAAGCCTGATCGGGCTAATGGAGTACTTTGCTGATAATGACACCCTGCGCCGTATGAGCCTGTGGCTTATGGGAGGGCTGGATGCAGCGAGCTATCCTCGCGCTTTTCTGGTTTTGGCCGTGCTGGGCGCTTTGCTTGCCAGTATGTCCCACTTCGGCACCTCACTAAATGTTCTTTTATTGGGAGAATCCCAGGCGCGGCACCTCGGTATTGATGTGGAGCGGGTAAAAACCCGTTTGATAGTGCTTGTTGCGGCTGGAGTGGGCACTTCGGTTGCTGTAGCCGGCAGTATTGCTTTTGTGGGGCTGGTAGTGCCCCATATAGTGCGTTTGTGGGTAGGACCTGATCACCGGCAACTGTTGCCGCTTTCTGCCCTGGCTGGAGCCAGTTTATTACTAGTTTCCGATACCCTGGCACGAACCATTATTGCCCCGGTGGAGATCCCGGTAGGGCTGATTACCGCACTGATTGGGGTGCCTTTTTTTGTTTCCTTGTTGCGTAAAAGCAGGGGGGCAATTTAATGGCTCTGCTACAGGTGGAGGGAGTTGCGGTTAGTGTCGATAATCGGCCGCTGTTGCAAGATATCAACCTGGAGGTAGATGTCGGCGAGCTGGTTTGTGTGATTGGCCCCAATGGCGCGGGGAAGTCGACCCTGCTGCGTGCCCTTTGCGGTGAAGTCAGGATGGATTCCGGGCAGGTCCACTTTAAAGGTAACTCTTTTTCAAAATTGTCGGCCCGCAATCGAGCCAGGCAAGTTGCCGTCCTGCCGCAAAATAACCCGCTGACATTTGCCTTTACCGGGCTGGAACTGGTCGCCCTCAGTCGAACTCCGCATTCCACCGGCACTGACCGGGACCGAGAAATCTGCCTGGAAGCCATGGCTGTGCTGGATGTTAGTCATTTGTCTGAGCGCCTGTACCCAACATTATCTGGCGGCGAGCAGCAGCGCTTGCAATTGGCTCGGGTGATGGCCCAGATCTGGCGGGCAGAGGATGGTGGAGAGCGGCTCCTCTTATTAGATGAGCCCGCTGCCAGCCTGGATATTGCACACCAATATGGAATGATGAGAGCGGTAAGAGACTTCGCGCGAAGTGGCGTAGCTGTGGTAATGACGGTCCATGATCTGGCCCATGCCAGCGGCTACAGCGACAGAATCCTCGCCTTAAAGCAGGGGCGCAGTATGGCCTACGGAAATCCGGAGGATGTATTGACTGCGGAGAATATGCAGCAGCTTTACGGCTACAGTGTCACGGTGATGCCACACCCGGTAACCGGTCAATCCCTGGTGATTGCCGATGTCTAGCACCAATGGTGTACATCTGGTACTAGGGGGCGCCCGCAGCGGAAAAAGCCGGCTTGCGCAACAGCGCGCGGAGCAGTGGCTAAATAGCAGTAGCGATGGTGGGCTTATCTACCTGGCAACGGCTACTGCGGGCGATCAAGAAATGTCTACCCGTATTGCTCGACATCAGGAAGACCGGGATCATCGATGGCAGACCCTGGAAGAGCCTATTGCACTGGCAGAGGCTCTGGTTACAGCTCCTGAGTCCCACTGTGTACTGGTGGACTGCCTCACTTTGTGGTTGAACAACTGTCTTCATCAAGGCGTTTGGGAGCGTGAGCAAGAGGCGCTTCTGCAATGTATCGATCAGAGGCTTACCCTCTCTAACGGTAATACCCCACCTTGGATTTTTGTCAGTAATGAAGTCGGTTCGGGTATTGTGCCCCTTGGGCAGTTATCGCGGGAATTTGTGGATGCGGCAGGTTGGCTTCATCAGGCACTAGCCGAGCGAGCTGATAGCGTCACCTTGGCAATTGCTGGTTTGCCGCTCACTGTAAAGTAAAGGAGCCTCTGAATAACTCCGTAATGCCTCTACGAGTCTTGAAGGCTGCAGATGTTAGGCGCAGCTCGCCGCGAATGGCCGTAGCCCTTTGCAAGAGCTGCAACGCAGCAGGTGCGGCCTTCAAGACTCGCCCTTCGGGGCTTGCAGAGCGATTCACACTCCGCGTTGCGACTTCTTGAAAGGTCTAGACATTCCTGCGAAGCCGCGCCTTGATTGTGAACCGCTCTGCAAGCCAGAGGTATCACGGAGTTATTCAGAGGCTCCTAAAGAATCACCTGAGACCGATAATGATGACAGATGAACTCAGTTGGCTCGATAAGCCTGCACCAACCCCGGACCAGAGTGCTCGCAATGCCGCGATTGCCCGCCAGGAGCAATTGATTAAGCCGCAAGGCGCGCTCGGCCGGCTCGAGAGCATTGCCGTGGATTTCGCCGGATTCCAGGGGAGGGAGCAACCCCTACTGAATAATTTGTCGGTGCGCGTATTCGGTGCTGATCACGGTGTTGCAGCCCAGGGAACTTCCCGATTTCCTCAGGCCGTCACTTCTGTAATGCTGAAACTATTTTGCGAGGGTGGGGCGGCTATTAATGTGTTGAGCCGCGAGCAGGATGCTGACTTTGCCGCAATTAATCTGGGTTGTGTGGTCCCCGCTGAACACCCCGACCTGATTGATGAAGTTATAGCTCCCTCTACTGCGGACTTCTCCCAAGGTAATCCCGCTATGACCCAAGCGCAGCTGGCTCTTGCTCTTGATGCCGGTCGCCGCCAGTCTACCGATGCAGATTGTTTTATTGGCGGAGATATGGGTATTGGCAATACCACTTCCGCCGCTGCCATTTTTGCCGCCCTTTTTGAGCTAGAGGTTGGCAGCATTACGGGGCGAGGAACAGGTATCGACGATGCAGTGCTCGCCTGCAAGGTGGAACTGATCGAATTTGCTTTGGAACAGCACCGGGCAGCGCTGGGCTCGCCACTTGCTATTCTGCAAACTTTTGGTGGCTTTGAGATTGCAGCCTTAACGGGAGCGTTTGTCGCCAGTGCCCAGCGAGGTGTCCCTGTATTGGTTGATGGTTTTATGGCGACTGCCGCGGCAGCTATTGCCGGTGCTATTAATCCATCAGTGAAGCCCTGGTTGCTCTACGCCCATCTCTCTGACGAGTCTGGTCACAAACTGGCCCTCGAGTGCCTGGGGGTGAAGCCATTGCTGAGCTTCAATATGCGCCTTGGCGAGGGCACAGGTGCAGTGTTGGCCATAAGTATTATCAAGCAAGCGCTGAACCTGCATAACAAAATGTTCACTTTCAGTGAGGCAGGAGTGCCAGTTGCGGATTGATCTTTTACGACACGGTGCCTGCGAAGGTGGAAATATTTTTCGCGGGCAGATCGATGTGCCCCTAACCAGTGAGGGTAGGAAGCAGATGTTGCGAGGGCTTGCCGAGCTCGATGACTCCTGGGACCGGATTGTTACTTCACCCTTACAACGCTGCCAACGCTTTGCTGCTCAGCTTGCCCGAGAGAAAAAGCTGCCGATAACTGAAGTTCCTGATATCCGGGAAATTGGTTTCGGGGACTGGGAGGGGCAGTCAGTCGATAAGATCTGGACTGAGCAACGAGCACTGTGTGAAGCCTGGGGGCGTGACCCAGAAAAGCACGCACCGCCGGGAGGTGAGCCCTTTCCCGTATTTCGATCCAGAGTTCTTCAAGCTATTGATAATCTAGCCCAGCAATACTCGGGAGAGTCCCTGCTGCTCGTTACTCACGGTGGCGTTATCAAGTTGTTGCTCGCGTATGCGAATAACTGGCTCCCAGTGAAAATGATTTCACTGCAAGTTAACTACGGGTTTGCCGCATCGCTGAGATACGACTCGGACAATAAGACCTTTACCGTTTCCTACCCAGAGCAGTCAGCTTATGTTTATTGCCCGTAAGTTGTACAACCTATCCCAAGCATTTCTGTATGCGCTGGTATTTCTTACCCGGCTGCCGGTGGCGGGTTTGCTTCGGGAGGTGGACAAGGAAACGGTGAAGCGGTCGATATATTTTTACCCCCTGGTTGGAGTGGTGATTGGTGTACTGTTATCCGGGGCCGCCTACCTTCTGGCTCCTTTAGGTGCCCAGTTGCAAGCTGCAATACTATTGGGTTTCTGGGTGGTCCTGACAGGTGCACTACACCTCGACGGCCTTGCTGACTGTACTGATGCCTACTTTGCTGGACATAAGTGTACGGATCCTGAAGAACAACGTCAGCATATTCTGAGAGTAATGCACGATCCCCACTGCGGCTCTATTGCGGTAGCGGCTGTTGTTGTTTTCCTACTGATAAAGTTCGCTGCAATAGCAACCCTGCTAGAGCTAATAAACCCGGTAACAAAAGATGCTTGGGTCTATCTGCCGTTGGTGCTCTCACCTATGCTAGCCAGGGCTGCGGCCCTGGCTTTAATGGGAGTTTCACAATACGCACGTGTTGAAGGCCGTGTACCGCCCTCTGGCCCCGAACGCCGATGGGACCTATTGCCGGTAGTTGCAATCGTAGTTGCTATTGGATGTTTAGCGGCGCCAATACCCATTGCCATAGGCATCGTCTGTAGTTTGATTGGCCTAGTTTTATTCTGGCGTCGCCTGTGGGATAAGGCTATTGGTGGTTATACCGGCGATTGTTTGGGCGGTTTGGTCGAGATAAGTGAGTTGTCGATATTGATTTTATGGGTGGCAGTGGTTGCCAATGTGAGTTATGGAGCTGTTTAGAAGCTCCTTATTTATAGTCGAGTTAAAGAGATGTCTCGAAGCAGTATTGTCCGTGTTGTTTTAACCTTGAATCTGTTATTGGTGAGTAATACTTGGGCGGATGATTCCGTGCGGGTAAAAGATGCCCGTGGCCAATGGGTTGAACTGCCTGCACCAGCAGAGCGTATTGTTGCGCTAGCACCAAATATCGTGGAGAACTTTTACAGTGCCGGGGCAGGGGATAAGCTAATTGCTGCGGTAAGCTACAGTGACTACCCCGAGCAAGCCAAGCAATTACCGGAGATAGGTAACTATAAAGCGGTAAACTATGAAAGTTTACTATTGCTAAATCCTGACTTGATTGTTGCCTGGGGATCGGGAAATGGCGATCAGATGATCAATAAACTGGAGGATCTCGGTTTTACAGTTTTCGTATCTGAATCTAATGCTCTTGAAGATATCGCTGTGAATGTAAAGCGCTTCGGTAAACTTGCAGGTACAAGTGACTATGCAGATAAATCTGCCGGAGAGTGGCTTGAGCGACTGAATCAGATACAGCTTAGCCATAAGGACCTGGATTCGGTCAGTGTTTTTTATCAGGTTTGGAATGAGCCACTGCAAACACTTAATGGCGACCACCTGATTAGCGATGTTATTCAAACCTGTGGCGGCCGTAATATATTTGCCGATGCATTGGTATTAGCACCGAAGATTAGTATTGAGTCTGTACTGGATAGAGACCCGAGAGTAATTATCGCCAGCGGAATGGGGGAGGAGCGGCCAGATTGGTTGGATGCCTGGGCAGCTTACCCAAGAATTAATGCAGTTAAAGAGGGAAACCTGTTTCATGTACCACCGGATATCATTCAGCGACATACTTTTCGGGTGCTGGATGGTATGGAGATGGTTTGTGATGATTTGAATCGGGTGAGAAAAAGCGGTTAGTTTTTCTGCTTATCAGCAGGAAGACTCACTCGCAGCGTATTATTTTGTAGATCAACTATCGAAATTGAATTTGCTGGCTAGATATTTTTATGCTGATATTTTTTGTTATTCTCTTTGTCGGAGGGCTGCTTGCAGTCCCATATTTGGCGATTAAACTAACCATACTTGAACAAGATGAAAGTAGTCAGTGGTCAACCTTCTGGAGGCTGGCTTCCGCAGACTATTATACAATGCAAAGTGTTGCAGCTATCCCAGTCACTGGCTTGTCATGTTATATATCGTCTTATCGAGGGGTGTCGACAGGAAGCTTTGAATTTATAGTAATTGCTTTTGCTTTGGCGGTTCTCATGTTGTTTTTAATTGAAGATCTTCTGAGGCGAGATTATCTTCAATTTCATATCAAAAATTTAAAGCTGTTATCGATAAGTGTCATTTCTTTAACGTTGATTGCTCTAGAGTTGTCAATGGCAGCCACTACATTTATTGGAGCCATCGCTATACTTTTGGTGTCAGTTAGATGTGTAAAGCAACAAGTACTCAGCAATAGAGATAAAACAGAATCTGGAACTTTAGACGGTGACAGATAGTCGGCAATGTAATTGATACAGTCTGATAAATCTCAATTTTCTTAGTGTTCAAATTTTGGTGGGTCCGGGTGTGTTTAATGTCGTAAAGTCCGACGATTCTTCTTTATAATTGAAAGCTATCATCGTTCTTATGTTTATCGGTAGTATCCGAAACTGGAAGATATATCCATGATAAGGAATTGCTGAAGAGTCAGCCACAGAGATGGCCGCTGGACCTCTCGCCTGTTACTTACACGATCAGTGAGTAGTGAAAAAATCACTTTTTGGTAGATCATGGCTAATCAATGGTAAAGCCGCCCCTAGCTGTATTAATGTTGAGTTCAAGTCAAATAGCCCCTTAATTTCATTGCCAAATGTTGGCGGTATTTCCAAGGTGTCTAAATTATTCGTATCGTTATCTAGTTTGCGGTATTGAAGTTAAGAAAGCGGTTATTTTCTTGGGTGGGTATCCTTGGAGCCTGGAGCAAAATTCATCCCACAGTCGAAGTGGGCTGAAATGCAAAAACCTATTGACGATCGGTTTTTGTCGCTCTACCATCATTCAAAGAACAGTTTTAACCTCTGGAATAATAGTCTATGCGACTTGGCGATCTTGAGAAACAGGTGCTCCAATACCTCTGGGATAGAAAATCTGCGGATGCCAAACAGGTCCACTCGGACTTGAGTAGGGCCCGTGGAGGTTCTCTTAACACCATCCAGAGCACACTTGACCGCCTCTACAAGAAAGGTTTGCTGTCCCGGGAGAAGCAGGGGCATGCATTCCAATACAGCCCGGCAGTGGAGCGCTACGAGTTTGTTGGACAGCTGATTCAAGATGTTACTCGTGAGTTCGTTGATGATGAGAACGGGTTGGTAGCCGCATTTACCTCCATCTCATCGGAGTTGAGCGAAAGCCAATTGGAGCAGCTGGAGCAGTTGATCGAAAGCCAGAAGATTAAGCGCCAGCAGGGTGATCGCTAATGATTTTGGGGCAGGTTGCACTCTGGCTAAACCTGCTGACTATTGCAGCGCTTGGCCTGTTTGTCGGTATTTTACTGGTATCAGCTGCCTGCCTTTCTGCTTCCCGGCATTCACTTAGCTTGTCTGTCAGTAGCCGGCGTTTACTGCTGTGGAGTGCGGTATTGCTGCCGTGGTTTGCGGCTTCCACTGCCGCTGTTATCCTGGCTTTCCCCAGCCTTTTGGGAGGCGTTGCATCACTGGCGCACTGGCACCATATCAATGCTTTTAACCTCTACAGTTGGCACGGTGTTTTTACTATTGCGTTTCTTTTCTTTAGCGGTTTTTTGGCGTTTCAAAGTTTTAAACGAGCTCATCGCCATTTGGCGCAGCTCCGTTTGTTAATGCAACTTTGCGAAAGGGATAAGTCTGACCAAAGTATTATCCAGGCAAAGGGGCCCCAGGCTTTCACCAGTGGTCTGCTCCGTCCGCAAGGGTTTTATACCAGCGGTCTGCGAGACCAGTTAACAGCGGAAGAATTTGAGGTGGTGCGCCTGCATGAGGAAGCCCATGCGCAAAAATTTGATCCTCTGAAGAAATTAATATTCGCTTTATTTGCCAGCTTTTTCCCTACGCGTTTGGGGAATTACCTGAATCGGCAGATGGCGCTGTGTATGGAGCAGCGTGCAGATGCTTATGCCCATAGGCAGGGGTGGAGTGAGACTTTTATCGCCCAAACCCTACTTAAAGTAACCCGTATCTCCAATGGGTTGCATCCCAAAGAGAGAAGTTCAGCAATGGTCTGTTATTTCGCTCTTGACCAATTGGATGCTCGTATTCGTTACTTGCTGTCTGATGATAAGGGGCGCAGCTTACCCCCTTGTTATTAGCTGGAATGTTTGTGGCTCTTACAGGCACTTGCCTTGTTTCGGTGGATGCGCTCCACCACACCGTCGAAACCCTTTTCTCCCACTAAGGAAGCCGAAGTGTTTAATTGTTTACGTTTAGTCATAACTAAAAAACCGATTGCTGATCGGTTTTTTGTGGCCGGAGCTGTGTTCTTTTTAGTCGCATTAAGTGGGTCCCTTAAGGCAGAGCAGGGCGAGGAGTTATCGGGCCTCACTTATGAGCAGGCAATTCTTAAAAGCTTGCAAAATCATCCTGAACTGGCGGGTTACCGATATCAGTTTGAGGCAGTGGATGCTCTATCTGAACACGCCAAGCTCGGACCACGACCGGAGCTTAGTGTTGCCGCTGAAGGGTTGGGGGAAGACAAGAGCAGCGATGGCAACGACAGTTCCCAGGTAACAGTAGGCATCAGTTGGCTATTACAGGGTGATCTCGCAGAAAAACGTGTATTGGCTGCACGCAGCAAGACTTCTGTGATTGAGGCCCAAAAGCAGGTTCTTGAATTAGAAGTTGCCGCAAATACCGCGCGTTACTTTTTCCAGGTCTTGGCGCAACAGGAACGCCTGGAAATTGCTAAAACAGCTGTCGACCTGGCTCGCAATATGGCCGCTGAAATTAATCGCCAAGTTAGTGTTGGCAGAACGAATGAAGCCGATGCTTTTCGGGCGGAAGTCGACTTGCAGCGTCGACTCTTAGCTGTGGAGGATGTCGAGCACGAGTTGGATATTGCCAGATATCAATTAGCTGCCCAGTGGGGCTCCAGAGAGCCCAGTTTTCGAGCGGTGGTTGGTTCTCTTTCCAGTGCCATTCCAGAAGTTGATTTATCTAGATTGAGAAGCTTGGTGGCGAGCAACCCAAATTTGGAAATATTTATGAGCCGTGAGCGCGTGGCGCAGGCGGAAATTGATTTGGCACGTGCAGAAGCGGGCATTCAGTGGCGGATTGATACAGGAATTCGTCGCAATGAAACGAGCGGAAATTATGGGTTGGTGGCAGGCTTCGCAATCCCACTAGGAAAGGGCGATCGCAACCGCGGCAAGGTATCTGCTTTGAGGGCAGAACAGAATCGTTTCCGAGCAGAAAGGAATGCGAAAGAGATTGAGTTGGATACACAACTCTTTGTGATGACCCAAAGGCTACAGCATCACCGGCATGTAGCTGCCGCCCTGAATGAAAAGATGATTCCCAGTTTGGATAAGGCGCTTACCGCTACGCGTCGAGCTTATCGACGTGGCCGCTACAACTACACGGAATTGGCGCTAGCCCAACAGGGGCTTACCGATGCACAGCTTTCACTATTACAGGCGCAGTACAACGCACACCTTAGCCTGATTGAAATTGAAAAATTGACAGGCCTGTCACTGGCACAGATAAGCGAGAGCGAGATATGAGATCCGCAGTTTTTTCCAGCCTGATATTCGGTGCTTTACTTTCCTTGTTCCTAACTGGCAGCGGCAGTGTGTATGCGGCCGGAGCTGTCGCAGAGGCAGAACCGGAAAAAGGGCCCAATCGTGGGCGCATGTTGAGAGAAGGTAATTTCGCCGTTGAGCTAAGTATTTATGAAACTGGTGTTCCCCCGGAGTTTCGGGTTTGGGTGAGTAACGATGGAGAGCTGGTTAATCCTCGGCAGGTTGATCTTAAAGTGGTTCTTAAAAGGCTTGGAGATGGAGAGGATCACATCGAGTTCAGGCCTGAGGGGAATTATCTGCGTGGCGATATGGTGATCTATGAGCCCCACTCATTTGTTGTGACTCTAACAGCCAAGTACCAGGGGCACGAATACCGTTGGCAATACGATAATTTTGAGGGGCGAACCCGTATCGAATCCGGTATTGCTGAATCCATGGAAATTGATACGGAAACCGTCGGCCCCGCCAGGATGAGTGAGACCAACCGCGCTTATGGCAGACTTATTGTAGATCCAGAACAGGTACGTGAAATCCGTGCGCGTTTCGATGGATTTGTAGAAACTGTGTATGTGGGATTGGGAGAGCGCGTTAAAAAAGGGCAACCCCTAATCGCAGTTAACAGCGATCAAAACCTGAAAACTTACAGTATTAAATCCCCCATTTCCGGTGTGGTAATTCAGCGCAATGTAAACCCTGGTGAACAGACCGCAGGTAGAGCTTTATTAACGGTTGCCGATGATACTGCTTTATTGGCAGAGCTGGATGTTTTTCCCTCGACACGCCCCCAGATTCGCCAAGGCGCGCCCGTTTCCGTAAATATCAAGTCCCTGGAAACTCCTCTACTCGGGGTAGTTAAACAAATTGATACTTTGATGAAGCCCAACCAGGCCACTGCCGTTCGAGTGTCACTGCAAGATATTCCCTCAGGCCTCGCACCAGGTTCTTTTGTAAGCGGCGATATCCAAGTTGCTGAATATGAGGTGCCTCTCGCTGCTAAGCGTTCCGGTTTACAAGCGTTCCGCGATTTTACTGTCGTTTATGCCAAGGTGGGCGATCAATATGAAGTGCGCATGTTGGAGCTGGGGCGTGAAGCAGGCGACTGGGTTGAAGTGCTGGGGGGATTCGACCGGGAATCGAATATGTCACCGGTAACAGCTACATCATTAAAGCGGACATTGAAAAGTCCGGTGCATCCCACGATCACTGAGGGTTCGACATGCTTGAGTACTTGATAAGAACCTCAATTCAAAATCGCGGGCTGGTTATTACCTTTGTGCTTTTACTGTGCGGTTTGGGCATTTGGAATTTCAACCGGCTGCCCATTGATGCGGTACCGGATATCACCAATATCCAGGTGGTTATTAATACGGAGGCACCGGGGTATACCCCTAAAGAAGTTGAGCAACGGGTTACATACCCAGTGGAAAATGCAATGGCTGGTTTGCCAAGCCTTGCTTATACACGCTCCGTTTCGCGGTATGGATTGTCGCAGGTTACGGTGATTTTTGAAGATGGCACCGATATTTATTTTGCCCGCCAGTTAGTGAATGAACGGCTCACTAGTGTACGTGGTGCACCGCCTGCTGGTTTGGAGCCAGAGCTTGGACCCATCGCCACAGGTCTTGGCGAAATCTTTATGTTCACAGTGGACTCCGAACCCGGAGCCACCAATGCTGATGGCAGTGCAGTAACACCTAAGGACTTGCGTTCGGTGCATGACTGGATTGTGCGCCCGCAGTTACTGCGTGTACCTGGTGTGGTGGAAGTCAATCCGATCGGCGGGTTCAAGAGAGAAATTCTAATTGCTATAGAGCCAGAGAAACTGCTGGCATTTGGCCTGACCCAAGAAGACCTGATTCGCTCGATCGAGGAGAACAATGGTAACCGCGGTGTAGGCTTTATTGAACACAGTGGCGCCCAGTGGTTGTTGCGGGTTCCGGGGCAGGCAAGTTCGTTAGATACACTGAAGGATTTCCTGGTTGCGGAAGTGAATGGCGTTGCTGTTCGCCTTGGCGACTTGGCCAAGATCGAAGAGGGGCGCGAAATGCGCACCGGGGCGGCTACTCAGAACGGCAGGGAAGTGGTGATGAGTACCGTTTTCATGCTGGTTGGCGAAAATAGTCGCACCGTTGCAGGTGCAGTTGGTGAAAAGTTAGAGGATATCAAACAGAGTCTACCACCAGGTATCACATTGACTGCGGTTTATGATCGTACCGGTCTGGTTGACCAGACATTGCGCACTGTACAAACCAATCTTATGGAAGGTGCGCTGTTGGTTATCGCGGTTCTTTTCCTGCTGTTGGGCAATGTTCGAGCAGCAATTCTCACTGCGTTGGTAATTCCGGTGGCCATGTTAATGACCATCACCGGCATGGTTCAGGCCCGCGTAAGTGCAAACCTGATGAGTCTGGGGGCGCTGGACTTTGGCTTGTTGGTGGATGGGGGCATCATTATTGTCGAGAACTGTCTGCGACGCCTCAGCGAATCCGCCCGCGAGCGTGGCCAGTTAGATCTAAAAGAACGGCTTACCCTGGTATTCCAATCGACGCGGGAAGTGATCCGCCCGGCCATGTTTGGTGTGTTCGTTATCACAGCAGTGTATTTACCCATTTTTGCCCTGACTGGAGTGGAGGGCAAGATGTTCCATCCAATGGCTATAACCGTGGTGATTGCGCTGCTTTCTGCGATGTTTCTTTCCATCACTTTGGTGCCAGCCGGCATAGCGCTGCTATTCCGCAAACCGGTGATCGAAAAGAAAAATCCTGCACTTGAGAAGCTGAATAGAATTTATCGCCCGGCCTTGGAGTTTGCACTGCGCCAGCGTGGCATGGTTGTCGCTATTGCTGTGCTACTGGTGTTGGTTTCCGGCCATACGGCAAGCAGAATGGGTAGCGAATTTGTGCCGAATCTGGATGAAGGCGATATTGCCATGCACGCCTTGCGTATTCCCGGCACATCCCTGGAACAAGCGATTGCACTGCAAAAATCCCTGGAGGAACGGATTAAAGAGTTGCCCGAAGTGGAGCGTGTATTCGCCAAAATTGGTACTGCGGAAGTGGCTACCGATGCCGTTCCCCCAAGTGTTGCCGATAACTTTATTATCCTGAAACCCAGGTCTCAGTGGCCAGATCCGGATAAGCCGAAAGAGCAATTGGTAGAAGAGCTGGCAAAGCTGGTAGAACCAATTCCCGGCAACCGCTATGAATTTCTCCAGCCAATCCAGATGCGCTTTAACGAGCTTTTAGCGGGGGTACGCGCGGAATTGGCGATCAAAGTCTTTGGCGATGACTTCGAGCAATTAGAGCGTTTGGGCAGTGAAATTGAAGCGGCTATCGGCAGTGTAGAAGACGTTGCTGATATACAGATGGAGCAAACCAGCGGTTTACCGGTTCTCGCCATTGTTCCTGACCAGGCCGCGCTAACACAGTATGGGCTGGCCATTAGCCAGGTACAGGAGCAGCTGGCAACCGCCCTGGGAGGTACGGTTGCTGGCCGCTTTTATGAAGGGGACCGCCGCACCGATATTGTTGTGCGTTTGCCAGAGGTATTGCGCCAGGATTTGGATGCGCTAAAGAAACTGCCGATTCATCGATCCAATGGCAACTATGTGCCCCTGGAGGAAATTGCCAGCTTGGAACTCACTGCCGGTATCAATCAGGTTTTCCGCGAGAACGGTAAACGCAGGGTAGTGGTAACGGCCAATGTGCGGGGTAGGGACTTGGGTAGCTTTGTTGCTGATGTGCAGCAGTCCGTTTCCGAGAAAGTGGAAATACCACCCGGTTACTGGGTTGAATACGGCGGAACTTATCAAGCGCTACAGTCTGCTACTGAACGCTTATCGATTGTAGTGCCGCTGACTCTTGTGTTGATTATGGGGCTTCTCCTGCTGGCGCTTCGCTCCATAAAAGATGCGGCAATTATCTTTACCGGTATACCCCTCGCATTAACCGGCGGTGTGCTCTCTTTAATGTTGCGGGATATCCCGTTCTCCATTTCCGCAGCCGTTGGTTTTATCGCACTTTCCGGGATTGCCATCCTTAACGGCCTGGTGATGGTTTCCTTTATTCGCGATCTGCGTGACCAAGGTTACAGCATAGAAAATGCCATTATTGAGGGCGCCCTGATCCGATTACGTCCGGTCATTAGTACCGCACTGGTTGCCTCACTCGGTTTTGTGCCCATGGCCCTGAATACTGGTATTGGCTCTGAGGTACAGCGCCCACTGGCTACGGTGGTTATTGGCGGTATTGTCTCATCAACAATCCTGACACTTTTAGTGTTGCCGGCACTCTACAGAATTTTACATGGCAGGAATGCCAAGTCGGAAAGCTTACAAGATAACCCTGAAGTGGCTCTGGCTGGAGCCAGTTAACTGGGCCTGTGTACGCTTTGGTTCACAAGAATTTAGAACTTTAATAACGGGAGATAGTAACGTTGCACAATAGTTTAAAAACAGTTTTCGGTTTGATGGCGCTGATAGCAGGTATGGTGATATCTATGCCACTATTTGCCCATGGAGTGGACGATGCTACCAAGACTTTTCTTGCCGGCAACGAAGGGGTATCTATTATTCCCTTTCTATATATTGGCGCCAAGCATATGGTGACTGGCTATGACCATCTGCTGTTCCTGGTGGGAGTCATTTTCTTTTTATATCGATCAAAAGATGTTCTCATCTACGTAAGCTTCTTTACGCTCGGTCATAGCTTGACCCTTTTATTTGGAGTGCTAAACGACACCCATGTGAATGCCTATTTGATCGATGCCATTATTGGATTATCCATTGTCTATAAAGGCTTCGATAATCTCGGCGGCTTCAAACGGGTTTTTGGCTTCCAGCCTAATACCAAGGCTGCCGTACTGATTTTTGGGCTCTTCCACGGTTTTGGTTTGGCAACCAAATTACAGGAATTCAAGCTGTCCAGCGATGGGTTGGTGGAGAATATCCTGGCCTTTAATGTCGGAGTAGAAATTGGTCAGTTTGTTGCGTTGCTGTTTATTCTTCTCGCCATCAATTATTGGCGTCGCTTTGACAGTTTCCTGCGCTTTTCCACTATGACAAATACCTTGCTAATGAGTGGTGGACTGATGTTGGTGGGTTACCAGATGACAGGCTACTTCGTAGGTTAGATAGCCAGAAAGTGACTTTATAAAGTTAATTGAACAGAAAGAACACAGATTTAGAGCTTACAGAATGAATACAACTGAAATGCCAGTGCAGACTGCACAAACGCTGATTAAATCCACACTTGCTGCTGGTGTGCTTGCAGCCATTATGTTGACCACAGTAATCCTGCCAGCTGAATACAATATAGATCCTACTGGAATTGGCAGTGCACTGGGGCTGACTGAATTAAACAGTCAAGAGCAGGAAGTTGCGGTACCAGAAGTAGTGCAGCGTGGCGAGCAGTCCTTTGCTTATCGGACTGACACTACAACTATTGAAGTGCCCGCTGGCCATGGAATTGAATACAAATTTCAATTGGATAAATACGGTCATTTGGAATATGAGTGGGTAACGGAGAGTGGTGAACTTTACTTTGATTTTCACGGCGAACCCACAGGCGATACTACCGGCTACTTTGAGAGCTTTGCTATTGCTACCGCAAATAAAATGAGTGGCTCTCTCACTACGCCTTTTGATGGTTCCCATGGCTGGTATTGGAAGAATAACGGTCAGGAATCTGTGAAGATCACTCTAAAAACAAAGGGGTTCTACGAGGTTATTGGACTCAAACAGTAACGTTTTTTATCAACATTTACTAAGACTGAGAAGAAAGAGAATATTATGAATAAGTTAATTCAAGTTATCTGTGTATCAGTTACCCTAGGTATTGCAAATCTTGCATTCGCCCATGGTGACCATGAGAGAGACAATTTTGCCACTGTGTCTATGGTCGAAGCCAAAGGTATCGCCAGCCAGGAAGTAGCTCGCCTAATCAAAGAGGGTAAGCTCAACAAATCCTGGGCTGACAAGCCGCTCAATGCAGCCATGCAGCGTGTTGACAACCAGCGACAGTGGGTTGTTACAGCGAAAGAGCAGAGCGGTGTTTTGAACCAGCAGTTGCAAGTCTTCCTGAGTGCTGAAGGATATTTTCTTTCTTTCGAAGTGGTGAATCGTTAACTGATAGGTTTATGTTCAGGTAGCGGCAGATTCGCCGCTACCTATTATTTTAATAGCATGGCTCGAGCAAGAGTTATAGCTGTTTTTTTGTGTTCTTAAGTAGGTAGATTTGGTAATAAACCCTGTTGATAGAGGTGACTATCCAATTTGCCAGTTACTCAGTTGACTCAATACTTACAACAACTTTTCCCATAGCTTGCCCACTTGCCAGCCGCTCATGGGCCTTGCCAATATCAGACAAACTATAGGAAGTTTCATCAAGCACAGGTTTGAGATCGCCTGCTTCAGTAATGGCTTTTAGTGCTTTTAAAATATGTCCGTGTTCCTCACGGTGATAATTGTGTAGCATTGGAATTAACATAAAAATGACATGCAAAGACAAGCCTTTAAAGTGAGCAGGCGTCAGGTCAAGTTCTACCATGGAAACGGTAGTAGCTACTTGGCCGTTGAGTTTTGCTGCCTCAAAAGAGTTCGTTATATTTGCACCACCGACTGAGTCGAATACTATATCGAAGCCTGCTCCGTTGGTGTACTTCAGTACATATGACTCAACCGATTCAGTCCGGTAGTTAATAGGCGTTGCCCCCAGTTTTTCAATCATTGCCAGTTGAGGATCTCCGGAACCTGTTGAGTAAACATCAGCACCAAAGTGACGAGCCAGTTGTACAGCTATATGACCCACACCGCCCGAGCCACCGTGAACAAGAACACTTTGTCCAGGCTTAACCCCCGCACGTTGTAACCCTTCGTAGGCGGTTATGCCTACTAAGGGCAAAGCTGCTGCTTCCCGCATGGTCAGGTTCTCGGGTTTCAGGGCAATTAAGTTCGCGTCTGCAACAATATATTCGGCTAATGTTCCCGGCAAGTCAGCCAGTCCACCTGCCCAGCCATAGACTTCATCGCCCACTTGATAATCGGTTACACCTTCGCCAATCTCTTCAACAACACCAGCGAAATCCATACCCAATATTGCCGGGGCTTTCGGTGAAAGGGGTAATGCAGGTCCCATTTGGCGAATCATGGTATCTACGGTATTGACGCTGGTTGCTGATATTTTAATCAGTACATGGCCAGCTTTGGTGGTCGGCTTGGGTACTTCAGCAGCTTCAAATACGTCTGGGCCGCCAAAGGTATTTACAATCATTGCTCTCATTTTGATTCCCAAAAAGTGTACTTTCTGTAGAGTTTTGTCTAAGTGTCCGAAGTAAGTAGGGCATTGCAGCCTGTAAATCGTCCAATACCCAATTGCTACTGCTAGTTTATTTTTTGTACATCCATAACCAGTTGGTTCCAGTTCCGCTGATTTTCAATATCGTGTTCCAACCCTTGTTCATCTGCGATAGAGAAGCGTTTTAGCGCAGGTGTTTTACTGGTTGCTTGATACAGCCAATAGGCCTCCGCTTTTAGCGCTTCACCGATAGGTTTATCGATGGACTCATAGACCGCCTGCTTACAAGCATTGATTGATTCTGCTGGAAATTGAGCGATTCTCTTCGCTAGGCTATCGACATACTCGCCAATTTCATCTGGCTCTAGTGCTTTGTTGATTGTGCCGAGGCTTTCCGCTTCGTCAGCATCGAAATCACGGGCGCTGAGAATAATCTCCAGCGCTTTACCCAGTCCTGTCTGCCGAGCCATCCTTGATGCGCCTCCCCCACAGGGGAGGATTCCCATACCCACTTCCATTTGCATGAATTTATATTTTCCTCGGGCTGCGAAACGCATATCGAGTGCCAAGGCCAGTTCATGGCCACCACCTCTAGCGAAGCCTTCTAGTTTGGCGATCGTTGCTTGGGGCACCTTACTGATGCGTTCACAGATAGCCTGTAAATCCAATAGTTGGGCTTCTTCGCGAGATACAGCTTCGTCAGACATATCTTTCAGTAACTCAGTATCGTAATGACATACCCAAACTTCCGGATTTGCCGACTGAAACACAACGACTTTGGTTTCTCGATCCCGTTCCAGGCGCATTGCCAGGCTGTTTAAGTCGGCCAGCATTTCTTGCCCTTGGACATTCACGGGACCAAAGTCAAATGTCACAGTTAGTATTCCGTCATCTTGCTTCGTCGTGAATGTGGTAAAACCTTCATATTTCATGGTGAATTCCTTTTAATTGAATACGTTAACGTCTTAGTTATTTTTAATGCCGAGTTTGTCGAGAGTGTTCTCAATTTCTTCAATAAGTACCTTTCTCTTTTTCACATCAAGCGCGTCTGGGTGCGGCTGGGACCAATTGCCTATGTCATTATCAAAGTATTTACCGCTAGCGTTTGAGAACTCATCATCGAGTGCCGCCCGTACCAATATGTTGGCGCCGATACTTAAGTCTTTCCCTTGAGTTCCGTAGGCATCTTTCACCATTTTGCTACCCAGAAATGAGGCGGGATTGATTGCGATAAATTGCGGGGCCTTGTTACCAAGTGATTGGGCTAGCTGGAAGGACCACATGGTGAGAGCCAGCTTACTTTGAGCATAAGCGTCACTGTCGGATAGTTGTTGGTGACCTTTGAGCGCTTCGATGTTTACAGTTGCTTGCGCTGCAGAGGATAGATTAATAATGCGGCCATTGGCGCTAAACAGCGGCAATAGCTGTGTCGTTAACAAGTAGGGGGCAATAGCATTTACGATAAAACGAACATCGTAACCCGTGTCGGTTATTGGGTTTTGTGCTTTAAATACGCCGGCATTATTGATAAGAACATCAATACTTGAATATTGATCTTTCACCTTTGAAGCTAGTGCTAGCACCTCAGATATATTGGATAAATCTGCTCGGAATGTATTTATATGAACTTCCGGAGAGTTTTGCTTTATCACTTCTTTCGCACTCGCTAGTTTTGCATCACTACGACCATGTAAGAGCAAAGTTTGCCCCTTTGCTGCCAGTAATTTTGCAGTCTCCAAGCCGATGCCATCTGTACCGCCTGTCAATAAAATAGTCTTCTGCATTTGTTATTCCTTTACACTAAAATGTGGGAGAATGACTTCCGAAATTGCTTTAAGAGTTTCTTTAATATCTGCCTGGTTAAATCGGAGGTTCAGGGCAACGTGGTTAACACCGATCTCTTCTCGTGACTTTAGATATTTGCATAATTGATTAATGCCCAGTCGGTATCCCAAGTGTATGGGGTGCGGTAAAGCATCCGGGGTATCGCTTATATCAATATAGAGAGGCTCCATAATCGGCTTGTTAATAGTCGAGTTATTTCGCAACTGCCTAATAAATTGCTCTTGTATGGCATGTGAACGAGGATAGGTGATCCAGCCATCTCCGTTGTCACCTAGCCAGCCTAAGGATTGCTGAGACGAGCCTGTTATCAGTAAAGGCAGGCTTGTTTCTCTCGGCTTGGGCAATATGTCCAGATCGCCGGAAATCGACCCCAGTGAGCTCTGAAATTGAGGGTAGGGTTCTGCTGCACGACGAATATATTCGTAGCTCTCCCTGAACAGTTTGCCTCGCTCCTGATATGAAACATTCATCGCAGGATATTCTTCCGGGCGATCCCCACTGGCGACCCCAAGAATTAGGCGTCCGCCTGAGATTTGATCAACAGAGGCTGCAGCTTTTGCGATATGCGCTGGGTGGCGTAAGGGCAAAATGATGCTGGCTACACCGAGGGTAATCTTTGTTGTCTGACCAGAGAGCAGGCCAAGGTAGACGAAAGGATCAAAGGTTTGACCTGCATCGCCAAAGGAGTGCACATAGAAGGGGACATCTCTAAGCCAAATCGCGCTAAATCCCAATTCTTCCGCAAGTTGGACTCGTTCAACATGATCAAGCATCGTTGGAACTGGGTTCGTTGCGTAATTCTCTATGGCCACCACAAGTCCCACCGAGAGCTTACCTGGCTTAAATAGGGCGTTGTAACCCGCGTTGATACTGGCAAAACCGCAGCCCTGATCTTTGTATTTAGAGTGCACCGTGGTAACTCCTATGCTTCACGGATAGGAGAGAATTGGAGGCCAAAGCTGCTAGCTACATCACAATAGACGGCTTGTGTCTGGTTGTTTTCTGCGCCGCCACTCATAAGCACTCTTACACTCATCTTTTACCTCCCAGAAAGCCTAGGCCAGTCATCGATCGACGCTGGCTCGATCTGTGATTAAAGGCTAAAGCATTGGAATCTATGTATAAACGGCGTATAAATGGAATCAGAATTCGGTTTTTGGAGATAATAAGTGGATACAAATGGGGTTCGGCTATTCGTACTGGCTGCGGAGATGCTGAATATAAGCTCTGCGGGGCGGAGACTTGGATTGGCTCCCTCTGTTGCCAGTGCCCGCTTGTCCAAGCTCGAAGTTCATTTGGGGGCGGACCTATTTCATCGATCTACCCGCAAGGTCTCTCTGTCGATAGAGGGGGAGGAGTTCCTGCCTTTTGCCCGGGAGATCATCGCGCAAGAGGATGCGGCTTTTGCTGCGCTGGGGCGTGGAAATTCCTCCGTGAGCGGAACACTCAGGTTTGCGGCATCGAGCACTTTCGTTCAGCGCTTTATCGCGCCTATCCTGCCTGAACTCCTGGAAAGGTATCCTGGAGTCAACATAGAGCTGAAGCTCTCAGACACACAAGTCAGCCTTATCGAGGGCGGCTTTGATTTGGCACTACGCAATTATGCGGTTGAAGATAGCAGTTTAATTGGTCGGAAGCTTGCGGATGACAGGCGAGTTCTATGCGCTTCTCCCAGTTACTTGAAAAAATATGGTGTTCCCGAAAAGCCGGAAGAGCTAGTTGCACATCAGCTTTTGGCCTTTATCAATTCAAAACCCAGGAAACTCATATCTGCGAGCGATCAGACTACTTATCAATTCCCACCTTCAAACAGCAGATCTCGAGTGACTTGTGATGATGGCGCCAGCATGCGTATCGCTGCAAAAGCAGGGGTGGGAATTTGCATGAGTTCTATCTGGAATATCCAAACAGAAATTTTAGAGGGCTCCCTGGTTAGAGTGCTGCCAGAATATTATATAGATGATCAATCAGCCATTTGGCTCGTATACCCCAAGTCCAATGTTCTGACATCTAAAGTGCGAGTCTTTATTGACTACCTGATTGAGAAAATCGGAAAACCGCCAGTTTGGGAACAGTAGATTGTTGCTTCATCAAAAGGAATCCACTTCACATGGGTATGCGCAAGCTCTGTTCTGCATAGCATAGGTAGATTAATTTCGCTCCTTAAAGGGGAAGATCTCGGTGCTCAGCTAGAGGTCTTTTTTCTTTCAGGTAATAATTCACGGCTTGATGCGGCCTCCCTTTACTAACCTGGTAAGTTTTCTATCTATTATCGGTAGATTCATTTACAGGATATCTTACACGTCTAGTAGTGATACTTCAGTTGTATAAACCAACCCCTCTCAATTTAAAAGGCCAAAATCTAAAAAAATATGCCCAAAACCTAAAGGCCGCACTGCGAACTGCGTGTAGGCTTCAGTTTTAGAACAAACTGGGAATCTTTTGGATACTTTAGGTCATACGATCCACGGACTTTGATATTTTTTTAGCCTTTCCTTTGCGTATGAATTTTGTGTAAGGCATTTTTAAAGCCAAGCTTCCTAAGAATTTGGCTTTATTAATTGGATTCAAAAGATTAATTCAGTTTGTGTTCACAGATACAGACCTATAAACAAGTCAGGGTTAAGAGTGGTGGGCAAGATCTTTACCTTGGCGTGTTTGATAATAGTAGTCGGACTAGTGCTTATTTTTAGAGGCACAAAATATAGATTTAGTAGTTTTACATTCATCGTAATAAATTTCTATAAATAGCATTTATTTAGCTAATCGAAATTTATATGTAGGCTGCCCCGAAACAGGAAGTGAATACATGGACCTTATATTTAACAATGCTGCATTGCGCCAAAACCTTATAGGCTGCCCGGCTTCTCATGCAGACGCATTTAAAACTACTGCAGCATCTCACCGTTGCGTTATCACCGTTCGCGCAACAGGGCCAACGTGTACTCAATTACTTGAGCAGGGATATGATACAAAGGGATTTAGGATTCATGGGAAGTCATGCGATTGGGGGCCGATGGCTGGTTTTGTTTTACGAGACCCCCGGTTAAATAAACACGGGATGAGAAAAGCGGCCTATAACCGCGCCCAGCATCAAGAAGCATTCACTGATAACAACTCTGGCGCGGGATGGACTGCATCAACAACACCGCTTCGCTTGCATCAGGAACGGGTTGATTGGCTAATTCAGAACGGAAAGATCAATGTTACAAGAAAAACTCAAGATCGTTACGAAGGTATAGCCAGCCACCCCAGTGGCATTACTTTTCACTATTCTCTTATCAGGGTTAACACATGCTTGGGAGATATGTGGGGTGTTTATGTTGATAAGGAAAAGAGCAGACAGTCAGGTTTTATCCAGGAGCGGGGTAATATCGTTGTTCAGTATGACACTAAGTACAAAGACATGTATGAGCCGCTACTGGCGATGACCAATCCAGTGGAGCATCGTCATTTTCGAAATGAGCACCCTCTGAATGCGATTACCGGGGATTACGATTTATTTGCTATTTGGCCATTTAAGCAGGGGGCAAAGAGGTTTGATCGATATGGAGATGATCGCCGTATTCTCGGCACTGCTCAAGCTTGGTCGCAGCGCCAGCATATCGAAAATCAATTGGAGAGAAATTTCACTACCCAAGGGCAAGGCACTAAACTGGGTAATATAACTAATCGGATTTATGAAGTAAGCCAGACACTCAATTCCACAATTGGTGGCATTCGCAACCCGAGAGCTGGAGCTGGGCATTGGGGGCCATTCCCCAGAAGAAATGTACTTTGGCACAGTGATGAAGCCGCGCGTCCCTATGTCAATGACATAGATTTACCCCTTATTGCATTTACTCCTGCTCGCAGTGAAGTGGTTATTCAAACTTTGCAGGCTTTTAGAGAATTTATCGCAATGTGTAGAATACATGGTGTCCATGTCACTTTGGCAGAGGGTTGGGCAATGAACCCTACCAATAATAAGCCCGACCGATTGGGGCAAGGGTATGGAAGATTTGTACCTCGCGACTGGCACTTTGGTCAGTGGATCGTTCCACCTTGGTACAATGCTTAATAGAGTTATTATGTCGATGTCTGTGGTTACTTGAAAAGTAGCCACTACTTCTCCGGAGGCTGGTTGTTAACAGCGTTTTTTGGAGCGGTCCTTTTAGGTAAAGTAGATGATTCTGTATATATTTGAGGTGTTCAATATACACAGAGAGAAGGTGTGCGCGGAAATAAATACATTTACCTAGGCGGCAGTCAAGTGAGGTGCTCCAATCTAGCCAAGCTCACCATAAGCTTGTGGAGCAAATCATAGAGCATCAACCTACTTGGAAGTCTGATAAGGGGTTTCTACTTCAGGTGGTAGCTCTCGTGGGATGCGCAAGGTTGTAAGGGGGGCGACGGAATAGTACTAAACTGACATCAAAGATAAAATAGGAATTTGTTCTCAATTTTTTGTGTAACTAACTTTGAGTGCTGTTAAGCCATTTAATAATTTCTTTATGTTCGACTTCTCCTATTGTATTCATGCTTGGGTGATATCTGCCAGTAATTTTAATTAACGTTACATTGTCTTTTTTCAAGTTTTCATAATCCACATAAGGAGATATTTGGTCTGAATCTGAGAGTATTAGTAGTGTTGGAACCTTGGAGGACTTTAGGAGTGGTGTTATCTTCGTGTCATCCAGATTGATTTTGGCTTTCTCTAGAGCCAGAATTGCACCCTTGCGAAAGTCTTTTTCAGGGATAATTTTGCTAAGTAGTGGGTGGTCACGTTTTGCATAATTGTACACAGCTTCATCAAATGATGGCATTGGAGCCGAAAGAATAATTCCGCTAATGTCTTGTCGTTGGGAAGAGATATGGGCTGCCGTTAGTGCGCCCATCGAATTTCCCAGAATATAAATATCCTCATCTTTAATGACGCCCTCTTTAATTAAATTGTCAATGAGGTGGTTAATATAATTGCTGTCATCCACCCCGTATTTTTTATTGCCACCTGAATCACCATGACCGAGAAGATCTGGAACAACAACCTGAAACCCAAGAAAACGGAAGTATAAAGCTGAATTGATCATAAAATCTTTTGATGTGCGAAATCCATGCAATAAGATTACGGTACCATCGTAACTCCGCTCCATAGAGTTTCTGGTTAAATCGATTTTAACATTGTTCTCTTTGTCGCCTTCTCCATGCTTTACGGAGTACTGAAGTTTGTTATCGGTTAAAGGTGGACCATAGTAATAGCTAATACAGTTCTTTTTTTGCAGTGGGCAATATTTGTCTTTTTTGAAGTCTAAGTCTTTAATTTGATCGGCAGTTATTCTGTTGTTAAAAGAATAATCTTCAGCATTGTCTATAAAGCTTGCGATCCTTTGGGAGCAGGCTGAAGTAGCTAAGCATGTTAAGGTAATGGCGAGTACTTCAATTAGAGATACTTTGGTTTTCATGGTTTTTGACTTTAGGAGGTTGCGGTAATTTACTCGCAGGATTATTCGTTTTTCTCTTGCCTTTGATATGTGCCATATAGGCAACCAGTTCTTCTGCCTGCAAACCTGCTGTGAGGGGTACTTCGTTCATAATTTAGGGCTTTTCCAACTTTTGCCCTTGTTTTGCGAAGGGGGCTTAGGAGTCTGCTGAGGTATTGTGTTTCGAACCAGCGTACGCCTAAGATGAGTACTAATTACTTGAGCCGGCTTGTACTTCTTCTAGGCTAGCGTGTGCCACTTATGTTGGGAGTCTAGGGTTTTGCCGAATAACTAAAGTGACCACTAAACCCCTTCTTTGGTTGAGAGGGCTGTCGGCTATCCTCTAAGGCAGCATGAAAACCTCCATTCCTCAAGGTGCTACGGTGTTATATCTAGTCACAGCAAAGCGTGAGGCCGAGTATGGTGCTTACCTTTGCTTGCTGTAGTCGCGTTCCAGCATTTCCTGGCGACTTTTTTCTTCAAAAGAGAGTTCTGCAGTGGGCCTTAATAGCAGTCGCTGCAAACCGATCGGATCCCCACTTATCTCACAGTACCCGTAAGTGCCATCTTTAATCTTCTCTAATGCCCGCTGGATCTTGCGCAGAAGTAGATGCTTGCGGCCTGTAAAGCGTAGGTGTTGCTGGTTCTCCTGCTCTGCGGCCGCTCGGTCCAGGTCATCAGCTAAGGCAAGGTTCGTGGTTGCAATAGCCTGCTGTCCCTGTTCAACCTCTGCCATTAGGTCGCTTTTCAATTCCATTAGACGATGCTGGAAGAAGAATAGTTGTTTTTCGTTCATATAGTCTGAGGCGGGCATCCCCAGCAGTTCTTGCTCACTGATTTTTGGCATTCCATGAATCCCCTGTTCCATAGCTCACGTTGACTTGAAATATTAAATTTATGATATAACATATCATCATATTGGCTGAAGTGTATGTGGTTGTCTTGGGTTCTCGTAGATTAAAAGGATTGTTGTGAGAGATACTTTAGGAATTTTGGCTTCTGGGCTTTGCTTGCTGCACTGTCTTTTGACTCCTTTGTTACCGGTATTGGGAGGTTTGGGGATATTGGGTGCTTTACAAGAGGACCAGTTTCTCCATTTGCTGTTGCTTGTACCCGTGGTAATTCTGGCCTTGGCCAGCTTCCCAGCCTCTTGCCGACGCCATCAGCGCTACGCGGTAATGATTGTTGGTTTCTCCGGGGCATTGCTATTGGTTGGTGCGCTATATATCGAGGGGGTATGGGAGCTAGTTGCCAGTGTTCTTGGTGCAGGCTTATTGATTGTTGCCCATTGGGTAAATCAGCGCTTGATTTATCGGGACGCTCTTGTCGAATAGGTGAAGATCATGAGGCTTGCAGGAGCATTGTTCGTTGTGTTTTTTTGGGCTGGCCCGGTGGCTGCAGAGGTGGGAAGCCATGTTCACGGTAAGGCGATGATGTACCTGGTGGCCGAAGCAGACAGAATCAGTGTCGAGCTGGAGTCGCCCACAGTCGACCTGGTGGGATTTGAGCATGCGCCACGTAACGATGCTCAAGAGCGGCTGTTAGAACAGGTTGCTTTTAATCTATCCAAGCCAGACCATTTTTTGGAGTTTGTCGGTGCTCAGTGCCATCCCTTAAGTGTGGAAGTTAAGGCGCCATATAGCGCAGAAGTTACCAGTGACAACTCAGTGCACAGTGGTTTCCGTGCTAGTTACCAATTCAAGTGTGATAATCTGGCAGAGTTCAACAGTGTCATTGTTACCCTGTTTGAGAGGTTTCCCGGTATTCATGGGATTGCAGTGCAATGGATCAGCTCCGGTCGTCAGGGGGCTGAACTGCTCACTGGTAAAGACAACAAATTGCAAATGAAATAGGCTATGAAAGCATCCCAAATCAAACAGACCCTGAGTGTGGCGGAACAAACCTGTCGCAGTTCAGGTGCCCGCCTGACTGAAAAGCGTAAGAACGTTCTTACCGTGTTGTTGCGGTCAAAAACTCCGCTCTCTGCCTATGAAATAGCGGAGCATTACAATGGTGACTTTGGCGACTCAATTCCCGCCATGTCAGTCTATCGAATGCTGGACTTTCTGGCAGCAGAGAACCTGGTTCACAAACTCAATTCAGAAAACAAGTACCTGGCCTGTGCTCATATTGCCTGTGACCACAGCCACCAGACTCCACAGTTTTTAATCTGCAATCGCTGCAGCAAAGTGCGGGAAATTGGCATTAGGCCCGAAGTCATTGATGCATTGCGGGATACGGTTGAAAGTGCTGGATATCATCTCCAGACATCCCAATTGGAGCTGGATTGTGTTTGTGATGAGTGCAGCCGGGATGCAGCTTAGTGGCAGCTAGTCAGTTAATACGCGGGGTACCTGCCAACGTTATCACTGGTTTTTTGGGCGTCGGCAAGACAACGGCTATCCGGCATCTCCTGGAAAGTAAGCCCGCTGATGAGCGCTGGGCTGTTCTGGTCAATGAGTTTGGAGAAGTGGGTGTTGATGGCGCACTTTTTGAACCAGAACAGGAAGGCAATATTTATATTCGAGAGGTACCTGGCGGTTGTATGTGCTGTGCTGCTGGTTTGCCGATGCAGGTCGCTTTAAACCAGTTACTGGCTAAGGCCAGGCCCCATCGATTAATAATTGAGCCGACGGGCCTGGGGCACCCTAGAGAGGTGCTGGCGGCTTTGTCTGATGCAGTGCGCGGCGGTGTGTTGGACCTTCGCGGTACGCTAACTTTGGTCGATGCTCGCTGTATTGAAGACGACCGCTACTTACGCAGTGAGACTTTTCGGCAGCAATTAGAAGTTGCTGATCTGGTAGTGGCTAATAAGTCTGATCTCTACGGCCCCGAAGACTTGCAAAACCTTCAGCGATTTCTCTCGTTCTTAGGTGAGGGCGCTGAAAAACCGCTGCAAGTGGTGGAGCAGGGGCGTATCGAATTGGATTGGCTCCAACTGCCCTGCAGTTTTCAGGTCTCGTCGGGGAGTGACCACCACCACCCAGTAACTCAGGCGGCGGATGAGATTGAGCTATTGCCGGAGTGTGGCTATCTCCGCTCAGAGAATAGCGGAGAGGGTTACTACAGCTGTGGCTGGCGTTTTAGCCCCGAATTTATATTTGATTATGATGCGCTCTTTTCACTATTCAGTGGCACTGACGCTGAGAGAATCAAGGGGGTATTTATTACCGAGCAAGGTGTATTTGGATTTAATAAGGCTGACAAAGTGCTTACAGTTTTAGAGCTGGATGACACATTGGAAAGCCGGGTAGAGGCGATTAACCAAGCGCGTTTGGATTGGGATGCAATGGAGAGCTCCTGGATCGCTGCCCTGGCGGATAACCAGGGTACCGAAACAAAAGTGTTTTACGAATCCAAATAGCTATATGGCCAGGTATTCAAATCTGGCCTGGCTTATTAGAAATTTTTGCATAAATTCGGTCATTTTTTCGCGGCCGTATTCCGTAAAGTTTTAATCTGACGTAAATCTCTGAAGTAAACCAATGAATATAAAATTACTCGGCCGCTTAACTGTGGCATGGCTTGCTATGTCCGGAACCTCGGGCAGCTTTGCCGCAGATCCCCTAAATGTAACCGGTGATAAGTTCCGCCAGCTGGAGGAACTACTGCCGACACCGAATAGCTATCGCACAGCTTCGGGAGCCCCTGGTCATGCCTATTGGCAGCAGCAGGCGGACTACGATATCAAGGTTTCATTGGATGATGATAAGCAACTGATCACTGCTTCAGAGACCATCACTTACACCAATAATTCGCCGGACATCCTGCGTTACTTGTGGGTGCAACTGGATCAAAATCGCTTCAAGCCAAATTCCTCTGGTAATTTGGCGACGCCGGTTGATATGGAAGCTATTGAACCGGACACCATTCCATTTAAGAGTTTTCGTCGTGCAGTAGTATCCGGTGAATTCCCAGGCGGATACCAGATTACTAAAGTGGCTGACACTCGGGGTAGGGAGCTTCGCCATACTATTGTCGATACCGGCATGCGAATTGACTTGCCCCAGCCTCTGGCCTCAGGTTCCAGAGTGAGTTTCCAGATTGGCTGGGCTTACAAGGTTATTGAGCAGAAAGCGCTGGGTGGGCGTTCCGGTTATGAATATTTTGAGCGCGACGATAACTATTTATACGAGATAGCCCAATGGTTCCCTCGTATGGCTGCATATAACGATGTTAGCGGGTGGCAAAACAAGCAGTTCCTGGGACGCGGCGAATTTGCGCTGGAGTTTGGGGATTATCGCGTTGCTATTGAAGTGCCAGCAGATCATATCGTTGCTGCAACCGGTGTTCTTCAAAATCCCAAGGATGTATTGACTTCCAAGCAGCGCGAGCGTTTGAGAAAGGCTCGAGTAGCGAGTAAGCCTGTGATGATTGTCACTAAGGATGAAGCGCTGGAGAACGAAAAGAGTCGTTCAAATAAGCGTAAAACCTGGGTATTTGAAGCTGAGAATGTACGTGACTTTTCTTGGGCTTCGTCACGTAAATTCCTGTGGGACGCACAGGGTTACAAGAAGGGTGGAACCGATACGATGGCTATGTCCTTTTACCCGGAAGAGGGGACTCCGCTATGGGATAAGTACTCGACAGAGTCCATTATTCATACAATAGATGTCTATAACCGCTACAGTTTTGACTATCCCTACCCTGTATCTATTTCAGTTAACGGCCCTGTGGGGGGAATGGAATACCCCATGATCACCTTTAATGGTCCGCGACCGGAAATAGATGAGGAGGACCGCAGCAAGCGCACTTATTCCCGTCGCACCAAGTATGGGCTTATCTCGGTGATCATTCATGAAGTAGGGCATAACTACTATCCTATGATCATCAATTCTGATGAGCGCCAGTGGACCTGGATGGATGAGGGGCTGAACACTTTCGTACAGTTCCTGGCTGAGCAGGAATGGGAAGAGAAGTATCCATCCCGCCGTGGCGATGCACGAAAAATTGTCGAATATATGAAGAGTGAGAACCAGGTTCCGATTATGACGAATTCGGAATCCGTACTTCAGCTTGGCAACAACGCCTACGGCAAGCCGGCGGCTGCACTGAATATCCTGCGTGAATCCATTATGGGGCGTGAGTTGTTTGACTTCGCTTTCCGCGAATACGCTCAGCGCTGGAAGTTCAAGCGCCCAATGCCAGCAGATTTTTTCCGCACTATGGAAGATGCATCAGGTATGGACCTGGATTGGTTCTGGCGCGGATGGTTCTACACCACTGATAATGTCGATATCAGCCTTGATGCCGTACATCATTACACCGTTGGTACACAAAATCCTGAAGTGGAAGGGCCTTGGAAGCGCGCCCAGCATAAACGGGAACCCGAGACTATCACTGTTATTGAAAATCGCGCGAAAAAGTTGACTCGAATCGTCGATGCTAAGCCGGAGTTGGAAGACTTCTATAATACTCACGATGAGTTTGACGTTTCTAATGCGGATCGCAATAGCTACCAAAGTAAACTAGAAAATCTAGAGGACTGGGAAAAAGACATGCTCAAGGTTGAGAGTAATGTCTACGTGCTGGACTTTAGCAATATTGGTGGCTTGGTGATGCCACTGTTCCTGCGGCTGGAATATGAAGATGGGAGTGTTGAGGATTTGCGTATCCCCGCTGAAATCTGGACTCGCAATGCCAAGAAGACCTCCAAAATGCTGGTGAGGGATAAAAGCAAGGTGCTTAAGTCTGTAGTACTCGATCCCCATTGGGAAACAGCGGACGTCAATGTGGAGAACAATTTCTATCCACGTCGAATTATCAAGTCACGCCTGGAACTATTTAAGGATGAAAAACAGCGTAACTTGATGAAGGATTGGGATGAGGAGCTTGAAGAGAAAGATTAAACCATAGACAGCGGTGTAGCTCTCAGACAATTGACTTGGAGAGCTGCACTTCGAGCGTTTAACTAAAGTATCCCTCTAGAATATTTATTGTGTAGTGGTAGTAATTGATGAAAGTTTTACTTTCCTTTTTATTGATAGTCACGACCTCTGTATTCGCACTCCAGGCTAGCGCACATCGCTATCATTTTGGTTTGACCGATATCTCCGTAAATGAGCGAACTCAAACACTAGAGATTTCCCATCGTTTTTTTGTTGCTGATATTGAAAAGGCCCTATCAATAAGCGCCAGTAAGGAGTTGAATGAAGCGCAGAAACAGATGGAGAACTATGTCAATTCAAGATTCCAAATTAGCCAGGAAAATGGTGAAGTGGTGAAGCTTAATTGGGTAGGTATGGAAGCTGATGTTCATGATATCTGGATATATCAGGAAGTGCCGTTGGTAGATATTTCCAGTAAAAAATTGAACGTTAAGCAATCAACGCTGATGGAAATAGAGCGGGACCAGGTGAACACTTTGAATGTCAATAATGGCAGGAGAACTCAAAGCTACACCTTAAAGCCCGGTGAGAGTAAGGTAGGGTTCACTTTATGAGCTGGAAACTTGTCAGATAGTATCTAATTCTGTAGTTGATTGAATAACTGTAGTTCAGGGTTGACCTGACAGAAGACCTTTTGAAAACCGGTAACTGTCAGATCAAATCTGAACTGATGCAGTCAAAAGCAGAATAGCTCAATAGGCTATACGTCCACTCTTGAGAAAAGTTAAATTACTTGCCCCGTTACCGGCATATATATCATGGTTGTATGGGAATTGCCGTTATGATTACTATCTTTACCAAAAAAATGAGCCATATCTAATAGCTCCCAACCGCCTGTATTTCCATCAGTAAAAACACAGTCACTTTTATTGCCTGCTCCATGACCATTTGAGGTATGAATCATTACATGTCTCATAACTCCTAAATTTGATAGAAAACCAACGAAGCAGAGCTCCGGCAAGGTCATTAAATCGTGCAGAGTATTAACTGATCGGGTTCAGGGGGTGGCTCCAAAAATTCTCTTGTAGTTATTGTTACCAGTAACATTATAGTTTTTGTTGTCCATGGTTACACTAGGGCAGTTTACACCTTTGGCACTCCAGGCACAGTAGAGCGCAGCGTCCCAGCATTGCAAACTACTTAGTTTTGTATAAAGGGAAAGCTCTGGTCCTGTCAGAGTGCCGTTCATGAAAGCGGGTTTCGCATTTCCCATCGCCTCAGCTAACAGACGCGTTCTTCTACCTGGTGTTTGCCCCTCAGGGATTAAGGTTATTAGTGGCATTTTTGTTCCTTATTTTTATGCTTAGAAGTTGTTTTCTAAATGTTAATGCACCAAATGAATCGCATTGAAGCCATGATAAATGAATGGCGGACCTAACTGTTAGAAAAAGTGCTATTTGTAATGCTGTGTTTTAGTAGGCTAATGGCAATCTCTAGATGCGACTCTTTATTTTATATTTTTTGATTAAATGGCCGCGCTTTGTGGGCGGCAAGTCGTAAAACCCTACTTGGTATCAGGGGTTTCATTTTCGTAATTTCCGTTTCAGATCTTTAGTTTGAGTAACTGTGATCTCTGGTATCAATTTCTGGATGTTATTAACGGCTTCTTGTTGCTTGTAAAGGCAGTTGAGTTGAGGTCGCTATGGTTGTTTTAGGTTGGAGTAATAGCTAGATGTAAATCTTTCTTAAATTATCCGCATCGATGGGTAGGGTGTTTGGGTTTCCTTATAAAACTATTAATCTGGAGTCACATAATTCCAGTCGAGGCTATTGTGTCCTTTGGTTTTGGTGGTTTTTGGTTGTCTCCGGGGTTATATTCCTTCACATACTTGTTTAAACCAGCTGAGTACTTTCTGGTGGTATTCTTGCCCGTATAAGAGAATAAAATTACGGGTGTGGTAGTTCTTGTTGTCCTGCAGTGCATTGATGCGCTCATCAACAAATTCTGGTGTTAGTTCGATGCCGCACTCTACCGTAATGCAATGTAGCCAAGCGTTGAAATTCTCTGGTACTACTGGCTGGGTCATAATAACTCCTAATTATTTTCTTGGTGCCTACGGGCCCTAAGGGAAGTTCTTGTGAAAACGCAGGGATTTTTCTAAGTTCTTATTGAGGGCAATTTATAAAATGGAAAAACCACCGGCAATGATTACTGCTGGTGGTTTCATTGATTGACTAAAGCCTTTCCCTGACTAAAACATGCCTTGCAATCCAACACTAAAGTTCCGCCCCGGCAGTGGAGCAAGTTCCTTTAGGAAGGATGAATGCACGTAAGCTAACTCGTCAGTTAGATTGTTAGCCTTCAGATAAACGGTGAGGTCGTGTTGGCTTCCTTGAAAAGTGTATGCAAGCTCAGTATTCAAAAGTGTGTAAGCAGCGGTGCTGGTTTCCAGTTCTGATACTTTGTTTTGCTCAAACGCGTGCGTAATCTCAATTCCTGCATCCCATCCATTGGAGCTATAACTTAACATACCGCCCAATCGTGCAGGTGGAGTGCGAGGCAGGTTACCTCCGTCATCTAACTTTCCACGAACAGTGTCTCCCCACAGTGTTAATGTGAGTGGCTTGGATATTTGCCAGGCAAATTCAGCTTCTAGCCCGTAGAGTGTCGAATCAGCTTGATCGAAGACATAAACGGGTAATTCGCCATGATCGTGACTCTCTTCTTCCTCATCGTGATCGTGTTCTTCAATATCTTCGCTGGTGTAGCCCGTATTTCGCTCGTAGTAGAAATTATCAACCTGGTTGTAGAATAGATTCAGCACCCAGCCGATATTTCCGGAATGCCGGCGAAAACTGAGGTCAATGTTGTTGGAAACCTCTTCCTCAACATTGTTCTCGTAGTAAAAATAGGGCTCTTCTGTGTCATCCAGTCTAAATAGTGCGCCGACTTCGAAGGTGCTGGTGCCAATATGGGGACCATAAGAAAAAAGTTCAGCGGCACTGGGTGCTCGTTGGGCGTGGGTAAAAGAGATGCCGGCATTGTAATTAGCGGCAATGTCCCAGACCAAGCCGGCAGAAAAGCTATAGGGTGTGAAAGCTAACTTATCGAGATTTCCCCCTCCCAGTCATCATCGGCGGCTTCGATAGTGACTCTTTCGATTCGGGCTCCTAACTGCCATAGGAACTCTCCCGTGTGCTTTTCCTGTATTAGCCCAATCGCTGAGCTTTCCGTTGTGCTCGGCGGAGTGAACGCCTCTTCGCCTATTGCTTCAAAATCAGTGGTTTTGCTTTCCAGGGTTATTGCACCACGCCAGCCAGCCATCTCTTGCAGCAGCAGGTTGACCCGTGCTTGCAGTGTTTGATTACTGAATGTCGTACCGACAGCGTTGTTTTCGATCTCAGAATGTTCGTAGTCTGTGTAGCCAATTCTGGCATCCAGGCTGCTCAACCATGGGTTATCCAGTGACAGTTCGCTAGCCAATTGCCAGCGGTCCTGTTTCAAGTCAGAGACTACTTCTAACTCTTCTTCATGCTCGTCATGATGCTCTGACCCATCTTCCTCGTGTTCCTCATGTTCTTCAGCGTGCGAATGGCTGTGCCCGGGAATACCGTTAATTCGCTCCAGGCGTCCATAGGCAAGGCCGATTGAACCATTATCTAAAAACCAGTTGCCACCGATGTTGAACCCTTTGCTTTTTGAGTCACTGTTCTCTAATACCCCACTGGATTCTTCGCCATAGTCGCTTGAGGTGGGAATTTCATAGTCGTCACCTTTGCGCCAGAAGCTGTCCACGTGATACGCCAGCTGATCATTGCCGCCGGTATGAGCCAGCGAGGCTTCGCGCTCATCTGCCACGGTATTGCTTCCCAGCGAGTAAGCGGTCCTGTTTTCACTAGAGGTAGGGATCCGCTCATCTACCACATTGACTACGCCACCGATGGCTCCTGAACCATAAAATAGAGTGGCAGGTCCCCGCAGGATTTCTATCTGCTCTGCAGTAATAGTCTCAGTGGCGACGACATGGTCTGGGCCAACTCGGGAGGCATCAGCGCTATCGAGCCCATTTTGGGTAATCAGAACACGGGGGCCGTTGAGTCCCCGGATAATAGGACTGCTGGCTACTGGTCCAAAGTAGCTGGAATGAACCCCCACTTCATTCTTGAGGGTTTCTCCCAAAGTGGAGGCTTGTTTTCGACGCAGCTCTTCGCCGGCTACCACTGTTACTGGTTGTGCTGATTCAATGGTGGAAGCATGTAATGGTGTGGCTGTTACGTCAATTTGTTCGATAACAGTGTGTTGCAAGGTAACCTTCAGGGGCTCATCCTGACCAGCTTGTAAAATTACTGTCTTATGGCTGTGCCCCGGGGCATTGATATGGATCTCGCGGAGCTGTGAAGTATTCACCTCAAGTGAAAATCGGCCCTGCGCATCTGTTTGTGCCTGCTGTCTACTTCCCGCGACTTCAATACTAGCGCCATAGATGGGCTCTCCAGAAGAATCTAATACCTGGCCGGAAATCCCATGGGCCAGGTTAGATAGGGTCATCAGTGCGAAAAGGTTCGCAGTAAGTTTCATGAGTTATTCCTTATAAGATTTTTACATCCAAGTGCACGCTAGTTACTCGTCGGCGGACCCGAAATCGAAAGTGAGCAGTAGTCGCAGTTGGCCGGGATCGACACTGGGTGAGCGATGGATTAGGCCGAATCCTTCATTGCCCTCCCAGAGTTCGCCTTTGAGAAGGGCAACCGAGCCGCATGCCAGGTGATTGATGGAAGTTGGAGGGAATTCCTGGTTAGCCTTTAAGTCGAGCGTATTTGGGTCAATAGAGTCTGGAGTCAGCCACTCTGTACCTGTACCTAAATATGTCGTAATCAATCGGCAGGGCACCCGATCTACATGAAACTTGGGGCACATTGCACTGTTCAGGGTTGTTAAACGAATACCGACTCCACTTAGCTCAAATAGGTAACTGAACATATCTGCCAGTAGCTGGATATCAGCACATAGGTGCGGGTAGGGCTTAAGCTCCGGTAATACTTCAGCGAGACGGTCAATCTTGGTGGTGGGAAGCAGAATCCGGCGGTTGGGGTGTACACCACTATTTAAGAGGGTGCGGCAATCACTGGCTATGCTACTGGGCAGTTCCCGTTGCCAGATGGCCATATTGATATCAGCTTGGAAAATATCTGTTAAAACTTCTCCAATATCTGCAGATACGGCCCGACGGATATTTGGCACGTCTGCCTCTGACAGTCCTTCCTCTTTCGGAGCCAGTTCAGCACTTGGAGTTTGTGTGATAAGTGTCTCATGGCTTCTTTCTGTAAAGTCGGTCAGGCTCAAGCTAATCTCCAATTAAGTAACTTCGGCTAATAAACACTATTTTCAGGGGCTTTAATTGCTTTGCTCTCTGCTGTGGCGGGCGCTGCAATACCTAAATTCCTCACTCGACTACCCACTCCTTAATACAGGTTATGATATAATATATCATATTGAGAATGGTCGGCCTTGGCAACCTCCAACATTGGGGTGAATCAAGCTTGAAGACCGAATTCATCAGGAGTTCTGACAGCTGGAGGGAACCTCGGTGAGGCGTATTGACCACTGCCTGGCGCAAGTAGATTATTCGGCGATGTTCTTTTTAGCAGCAAAACTGTTTATCGCAGATTTCTTTCTTGCTGTCGTCGTAATTCACATTTTGCTCAGATTTGATTGAATCAAAATGATACGGTATATCAATTGTGTATTTATGGTTTATCCCACTTGAGTGGAGGAGCCTGGGAAATAATGGCAATGACTGGCAGGATTTAGCTAGGGGTGCAGCTTCGTGCCGGCCTGCAGCTGGGGAGGGTGTGTTACTCTGTCAGCCTGCCGTGTTTATGAGTGAATTTTCGGTGTACCGGAAAAGACAGGGTTAGCGTTGGGAAGTACCCAAAATTAACCTGTTATTTTTTAAATATTGCTGAGTAAATATGAAAATAAATAATTCTATTGTTTACGGGGTTGCAACTGCTGCATTATTTGCTGGAGCGAGTTGCGCCAGCCTCGCCGCAGAGAAAGAGAGTGTTTCGACTGAAGGCATGTGGCAACCTCACCAGTTGCCTGAGCTGTCCAAAGAGCTTCGCACTCATGGTCTGGAGCTGGACCCAGCCAGCATGACCAAGCTTACCGAATTTCCAATGAACGCGGTGATCAGCCTGGGGGGATGTTCCGCTTCCTTTGTCTCCCCCACGGGATTGGTGATTACCAACCACCACTGCGCCTACGGTTCAATTTCATACAATTCAACTGAATCCAAGGATTTACTGGCTGAAGGTTTCCTGGCCGGAGATTTGTCTGAAGAGCTGCCTGCTGCACCGGGCTCCCGCGTCTACGTCACCGTTGCAATGAACGAAGTAACGGACAAGGTTAACGAACGCCTGACAGATGAGATGGATGGTGCTGCACGTTTTGCCGCAATCGAAGAAGCGGAGAAGTCGCTGGTTTCCGAGTGTGAAAAAGATCCGGGCCATCGTTGTGAGGTCTATAGCTACTACGGCGGTTTGAACTACTACCTGGTCAAGCAGCTGGAAATCCGCGATGTGCGCTTGGTTCATGCGCCGGCGTCTTCGATTGGCAAATTCGGCGGCGATATCGATAACTGGATGTGGCCTCGCCATACTGGCGATTACGCTTTCTACCGCGCCTATGTTGGCAAAGATGGTAAACCGGCTGATTATTCCAAAGATAATGTCCCTTACGAGCCCAAGCACTATTTGCCTGTAGCGGCAAAAGGGCCTAAAGAAGGTGATTTCGTGATGGTTGCCGGTTATCCGGGGCGTACAAACCGTTATCGCACTGCCCAGGAAGTGGAAAGCAACTTCAACTGGTATTACCCAAACATGCAGCGGGTATTGGGTGAGTGGTCAGAAACGATTGGTGCGGCTACCGCCGACAATAAAGATGCAGAGTTAAAGTATGCCAGTCTCGTGGCAGGCTTGAATAATTACTCTAAAAACTTTACCGGCATGATGGAGGGATACCAGCGTAGCGATCTATTGCAGCGTAAAGAAAAGCTGGAAAAAGATTTGCAGGCCTGGGTGGATTCAGACAAAGCCCGCCAGAAAAAATACCAGTCTACTATTGATGACCTTGAGGCGCTGGTTGTAGAAAAAGAATCAACTCGTGAACAGGACCTGGCCATCGATTATATGGATCGTTCAGCCATGCTGGGTGCCGCAAGCAAACTGTATCGATTGGCTAAAGAGAACGAAAAACCCGATGCTGATCGCAAGCCGGGTTATCAGGAACGGGATCTAACCCGATTCAAAGAGGGCATGCGTCGTATAGAGCGCAGCTATCACCCATCAGTCGACAAGCAGATCTGGCTTTACTTCCTGGACCGTTACCAGGCGCTCCCTAAGGAGCAGCGTATAGCCAGCTTTGATCGTTACTTGAATATCGGCAAAGGCAATACTGACTTAGAGGCAACTCTCGACAAAATGTATAAGGAAACAGAGCTTTCCAATGTCGAGGTACGTGAAGCGTGGATCGGTAAAAAGCCCGAAGACTTCAAAGAGAGCAAGGATCCGTTTATCCAGCTGGCAGTGGCCATGTACGATGATATGCTTACGCGTGAAGAGCATGAGGAGTCCATGAAAGGGCGCTTCGCCCAATTGCGCCCACAGTATATGGAGATGCTGATAGATTATTACCACTCCCTAGGTAAGCCGGTCTACCCGGATGCAAATAGCTCTCTTCGCGTGACTTATGGCCTGGTTAAAGGCTATGAGCCACCAGCTGGAACAATTAAAGAGGCAGCAGATGGTAATGACGGTAAACAAGGCTTTGTACCTTTTACAACATTGCGTGGTATTAAGGCAAAGTATACCGGCGAGGACCCCTTTGATGCTCCCAAGGCTTTGATGGAAGCGATCGATAAGAAGAACTATGGCCGTTACTATGAAAAGCAGCTGGATTCAGTACCGGTTAATTTTCTAAGTACCGTAGATATTACGGGCGGTAACTCAGGATCTCCGACAATGAATGGTCGTGGCGAGCTGGTGGGAGTCGTATTTGACGGAACATACGATAGCATCAATGCTGATTGGGACTTCACCGATAGTACCCGGGCGATTCATGTCGATATCGCTTATATTCTCTGGGTAATGGAGAATATTGACGGGGCCGGATACTTGGTTCGGGAGATGGGCCAGTAGCCGGCAATCGATGAAGTAGTGTCCTCGGGTGAGCAGCGCTCGCCGGGGACATTATTCTGTGTAAGGTTGTATGTTATCCACTTCCATACTGTAAGCCGCAGTTCCGAACTCGCTTTCTATCTTCAATGTTCTCAGTTTCCCTTCTATAGAGAAAGGTTCGTACACAGCGTCAACTTGAACTCCCTCAGAAAAACTGCCATGGATAACCTGATTTGGAGGTGGGGGCGGCAGGTGGATACAGGCTCCGAAGTAGGGAACAAAAAGGAAATTGGAAATTGTTAATTCGTCATTGAATTCAATTGGAACTATAAACCCAGCAATACGTATCTGTTGGTTGTCGAACTCTGGTTTTATTCGAGTGGAAGTCAAAGCGGCTTGGTAACGGCTTTCATTTTCGCTCGTAGAGGCAATAGCTGATGTGTTAGGCATTGAGTCGGCAGTGGAGCCTTCAACAATATCATCTATGTATTCTGGTGGGTTGAGTAACGCATCCAGATCATCTTTCGGGATTAACTCTTCCCAGCTGACTTCGCGATAATTGATACTTACTTGTTTGACTTGAGTATGTTCTGCAACTGGGGGCGAAATTGGACGAGTTTCAATTCGACTGTCACAGGCAGCAGTGAGTAGTGCGGTGGTCAGGGTGCAGGCTGCCGAAAGGGGAGTTCTGTTCATGGCTCGGATTTATTTACTATACAAAATGATGTGATATATCATTATATATCTGTTTGCAAAAATCCATGCTGTAAATGAGGTAAAAGATGAATGCCTTCACTACAAGACCTCAACTTGCTATTGAGGTGGAGCAGTTGCGCTTCGCCTATCGTAAAGGCCCGGCAGTTTTAGAAGTCCCCTATTGGTCGCTACCAGTGGGGGAGCAGGTGTTTTTACGCGGCCGATCCGGTAGTGGCAAGTCAACGCTGCTGAACCTCCTGGCAGGCATTCTGGTTACAAAATCGGGGAGCCAAAAGGTTCTAGGCCAATCGTTGGATGAACTGAGCGAGCGCAAGCGGGATCGCTTCAGGGCGAGACATATTGGCGTTGTATTTCAGCGCTTTAACCTAATTCCCTATTTGAGTGTGGAGGACAATATTCGTGTCGCTACCCACTTTTCTGGTTTCCGTGGCGATTTTCGCGGCAGGGTTAATGAGCTGCTAACGGGGCTCTGTTTAGGAGAGGAAATTTTACCCAAGAAAGTGGCCAGCTTGAGTGTCGGACAGCAACAGAGGGTGGCAATCGTGCGGGCATTGATCAATGAACCGCAGTTATTGCTGGTTGATGAGCCTACATCTGCTTTGGACCCTGAAGCGAGAGATGCTTTTGTCCAGTTGTTGATGACTGCATGTCAGCAAAAGAAATGCACTCTGATCTTTGTCAGCCACGATAGCTCTTTGGAACGACACTTCCCTCTGGTTATGGATATGCGCGAAATAAATATTGCCTGGAAACTTAGGCCCGAGTGGGACACTGCACCAGAGGCTTTAGCCGATGTTTTTTAAACTTGCTTGGCAAAGCCTGATGCAGCGTAAGGGTAGTGTGTCACTGGCCGTATTGTCTGTAGCAATCAGTTTGATTCTAATGTTGGGGATCGAGCAGTTGCGAAGCCATACTAAAAACAGCTTTAGTCGAACTGTGTCAGGGGTAGACCTTATTGTTGGGGCGCCTACGGGACAATTGAATCTCTTGTTATACAGCGTATTCCATATTGGGAATGCCAGTAATCATATTTCATGGGATAGCTACCAGGAACTTTCTCACTTACCCCAGGTAGGTTGGGCGATACCCCTATCCTTGGGGGATTCGCACCAAGGTTACAGGGTGGTGGGAACCTCAACGGGATTTCTCGATCACTATCGGTATGGGAATAAGAGGCCATTGGAGCTATCAACCGGCCAGAATTTTATCGATACTTTTAGTGTCATATTGGGGGCGGAGGTCGCTCGGGAACTCAACTACCAACTTGATGACACTCTCACACTGGCGCACGGTTTGGTTGGAACGCGCTTCACAGAGCATGGTGAAAACCCCTTTATCGTTAGTGGCATACTCAAGCCTACTGGTACACCAGTAGATCGAGCACTCTATGTAAGCTTGGCGGGACTGGAAGCCGTTCATGGTGCTGATGCGGAGCACGATGATCTGGTGCCTAATAACATTACTGCCTTCTTACTCGGGCTTAATTCCCCTATAGCTACATTTCAGGTACAGAGAAAAATAAACGAATATTCGAAGGAGCCGCTGCTGGCAATATTGCCGGGCATTGCACTATCGGAGCTTTGGCAGATATCCGGTGGTATAGAAAAGGTATTATTTTTTGTCTCAGCTATGGTGGTTTTGGCTGCATTACTTGGCTTATGTATCTTACTACTTTCCACGATGCGCGAGCGCAGACTGGAGATAGTACTACTGAGAACTGTAGGTTCTGGCCCTTTGTTTTTATTCCTATTGATCCAGACTGAGGCATTTTTGGTTTTACTTTTAGGTGCGACAATTGCTGTTTCTGGATTGATAATGGGAGGCTGGCTGGTTGAGCCAATTCTGACAGATAAATTTGGAATCTATTTGGACGGCGTTGTTATAGGCGAACATACGATTGTGCTTTTAGCTTTAGTACTGGTAAGCACATTAATTGTGGCTGCTATTCCCGCTATAAGTGCATGCCGCCAGTCTTTGGGGGATAGTGATCTTCTGCATTGACTAGAAGCTGAGGCGGAGCCAAATTCAGAGTAAGACTTTCTCTAGATTTTGATGTCAGAGGTAACCGAATATCTTTTATTTTATGGGCGATATTAGCTTTGTAATTTCTATATATATTTGCTTTGTTGCCTTTCCATACCATTCGTGATCCTATTTCCAGGCTGCGAGCTTTTCCTGTCACTGGGGCTATTTATATCCCGTGGCTTGTAGCAGCCTACAAACACTATCTAATAATTTTTCATGACAAGGAAATAGTTTTGAATAGGATAATACTAACAATCTTAATGTTGCTGGGTAGCCTCAATATATTTGCTTCAACCCCAGATATTGAGCAGGCCAGAGATTCCTTAGAGATTGTGAAAGAATTAACCCCCTGGCCTTGGGAAGAGCCGGTAACTCCAATTATTGAAGAGTATATGGCAGCTGAATTCGATCAATACTCGGGGATGGCAAAATCCCACTATATGGTTGAAGAATTACTGATGCACAAGTGGGGCCAGACAATCACAGAATTTATTGTATTAGCTGAACTTCTGTACACGTTTCAGCCAGAAGATTACCAGGAGCAATACAGGCCGGAATTTGATGCCGCTATTGCCGACCTGAATCTATTCAGATTGGCAATTAATGAGTTACTGCTTCCCCATGTACCCGGTTATAAACTGAAACAGCAAATTTTGACTAAGCGCTTTGATGGCGAGGGTATGGTAATTGCTGTCTTTGATTTGTTTGATCCGACACGCTTACAAGAGCAGCGCGAACAGTATCCCAATATTGAAGCAGAAGTTGCATTTGGTGATCCCATTACTTTCCTTCATGGTAACACCGTAATTGATATCATTTTGGATATTGCCCCTAAGGCAACTATTGTACCCGTTAGTGCTGAGAGCAAAACTTATAATGATGCAATGGCCTATATGCGGTATCGAGATGACATTAGTGTGATCAATATGAGCCGTGCATTCCATATCACCAATGACCAACTAGACCCAGAGTTTGCAGAGCATCTTTCCGCTATTTTACAAAGTAAGATTTTTACCAAGTCACTGGGAAATACAGGTACGGATCTTGAGCATAACAACTCCGATGTGAGAGAGCGCTTGGAACTACCGCCACTCGGCAGCTTCTTTACCTATGACCTGGATTTAATCAGGGCATTCCTTGCTCAGAATGAAGGGCAGGCCGGTGCTGAAAATTTGTTTTTTGCAATCAATCTCCAGCCATTCTCAAATGAGATCTCACTTACCGCGACGGTTCCGGGTTACAACCCCTTGGCTATTAAGCAGAGCTTTGCTATTGCCGGCGATGCAGTATATTCCGCTTCCAGTCAAAACTTTGAGTCCGGTAGCTCTTTTGCCGCTCCTCAACTAGCGGCTGTGAGTCTATTGCTCCTTGAAATGGCAGACTACTATGGCCTTAGCAGGGTAGAAGCTGCTCAACTAGTGAGCAAGTCATTGAAAGATAATGCTCGCCGCAGTTGGTTAGGTAACCACAACACCGGGCTTGGGTTCGTTGACGCCCACCGGGCTATGAGCACTATTCTGAGAGCGAATAGTAAATAAGCTTGATTTAGTCATCGAGTTGACTGAGAGTGCGCTGGCAGGTTGAATATTTGCAGCCTGCCAGCTACCTGTATAGATGGTACTGTGGGTAAAGGACGTGAATAGGAATAGGAGTGAATATTGAACATACTTTCTGCTCATATGGGGTCCTCATTCAATGAATTATCTCCACTGTTGCAATTTGCACACACTGGGGTGAAGAGGTTTGAGGGTTCTGTTGTAGTCAAGCGAGGTGGAGTTATTGCGAATACTATTTGTTCAATATTTCGATTTCCGAAGGCGAGTTCAAGTTCGCAGTTAGTTGTTGATTGTGGGCACTTTTCCGATCGGATGGATTGGGTGAGAGATTTCGATGGGTTCAAGATGAGTTCATCATTTTATTCAGAAAAAAATTACCTGGTGGAAAGGATAGGCCCTTTGGAAATGCAGTTTACCGCTCATAATGTCAACGGAGCACTTGAATATCAGTTTTCGAAAACGAAGCTATTAGGTATAGCTTTGCCCAAATTTCTTTGGCCCAAAGTCAAGGCATATGAAACAGAAAGTGAAGGGCGGTATCAATTCAGTGTCAGTGTGCACATGTTTTTAGTGGGGTTCATCTTGTCATATGCTGGAGAGCTGCATGTTAGGGCGGCAAGTTGAGTAGAAGTACTGTTGTATGAGAGCCCAAGTTGCACAGGGCTCCCCCTTACCTGCTTTTAGAGGCTTCAGTTAAACCTTTCAAAAACTTCTTACTGTCAGTGTATGCGCCAAAAACGCCCCCTTGCATAGTAATCATTTTCAGGGCTGCACCATGATTAACGATGTCTGTAGCACCTGTACAGTCTGTTAGTGTGATGCACTCAAACCCTCGATCATTCGCCTCTCTCATTGTGGTATGAACACAGACATCAGTAGTCACACCAACAAGAATTAGGTTTTGAATATTTCGCAGCTCTAATATAAGTTCCAGGTCAGTTGCAAAGAATGATCCTTTGCCGGGTTTATCTATAATTACTTCGCCTGGAAGTGGTTCCAGTTCTGAGATGATTTCCCAGCCGGGTTCTCCTCGAACGAGAATTCTTCCCAGAGGGCCCTGATCCCCGATTCCTGCAGCTATTTGGCGCGACCGCCAAAGCTTATTGGGAGGGAGGTCAGAGAGGTCAGGGCGATGCCCCTCTCTAGTGAAAATAATGTAATAGTTCTCCGCGCGCATAGTATTTAAGATGGTTCTAATGGGTTGTATTGGCCGGCGCATTGCCTCTAAATCATACCCCATTTTGTCTACATACCCGCCTTCGCCGCAAAAATCAACTTGCATGTCGATAATGACAAGGGCGGTATTTTCTGGGCGCAGATCACCATTAAATGGCCAGTCATAAGGGTGTGCTTTCACGGGACCATTTTTATCCTGTGAGTCGTTGGTTCCAGGAATACTCATTATCAAGTTCTCAATTTTTTGAAAGACAAACTTATTGCTAATGCATAATAGCGTTGATTTTGAGCTTTCTTGTGAGGTAAGGCTTTTCCAGGCGTGCAATTCCTGTTTGATGGAAGTGTAACTGGGATTGTGTATGTGATATCAACTGTTTTAGTTGTGGATTTATATGTACTACTCTAATGCCGTTCCTCATTGTATATGCGGCGATATTTTTGGCATTTATTTTCCTGAGCATACATCAAGTCTATTGCGAGACTTACTAAATGACTCCTTTCCAGTGTGGTTTTACTTCAAGAAGTTTCATTAAATAGATGTATTACTCCATAAATTGTAATGGAGCATGTTAATATCTTTTGGGTAGCTACATACTTTAAATAAAGGAGATTTAGATTGAGGCGCTTTAAATGGTTTATTGCAGTTTTTGTTTTTGGTGTCAGTAGCTCGGTGATAGCTGAAGATGAAATCTCATGCGGAAAGCTATGTGCTTTCGTGCTTAAGAATAGTCGAACTTCTGAATATACGGTAATCAATAGGGAGAGGGCAGCCAGGCAGTTCACACCATTCTCTACTTTTAAGGTTCCCAATACCCTTATTGCACTTGACTTGGGTTTAGTTGAGAACCTGTTACAAGAGCTAACCTATAATCATGACAAATACCCGGCTAAAGCGTGGTGGCCTGCAATCTGGTCAGAAAGGCCTTTGACAATTCGCGAAGCATTTCAAAATTCAGCGGTTCCGATCTATCAGCAATTAGCAACGGAGATTGGCGCTAAGAGAATGAATCGGTATTTGGCAGGTTTTAATTATGGTAATCGGGATGCTTCGTCTGGTATTGATACCTTCTGGCTCAATGAGAGTATCAAAATATCAGCGTTGGAGCAGGTAGACTTCCTGGAGCGTTTATTTACTGGTCAATTACCTGTATCGCAGTCAGCTATAGATAAATTTAAAGAAGTGATGCTGGTAGAGGAGACTGATACCTATAAGTTATATGCAAAAACAGGAGGAGGGCCATTAGCTAAGAATAAGGCTTTAGGCTGGTATATTGGAATTGTAGAGTCCAATAACAATATTCATTATTTTGCGATTAACATAGATGGCAGCAGTTTTCGGGAAGTACAAAAGAAAAGAATTGAAATTGCCAGAAAAAAACTATCTGAGTTGGGGGTTATTTAGGCTCTTTATAGCGAAGCTGTGGTACGTTTGTTTTTGCAATGGTTAGTGCTTTTTGATTGATTGTTGTGAGTCAATCGGCATAATGGCGATCAAATTCACTTTCATATGGAGCTTCCTATGGGAACTCAAGCTGTAAAAGTTATATTTGCTCTACTCATCAGCACCTTTTGCTCATTATGCCTGGCTGGCGATAAAGTTGCCAATTTGGATAAGCTTCTGCTTGTATCGGGTTTCACTAAGCAAGCTGAGGGGTTTCCTGAGCTAGTAAAATCTGGATTTGCGGAAGGCATACAGCAGGGTGTACCAATTCCTCAGGATAAACTGCAAAAGATTCTTGAAAGTGCAGATAATACGATTTTACCGTCCATCATTATGGGTGAAGTGCGCTCGTCACTGAGTACTTCTCTGACCGATAAAGATGTTGAGGTCTTATTGGCTTGGTATGAGTCAGATATCGGTAAGAAAATTACCAAGGCTGAAGAGGAAGGAAGCTCTGAAGAGGCATTCCAGAATTTGATGGCTAATGCTCAGCAGTTGATGGCTGACACAAAGCGCGTTGAAATGGCAACTCGTATTGATCAGCTTGTTGGTGCTACCGATATGGCGATGGAGATGCAGATCTCTACGAGTATTGCTGTCTATTCCGCAGTGATGGCAGTGATGGCTCCCGGACAAGAGATCAATCTGGATGCTTATAAGGCGCAAATGGAGGCAATGAAGCCCCAGATGCGTCAAAATGTTGAGCAATTTATTACTCTCTCTTTCGTGCAAACTTATCAAGGCTTAGACGATGCAAGCTTAGCGAAATATGAGGAGTTCTTGAGTCAACCAGAAGCCAAAAAATTCAACTCCTCTTCAATGGCAGGGCTTAACAAAGCTCTAACACAAGTAATCGGCCGTTGGTCCGGTGATACGATTTCTATACTTAAGAGCGAAGCGAACTGATTATAAGGTAGAGAACTCCTGAATATCTTTATATTTCTTAATTAGAGCATTTAGGGGGTTCTAGGCTTACCGCCTGCATCCATATTAGCTGTAAAGGAAGCAGGCGGTATAACCATCACACTTTAACCCTTCCACTCTACCCCCTAAAGAGTCTCATAGGCTTGTCAGCTATTTGATAAAATAACTTTTAAATTCAGATCATTATATTCTCTTGTACTTCGACAGTCCGATTCGCTGGAATACGGTAATAGTCTATAGTACTGCTTGAATTCCTTACCATGGCGGCAAAGATTCGCTCTCTCCAATTTGCCATCTTGCTATAGCCGCCTTTAACAGGAAATATATTGTATCGGCAGGTAAAGAAAGAAGACTTACTTGGATCTATATCCAAAAGGTGCATTTTGTTGAGTTTATTTATGGCTCCTTCGACATCTGGGCGTTCCATATATCCATAGCGTAAGATTAGCCTGAAACATCCCTCTCTTATCTTGCTAATGATTGCTCGGTTCTTTGGGAGTACTTTTGGGGTGTTGGCCGACGTAACGGTTAGGAAAAGGTTCTTTTCGTGAAGGACACTGTTATGTTTCAAATTGTATATCAGGGCATGAGGTACAAAGAGTTGATTGGTTCCCACAAATATCGCTGTTCCAGGTACTCGTAATGGGGGATTATCAAAAAGTGAGTTTAAATAGGGTTCCAATTTATAATTCTTACCCTGCAAGTAACAATTTATTGCTTTTTTTCCATCTCTCCAAGTAATCATCAGCATCGCAATAAAGGCGGCTAAACTAATAGAGAACCAACCCCCGTGGCCAATCTTTGCCAGGTTTGAAGCAACAAAGGCAAAATCAATAAAGGCAAAGAATGAGCCGACAGCCAAGCAAATTATCAAGTTGTATTTGAGGTAGTGGCGATAAACGATTGCTGCAATACAGGAGGTAATCAACATTGCACCACTCACTGACACACCATAAGCACTGGCAAGGTGGACTGAGCTTCCAAAGAGAATTGCCACCAGTATTACCGCTGTCATTAATAGGTAATTGACGCCGGGCATGTAGACTTGTCCCGCGAGTGCTGATGACGTGTGCCGGATGGCAAAACGGGGCATCAAGCCAAGCTGGATTCCTTGTTTTGTCAGGGAGAAGGTCCCCGAGATACAGGCCTGGGAAGCGATGCAGGTTGCTACAGTTGCAAGAATAATCATTGGGTAGAGCGACCAGTCCGGGTACATCCGGTAAAAGGGGTTGTCTACCGCAGAGGTGTCACTAATAAGTAGAGCGCCCTGTCCCATATAGTTCAACACCAGGGCGGGGAACACCAAACCTATCCAGGCAATTCTTATAGGCATGCGTCCAAAATGCCCCATGTCGGTATATAGAGCCTCTCCTCCGGTAAACACCAGTAACACTGCACCTAATATCCAGAATGAAGCCATGCCATGGTTAGTGAGGAAGCTCACAGCATGCAGGGGATTAATGGAGTGGAGGATTACAGGGTTCTGGAGCACCCAGTAAAGGCCCGCGAGCAGCAAAACTAAGAACCAGATGGCGGTAATCGGGCCGAACAGTTTCCCTACGGTTTCGGTGCCGAAGCGCTGTACAAAAAACAATCCAAAGAGTATGCCGATAGAAATTGGCAGGATAAACGGTTTTAGAGTCTTGTTGACTATCTCCAGTCCTTCGACTGCGGAGAGTACGGAGATGGCTGGTGTGATAACGGCATCACCAAAAAATAGTGCCGCCCCACAGATCCCGCCGCCGATAATGAGCTTTCTTAATAATTCTCGCCCTTTTGTCGCTTCTAGGGCCAGTGTCATCAGCGCCATGATCCCACCTTCCCCTCGGTTGTCCAGGCGCATTACCAATATGACGTACTTAATAGTGACAATGAGGGTAAGTGCCCAGAAGACAGCAGAGACCCCACCAATAATGGTTTCGGTGTTATGGGGAATTCCAAACCGGGGATGGAAAATCAGTTTAAAGGCGTAGAGTGGGCTAGTGCCGATATCACCAAATACAACCCCGAGAGCGGCAAGTGATAGAACCCAGTGTTTTCTTGCGCCTTCTGAGCGAGATTCCATTTGCAACTCTTATCATCCGGTGTCATACAAAGGCAGTGATTTAAGACTTATCAGGGAGTTTGCTGTCATCACTTGGATGGTGGATATCAGCGCGCAAGAAATTAATTTTCCCTGAGACTGATCTTAGCAATACATTACCAAGGCACCATGTGAGCTACTGTGCAGGGTGCAAACTTACGAGCCGATAAAGTGAGATGTAAGAGAGGTATCCGCGTAATTGAGCAATCGTGTCAGGCAGTTATAAAAACAGCTCTTTTGGCGGGGATCTTATTGTTAGTAAGGCGGGACTACAGGAGCCTCCCCAATGAAAGCATCGGACCTTTTTATTCGTGCCCTGGAGAAAGAGGGCGTTGAGTATATCTTCGCGATTCCTGGTGAGGAAAACCTGGATATGCTGGAGTCTTTGCGGGGCTCAAAGATAAAACTAATTGTCACGCGCCATGAACAGGGTGCCGGTTTTATGGCTGCCACCTATGGTCGGCTTACGGGCAAGCCAGGTGTCTGTATGTCTACTTTAGGTCCGGGGGCCACGAATCTGGTGACTGCCGCAGCTTATGCCCAGCTCGGTGGAATGCCGATGGTGATGGTCACCGGTCAAAAACCTATCAAAAGTTCCAAGCAAGGGCAGTTTCAGATTATTGATATTGTTGACATGATGCGCCCCCTGACCAAATTCACCAAGACAATCGTGGGGGGCGACTATGTGCCAGCTCATGTCCGTGAAGCCTTTCGGCAATCTGAAGAGGAGCGGCCGGGGGCAACCCACTTGGAATTTCCTGAAGATATTGCCCGTGAACACTCCACCATGCCGGTCTTGGAGCCCAGCTATAACCGCAGGCCAATTGCCGAAGAGAAGGCGGTGCGCAAAGCTGCAGAAGCGATTGCGGCATCCCGTAAACCACTACTGTTGGTGGGAGCAGGCGCAAACCGTAAATTAACCGCCAAAATGTTGCGCAAGTTTGTCGACAAGCTGGGTATTCCGGTAGTGACAACTCAGATGGGTAAGGGAGTAATTGATGAGTCGGGCCCGCACTTTATTGGTAATACCGCGCTATCCGATGGGGATTTTGTTCACCGAGCCATTGAGCAGGCCGACCTGATTATCAATGTGGGCCACGATGTTGTAGAAAAGCCGCCTTTCTTTATGCGTCCCGGTGGCCCGGAAGTTGTACATATCAACTTCAATTCAGCGCAGGTGGATCCGGTCTACTTTCCGCAGATAGAGGTGGTTGGCGATATTGCCAACAGCTTGTGGCAGCTGGACCAGCACTTGGAACCCCAGGATCACTGGAGCTTTACCGATGCGCACCGTATCCGTGCCGCGCTTCAAAAGCATATCCAGGAGGGCTCAAATACCACCACTTTCCCAATTCGTCCGCAACGACTGGTGAAAGACCTCCGCGAAGTAATGCCGGAGAAGGGCATTATTGCGCTTGATAATGGCATGTTCAAAATATGGTTCGCGCGAAATTACCCGGCTTTAGCCCCCAATACCGTGCTGCTCGACAACGCACTGGCAACGATGGGGGCGGGCTTGCCTTCGGCAATGGCTGCCAAGTTGGTGTGCCCAGACCGCCGTGTGGTCGCTATCTGTGGGGATGGGGGCTTTATGATGAACTCCCAGGAGATTGAAACGGCGGTTCGCTTAAAACTTGACCTTATCGTACTTATTTTGCGCGATGATGCCTACGGTATGATCAAGTGGAAGCAGGCGATGATGGAGTTTGATGACTTTGGCCTGGATTTTGGTAATCCTGATTTTGTCGATTACGCAAAATCCTATGGTGCTCATGGCCACAGAATAACCGCCACGGATGAGTTTAAACCGATGATAGAAAAATGTTGCAGGGCGGGTGGGGTACACCTGGTGGATGTGCCTGTGGATTACAGTCACAACGACCGTATCCTGAATCATGAAATTCGCGAGTTGTCGAGTAAGTTGTAGGGGTAGCCGGCTCGGGTAAGGTAGTTGTAACAGGGAGGTGTTTGGCTTTCTTTTAAACAAGCTCCTCGGGCCCAAGTACTTTAAAGTAGGGGCCAATATCCAGCCTTATGGAGGACATGGCAATCTTGATCATTTCTCTGCGATCTTCGAGTATGTCCTCCTTAGCTATTCCATGTAGAACCATATAATCTTCATATTTCCCGGTAATAAAGTCCTCTTTCCGTATACCTTCGTAAGCTCTACATAAAACTCCATGAAGGTTCTCTATGAATTGGCGGCGGCTCTGCATTGTTTGTCGGGGCCCATGCTCGACTTCGAGTTCATGAGCATGTTCATAGTTGATATTCACCAAGCAAAAATTTGTTTTGTTCTCTTTCCATGCTCTTGCCGCCTGGTTGAGTTCTACGATCAGGGTGAAGGGCAGGTCGGCAAACATGGGATTGTGGTCAGTGAAATCGAGAAATGCGTATCCTGCCCTAAGGTAACTGCTGGCTCTTTCAGTGAGGTCGTAACTATGAATATCACCGGTACGGATTGACTCGCTATCGGTATCCATCTGGCAGTTGAGACACAAAAACCCTATTTCCACTTCTGAGCTGGCATGGCCGCAAGCATTGCAAATAAGTAGTGTGCCGGGTTTGTCGTAGTCACTGCCAAAGTGTAAAAGCTCCTTTCGACATTTGGGGCAAATCAGGTCTTCACCTTCCCTGAAGTCAGCTTCGCGTCCAAGGTAGGCGCAGCTGAAATGGTGCAGATAGAAGTCTTCGGTAAGGTTAGAGGATCTGCATACCGCGCACTCTTCGCGGACATTAAACTGGGAACCTCCACAGCCGTTACAGATATGGCGTCGATCGAAAAACTTGCCCAGTAGAAATCCTGATTCGATCAGTTTTTCGCATTCCGTCACAACCGTCGGGCTATCGAGGATAATATTAAAATCAACAGTCGCTTTGGAGTTGGGACTATAGTGCGGCGAGAGACTTACGCCAGATACAAATAATCGCGCTAGTATTTTGTCGCTATCTTTCTGAGTGGTGTGGAAATCCAGGTGGACTTGCGCGCGCCGATAATGAAAGTCGTCAATAACCTGGCTCACAACGGGTATATCCTGCGCACTAAGCTTTGAGCAATCCAGATCTGCCTTCTCGCCGACTGTTCCAGTGAGATCAATAACCGGGAGTAGATACAAGCCACCACGCATATGCCATATATGCGTCAGGTCATCTACTGATGCTGGCTCCTCAATCAAAATAGCGTCTTTGGATTCACCGGTATGCGATGTCACCTTGGAGTCGCCGGGCCAGCGAAAAAAGCTATATTCGTCACTTAGAAAGGAGATACTGATTCCTCCACGCCTATATAATTTTTGGTGCTTGAAAGATTAACTGAGTGTTTTAGCTTGTTTCATGCCAGTTATACGTAATTGTGTAATCTGTGATGTATATGACGTCCTTTTAACTGAATAGATTGTTGAGTATTAAGAAAAGATAGGTGAAAAATTGGCAATAGGCAGGGATAGGTGTGTTACTTCACTGGCAGGGATTAGGAATAATTGTATGACATAAAAAATAGTCGTCATCTGGGGGTTAATTAATGAATTTATCAATAATGATATCAATCCAGTCAATCTTTAGGGTTATGGTAACTTTCTCATTCACCGGAAATTTTGATGGGTCAAGTAAGACTATTTTGGCCAGCTGATTGCGCGATGTGGGTTTGAATGTATTTTGGAATTCCTGGGGTAGTGCGGCTGAGAGGGGGATCATTTCTACAAGCACTCCTTTATCTTTAAAGCGCCCACCAGCAACCAACACCTCCATTCCAGGCTTGATCGCGAACTGATATTGATTGGGTAAGTAGGCAAGGACATAGGCCTCCCCGGTGTAGATAGCCATTAGTGGCTCTCCGGCATCATAAACATTGCCTACATGGGGAACCGATGCGCCCACCAGCCCAGTCGTAGGGCTTTGAATAATGCCGTTGTTGTAATGTTCTTCCAGTTTTCTTAATGCTTGTTCTGAGCGGTAGAGCGCCTCGTCTACAGATCTACGTTTTCCTTCTAATGTGGCGCTTTCTACTTGAAGTTTTACCAGGGTTTCACTGGCCTCGAAGCTATCTTTCAGTACATCTTGATAGCCGACCTCGCTGACAACGCCTTTATCCGCAAGCTTATTAATTCTATTTACGATTCTTCCAATTTGCTCCTTTCGTTCTTGTGCTGGTAGTAATAATTTTTTGGCGGTTTCGGCTATTAAAGTAAATTCTGCGGAGATTTGCATCAAGTTGGCCTGTCGGTTGGATAGGTCCGCTATACGCTCCAACAACTCCATAGATTCGATCTTTAGTAGCAGTTCACCTTCCTTTACCATTTGTCCTTCATCAACAGCAACCTCTACCACTTTTACTAGATAGCCCATTTCAATAACGCTTTGATCGCGTAGTACTAACCCATCGCTTCGCAGTAAAAACCAGTCACCCCATATATAGCGAATAACGCCAATACCAAATAGGATTAACATGGCTAAGTATATTCGACGGCTTGCAGAACCCCGGGTTTTTCGCTGTTCACTTTCGAAACTATCAGGGCGTAATCGTTTTCGCAGAGCCTTCATAAAAACTACTCGCGAACACGATGGACTTTTAGTGGTGCGAAAGAATCTTTATAGGATGTTCTAAAAATCCACTCCTGCACATATGCGTAGAGTCGAACAACTCTCATGAAGTTTACATAAAAGATGCTGTAAGCTGGAATATAAGGCCAAAGGGGAAGTGATTTAACTTTTGGAGTCGCATAAGAGGCTAAAGCAAAGGTAATTGTATCGAGCGCAATTAATACAACCTGGGCCCCAGCCAAAATAAACCAGGCATTTTCGCCATAACGCACGAATAGCCAGATTAAATAGACTGGTAAAGCTATTGCGGCAATAACATTGAAAACCAGGAATTCATATTGGTGAAAAAACTCTTTTAGCTGCATTCCTTGGCGGAACGGATTAATAAAATGCAGGTACTTGCGATAGCGAAGACGAATAGCATCCCGCTCCCACCTAAAGCGCTGGCGCATTAGAACGGTGATGCTGGTGGGAACATCGGTATAACAAATCGCCTCAGGTGCAAATTCCACTTTCCAACCGTAATCCCGCAAACGAAAGGTGATATCTAAGTCTTCTCCTCCGCCGGCATCAAAGCCGCCAATTTGATTCATTGCGGATACCCTAAAAGCACTGAAGGCACCGGAGGCACAACACATTTGGTCGAGCATTGCCAGTGAGTGTCGCCCCAAGCAAATACTGATTACATATTCAATGGCCTGGAATGAGCTGAGTATATTTTCTGTGGAGTTTCGGACAATTACATTACCTGAAACCACGCCAACCCTGGGATCGGCAAAGCCTTGCATTACATATTTCATAGCGTGGCGATCGAAGGTGCAGTCGCAATCAATTGAGGCGATAAAGTCGCCTGTTGAAAATCTCTGTCCTAAATTAAGGGCTGAGGCCTTGCCTCCACGCAGTTCTGTTGCATGAGCGCCATCCAAGCGACCTTTATTTTGCAGGTAGTGAATATCGTCCCGGGTTTTATCTGTGGAGCCATCGCTAATCGCGATCACTTCATAGGGGATATAGCTCTGTTCCTGTAATCGCTCGCCACATTTTTCAATAGAATTTTCCTCGTTGTGGCCGGCGATTACCGCTGTGAGTCTGCCTAAAGACTCTATATCTTCTTCAAATTCAGGTTTGGAGGCGAAAAAAAATACAGAGGTAAAAAACGACATTAAATATCTGGGGAACTCCAGCACCACGACAATCCAAAACATTGTAAAGAGGGTGGCGTAGCTCTGAGTGGCAAAGAAAGTAATTCCATCATCGATCATTTCCCACATTTAGGTCTGCTCCTGAATAGGCGAATACAGGCCCCGGCTATTGCTGTTACTTATCTGTGATGTGGTAGTGATCTTATTTGGAGAACAGCGAGTGTCTTGCGGCACTTCGCTTGGGTGGACTAGGGGGCGAGCATGGAAGGCTGGTCTTACGCTTGGCTTCCAATCACTGGTAAGGGCTATCAGCTCACTACTTGTAAAGGCTAAGCCCAATTTTGATACCCCCTGACTTTGGCCCTTTATGCTATAGAGCCTGTAAAAGAGACCTTGGCTCAACCAGAGGGGCAGCCATAAGTCTTCCTAGAAGGAAATGCTATCTCTGAGACTGTCAGTATAGTCCACGGTGGTTTGAGGTGTCGGGCAATGCTGAACCCCAGAGCCAGCAGGGGCTCTGGGTTGATTTATTCGCTGCTATTAGGAAGGGGGAATTCGGAGGCGGCGGTTCAGCCTTTATCGAACCTCAAGGTCCAGGTTGTATTGAGCAACCACACGACCTATATAGCCCAGTTTTAGAAACGTCGCACTAATCACCATAAAGATATGTCCTGCGACTTGCGCGGGAATGGAAAACAGGTGTGATAGGGGGTAGCAAATAACAATTGTCAGAATCAGCAGGGGAACTGACAGAAGCAGCGTAAAGTTACCGGCTTTTAGCAGAAGCTTGAAACGCTCACGCAGTAAGGGGTTTTCCGTATTCAGCATATCGGCCTCAGGTTCAAACGGCGTCAATCTATCTTTAGCAACTGCTATGCCAAATATAAATACCAATAAAAACAAGGAGTTACGGCTTATTCCTGGTATTTATGTGTCAAATTGACCTTTATGGTTGCTGTGTCATAATGACTCTAAAAGGTCTTTTGGACTGATTTGGCTATGGTAGATACCAACGCAACCTTACTGCTCGAAGTGGCTCTGGACCTGGCTAACAGCCTTAACAACAGCGATCGCTTTGAGCGCCTGCTGTCTACTATCCGCAAAGCGATCAAATGCGATGCCGTTGCCTTGCTTGGGCTCAACGGCGATACACTCACCCCTCTCGCAGTCCAAGGGCTTGCCCGACGGACCCTGGGGCGGCGATTCCTGATTGATGAGCATCCACGGCTTGCGCAGATCTGTGCTTCGGAACACCCAGTCCGCTTCCCATCTGACTGTCAGCTACCAGATCCCTTTGATGGTTTGCTGTTGGATAGGGAGGGGGATCTTCCCGTGCACTCCTGTATGGGTTTGCCTCTCTATTCAGATAACCACCTGATTGGTCTGGTAACAGTGGATAGCATGTCTGCGGATGCCTATGCCCGAATCAGTGATCGAACCCTTGAACTGATAGCCGCGCTGTCTGCGGCCACTTTACGCACAGCTTTAGAGCTAAAGGCCCTGTCACACTCCGCTGAGCATGCCGAGCAATTGGTGAAAGATCTGACCCAGCAGGCTCTGGAGCGGGATGGAGGTGAATTAATTGGTGAGAGCGCGGAAATGCAGTCCCTGCGCAGTGAGATAGAGTTGGTGGCTGGGTCGGATTACAACGTGCTGATTCTCGGTGAAACAGGGGTGGGGAAAGAGCTGGTGGCCCGTACCGTCCACAGGTTGTCGACTCGCAAGGAGAAGCCCTTAGTCTATTTGAACTGCGCTTCCCTGACTGAAACCCTGGCGGAAGCTGAACTTTTTGGTCATTCGAAAGGGGCCTTCACTGGCGCAGATCGCGAGAGGCCCGGCAAATTTTTACTGGCGAACGGCGGCACTATTTTCCTGGATGAGGTTGGCGAGTTACCGCTTGTGGTGCAGAGCAAACTGTTGCGTGTATTGCAAAGTGGTGAGATTCAGCCGGTAGGCAAAGATACGGTGCAGCATGTAGATGTTCGCATTGTAGCGGCGACTAATAGGGATTTACGCAAAGGGATTGAAAACGGTACTTTCCGAGCTGATCTCTACCACCGCCTCTCTGTATATCCCCTTGAAGTCCCACCGCTATGCCGGAGGGGTAATGATGTTCTGCTGTTGGCAGACTACTTCTTGGAGCGCTCCCGCAGGAAGCTGGGTTTTCGTCAGTTGCGTCTCAGTACAGAGGCCACCAACAAGCTACAGCGATACGCTTGGCCGGGTAATGTTCGCGAGCTGGAACATATTATCAGCCGCGCAGCCCTTAGGGCCCGAAAAGGTAGCTCTCCAGAAGCTATTGTTGCCATTACTGCAGCACAAATTGAAATTCCCGATGATCTGGTTATTCAGAAGCCTCCGCAGAAACCGGTAGAGTCGCTGTCTGAGGCTATTGATTTAAGGGTGGAAACGGAAAACTATCAGCGCGAATTCATTGGGAGTGCCCTGGCTGAGACCGATGGGAACTGGAGTAAAGCGGCCAAATTACTATCCGTAGACCGAGGGAACTTGGTGCGTCTCGCTAAAAGGTTGGGTGTTTACATCAAGAAAGAGGTTGTTCGAGGTAAGTAATCTATATGAAGCAAGGGGTTGCAATGTTGATTAGCGATAAAGGATTACGGTTTGCGCTGGTTGTAGGGGTAATTTCCCTGACTATCGGCTTACTGGCATTTGCGTATAACTGGAAAATTATTGGTGGGGGTTGGCCGTATTTCGGTACATTTTTATTTCCAGGCAATCTTGTACTGTCATTCTTCTCTGAAGAAATAGATTTCTGGCCAAAGTTTGCACTTCAGATGAGTGGCCAGTTTCTGGTTCCCTTTTTGCTGGCACGTAGCCTTATTAGTTTTAGACGCTGGTGGAAGTGATAAGGGGTATTACGATTTGCATGTGATATTACTCCAAGTATTTGATAGAAGGCTAGAGCTGTAAATAGTTATACTTGCGATCTTGTATAAAAATAATTAAATCGCTAGCCACAATAAATATGCAAAAAATGTTTCTTGGCTATCAGGTTGATTCTCGGCAATATTATAAATGACTTTGGTTCTAATGTTATTGAACTCTTCTGGAGTTGCTTCATATTTAAAGTGTTTTGCTGTCTGGATAGCAGATTCTTCAAAGAAACCCGAGGGCTTACTTTTAATAACTCGGGGGTCTATCGGATCGCCGTTTTTATTAATGTCATACTCAACAATTACGTAGCCTTCCATCTGCTTTTCCAGCGCTTCTTGCGGGTATATTGGCAGTGATTTGTAAACAGGAACAGGCCCGCCTTTCTCTCTTGCCATTTCCCTGTCTTCAATGCTGGATTTATAAAAGTCAATGTACTGGGGGCATTCGTCGTAAGAGCTGCAATTTTTGCTTGTTGGAGAGTCAGTGCAACTGCAAAGAAGAAAAATAATAGATATCAGGGCTAATTTGTTCAAAACTTTTAATCTTCTTTGCACTTATTGAAATGGCAAGTGTAACACCCTATAGATTTTCTCTGTAGCTGTTAAATAGCAAGTAATCTATCCGGTATCTAGCGGAGTTAACGGAAAGACTGTATTGCTGAATTAGTACCGTTAACTAGAAAAGCCGTATATCAAACCGGCTCATTTCCTCATCACTCTCAACCCATTAAAAACCACGAGCAGGCTGGTTCCCATATCGGCAAAAACAGCCATCCACATGGTTGCCTCTCCGGCAAAAGCAAGCACCAGAAAGACCGCTTTAATGCCCAGCGCCAAGATAATGTTCTGCCAAAGAATATGGGCCGTTGAACGAGATAGTTGGATAAAGGTGGCGATCTTGCCCAGATTGTCGTCCATCAGGGCCACATCAGCGGTTTCTATCGCTGTGTCGGTTCCCGTTGCTCCCATCGCAAATCCTATATCAGCACGTGCCAAGGCGGGGGCATCGTTAATGCCATCGCCAACCATGCCAACCTGGCCTTTTCCAGATAGAGCCTCCACCTCTCTGAGCTTGTCTTCCGGCAGTAGGTTGCCTTCAGCCCGATCGATGCCGACTTGTTTGGCAATCGCATCTGCAGTGTGCTGGTTGTCCCCGGAAAGCATCAGTGTTTTCACGCCCAGCTTGTGAAGGCTCTCAATGGCGTGCTGGCTCGATTCCTTCACGGTATCGGCGACAGCAAATATCGCCAGTACGCAGTTTTCCCGGGTCAGCATCACAACAGTTTTCCCTTCTTCCTCAAGGGTTCCCAATTGGCGCTCCAGCTCGGCGGAGCAAATGCCCAATTCTTCAATAAGCCGGTGGTTACCCAGGTAGCACTGATCCCCCTGAATTCTGCCCCTGACGCCGCGCCCGGCCAGGGCTTCAAAAGTATCCACTTCTTGTAGGCGTTCGTGGGGAATCTGAGCAAACTCCAGTACGGCCCTGGATACCGGATGATCGGAACGTTCGGCTAGGCTCGCCGCCAGGGTTTGTACCTCTTCCGCGGGCATTGGCGCTAACACTTTAAAATCCGTGACGGTTGGCAGGCCATGGGTGATGGTTCCAGTTTTATCCAATGCCAACCAGCGAAGGTGGCGCCCCTGCTCAAGGTAGGCCCCGCCTTTAACAAGGATTCCGTGGCGGGTGGCCGATGCCAAGCCGCTTACGATGGTGACAGGAGTTGCGATCACCAGTGCGCAGGGGCAGGCGATTACCAGTAACACGAGTGCGCGATAGATCCATTCCATCCAGCTGCCGGCAAAAAGCAGCGGCGGTATTACCGCAGTAGCCAGTGCCACTGCAAATACCAGGGGCGTATACCAGCGGGCGAATTGGTCGACAAAGCGCTGGGTTGGTGCGCGACTACCTTGTGCGGCTTCCACCGCATGAATGATTCGGGCGAGCAGATTATCGTTGGCAGCTGCCGTAGATTGGTATTCGAGTGCCCCGGATTCGTTGATACTGCCGGCGAAAAGTTCATCTCCAGGGCCTTTGTCTACCGGAAGGCTCTCCCCGGTAATTGGGGCCTGGTTTACTGCTGAATTGCCGCGTATTACCTCCCCATCAAGAGCGATACGTTCGCCGGGGCGCACCCGAATGGTGGTGCCAACCGGAACAGTCTTGGCTGACATGGAAACCCACTCGCCATCTGGCCCCTGTACGGTGGCGGTTTCCGGGGCCAGGTCCATTAACTCCCGAATCGCATTGCGGGCACGATCCAGGGATTTGGCTTCAATTAATTCTGCCAGGGTGAATAACACCATCACCATTGCCGCTTCGGGCCAGTGACCGATAAGCAGGGCGCCGGTGACCGCGATGGACATCAGCGCGTTCATATTCAGGTTGCGATTGCTGAGCGCGATCCAGCCCTTTTTGTAGGTCGTGAGTCCGCCGCCAGCGATAGCGGCCAGGGCCAGTATCATTACCAGCCAATTGTTCCCCCCCTGTAACCAGAATACGACCTCGGAGGCAATCGCCGCCAAACCGGCAGCGCCCAATAACCACCAGTTTGCATGGGTGGTAGGTGGCGCGGAATCGATGTCATCTTCCGTGGCCAGGCGTGCGTCCAGGTCAAGAGGGGTTAGGGTGTTGAGGATCTTGCTCTCCATACCTGGCGCGTGGCGCACCTGTAGGATTCGCTGCACCAGATTAAAGTCCAGCTGGTAAATGCCCTGCATGCCGGAGAGCTTGGCGCGTATCAACCCCTCCTCAGTGGGACAGTCCATCTTGCTGATGGAGAACAGGGACAGGTCACCTTTGTCGCTGTTGTTATTGGTGTTTTGAACTGGTGCCATGGTTGCGGCTTGGGTTTCCCCACTGCAGCCACAGCTGGAATCGCGCTTGACCATTATTCACTCTCGGATAGATCAGTCGGTGAGCCAGTATTACAATCCCTCTAGTAACTATAGAGTCAAGGGGGAGTGGCATGGCTTACAAAATTGGTGAAGCTGCCAGGAAGGTTGGCTGCAAAGTGGAAACGGTTCGCTTTTATGAGCAGGCGGGGTTACTTCCCGAGCCCGCTCGCTCTGAGGGCAACTTTCGACTCTATTCTGACACTCACCTTGAGCAGCTCCGCTTTATTCGCCACTGCCGTTCATTGGATATTCCCCTCGATGATATCCGTACCCTGTTGCAGCTAAAGGAGCGCCCAGCTGAAAACTGCACCGATATCAATCAGGTAATCGATGAGCAGATTGTACGAGTAGACGCACAACTGGAATCGCTGAAACAATTGCGAGCCAGTCTGCTTACATTGCGTAGCCAATGTGTAAGTGGTGAGGCGGAAAATACCTGTGACATACTGCGGGAACTAATGGGTTGTAGTTGTCACGATCTCCAAGCTGATAAACAAATAAGATAGTTAGCCTCTGAGGTAATTTGGATGGCTTTAAGAAAGTTGCGCATAACTTTTATCGTTTTATGCTGCTTTGGATTGCTACTGGCCATCTGGGCATTTTTTGTTGAGCCTTCGAGTTTAAGAATTAAACAAGATCAGGTCGAAATAAAAGCTTGGCCAAAGACATGCAACAACCTCAGGATTGCGGTACTCGCTGATCTCCATGTGGGGTCACCCTATAAGGGGCTAGAGAGTCTGCGAAAATTGGTCGCCGCCGTTAACAAAAGTAAGCCCGATCTTATCCTGCTGCCCGGAGATTTTGTTATTCAGGGCGTTGTGGGGGGTTCCTTCGTATCGCCGGAAGACGCAGCGCGAATTCTCAAGGCTCTCAGAGCGCCTATGGGGGTGTTTGCGGTGCTGGGCAATCATGACTGGTGGCTCGATGCTGAGCGGGTAGAGCTGGCCCTTTCGCAGAATGGCATCCCTGTGCTGGAAGATCGCTCCCAGCTAATTACAAAGGGCAGTTGTAAACTGCGGCTTGTGGGTATCAGTGATTTTTGGGAGGGGCCCCATGATATTGATAGGGCAATGAGCGATGTGCAGGATGGGGAGACTGTTTTGGCTTTTACCCATAACCCTGACATTTTTCCTCAGCTGCCTGCCCGTATCGCTTTGACAGTAGCTGGGCATACCCATGGTGGGCAAGTCTATTTACCTTTTATTGGCCGCCCAATAGTTCCCTCTAGTTATGGAGAGCGCTTTGCGATTGGCCACAAAGTAGAGGAAGGGAGGCACATTTATGTAAGCCCGGGTGTGGGCACCAGTATTTTACCGGTTCGGTTTCTGGTTCCTCCAGAAGTGACAATATTGGCTGTCTCCAACGGGTCTTCTTAGATACTTAATTTTCGCAGGATAAAAATTCAGGATGATTACGATAAAAAGGCAGGTATTGTTTGGTGACTGCGACCCGGAAGGCATCGTCTACACCCCGCGATTCTCACACTTTGCCTTGGAAGCCACTCATGAAGCCATGGGGCAGTTAATGGGCGGGCCGGCAATTGCCACTATGAAGACCTTGGGGTTTTTAACCCCGGTTAGAGCCTTTGATCTCGAATTTCTTAGCCCCGTTAGATGGGATACTGAACTCCGAATGGCCGTTGAAGTATCCAAAATCAGTAAGCATGCTTTCTCGTTTTTGGTGAACGGCTATGTAGCAGATGAGCGGCTGGCATTTCGGGCGACTATTACCTATGTCACCATCTCCGTCTCCACAAGGGAAAAGATACCGGTCCCGGATCACTTCAGGGAGCTGCTCACACCGTCTTGTCCCCAGTTATCGCTCTAGGTAAGCGGCTGTCGCCATACCGCCAGCGGTGCAGACTCCAATAATTGCTCTATGGGCGTCGCGCCGGCCCAGCTCTAACAGGGTCGAACCCAGATAGCGGATGCCCGACATACCGTAAGGGTGGCCGAGGGCAATAGCACCGCCATTGACATTGGTAATGTCCCAAGGGGTTTTAAGTTCAGCCTGGTTGTAGAGGGTGGTGACGGCAAAAGCTTCGTGCAGCTCCCAAAGGTCAATCATATCCTGAGTGAGTTGGTGGTGCTTCATAAGTCGGCTAACCGCTGGCGCAACCGCAATACTCATTTCTTTTGGCGCTACTGCACCAAGCTGCATACCGCGAAACAGCCCCAGAATAGGCAAATTTTTCTGTGCTGCCAGCTCAGCATCCATCATAACGACGGCAGCGGCTCCATCGGATAGTTGGGAAGCATTACCGGCAGTTACTGTCCCCCCGGTATTCACGGGCTCCAGTGCAGATAGGGCCTCCATGGTGGTGCCAGGGCGGGGGCCTTCATCTTCTGACAAGGTGACTTTCAGGCGATTCGTTTCGCCACTCTCCTTATCTTTCACTGCCATTACCGTATCAAACGGCGTGATTTCCTCGGCAAACTTTCCGGCCTTTTGAGCTTCAGCAACACGCTTTTGTGACTCAACCACATAGCGATCTTGGTCTTCGCGACTGATGTTGTATTGATCGGCGACATAGTCGGCCGTTTGGATCATGGTCCACCAAACTGCCGGCACTTTCTTTTGTAAGGGTTCATAGACAAAATGGTTCAGGTTCAAGTTGAACTGCACCAGGCTGATACTCTCGACGCCACCGGCCACCCCAATTTGCATTTCGCCAGCAGCAATACGATTGGCCACAATAGAAGCCGCATTAAGGCCGGATCCGCAGTAGCGGTTAATAGTAACCCCCGGCACTTGAGACCCAAAGCCGGCAAAGAGTGCCGCGTTGCGCGCGACATTGTGTCCGGTAGCTCCCTCGGGTAAGCCACACCCCAACACAACGTCTTCCACCTCCTGTGGCGTCAAACCCGCCTTATAAACGACCTCCCTCAGGACATGGGCAGCCATAGAAATACCGTGAGTTTCATTCAGCGCACCCCGCCTGGCTTTGGCGATGGCAGTTCGGCAATAGGCAACAACGGCGACATCTCTCATGGGTGTAGCTCACACGATCGGGGAGGGGATGTGTTTACATTAGATCAGATAGGGGGCTTGCAGGAGGGGACATGAGCCACGAGTTGTTTTCTAGCTTTATTAAGTCAATGGTGTGCCTGTTTTGGAATCTAATTCCACCATGCTTGGCAGTTAAGGTAATGAGGGAATCTGCGGTACACGTGATATCCCACTGGTGGCGACTGATTCTATGAGTTTTGCATAAGAGGGAGGGGTAGAACGCAAACCTATTAAGGAAAAGGTAGTGGGGTTAATTTCAGAAATGCCGATGATAAGCGGTGTCGCGTGACGGCTAGTTAGGTTGCCTCTGTTGAATTAAGGGAAAGAACAATTACTTATATATGGCCGAGGTGGTGGAGTAATAAATTAGGTATTGGTGGGATTGTCTCTGATCACGATGGGCAGAGTGAGACTGAAAAAACTCTCGAAAAGGTGGCTTGAATCGATAAGTGTTGAAGGGAGTCAAAAGAAGTCAGTAGAAGAGTTTTCTCTTTAAGAGGGGGTATACCAAGAAGACAATCTATCTTAGGTGTCTTTCATCGTCAGGTTATATGGATGTGAGTTTTATCACTCCTCTCCAGTTTTTATAACTTCTCAAGAGGCTAGGGATTTCGTAAGTGTTATTTCAAAGAATATATGGGGTAGGAGGGTGGCATGGCTGATTAAATCTTCAAGGCTTGTCGTTTTGGGGTGGATTAATCAGTTACTGTGATCTTGAATGGATCGAGCATGAATTATGCGAGATTGTATGTTGTTTAGATGATACGCCGTTCTCAAATTCAGTTTATGCTAATCGGAACAGCCGTGCCTGTTAATAGATTTAAAAATACACTTGAATCTGTGTTTTCTAAAAATAGTTCCATTTGTCACGAATGCCGTATCTTTGTTTTGTCTCTATTTTATTTTAATAAATCACTCTGATAGGCTCGCTTTTTTTAAGTGACCGATGATGTTCATATGCGTTTCTTTAAAGTGCTGTCATTTGTATTGCTTGGTTTTTTATGTGGAAGAACTTTAGCAGCTGTTGATGCTCCGGCGACTAGTAATTCTGGGAAGTATACGGTTTCCTATACTCAAACTTATGGTTCGTCTAGAGACTACCACTTATCATCCCTAAAAATGGTCGAGCTTAAAAATGGTACGGTCAATCGTACTTTTAGTGGGCTTAGTGTTGATGATGCAAGTGGTAGTATCTCTGTTACGGTGAGTGCTTCAGCGCAATATACTTATGAGCTTGTCGCAACCGTCTCCCGGTGTAATGTCATTCAAGACACTTTTCCTTTCTCTTGTGGGGGATGGAGTAATCCCTATGAGACTGACCATGGGGAGGATGTCATCAATGTGGCATTTAAACCTAACACCCCGGCAAGTATTGGATTCACATCTAGCACTATTGAAAGTGGCAGCACTGATACTAATGGGAAGTTCACTATAAATTGGGGCGCTTCTAGTGAAGGGCCTTTGGTCTCAGGTTATCAATGGTGTCAAAAAACCAATGGGAGCTGGCAGTCAAGTAGTAGCTGTCCAGAAGTAGGAAAAAACACTCGTACGCGCTCACTGCCAACTACAACGGGCACTATGCCCAGTGGAACTTATGCATACAGAGTGCGCGCCTATGTAAAGATCGGCAGCTACTATCAATACAGTGGTTGGCGCACCTCATCTACACTTAATGTAAAGCACTATCCTGAGCAAGTTGGTAGCTGGCTTGAGCCTGGCGGTAGTACATTAACTGGGACAAGCTTCCAGTTAAAGTGGCAATCTGTCAGTGATCCCGATCCTTCCGACCCAGTAGATAGTTATGATTTGGAGTGGAGTGTAGATGGCAGCGGTTACAGTAATGTTTTCGATAGTAATCTCGGTAAAACAACCACTGCAACTATTAACAAATCGACGACCGGTCAAGATATTGAAGCAGTTGTCTATAAATTCCGTGTACGCGCATGTAATCAATCCAACGATTGCGGCCCATGGTCAAGCACCAAGCAGCTTAACCCTCCTACACCACCGGAACCTGAATTTAGTGATGACTTAAAAACACAGTTCTTTAAGCTTGATCAAGTTATTACATGGAAAGATGTTGGGGCCAGTAGCTACCAACTGGAACGCCTCCGTAAAGGTGATGGAAATAACTGGCAAACCAAGGTCGCAAGCACGACCGGTACTAGTTATTTTGATGGCGGCAGTGAGCCGGGCACTTATCAATATAGGCTAAATGCTTGTAATGACTTTGAATGTGCGTCAGTTCTAAGCCCCTGGATTAAAGTACACAGCCTGGCCAATACTGATGAGGCCCCGGCAGTGAGCACTGAGGTCGCAGATTCCCCTGGAACCTTACCTTACAATGCCGATGTTAGTGCATCTGGGAATGCAATTATCAATGTACCCCTGCAAGCTGCTCCTGGGGTTAATGGGTTGCAGCCTAATATTTCCTTGTATTACACCAGTGCCCGCTTCCAGAAGCGTATGAATGAATCACTTCCTGAAGATATTTTGGGATATGGCTGGCGATTGAGTGGATTGAGTAGTATCCGACGCTGTGTGGTGAATCGCCCGAAAATTGACAGAGTTAAGCTCGATGAAAATGATTCACTTTGCCTAGATGGCGAACCGCTGGTACTTGTGTCTGGTACTCACTGGGAAGAAGGCGCACAGTATCGAACTCTCCGTGATAGCTTCCGGCTAATTGAATTACAGGAAGACAGTGACGGCAAGCCCTGGTTTAAAGTGAAGACTCCCAATGGCTCAGTGAATGAATACGGATCTACAGCAGATAGCCGTTTAAAAGCTGAGGAGTCCCCGCATTTCGCCTGGAGCCTGAATAAAGTCACCGATGCTTTTGGCAATACCATGGAGTACAAGTACCACCGGGATATTATTGAGGGGATCAATTACCCCCTAGAAATTACCTATGGTAATCAGGGTGATGCAAAAATTGAATTTCAGTACGGCACCCGTACAGATGCCCCACCAGTACCCTTAGAAGATATCCAGCAAGAGCAGCTGGTTCTGCTGCATCATATTCGTGTCAGTCTTGATGGTGCTTTGCATAGGGAATATAAGCTGATATCCGAAGAAGAGCCTGCTGATCCTAACCAAGATCACTATCGCCGCCTAAAACAGGTACAGATGTGTGGTTATGGAGAAAATGGTAGTGGGCGCCAATGCCTGCCTCCATTGGAGCTTAGTTGGAAATTCACCGACTCTGGCAATCCCGATGATTTTGAAACCGGGATCGAAACTATTACTAATGGTCTGGGAGCACAGACAAAATTTGTTCTGGAGCGAATCTCCGATAATTCTGGAGAAGAGGAGGTAGGTCGCTTTGATGAGGGGGCTACCCTGTTTGGCTCTGTTGGCTCGATTCCAGATGCCAGTCAAGAGCTGGCTGTCAATGGGGACTATCGAACTGTTGTTACCAAGTTACAGCGCTCCAATGGTTACACTCAAGGGTGGCATACTACCGAATATGCATATCAAGGCGTGGGACTGACTAGTGACAAACACTGGGGTTTCCTCGGCTATACCGCCCAGCGTATTTACGATACTGAAGCCAATATCGTCACCTACCGCCAGTTCCGCAAAGATTTTCCATACTTTGGAAAGGTAGCGCGGCAGATCCAATACCACAATAACTATCAATTTGGTGAACTGCTGACTAATCAGCGATTCAGCTACGATACGCTTGAACTTGAAGCGGGAAGTAGCACCACTTATTTCCCCTATGTTGCCCAGAGCCTGGATGCGCTTCTGGAGGGGGAGAAAACCTTGGATATGTCTTAAGTGATAGTTTTCCACAAACACTGTCTTTCGGAGATGCTGGTGATTTGCTCAGCGGTACTTCCAGTATCACCCGTATTGTCGGAAGTACTCAATTCAGTGATACCCAGAGTGTTTGGGGAGAGGTCCTACCAGCTACAAGTTACAGCGATATTCAGCGCAGTGTAGAGAGCACGACCCTGTTGGATAATCGTGTCAGCGGTCAATGGTTGATAGGCTTTCCCAGTGCCCAGGAGCAACGCTACTTTAGTGGTGATGTTACTGGCACGCCGGACCAGGAAGCCAGTAGCACCATGGTTCCTTATTCCAACACAAACAGAGTACAGACACTAACTCAATACCCCGGCGATGCTCAGTACCAAATGGTGGTGACCTATGACTACGATGCATACGGCAACATAAAAAGTGAAACCGCTACAGGTAAGATCGATGCCTCTATCAATGGTGCAGGCACTCAAACCCGCAGTACAACAGTAGGGGGCGCCTTTGCAGATCGGCGCTACCCCACCAGTCTAAGTAATAGCCTGAATCACTCAATGAGTTTGAGCTATGACACCCGCTTCGGCAGTGTTACCCAGATAACGGATGCAAACAGCCAATCCAGCAGCATCCAATACGATCCCTTTGGTCGCGAAGTAGAGCGTACCAATGCTGACAACGTCGTGTTTACCAGCCAGTACAATTTCTGCCACGGTATCTGCCCCACAGTTGGTGGCATAGAGGTTCCTTTCTGGGTGCAGACCGACTCAGATATTACTCCCACCTCAGAATACTATTACGATCAGTTGGGCCGTCTGGTGCAGCAGGATATTCAAGCGTTCTCAGGTAGCAATGTATCCCGTCGTGAGTTTAAGTATGACCTGCAAGGCCGCCTTGCCTTGGAAACTGCACCTTTCTTTGCTCAGGGAGCTGTAGCGATAGACGGTTACAAACCTATCGCCAGTTATGATTACGATTTGCGTAACCGCCTCAATTTTATTGAAAAAGCAGATGGCAGCACGGTTGACATCGACTACGCAGTGAATCATGGAGGTAGCGGCAAACAGGTCAAGGTCAGTGTCACCGAGTCTGTTATGGGAGGCAGTGGAACCATATATCAAGTGAGGGAGAGTTACTATGACCCTACTGGCAACCTGGTCCACACGGTAGATGACGCTACTGGTGAAGCGGTATCCACTGATTACTCCTACTACGCCACAGGTCTGCCAAAAACCGTTAACGTTGCCGGAAGCAGTCGCAATATTGAATCCAGTTTTGTGTTTGACTACGCCGGCTTCCGTACTAAGCTGATTGACCCCAATCTGGGTACAGTGGTCAGTAGTTACAACGCCTTTGGTGAATTAGATCGGCAGATTGATAATAAAAACCAAAATATTACTTACCTCTACGACCAATTAGGCCGATTGCTTGAACAGAGCGATGATGATGGCCTGGCAAAATGGCAATACGATGCCAGCAATGCAAAAGGCAGTTTGGAGAGTCGTAGTTACACAGAAAGCGGCACGGAGGTATTCTCTGAAGAGTACGTTTACCTTTCCGATAGTAAACTGGACAATATTACGACGTCTATAGTGATTGATGGGGTGAACCCTAGTTACCGCCATAGGTATGACTACGATAGCCACGGCCGCATGGATAAAGTAACTTATCCCAACGGTGTAGAAGCCCATTATTTATATAATGATCGGGGTTATCTCCGCGGCTTAAGCAGTGATGCTTCTGGTAGTAATCTCCTGCAAACGTTTAACAGTATCAATGCCCGGGGCCAAGTAGAGCAGGAAATCTACGGCAATGGCCTGGTTACTAATCGCACTTATGATCCCAATACAGGCCGCTTGAAAACGATCCAGACTGATGGAGGGCAAATACAAAATAATGAATACCACTGGCGCTCCAACGGCACCTTGGAAAGTCGTCTTACCTACAGTGGCTCCCAAGTGCTGCAGAAACAGGAAAATTTTAGTTATGACGGTCTCAATCGTCTAGAAGATGCCACGATGGTGGTTGGAGGTGATCGGATACTCAGCACCCAATACGATAAACTGGGTAATATCCTTTCGAAAACCTCCAGTGTGAGCGATGATACTCAAGTAACGGGTTACCAATATGGTGAGTTTGGTAATGCTGGCCCCAACGCAGTCAGCAATGTCACTATTGATGGCATCTCCCACAGTCTGTATTACGATGCAAATGGTGCGATCGAGTACTATGACGCAACCACGGGCGATGATAAATGGATCAGTTGGAATGCCCGGCAATTGCCCATAGAAATTGTCCTGGGTAGCAGTCAAAGCGATAGTACACCTACCGCGAAGGACCAGTTTAAATATGGGCCGGATGGCCAGCGCTACTATCGCGAAAGTAGTTGGATGGAGAATGGTCAGCTCAAAAGAGAAAAGACTTTTTTCGTAGGCAACTTTGAAGTGGTATGGCCTTTACATGATGCCACAATCACAGCAGTCAAACGCATCAGCTTGAGTGGCTCAGTTCAACATGTGGCTATCACTGATACAGTAGGAACCACTGGGGAGTACCAATATGTCCATAGGGACCATCTAGGTTCAGTTGAAAAAATTACAGATAAAGATGGTGTGGAAATATTGAGTACCGCCTTTAACCCGGATGGTAGCCGCCGCGAGGAAGATTGGAGCAACAATTTAAGCCTGTCACAGGTATCCGATTTGCTGGCAGTACAACTCCTCACTACCAATCGGGGTTACACTGGACATGAGCACTTGGATCGAACTGGTCTAATCCATATGAACGGGAGGGTTTATGACCCGACACTCGGCCGCTTCCTAAGCCCTGACCCGATTGTGCAGGCGCCAATCTTCAGCCAGAATTGGAATCGGTATAGCTATGTGTTTAATAATCCTCTGAGTTTTACGGACCCTAGTGGGTATGAAGCGGATGAATTGGACACGAAGACCACCGTGCACCCCATTGATGAAGGGCCGTCACAGGATGATGGGCGTGGGCCAGATTCTGATATGGAGGAGGTTAGTGTTACGGGGCATAGACTTCCCACATTAACCCTTTTCTCTTCGTGGGGTCCTGTACCTATGGGGAGTGCCTCTATAGGTGGAACACGGTATAATATATATGCTGAGTCGGTGGATTCTGTTTTTAAGAGGATTTTGAATTCAATAAATGTAGATTTGACTAATGAATCCTCTGTGAATGGTGCTCCTGTTTTTTCTCTTAGTGGTGTGTTAGCGCTTAATAATGCACAAAAGGGGAATGGATTGGTGAACCCAACGGGCAAAGGCGTTCGTGGGTGCGATACGAAAGGATGCGGACATTATGGCGCGTCCAGAGTTCGGAATGGTAAGCCCGGAACTCACGTTGGTGCGGATTACATTACCGATGCAGGGCAGGATGTTGTAGCAATCAGTGATGGTAAAGTTGTTCGACTTCCTACAGGTTCTTATGAGGGTGTTGTTGTTGGGGATGGCAATGGAACTAGCTGGAAGATCCTGTATTTAGATGTGGATCAATCTTTAAGTATTGGAGACTCTGTCACAGCAGGGCAGGTCTTGGGTACAGCACAAGATTTAACGACCACATATCCGGGTATTACAAACCACGTTCATGTGAAGTTGCGAATTAATAATCAGGTGGTTGATCCTGAACAGCACATACCATCTCCGTGAGATAAGACTATGAAACTGAGTAAATGTTTTTACTGTTTTTTATTTTTAGTAAACTTTTCAGTCAGTGCTTGTGCAAACCAAGCGCATGATGTTGAAATATTAATAAGTAGTTTTCTTGGTGAGATGACGGAGTGTGAGGTTGATGTTTCGCTAGATCAATCGATACTGGTTTCTGGTACTGGAAATGATTATTCCTCTATGGTGCCTAAGATATTGCCAAGTGATTTACAGGTAATTGCATCAACTAAAATGTGCGAGACTAATGATAAGTATTATTTTTGGTTGAGAAAGAGCGAAAAGGGGTATCAGATTGTTTCCTATACTTCTTTCTCTCAACCTGAATAAATATATTTTTGGTAATTTATAAAATGTCTTACAATTAATTTAGGACACCCAGTGCGCCGAGATAAATCGGCAAAAGATTGGAGGTGAAAGCCCTCTACCCGGTAAGGTTTAGCAAGCCGCTGGGGCCCCGAGTCATGGGCGTTGTCCGGTAACGGCCAGGGTTAAGCGTTGACAGGGGAAGGTGCAGGCTCAGTATTGAGCTCCGAAAACAAGATTTGAGATCGCCGACCTTGTTGGGTGATGGGGAAGGCAACAGAGGTAGATGCATTTCTTGCGAGTATCTACATCGGTCTCCGGAGTCAATTGACCTGATGCATGTACTGATGTCTTTTGCGCGGAACTCGGGAGATCCTGTAGGTGATTCGTGCGTGTCCCGCACGGGTCGGGTCCGGCGAAGCCAGTTAGGCAAAGGCCGGGCATTTACGCCATCAGGAAGTCAGATAGATCCATAGTAGTGAAGAACCCGGTGATCAAAGTGCTAACTAATAAAGTTCCGCATGGCGGAGCCGGTGGAGCGAAGGGATCTAACGATAAGAAATGGCGTTCTGTGCCGGACCTGACTGCGACTCAGAGCGCAGCAGCAGGGTCGTCGGGGCTGGAGCGTCTACACACTCGTGCAAAAGCGCAGCGCAAAGAACGGTTCACTAAATTATTCCACCATCTCACCCCGCGACTATTGGCCGAAGCTTAAAAAGCATCAGCCGCAAAGAAACTCGGGGCCTTGATGGAGAAAGCTGGAGCGACTTCGGTAATAACCTACGGGAACGCATCCTGGATCTCCACACACGCCTCCATCGCCAATGCTATCGACCACAAGCGGTCTGCCGTATTTGGTTGCCTAAAGCCGGCGGGAGCCAACGCCCCATCGGGATTACAGCAGTCGAAGATAAGGTAGTTCAGCAAGCGCTGGTATGGGTATTAGAGGCCATTTACGAGGCGGACTTTCTCGGTTTCAGTTATGGTTTTCGCCCGGGTCGCGACCAGCATCGCGCGCTCGACGCGATTGCTGTAGCTATCGAGCAGAAGCCCGTGAGCTGGATACTGGATGCAGATATCAGCCAGTTCTTTGACACTATCGACCACGGCTGGCTACTGCGCTTTCTAGCGCATCGTATTGCCGACCGACGCCTGCTGCATTTGATCGAACGTATCGTAAAAGCAGGGGTGGTGGACGATGGACGCTTTACCAAGACCAGGATTGGGACTCCGCAGGGTGCAGTGATATCGCCGATGCTGGCAAATATTTACCTGCACTATGTCTTGGACCTTTGGGCGCATCAATGGCGGCAACAATCCGCACGTGGAGCCTGTTACATAGTCCGTTACGCGGACGATAGCGTGATGGGTTTCCAATACCGTTCGGATGCCGAGCACTTTCAAGTGGCATTAACCCAGCGCCTGGCAAAATTCGGGTTACAACTTAACGCGGATAAAACCCGGCTACTGGAGTTCGGTCGCTTCGCGATGAGCAATGCCAAACGTCGCGGAGGTAGAAAACCTGAAAGCTTTACCTTCCTCGGGTTTACCCACAGTTGCGGCAAACGTGTTTCGGATGGTCGCTTTGCACTCTGGCGCACCACCAACCGAAAGCGGCTTAACGCTAGGTTAAAAGCCATCCGGCAGAAGCTGTTTAAAATGCGCCATAAGGACGTATTTAAGCAAGTATTTATATTTTCCTGGACACCCAAAGATTAGAGAGAGGTGCGGGCTGTGTTGTTAGTACCAGCTCTAGCGACTATTTCTTTCTGATTTAGTGTTAAGGTGCAGTGAAAGACTGAGAAAATATACTAGGGGTTGGAAAATCGTGGTTTGGATACAAGCCGGGAGGAGAAGTATCGATAGATTGGGTGGTAACTAGCAGGATGCTGCAGAAAGGAAGCGCCGACAGTCGCCTATACCGTGCACCCAGCGTTTATTGAGCTGTATACAGGCTTGTTGTACTGTCTCCACTGATCCCACCAATCCTTTGAAGCGACTTTCAAAGTTTCTGTTGAGGTATAGCCAGTGTTTTGGTGAGATGCCTAGTTGTTTGAGGATGGGTGGCGTGCTTTCAGCAATATAACCTCGTTTTCTGGGGTCTAGATGTCGACCACTCCAGTCCACTAGCTCCAAATAGTGATCCAACTGAAAGGGAAGCCCTTTAGGCATATTTAGGCGCTCTCCACCTACAAGTGGTAGAAGTTCTTTGGGTTGTTCACCTAAGATTACTGCACGAATACGTTGTTGGATCGAGGTATGATTAGAGTCTTCTGGTGTTTTTGCCATATTGGCACGGATAGGGTTGAGGTCGACATAGGCCATACAGGCAGCAAGGGCTCTTTCATCTAATAAAGCCTGGGACTTGAAACGACCTTCCCAGAAGCGGCCTGTACAATTATCTTCGGCATTGGCCTGGCGGGCGATAGACTCGTTTAAGCAACGCATAAACCAGCTAAGATCCATCAAGCGATCTCGCCATAGAGCGATGATTTCCTTTAGTTTTCTCATCTCACAGTGATCGAGAGTGTTCCCTTGAAGGTAGCGACGGGCCAAATTGGAAGCTTTGAATAGTTTCTGCCAGCGGATAATGACCTCGGTATCCGGCCAATTCAGCGCTTTCTCTTTGTCGATATAAAGTACGATATGGTAGTGATTACTCATAACTGCATAGGCAGCGATATCAAGGGCAAAGATTGAAGCTAGATTATGCATTCTGGATTCAATCCACTCGCGGCGATACTCATAGTCATTACCAGACTTCATATCTCTACCACACAGAAACGCCCTTTGTTGTGGTCAACTCCAACCGGACACTTTCCTAAGCACATTTTTCAAATTCGATAGGGGTTACGTCCCCCAGTGTTGTATGTATCCTGCGTGAATTGTAATACGCAATATAGGCCCTCACGTCTGTTATCGCACCCTCCCTTGTCGGATAGAGGTTTCCTGTTAACCATTCCCGCTTCAGGCTACTAAAAAAACGCTCAGTAGGTGCATTGTCCCAACAATTTCCCTTGCGGCTCATTGAGCACACCATTCCATGCTGCTTTAGTAGCGCTTGGTAGCTATGGCTGGCATACTGGCTACCTCGATCAGAGTGATGCAGCAGACCTTTTGTTGGGGTGCGCAAATTGATAGCCATAACCAGTGCACGACTTGCCAGGGCCGTCTCCATCTGGCGGTCTAAGTGCCAGCCAACAATCCGGCGTGAATAAAGATCAATTACCACTGCTAGGTATAACCAACCCTGCAAAGTCCAGATATAGGTAATATCCGTAGTCCAAACTTGATTTTTAGCACTCGGTGAGAAATCCCTATTTAGAAGATTCTCAGCAACTGGCAGTTGGTGCTTGCTATTTGTGGTTAGTGTAAATCGCTTCTTCTGTTTTACTACCAAGCCGAGCTTTTTCATGAGTTTGCGGACTCGATAACGCCCAATTTCAAAGCCTTCTTTGCGCAACAGCTTCATTAACCGACGGCTTCCGAGACTCTCACGAGATTCTGCAAATAAGGCCTTCAATCGATGGCATAGTTGCCAAATCTGGCCATCTATTGGGCTATCACTACGACGACACCATTCGTAATAGCTGCTCTTATTTACTTGCATTACTCGGCAGAGCACTCTAACTGGAAAGCTACCTTGCTGCTTTTTAATAAATTCGTACTTTATTTCATTTCTTTCGCAAAGAAGGCGCTGGCCTTTTTTAGGATTTCCTTCTCCATCCGCAATTGCTTTACTTCACGTCGCAGTTGATCCAGTTCAGCTCGTTCGCCCGAATCCAACCTTACTCCGCTCTCTTCCTGCTCCAGCTCCTTTATCCAGCGTCGCAGATTGTTAGCAGTGGTTCCTACAGCCTCTGCGGCCTTGGAAATCGAATACCCTTGTTCTGAGACAAGAGCTACGGCGTCTTTCTTGAACTCCGGCTTGAATTTCCGGCGTGTACCTTTTGTTGTCATACTTCACCTCGCTAGGTAGTTTTACCATCTTAACGAAGTGTCCGGAAGGATTAGACCACTACACTTCGTACGCAGCGGGACACGCAATGGTAATAGGGAGTGGTGTCTAACGAGACTTGTGCGCTACGAGGTAAGGGCATGAATCTTTATCGGTATGTATATTTATACAGTATTTGATCCCAGCATCTCTACTGTGTCAATATTTGTGGCACTTAAAGCGACGACTTTTGTGGGTGTCCAGAATTTTGCTAATAAGACGATGGCGAACGGGCCAGTACAAATGTATGCGGGTAGTGTTAATACTGTTAGAGATGCAGTACGTACGATGCTGCATGAATATGGACATCATTCGCAATCAGCATTAAACGCTAGACGGGGACGGGTTTATCAAACAAATAGGGCTGAAAGAGCCGCAGATGCTTATGCAAGGAGAATTTATAATGAAATATTTTAGTTTATTATTTTTATGCTTTATTTGCGTATGCGTGAATTCTGAGGAGGATACTTTTGAAAGTAAATTTTTATCAAAGAGCTCTAGTATTATAAAAGTCAAAGTTGTTTCTGCTAAGGAGAAAAACTTTGAATATGATGGTAAAACCTATACGTGTGGTATCAACTACTCTGCGAGAGTTAACATGGTTTTGAAGGGAAGCTTCGAGCGTAAAACTCTAGAGTTTTCTTCTCCTTTTTCCCTTGATGTTGGAGGGGGCTGTTGATTCTCTTTGGTGATTTATCTGATGAAAATAGTTTGTATGTTGACTGGCCTAAAGCATATGAAAGGAAGTATGAAAAATGTGAAAAAAGATTGAAAGGAAATCCTCTTGGAGAATCTAACGCACTTAAAATTCTCCCAAATGTGGAAGGAAAACAAGGAAAGTGGGTCTACATTGAAGAGAATGTTAACTCTAGTTTAGTCAAGAGCTTTGCAAAATCCGATAGCACATACCCAGATACATTTAATACCTATGTAAGTTTGGAGAGCCTTATCGACTACCTTGATCAAAGGTAGAGTCTTATGCACAAAAGAACAGTTGCGAAGTACCAATGGCATGTGCCGGATGGAATACAGTAGATGACCCGTTTGGGTGGGCAGGAACTATAGCCACAGTTTCAGGATTAATGTTGGCGACGGAAAGGACGGTATTGATGGCAAATGGTAGCAGGATTCCCAGAACTCCCTTTTATTATGGTATGGATATATCTTCTTACCAAAAGTCTGTGTCCACCTCAAAATATTTGGGTCGAGCGGGCAGTGGGTTAGGCTATTTCAACTATGGCTTGGAAACCTATAATTACACCGTTAGCGCGTCTAAAGGTGACTATAGAGCCGCTAGAGCATCAGCGATTAATGGTTTTTACGGTGCGTTAATGATGGCTCCTCCACACATTGTTACCATTCCCGTTGGAATAGTAGGCATCCTTGCTAATGGAAATTACCATGCTGATTCGAGAAATCCGTAGAAGATGACATGTCTGAATATTAAAAATTTTATCCGAGTTTTGTATTCAAAAACTTGGTGTTCTCTTCGGGACGATAAGCGTTTTTCTTCTGACCTGCGCTTTAACTCTATGATACATGTTAGCGCTATGGTGGTGCTTAATGTAATTCCTTTTTTATCGGTCGCTACAATTTTGTTGTCTAGAGCAGGTTTTTTTGGTGAAGAAGTTTTCTTGTGGGGGAAGGGGGTGGTAATTTTATTGTTGATCGGAATTCCAATTTTTGTCTGGAGCAGTACAAACTTATCTGAATCTGAGATTCAGCGGATATGGCACAATACGCCACCTGGAATGTATAGGAAATTTGTGAAGAATTATCCATGGTTCGTTATGGTATTTGTTGTAACAACTTGCGCTTTGATATTGATATAAGCGCGCAGCCCGCATGCACAAAAGCTAGGTGGATCTTTTAGCGATCATTGGCGTGACCTCACTGATGGATTGAGTAACTTGATAAGTTCAGGTGGAACAGTCCAATTAGGGTTGCTAAGTGGTTCTCTAATTGGTTGCGGTATTCTTTTTTGCCTGGAAGGTAGTGGTGCAATTGGTTTATCCATTGATCCAAGTGATTTACTTAACTCAAAAGTCTATTTTCAGCTGTCGGGTGCATTTGCTGCAGGAATAGGGATTGGTGGTGCTGCTACTAGGGGAGTAAGCTTTGGTAAATCTCCTACTCAGTTGGAGTCTGGGTTTTCTACATCCTCAAGTCGTACAGCCATTGGATTTGCGGCGATTCCGTGGGATGTTGGTGGGCCAGCAGGATCATATGCCGTAGATTACGCGAATGGGGCGATTTCTGCTGGTGGATTTCTGGGGGCTGGTCTAGGGATCGGGGGAGGAGTGGCCATAGGTGAGCGAGGAGCTTTAAACGTTGTTTCGCCATCTTTGAGAGACTTTATAGCGTTGGAGTTATAAAATGAGGTTAGTTTTAGTTTTAATTATATCTGTTAGCTTGGGAAAGTTAGGCTATATCTATAATCCTAAATTGGGAGCTAATCTGATTTTATTTTTATTTATAATGTTTGGGGCACTTCCGTATATTGCATTGTTAATAAGGTCTAATTACTTTAGAAAAGAAATTAAGTCTTGGGCGGAAAGCAATAATATAAAGGTTCTAGATATACAAAATAATAATCTATTTAAAGGTAAGTTACGTTGGAAAGTGTCAGATATTCAAGATGTATTCCTTTTAAAGGGATGTGATGCTGAATATTGGATTGCTTGTGGGACATGGTTTTTAGGTTCATTCAAGTGCGGATTAAAGATTTATAAAGAATCTAACGGGCACTTAAAGATGGTGGCTTCCTTATAAATTACGACATTTGCACAAAAGGTTGAGGATGATCTGTCCATGATTGAGAGGAAATTTGATCAAGTTGTTCGTGCAATGACTGAAAACGGCTTGCGTAGACCCGGTGCTGGTCGAGTGAATGGCTGGTTGAATAATTTTGAAAGTAGTTTACCGTTTTGCCCTAGCTATTATGGTTGTGGAGATCAAGCCCTACACTTAATCGATCAACTTTATGATTCAGATTTCTACAATAGTTTAAATGAGCGCTGGCGGTTTGAAATTATTTATGAGGTTGGAACCACTAATCATATATTCCCTCACCAATGGGTTGAGGGATATCCTTTGGGGTATGAATTTACCCGTATATTGCTTGATCCTTGGGAAAATAACAGGGAAAGATTAAATGAATAGATTTTTTCTTAAAAGGCTACTTTTTTGGTGCAGTCTGTTAGGATTTATCGGTTTTGCTTTGGGGCAGAAAGGGACCGTTGATTCTAGTTTAATGGTGTGGACGGGAGGAGGCGTTATTGTTGGATCTATATTGGCAGTAATTTTCTATTCTTTAGAAAAAAGAAAATCTAAGAAAACTCTGAAAAAATATTAATTTCTAAAACAAGCACAGTTCAGGACGCCCGTAGATTAGAGCGATGCTCCAGTAATGTTACAGGTGCCTGCACTGGAGGATAGTTCTTATCAATTGAGATTTAAGACACGGTAAAATGCTGAAAAACCCCGCTTGGGGGTCGAATCCCATGAATTTTGGGTTCGCGAGAGGGAGAAGTATTGAGGGATTGGCTGGGAATTAGCTGGGTGTATAGCCCCAGTGTTTAGATAAATACCCCGCCGTTCGAGGATAGGAGTCGTGCATTCTGCAATGCAGTCCCACCTTTAGGGACTAAATGTCGACCACTCCAGCCTACTAGCTCCAAATAGTAGTCGAGCTGAAAGGGCAACCCTTTAGGCAAATTCCAATATTTTTCCTGGACACCCAAAGATTAGAGAGAGGTGCGAGCGGTGCTGTTAGTACCAGCCCTAGCGACTATTTCTTTCTGGTTTAGTGTTAAGGTGCAGTGAAAGACTGAGAAAATATACTAGGGGTTGGAAAATCGTGGTTTGGATACAAGCCGGGAGGAGAAGTATCGATAGATTGGGTGGTAACTAGCAGGATGCTGCAGAAAGGAAGCGCCGACAGTCGCCTATACCGTGCACCCAGCGTTTATTGAGCTGTATACAGGCTTGTTGTACTGTCTCCACTGATCCCACCAATCCTTTGAAGCGACTTTCAAAGTTTCTGTTGAGGTATAGCCAGTGTTTTGGTGAAATGCCTAGTCGTTTGAGGATGGGTGGCGTGCTTTCAGCAATATAACCTCGTTTTCTGGGGTCTAGATGTCGACCACTCCAGTCCACTAGCTCCAAATAGTGATCCAACTGAAAGGGAAGCCCTTTAGGCATATTTAGGGGCTCTCCACCTACAAGTGGTAGAAGTTCTTTGGGTTGTTCACCTAAGATTGCTGCACGAATACGTTGTTGGATCGAGGTATGATTAGAGTCTTCTGGTGTTTTTGCCATATTGGCACGGATAGGGTTGAGGTCGACATAGGCCATACAGGCAGCAAGGGCTCTTTCATCTAATAAAGCCTGGGACTTGAAACGACCTTCCCAGAAGCGGCCTGTACAATTATCTTCGGCATTGGCCTGGCGGGCGATAGACTCGTTTAAGCAACGCATAAACCAGCTAAGATCCATCAAGCGATCTCGCCATAGAGCGATGATTTCCTTTAGTTTTCTCATCTCACAGTGATCGAGAGTGTCCCCTTGAAGGTAGCGACGGGCCAAATTGGAAGCTTTGAATAGTTTCTGCCAACGGATAATGACCTCGGTATCCGGCCAATTCAGCGCTTTCTCTTTGTCGATATAAAGTACGATATGGTAGTGATTACTCATAACTGCATAGGCAGCGATATCAAGGGCAAAGATTGAAGCTAGATTATGCACTCTGGATTCAATCCACTCGCGGCGATGCTCATAGTCATTACCAGACTTCATATCTCTACCACACAGAAACGCCCTTCGTACGCAGCGGGACACGCAATGGTAATAGGGAGTGGTGTCTAACGAGACTTGTGCGCTACGAGGTAAGGGCATGAATCTTTATCGGTATGTATATTTATACAGTATTTGATCCTAGCATCTCTACTGTGTCAATATTTGTGGCACTTAAAGCGACGACTTTTGTGGGTGTCCAGAATTTTTTATTTACGATACCGAAGCCAATATCGTCACCTACCGCCAGTTCCGCAAAGATTTTCCATACTTTGGAAAGGTAGCGCGGCAGATCCAATACCACAATAACTATCAATTTGGTGAACTGCTGACTAATCAGCGATTCAGCTACGATACGCTTGAACTTGAAGCGGGAAGTAGCACCACTTATTTCCCCTATGTTGCCCAGAGCCTGGATGCGCTTCTGGAGGGGGAGAAAACCTTGGATATGTCTTAAGTGATAGTTTTCCACAAACACTGTCTTTCGGAGATGCTGGTGATTTGCTCAGCGGTACTTCCAGTATCACCCGTATTGTCGGAAGTACTCAATTCAGTGATACCCAGAGTGTTTGGGGAGAGGTCCTACCAGCTACAAGTTACAGCGATATTCAGCGCAGTGTAGAGAGCACGACCCTGTTGGATAATCGTGTCAGCGGTCAATGGTTGATAGGCTTTCCCAGTGCCCAGGAGCAACGCTACTTTAGTGGTGATGTTACTGGCACGCCGGACCAGGAAGCCAGTAGCACCATGGTTCCTTATTCCAACACAAACAGAGTACAGACACTAACTCAATACCCTGGCGATGCTCAGTACCAAATGGTGGTGACCTATGACTACGATGCATACGGCAACATAAAAAGTGAAACCGCTACAGGTAAGATCGATGCCTCTATCAATGGTGCAGGCACTCAAACCCGCAGTACCACAGTAGGGGGCGCCTTTGCAGATCGGCGCTACCCCACCAGTCTAAGTAATAGCCTGAATCACTCAATGAGTTTGAGCTATGACACCCGCTTCGGCAGTGTTACCCAGATAACGGATGCAAACAGCCAATCCAGCAGCATCCAATACGATCCCTTTGGTCGCGAAGTAGAGCGTACCAATGCTGACAACGTCGTGTTTACCAGCCAGTACAATTTCTGCCACGGTATCTGCCCCACAGTTGGTGGCATAGAGGTTCCTTTCTGGGTGCAGACCGACTCAGATATTACTCCCACCTCAGAATACTATTACGATCAGTTGGGCCGTCTGGTGCAGCAGGATATTCAAGCGTTCTCAGGTAGCAATGTATCCCGTCGTGAGTTTAAGTATGACCTGCAAGGCCGCCTTGCCTTGGAAACTGCACCTTTCTTTGCTCAGGGAGCTGTAGCGATAGACGGTTACAAACCTATCGCCAGTTATGATTACGATTTGCGTAACCGCCTCAATTTTATTGAAAAAGCAGATGGCAGCACGGTTGACATCGACTACGCAGTGAATCATGGAGGTAGCGGCAAACAGGTCAAGGTCAGTGTCACCGAGTCTGTTATGGGAGGCAGTGGAACCATATATCAAGTGAGGGAGAGTTACTATGACCCTACTGGCAACCTGGTCCACACGGTAGATGACGCTACTGGTGAAGCGGTATCCACTGATTACTCCTACTACGCCACAGGTCTGCCAAAAACCGTTAACGTTGCCGGAAGCAGTCGCAATATTGAATCCAGTTTTGTGTTTGACTACGCCGGCTTCCGTACTAAGCTGATTGACCCCAATCTGGGTACAGTGGTCAGTAGTTACAACGCCTTTGGTGAATTAGATCGGCAGATTGATAATAAAAACCAAAATATTACTTACCTCTACGACCAATTAGGTCGATTGCTTGAACAGAGCGATGATGATGGCTTGGCAAAATGGGAATACGATGCCACCAATGCAAGAGGTAGTTTGGAAAGTCGTAGCTACACAGAAAGCGGCACAGAGGTATTCTCTGAAAAGTACGTTTACCTTTCCGATAGTAAGTTGGACGATATTACGACGTCTATAGTGATTGATGGAATGAGTTCCAGCTACCGCCATGGGTATGACTACGATAGCCACGGCCGCATGGATAAAGTGACTTATCCCAACGGTGTAGAAGCCCATTATTTATATAATGATCGGGGTTATCTCCGCGGCCTAAGCAGTGATGCCTCTGGTAATAATCTCCTGCAAATGTTTAACAATATCAATGCCAGGGGCCAAGTAGAGCAGGAAAGCTACGGCAATGGTCTGGTTACTAATCGCACTTATGATCCCAATGCAGGCCGCTTGAAAACGATCGAGACCGATGGAGGGCAAATACAAAATAATGAATACCACTGGCGCTCCAACGGCACCTTGGAAAGTCGTCTTACCTACAGTGGCTCCCAAGTGCTGCAGAAACAGGAAAATTTTAGTTATGACGGTCTCAATCGTCTAGAGGATGCCACGATGGTGGTTGGAGGTGATCGGATACTCAGCACCCAATACGATAAACTGGGTAATATCCTTTCGAAAACCTCCAGTGTGAGCGATGATACTCAAGTAACGGGGTACCAATATGGTGAGTTTGGTAATGCTGGCCCCAACGCAGTCAGCAATGTCACTATTGATGGTATCTCCCACAGCCTGTATTACGATGCAAATGGTGCGATCGAGTACTATGACGCAACCACGGGCGATGATAAATGGATCAGTTGGAATGCCCGGCAATTGCCCACAGAAATTGTCCTGGGTAGCAGTCAAAGCGATAGTACACCTACCGCGAAGGACCACTTTAAATATGGGCCGGATGGCCAGCGCTACTATCGCGAAAGTAGTTGGATGGAGAATGGTCAGCTCAAAAGAGAAAAGACTTTTTTTGTAGGCAACTTTGAAGTGGTATGGCCTTTACATGATGCCACAATCACAGCAGTCAAGCGCATCAGCTTGAGTAGCTCAGTTCAACATGTGGCTATCACTGATACAGTAGGAACCACTGGGGAGTACCAATATGTCCATAGGGACCATCTAGGTTCAGTTGAAAAAATTACAGATAAAGATGGTGTGGAAATATTGAGTACCGCCTTTAACCCGGATGGTAGCCGCCGCGAGGAAGATTGGAGTAAAAATCTAAGCCAGTCACAGGTATCCGATTTGTTGACAGTACAACTCCTCACTACCAATCGGGGTTACACTGGACACGAGCACTTGGATCGAACTGGTCATAATCCATATGAACGGGAGGATTTATGACCCGACACTCGGCCGCTTCCTAAGCCCTGACCCGATTGTGCAGGCGCCAACCTTCAGCCAGAATTGGAATCGGTATAGCTATGTGTTTAATAATCCTCTGAGTTTTACGGACCCTAGTGGGTATGAAGGGGATGAAGTGGACTCGAAGAAGACCGTACATCCCATTGATGAAGGGGATTCGCCAGGAAACGGTGATTCGGTCGTAGAGGGCGAAGTTCACACCACGGGTGATGGCCCGAATTTTGGACACGGACAGACAGTGTTTTCCGGGGGGCAATTAGGAGTAATTTCTGGAGGAAGCTATGGTGCTGCTCAAGCAGCAGGTGCAGTTGGAAAAAAACTCAAAGCAGAAAGTGAAAATAAAGATTCAAATGATTTTGATTGTAATAGTAAGGGAGGCTGCGTTTCGATTACCGTTGAATTATATACAGAAAAAGTGATTAGTTTTTGTTCGGACTTTATGTGTACTTACAAAGATAATATTGTGGGTGGAACAGCAAGACTAGCTCCTCGAACGCTTAGTGAGGAGCAGGCTAGAAATCTAACTGCCATGAATACGCTTCAACGTGGAGTAAAATTGCTGGGGGAGTTGCACTGATTTTTGGGGCGACAGCCATGCTTCCGGAGATAGGTGCCTCTGCGGGAGCTATTAAATTTGGGGGTACAATGACTGGTTTCCCTGGCTCGATGGTAATGGGGGTAGGGGGGCTTATGGTGGGTTCAGGTTTTGATTTTATGTCTGGTGATATTGTCAATCTAACAGTTGATTTCCGGACTACTACTTTGTTGGGGAATGAAGATGGGCTGCTTGTTACTCGTACTATCAGTGTGACTAGAGGCGATGAAACTTTCACGTTTGTGAAGAAAAATCATTAGGTGCCAAATATAATGATGATTATTTTTTTTATGGTTTTTTATATCGGCATTTGGTTGTTGATGAAGAGGTTGTTGAAATTCCAGCGTAAATTCATGCATTATTTTTATTTTATATTTTTCGGTATTTTACTTTGGAATCTCTATTCATTATTTAACTATGAAATGCTGAGTTTTGAGAGCTTCAAATTTTCAGTTTTAACCTTGATTCGGCTGTTTATGTATGCAGCAATGTTTGCTATGGCCTCTGCTCTTGTTAAAGAAAAGTTAAGGAATTATTCAAAGCGCCCATAGATTAGTTTGAGACCCTGCCAGTGTTTAATTTTGAACTCCTATTGTGCCGGGATAAATCTGTAAAAGATTGGAGGTGAAAGCCCACTACTTGGCACCAATAGATTTAAGGCACCTTAAATTGATCGGGAGGTATTCGCTGAGGCGTAGCCGCCTCTTGGCGAATTTTTCTCCTTTGATTGATGCTAAGACGGATTGGAGGGATCAAGAGTTAGGTTTTGGGGAAGCCAAGAGGAATGAAAGTAGCTAGGGAAGGGGAAAATACTCAGCAGGGTGCTGCAGAAAGGTAGAGCCGGCAATCACGGATGTCATGCACCCAGAGTTTATGGGATTGGGTACACGCTTGTCGCACGGACTCTGCTGATCCCACCAATCCTTTAAAGCGACTTTCAAAGTTTCTGTTGAGGTATAGCCAGTGTTTTGGGGAGATGCCTAGTCGTTTGAGGATGGGTGGCGTACTTTCAGCAACATAACCTCGTTTTCTGTGGGCTAAATGTCAACCACTCCACTAGTTCTAAATAGTGATCCAGCCGAAAGGGCAGCCCTTTCGGCATGTTCAGTTTCTCACTTCCTGCTCCTTTTTATACGCACATAAATCTCTTCACGGTGAACGGAAAGGGATTTGGGAGCTTTGATCCCAACCTTCACTTGATTGCCTTTAACCTCTAACACTGTAACTGAGATATTGGTTCCAATTCTCAAGTTCTCGCCAGTCTTACGCTTTAAAATCAACATGGTCATTGCCTACAGAAACTAAAATCATATGCGGATCTTCCGCATGGGGAATACTTGGTAAGTAATGAGTGGCAAAAGTGAAGGGCGGTGCACGAGAGCGGTAGGCGTAGAAGAAGAAAAGACGGACGTAACGCTGCCAGAGCTTGAAGGACGACTTTTGTGGGTGTCCAGAATTTTGAATTTAGGTGTCCAGAATTTTGAATTTATTGCTTGATCCTTGGGAAAATAACAGGGAAAGATTAAATGAATAGATTTTTTCTTAAAAGGCTACTTTTTTGGTGCAGTCTGTTAGGATTTATCGGTTTTGCTTTGGGGCAGAAAGGGACCGTTGATTCTAGTTTAATGGTGTGGACGGGAGGAGGCGTTATTGTTGGATCTATATTGGCAGTAATTTTCTATTTTTTAGAAAAAAGAAAATCTAAGAAAACTCTGAAAAAATATTAATTTCTAAAACAAGCACAGTTCAGGACGCCCGTAGATTAGAGCGATGCTCCAGTAATGTTACAGGTGCCTGCACTGGAGGATAGTTCTTATCAATTGAGATTTAAGACACGGTAAAATGCTGAAAAACCACGCTTGGGGGTCGAATCCCATGAATTTTGGGTTCGCGAGAGGGAGAAGTATTGAGGGATTGGCTGGGAATTAGCTGGGAATTAGCTGGGTGTATAGCCCCAGTGTTTAGATAAATACCCCGCCGTTCGAGGATAGGAGTCGTGCATTCTGCAATGCAGTCCCACCTTTAGGGACTAAATGTCGACCACTCCAGCCTACTAGCTCCAAATAGTAGTCGAGCTGAAAGGGCAACCCTTTAGGCAAATTCAGTTGTTCATTTTCTGTTCCTTTTTGATGTGCACATAAATTTCTTCGCGATAAACTGATAGGGATTTGGGAGCATTAATCCCAATCTTCACTTGATTGCCTTTAACCTCCAATACGGTAACTGAGATATTGGTTCCAATTCTCAAGTTCTCGCCAGTTCGGCGCTTTAAAATCAACATGGACATTTCCTACAGGGACTAAAACTATGTGCGGATCTTCCGCATGGAGAATGCTTGGTAAGTAATGTGTATCGTAGGAAGGGCGGTGCACGAGAACTGTAGGCGTAGAAGAAGAAAAGACAGACGCAACGCTGCCAGAGCTTGAAGAATCTCTTCAAGCTGCTGAATCTACTCCACTTTATTGAAGACGAGCGGGTTTCTAGCGTATTATCCACTGAGCCACTTTGATAGGTTCGATATCAATTTGGTTAGCTGGCCCCGGGTGTTGGTAGCACCTTGGGTCAGCGCCTTTTACTTACACTTACGTCACGCTACCGTTCTCCTTTGAGAGATGGGTTTTTAGAAAGCTCTTGGGTCTCTTGATCTTTTGCTCGCGAGCCTATACAGGCTTACCCAATTACGACCAAAATATCGATAAATATCTGTCAATTCTACGCAGCTTTGACACTAAACAAACAGAATAAAATCCAATAAGATTATTTTCGTGCCTATATTTTTATGGCCTTTTATCCGTAAAAATCCTGATTTTCTATTAACAATTCCCTGCAGACGTTTGACAACATGAACGCCTGGGGACAGGTAGAGCAGGAGACCTATGGTAACGGTCTAAGAGTTAGGTTTTAGGGAAGCCTTCTTGGTAATGGCACTGCGGTTTCTGGGGTCTAAATGTCGACCACTTCAGTCCACCAGCCCTAAATAGTGATCCAGCCGAAAGGGCAGTCCTTTCGGCATGTTCAGTTTCTCACTTCCCGCTCCTCTTGATACGCACATAAATCTCTTTACGGTGAACGGAAAGGGATTTAGGGGCATTGATCCCAATCTTTACTTGATTGCCTTTAACCTCCAACACTGTAATTGAGATATCGGTTCCAATTCTCAAGTTCTCGCCAGTCTTACGCTTTAAAATCAACATGGTCATTTCCTACAGAAACTAAAATCATATGCGGATCTTCCGCATGGGGAATGCTTGGTAAGTAATACGAGGCAGAAGTGAAGGGCGGTGCACGAGGACGGTAGGCGTAGAAGAAGAAAAGACGGACGCAACGCTGCCAGAGCTTGAAGAACCTCTTCAAGCCTCTGAATCTACTCCACTTTATTGAAGACGAGCGGGTTTCTAGCGTATTATCCACTGAGCCACTTTGATAGGTTAGATATCAATTTGGTTAGCTGGCCCCGGGTGTTGGTGCACCTTGGGTCAGCGCCTTTTACTTACACTTACGTCACGCTACCGTTCTCCTTTGAGAGATGGGTTTTAAAACTCTTGGGTTTCTTGATTTCTTGGCTACGAGCCTATTCAGGCATACTCAATTACGGCCAAAATATCGATAAATATCTATCAATTTTACGCAGTTTTGACACTAAAACAAACTGAATAAAATCCAATAAGATTATTTTCATGCCTATATTTTTACGGCCTTTCATCCATAACAATCTCAATTTCCTATTAAAAATTGCAGCTTAAATTGGAACCTTCTCTGATTTAAAAAACAGCGTTAAAAAAATAAAAATTATTAATGTCTCAATAGCGGCCGCAGCAGTTTTGAATACAACACCTTCGGCGAGCGTATTGTCAGCACCGATGCCAATAACCGCATCACCGACACCTTCTACGATAAACTCGGCCGGGTCACCGGTACGGTCAACAATGGCGATACCATTGCCAGGTTATACGACCAGAATGGCCATTACGGGCTCTTAACCACCGAAGCCCGCAACGAAGACTATATCCGCCTGTTTGAATACCAGCCGGGCACCTACCATCCGGCTGCTACTTACACGGTGATCGACGAAGAAAAAGTCTTCCTGGAAAGAACAGCCTGGGATACCACTTACCACCGGCCCACCGTTACCCGCGCTGCCGATGGGGAAATCTTCCGCAGCCGCTATAACAGCCGTGGCTACGGCTACCAGCACCAACACTATCAAGCGGATCAAAGCTGGACTTCCACTTGGACCCTCACTGACACCACCGCCAGCGGTGCCCCGGTGATCCAACAGTTTATGGGCGGTATTGAGCAAAAGATCAACCGCTATGCCGGCAGCGATATAATCGATGGTATCTGTGCTGGCGGTGTTAATTGCCTGCAATCGGACCAGATCCAATCCATTGACTACAGCCACAACGCCTGGGGCAGCGTTACCGGTGAAGCCCACCAGCACAACGGCCTGGATTACGCCTACAGCTACGACACGCTGCACCGCCTGGAAAGTCAGACTGTTACATCCAGTGACTACCCCCAGTACGACCGCAGCGTAAGCTACACCTACGACGCCGTCGGTAATCTCACTTCAAAAAGCGACTACGCCACCAGCCTGAGCTACGGCAACAGCGCCAGAAGTGCCGGCGGTAAGGCCGGTCCCCACGCCGTACGTCAAGTCACCACCACTGATGGCCAAAGCCACAGCCTGGTTTACGACAACGCCGGCAACCTGATTACCGGCATCGATGGCCTCAGTGTGGGATACGATAACTACAACCAAGCCAATCGTATCGAACGCAATGGCATCGTCACCGAGTACTTCTACGGCACCGGTATCGATGCTTATAAAAAGATTGAGACAGAAGGGAGTAACGTTACTACCACCCTCTATATCGGCAATTACGAAGAGATCACTACCGACAGCGCTACCAAAGAGCGCACCACCCACGGTGGCTACCTGGTAATTACCCGTGAAAACGAAACCATAGAGCAAAGCATCCTACTGCAAGACCGCCTCGGTAGTGTCACCACTATTGTCGATGCCAACCTGCAACCCGGGGATAGTGATTTTATAAGGCAGTTCCGCAGCTATGACCCCTTCGGTCAGAGTCGGGACTTCCAGGGGCAGGACAGCCTGGATAGCTTTAACACAACCGACCAGGGCTTTACTGGCCACCGCCACCTGAACGACCAAAAGCTGATTCATATGCGCGGCAGGGTGTATGATTACCAGCTCGGCCGCTTCCTCTCTCCAGATCCGATTATTCTGGACCCGCAGGACAGCCAGAGCCTGAATGCCTATAGCTATGTGATGAATAATCCACTGGCGGGGACAGATCCTACGGGCTACATGTATGAGACCGGGCAGGAGCCGAATGGGCGTTCTCAGAGTGAGGCTACGCCTACGACGGAGAGTGGGCAGAAAGCATTAAAGGATAAGAAGAAGAGAAGAGGTCCCCCGAGCCATAACACTGCGGCGAGTAGGATTGATCGCAGTAAAGGGCAGAAAGCTGATGTATCAGGTAGTGGGGGCAGTATATCGGTCTCCTCTATAACCGTAGGGCAAGAGGCTATTACTAGTGCAGGTGAGGGAAGCCGCAGTGGAGGGGCAAGTGAGGAGAGTCAGGCTGATGGGCAGAGTGGTGATTCCATGCCCATTACTGGGTCTTCCAATGTCGCTTGCGATTCGTGCCACCCGACTTCAAATTTTGAGTTTGACGGTTCTGGGGTTGATGCAGGTGCATCGTTAATTGCAGATTTATTTCCGGGAGTTGGCTCAGCAAAAAGCTTGGGGCAAGTTTTTACCGGCACTGATTTGATAACAGGAGAACCTGTCAATCGATGGCTTGAAGGGGGAGGTATTTTATTAGGGATGATTCCCTTTGGTAAGACGCTAACCAAAGGGGATGAAATGGTTGATTTATATCGTGCAGTATCTGCTGATGAATTAGCTCAGATTAGAAGAACAGGGAGTTTTGAAGCCGGTCCTAATTCGCTTGGTGGAAAGTTTTTTGCCGAGAATTTAAATGATGCCGCAAGGTGGGGAGAGGTTATGGATGGAGCCGGGAACTACCATTTGTTGAGAGTTCAACTACCAGCAAATGATGCAGGTAGCTTAATGAGATGGAATAGTCTTGATGGCATTGGTCCTGCGCGATATGGCGAGCTGGACCAGCTCAAGAATGCAATAATTTCGGTAATTGAATGATGACAAAGCAAGTAAGGGTTTCAGTAAATTGGTTGGGTAAAAAGGCCGAAAATTTACCTGCTGCACTAAGGTATTCTACTGTATCTAAATTTATTGAAGATAAAGATACTTGGTTAGAACATGCTTGGAGCATGTTGCTTGAATTCGATAAGGCTCCTGTTAAACAGGGGAATCCTTCTTTAGGAACTGCTAGTTTTTTAGTGGAAGATGCTCCGCATGAGCGCCTCCAACAAGGCACTATTTTTGAATTATATGAAGGTCCAACTAGAGTTGCTGAAGTAAAAATATTGGAAGAAGGTGATCTTTAGGAATATGAACAGGTGATCTACATTAAAGAAAGCTAAATTTGTTTTTCTATGGAAATTTAGAGGTAGGCGCAGGAGGCTCTCTTTAGGTTTGCACCAAGAAAAAACCACCAAAGCCCCAGCAGAGTAATCTGCCGGGGCTTTTATTATCTAAAAAATCCTAGACACCCAAAGATTAGAGAGAGGTGCGAGCCGTGTTGTTAGTACCAGCTCTAGCGACTATTTCTTTCTGGTTTAGCGTTAAGGCGCAGTGAAAGACTGAGAAAATGTACTTGGGGCTGGAAAATCGTGGTTTGGATGCAAGCCGGGAGGAGAAGTGTCGATAGATTGGATGGTAATTAGCAGGATGCTGCAGAAAGGAAGCGCCGACAGTCGTCTATACCGTGTACCCAGCGTTTATCGAGCTGGATACAGGCTTGCTGTACTGTCTCCACTGATCCCACTAAACCTTTAAAGCGACTTTCAAAGTTTCTGTTGAGGTATGGCCAGTGTTTTGGTGAGATGCCTAGTCGTTTGAGGATGGGTGGCGTGCTTTCAGCAATATAACCTCGTTTCCTAGGGTCTAAATGTCGACCACTCCAATTCACTAGCTCTAGATAGTGATCCAGCCGAAAGGGCAGCCCTTTCGGCATGTTCAGCTTCTCACTTCCTGCTCCTTTTTATGCGCACATAAATCTCTTCGCGGTAAACGGTATTTTTTTCCTGGACACCCAAAGATTAGAGAGAGGTGCGAGCGGTGCTGTTAGTACCAGCCCTAGCGACTATTTCTTTCTGGTTTAGTGTTAAGGTGCAGTGAAAGACTGAGAAAATATACTAGGGGTTGGAAAATCGTGGTTTGGATACAAGCCGGGAGGAGAAGTATCGATAGATTGGGTGGTAACTAGCAGGATGCTGCAGAAAGGAAGCGCCGACAGTCGCCTATACCGTGCACCCAGCGTTTATTGAGCTGTATACAGGCTTGTTGTACTGTCTCCACTGATCCCACCAATCCTTTGAAGCGACTTTCAAAGTTTCTGTTGAGGTATAGCCAGTGTTTTGGTGAGATGCCTAGTCGTTTGAGGATGGGTGGCGTGCTTTCAGCAATATAACCTCGTTTTCTGGGGTCTAGATGTCGACCACTCCAGTCCACTAGCTCCAAATAGTGATCCAACTGAAAGGGAAGCCCTTTAGGCATATTTAGGGGCTCTCCACCTACAAGTGGTAGAAGTTCTTTGGGTAGTTCACCTAAGATTGCTGCACGAATACGTTGTTGGATCGAGGTATGATTAGAGTCTTCTGGTGTTTTTGCCATATTGGCACGGATAGGGTTGAGGTCGACATAGGCCATACAGGCAGCAAGGGCTCTTTCATCTAATAAAGCCTGGGACTTGAAACGACCTTCCCAGAAGCGGCCTGTACAATTATCTTCGGCATTGGCCTGGCGGGCGATAGACTCGTTTAAGCAGCGCATAAACCAGCTAAGATCCATCAAGCGATCTCGCCATAGAGCGATGATTTCCTTTAGTTTTCTCATCTCACAGTGATCGAGAGTGTTCCCTTGAAGGTAGAGACGGGCCAAATTGGAAGCTTTGAATAGTTTCTGCCAACGGATAATGACCTCGGTATCCGGCCAATTCAGCGCTTTCTCTTTGTCGATATAAAGTACGATATGGTAGTGATTACTCATAACTGCATAGGCAGCGATATCAAGGGCAAAGATTGAAGCTAGATTATGCATTCTGGATTCAATCCACTCGCGGCGATGCTCATAGTCATTACCAGACTTCATATCTCTACCACACAGAAACGCCCTTCGTACGCAGCGGGACACGCAATGGTAATAGGGAGTGGTGTCTAACGAGACTTGTGCGCTACGAGGTAAGGGCATGAATCTTTATCGGCATGTATATTTATACAGTATTTGATCCCAGCATCTCTACTGTGTCAATATTTGTGGCACTTAAAGCGACGACTTTTGTGGGTGTCCAGAATTTTGGGTACGCCTACTACTGAAAGTGGGCAGAAAGCACTAAAGAATCAGAGGAAACGTCCACCGAGCCACAATACTGCGGCGAGTCGGATTGATCGCAGTAAAGGGCAGAAAACTGATGTATCAGGTGGTGGGGGCAGTATATCGGTTTCCTCTATAACCGTAGGGCAAGAGGCTATTACTAGTGCAGGTGAGGGAAGCCGCAGTGGAGGGGCAAGTGAGGAGAGTCAGGCTGATGGGCAGAGTAGTGGGGAGGGTGTAACTACTGCTAATCAGTCTCAGTCTGGGGGAGGTGCTTCTGCTGCAGCTAGTTCAGATGATGATGCACAAGAGAGAGCTGTTACTCAAAGTGATGAAGGGATCTACCTAGCAGCGGAGCACTCGAAATCTGGATTTCAAATTAGTCAAGAAGGGGCAGTTCAAATATTTAGGAAAATTGGTCTGTCTAATATTCCAGATGCGCTGTCTGTAGATGAAATGGGAATTTTATTGGCAGACGATATGTTAGCGGCTGCTGTACCGGCTCAGGATCTGATTTCTGCTCTTGAACCGAGTCCTTTCGGAAAGTTAAGAACACTTATCACTGGCACAAAAATCATAACTAATGGGTTAAAAACGGAGGCAAAATCATACTGGCGCGATACCATTGATGACGTTAGTTTAGGTATGGGGGCTAGAGCTGGGGTGAAGTATAATCATGAATTAATGAACAGGTATCGGGAGTTGCCTAGATGATCAGAAAATTATTTGTTTTGTTATCCCTAATTTTCCTCTATCAGGTAATTTCGGTTTCTCTGTTATATAACTCAAACTATTTAAATGTGGTTTCTTACTATACGCATCCACCTATCAAAGGTGCGATAGAGTTAAAACGGTTGCCATTCTTATTCGGAGATCAGATTTCACTCAAGATTTTGAAATCAAAAAAGGCAGAAGCTGCCCAGCTGATAAATGCAGGTAATATTGGTATGGCTGCAATATTGTCAAGTTATCAGCACAATCAAGCATTACCCAAGGCAGATGCAAGAAAAAGATCTATTCAAGTGGCAGAGTTATTTATTAGCGCTGGATATGATCTATCTCAATGTGAATCTGATGGTAGAAGCACAGCAAGTGTATTACGTGATTGGGGCGTTTTAGATGAAGACTTCAAAGTGCTTCTATCTCAAGCTGTTAATAATGGAGATATTTTTTCTTGCCAATAAATTGCACAAAAGGCGCAAGGACAGGGCGGCGGTGGCTTCTGGTCAGGTGTTAAGAATGTGGCAGGAAAAATCTGGAATCTCCCAAATACAGTGCTAGGGCTAGGAGTGTCTACTCTTGCATTGGGAGCTGACTTGATTCAATCGGCTGTAGTGACAGCTTTTACTTTTGAAAATCATTTTCAGAACATAGGGTTTAGTTTTGGGAATAATGCTCTTCAAATTAGAACTGGGTTAACTCTACCGGGTAATACAAGTGGTGGGCTGACCGTTGGTAATGTTATTCTCTACAATAACTCAAGGCCGGGTCAAAATATTCGAAGTCCTTATGCTGGCAATAGGCAGGTTAATTTGGGGCGCCATGAGGGATTTCATACCCGCCAAGGAGAGAGGCTAGGGATTTTTTATCTGCCGGCTATGATATGGCACGGTGTAGCTGCGCCGAATAATCCGCTTGAAATTCAAGCCGATGATAACTCGTTAGTGAGATGATTATTATGAATTTTCAGAAGTTAATTTTTCTATTCCTATTTTTATCCATGGCTGGCTGCTGGGATGAGTCGAAAAGCCCCCTGATTAAAAATCAGTCTGGCCAAGAAATAACTTTGCGGTTAGTTTTTAGTGATCACGAGGAGGCGTTTAAAATCAATAACAATGATTCCTTACTACTTCCTAATCTAACTGAGAATGAAGCCATACTGTCTTTGCAGGTAGTTAGCGAAAATAATGATTCAGTGTCTTTAGCAGGGCGAGAAATAATTGATTTTATGGAGAAGAAGTATAAAGTTTTTATTATTAATGAAGAGCTTTTTGTTTATCCAGAAAATAAATCGCCCGATGGCTCAGGAGAAAATTTAGAGTAGTATGCGACTACGACGTCGGTCTGGATCTATTGTGCGCAAACGTTTGCACAAAAGGGAACCAAGACGGAAACTATCACTGTTCTTATAGAAGAGCCTGAGCCAAATTCAGCAAGTAAGCTTGGTCGCAAAGGGATGTCGGGGCACTCTGGTGCGGCTGCCGGAGAAGATTTCTACGATTATGGTCCTCAGCCTGGCGAAGGAACTAGGTTACTTGGTTCTAAGGGACGTCCTTGGTGGGATATTGTTGCTTCAAGAAGTGGTAGTGGTGGTGCTAGCCTAACAGAGGTCTATTCTTTTATTTCCTTAAAAGGTAAAAATGTTAGTATATTTACTATGGATGTGACAGAGGGGCAGGCAGCTGCATTTAGGTCATATTGGAACGATTTATATGCAAATCCAGGAACTTATCATTTTGCAGGTCGTCAATGTACAACTCCTGTAGCTAATAGTTTAAGGCATGCGGGATTAGGTAATTATCGAGCGTGGAAGCCAACAACTCTTGCGAATCAGTTAAGAAATAGTGGGTGGACGGAACATTAATTATGTTGCTTATTAAAAAAATTTTTTTTGTGGTGCTGATAGCTATGGTATTTAGTGTACATAACAGCGTTTTTGCGAAGGATGATGGTCAGGTCGTAGTATATTGGCCTGGTACTAATTCCTTTAAGAGGGTTGTAAAAAATTTTTCTGTTTCTATGGAGGACGCACATCAGTCTTTGGTGGCTAAGACCAGAAAGCATCCAGATCGTTTTTTTGATAAAACTCCTATTTTTATCGTCGGCGATGAATATTTTTTTGCAGAGCCCTTAAAAGCTGAAATATCTCTACAGGGGTTTTATGTTAATGGGATGACAGGGAAAATTGAGTATAGGAAGTCAAATAAATCCATTAAATCTAAACAGAAAAAAATACCTAAAGATGCCTACTCCGAAGTTTTTGAGGTTGAATAGGGATTATTCAGAATGTAATTATTTAATAGGACAATTTAGGACGCCCATAAATTGAAGAGGAGGTACTAGTTGAGACGCAGAGGCCCTCTTGGCGAATTTTTCTTCTTTGATTGGCGCTAAGACGTAATGGAGGGGTCAAGAGTTAGGTTTTAGGGAAGCCTTCTTGGTAATGGCGCTGCGGTTTCTGGGATCTAAATGTCGACCACTCCCGTCCACTAGCCCTAAATAGTGATCCAGCCGAAAGGGCAGTCCTTTCGGCATGTTCAGTTTCTCACTTCCTGCTCCTCTTGATACGCACATAAATCTCTTCACGGTAAACGGACAGGGATCTGGGAGCATTGATTCCTATCTTCACTTGATTACCTTTAACCTCCAATACTGTGATTGAGATATTGGTTCCAATCCTCAAATTCTCGCCAGTCTTACGCTTTAAAATCAACATATTCATTTCCTACAGAGACTAAAACTATGTACGGATTTTCCGCGATGGGAATGCTTAGTAAGTAATGTGCGATGGAAATGAGAGGCGGTGCACGAGAACGGTAGGCGTAGAAGAAGAAAAGACGGACGCAACGCTGCCAGAGCTTGAAGAACCTCTTCAAGCCTCTGAATCTACTCCACTTTATTGAAGACGAGCGGGTTTCTAGCGTATTATCCACTGAGCCACTTTGATAGTTTGGTTATCAATTTGGTTAGCTGGCCCCTGGTGTTGGCGCACCTTGGGTCAGCGCCTTTTACTTACACTTACGTCACGCTACCGTTCTCCTTTGAGGGATGGATTTTAAATCTCTTGGGTTTCTTGATCTTTTGGTTGCGAGCCTATTCAGGCATGCTCAATTACGGCCAAAATATCGATAAATATCTGCCAATTTTACGCAGCTTTGACACTAAAACAAACTGAATAAAATCCAATAAGATTATTTTCGTGCCTATATTTTTACTGCCTTTCATCCATAAAAATCTCACTTTTCTATTAAAAATTGCAGCTTAAATTGGAACCTTCTCTGATTTAAAAAACAGAGTTAAAAAATAAAAAATTATCAATAGTTCCAACAGCGGCCGCAGCAGTTTTGAATACAACGCCTTCGGTGAGCGCACCGTCAGCACCGATGCCAACAACCGGGTTACCGATACCTTCTACGATAAGCTCGGCCGGGTTACTGGCACGGTCAACAATGGCGATACCATTGCCAGGTTGTACGACCAAAATGGCCACTACGGGCTTTTAACCACCGAAGCTCGCAACGAAGACTATATCCGCCTGTTTGAATACCAGCCGGGCACCTACCATCCGGCTGCTACTTACACGGTGATCGACGAAGAAAAAGTCTTCCTGGAAAGAACAGCCTGGGATACCACTTACCACCGGTCCACCGTTACCCGCGCTGCCGATGGGGAAATTTTCCGCAGCCGCTATAACAGTCGTGGCTACGGCTACCAGCACCAACACTATCAAGCGGATCAAAGCTGGGTCACCACCTGGACACTGACCGACGCCACCGCCAGCGGTGCCCCCGTGTTGCAGCAGTTTATGAGCGGCATTGAACAGAAGATCAACCGCTATGCCGGCAGCGATATCATCGATGGTATCTGTGCCGGCGGTGTTAATTGCCTGCAATCAGACCAGATCCAATCTATCGACTACCGTCACAACGCCTGGGGCAGTGTTACCGGCGAGGCCCACCAGCACAACGGCCTGGATTACGCCTACAGCTACGACACGCTACACCGCCTGGAAAGCCAGACCGTCACTTCCAGTGACTACCCCCAGTACGACCGTAGCGTAAGCTACACCTACGACGCCGTCGGTAATCTCACTTCAAAAAGCGACTACGCCACCAGCCTGAGCTACGGTAACAGCGCCAGAAGTGCCGGCGGCAATGCCGGTCCCCACGCCGTACGCCAAGTCACCACCACCGATGGCCAAAGCCACAGCCTGGTCTACGACAACGCCGGCAACCTGATTACCGGTATCGACGGCCTCAGTGTGGGATACGACAACTACAACCAAGCCAATCGTATCGAACGCAATGGCATCGTGACCGAGTACTTCTACGGCACCGGCATCGATGCCTATAAAAAAGTGGAGACAGAGGGTAGCGACGTTACCACCACCCTCTATATCGGCAATTACGAAGAGATCACTACCGACAGCGCTACCAAAGAGCGCACCACCCACGGTGGCTACCTGGTAATTACCCGTGAAAACGACAGCATAGAGCAGAGCATCCTACTGCAAGACCGCCTCGGCAGTATCACCACCATCGTCGATGCCAACCTGCAACCCGGTGATAGTGATTTTGTACGGCAGTTCCGCAGCTACGATCCCTTCGGCCAGAGTCGGGACTTCCAGGGGCAGGATCACCTGGATAGCTTTAACACAACGGATCAGGGCTTTACTGGCCACCGCCACCTGAACGACCAAAAGCTGATTCATATGCGCGGTAGGGTGTATGATTACCAGCTCGGCCGCTTCCTCTCTCCAGATCCGATTATTCTGGACCCGCAGGACAGCCAGAGCCTGAATGCCTATAGCTATGTGATGAATAATCCACTGGCGGGGACAGATCCTACGGGTTATTCGAATCAAGGTAGTGAAACGGGGCAGAAGCCAAATGGGCGCTCTAAGAGTGAGGATGATCCTACAACTGAGAGTGGGCAGAAAGCATTAAAAGTAGTTATTGGTGAGGCGAAAATCAGTAAAACGGGTAGCCGGATCAAGAGGACAGAAACGGTTGCCGCAAAGGTGGATGGTAATGGGAATGTTACCAGTTTTACCGTTCTTAGTCCGAAGCAGGGCTCTGGTCAGGATGCTACTTTTACTGCTGGTGAGGGAAGTCGGGCTGGTGGAGCGAGTGAGGGGCGCCAAGCTGATGGGGAGTGGTGCAGGGAATACTGCTACTAGTCAGTCTCAGGCTGAGGGAGGTGCTGTTACTAGTTCAGATGATGGTGCACAAAAGGGGCAAACGTTTGCGGGAAGAGCCGAAATATACCGAGATATGCAAGCGCAACTAAGTGCAGCCGGAATTGATACAGTTTGGTTTGGTGTCGCCGCTGACTTAAACGAGTTTTTTGCTGGCCGATCCGGGTTGCTCCTTACTTCCTACGAATATATGAATGAGCTAGGTATATCGTTGTTGGACCATAATACGAATATGTTTAATTCGCTTATGGCCGGTGATATAAGTTTAAGTGGTCAATCTCTTGATAATTTTTTGGTTCAAGGTGAGCAAATGCATGTCCAGTCTTTCACTGTTGCCAGATATGGTACGAGTGTTCCTGTTTCTGTGAGGGCTCCTGTTAATTTGGCGTTTAGTGTGGGAAGGATGGCTTTAGCATCTAATATCCGGTCTGGGGTCAATTACGTTGAGCGTAGATATAGTGAGAACTTTAATTTTTGGAATACTTCTCACAGGATATTATTGGGAGAGTCAATGATGTCAATGGCACGTCATGGTAATTAATAATATGAAAAAATCTTTAGATTCCGTTCCATATTTACTTTCGTTTATTTCTTTGGAGGTTCTGGTTTTTTTATTTTGTACGTTGTCCACGCTCTAGCTTTAAAGGGGTTTGGTTTATCAGATGCCTTTGTAAAAGGTGGGTATGAATTCTTTTGGAGAATAATTTCTTTACAGATATTTATGCAGTTGGGTTTTTTGATGTTAGCTGCTAATTTTGAGTTTCATAAAAACTATGTAGTGATTCTTTTTTTATCCCTTTTGGCTTATTCGATTGCCTGCCTCATTTCGTTCTCTGATGCATCCTCTATTTGGAAGCTGATGCAAATTCCAAACAAAGATGAAATGGGCGAAGGGTTTGCGATTTTTATTAGTGTTACCACTGCCTATTTACTTTTTCTTTTTTGGGGTATGGTTAAGTCGTAAACAAATAAAGCAAGTAGCCCCGCTTTGCGGGGCTACTTGCTTTAATCAGCGGTAAAAATCAATCGCCACCTGAACGACCAAAAGCTGATTCATATGCGCGGCAGGGTGTATGATCCTACCCACCAACGACGGACACTCTCTTAAGCGATAAACTACGCAGCAGAGGTGCTCTATGACAAGATCAAATAAACCAACCAAAACCACTCGTAAACAGTACTCAGAGGAGTATAGAAAGGATGCCCTAGCACTTGCGCTCAAAGTTGGGGTAAGCGTTGCCGCTAAACAGCTTGGGTTACATCCTTCTCAGATTTACGGATGGCGAAGCAAGGCTAAGTTACATCAGAGCCGAGGGGATGCCGAGAGAGAGCTGGCCACAGAGAATGCTCGCCTTAAGCGGCAGCTGGCTGAGCAGGCAGAGGAGCTGGCGATCTTAAAAAAGGCCGCAGCGTACTTTGCAAAGAGCCTGAAATGAGGTACGCCTTCATGCAAATGCACAGGCATGAATTCAGCATCAAAGCGATGGCCAAGGTATTGAACGTATCTCGCAGTGGGTTTTACGACTGGGTGTCAAGATCGGCCGGCCAATCCAGGTACCAGCAGTACCGAATGCAGCTCGATAGCTTGGTACAGCAGCGCTTTATAGCCAGTAAAGAACGTAGTGGCTCTCCTCGCCTGACGAAGGAGTTGGCCAGTGAGGGGAGTAAATATAATCAAAAAACAATTGCTGCCAGCATGCGTCGACAGGGCCTACGGGCTAAAGCCGCCAAGAGATATAAAGCCACAACCTATTCAAAACATGGTCTGCCAGTAGCTCCAAATCTGCTCGAGCAGAACTTCAATGCTGAAGGGCCGAATCAGAAATGGGCTGGGGATATAACCTACCTGAGAACGGAAGAAGGTTGGTTATATCTGGCTGTAGTGATAGACCTATATAGTCGGCTAGTTATTGGTTGGGCGATGTCAGAAACGATGACAGCTACATTGGTCTGTGACGCTCTTCAAATGGCTTTATGGCGACGTAAGAAACCTACGAATGTTATCGTGCATACTGACAGGGGAAGCCAGTATTGCTCTAAAGATTATCAATCTTTGATTACAGCTTATGGTCTGCGGTGCAGCATGAGCGCCAAAGGTAATTGCTATGATAACGCTTGTGCAGAAACATTCTTTCACTCACTTAAGGTAGAAGCAATCCATGGTAACCGCTTTCCCACAAGGTGCCTCATGCGAGAGACCGTATTTGAGTATATAGAGATAGACTACAATCGAAATCGCTTACACAGCGCCAATGGCTATCTCAGCCCTGAGGCGTTTGAGGAACAACTAGTCGCTTAGTGGTGTGTCCGTTGTTGATGGGTAGGATCAGTATGATTATCAGCTCGGCCGCTTCCTCTCTCCAGATCCGATTATTCTGGACCCGCAGGATAGCCAAAGCCTGAATGCCTATAGCTATGTGATGAATAATCCACTGGCGGGGACAGATCCTACGGGTTATGCGGCAGAAGGCGGTGATACGGGGCAGAAGCCGAATGGGCGCTCCCACGGTGAGGATGATCCTACTACTGAGAGTGGGCAGAAGGCATCAAAAGAAGTTATTGGAACGGCGAAAATCAGTAAAACTGGTAGCCGGATCAAGAGAATATTTTCCTGAGAATATTTTCCTGGGAAGAATATTTTCCTGGACACCCAAAGAATATTTTCCTGGACACCCAAAGATTAGGTAGAGGCGCGAGCGGTGCTGTTAGTACCAGCTCTAGCGACTATTTCTTTCTGGTTTAGTGTTAAGGTGCAGTGAATGACTGAGAAGATATACTAGGGGTTGGAAAATCGTGGTTTGGATACAAGCCGGGAGGAGAAGTATCGATAGATTGGGTGGTAACTAGCAGGATGCTGCAGAAAGGAAGCGCCGACAGTCGCCTATACCGTGCACCCAGCGTTTATTGAGCTGTATACAGGCTTGTTGTACTGTCTCCACTGATCCCACCAATCCTTTGAAGCGACTTTCAAAGTTTCGAATATTTTCCTGGACACCCAAAGATTAGAGAGAGGTGCGAGCGGTGCTGTTAGTACCAGCCCTAGCGACTATTTCTTTCTGGTTTAGTGTTAAGGTGCAGTGAAAGACTGAGAAAATATACTAGGGGTTGGAAAATCGTGGTTTGGATACAAGCCGGGAGGAGAAGTATCGATAGATTGGGTGGTAACTAGCAGGATGCTGCAGAAAGGAAGCGCCGACAGTCGCCTATACCGTGCACCCAGCGTTTATTGAGCTGTATACAGGCTTGTTGTACTGTCTCCACTGATCCCCCCCAAACCTTTAAAGCAACTTTCAAAGTTTCTGTTGAGGTGTAGCCAGTGTTTTGGTGAGATGCCTAGTCGTTTGAGGATGGGTGGCGTGCTTTCAGCAACATTACCTCGTTTTCTAGGGGCTAAATGTCGACTACTCCAATCCATTAGTTCTAAATAGTGATCCAGCCGAAAGGGCAGCCCTTCCGGCATGTTCAGTTTCTCACTTCCTGCTCCTTTTTATACGCACATAAATCTCTTCGCGGTGAACGGATAGGGATCTGGGGGCGCTGATTCCTATCTTTACTTGATTACCTTTAACCTCCAATACTGTGACTGAGATATTGGTTCCAATTCTCAAGTTCTCGCCAGTCTTACGCTTTAAAATCAACATGGTCATTGCCTACAGATACTAAAATCATATGCGGATCTTCCGCATGGGGATTGCTTGGTAAGTAATACGAGGCAGAAGTGAAGGGCGGTGCACGAGAACGGTAGGCGTAGAAGAAGAAAAGACGGACGCAACGCTGCCAGAGCTTGAAGAACCTCTTCAAGCCTCTGAATCTACTCCACTTTATTGAAGATGAGCGGGTTTCTAGCGTATTATCCACTGAGCCACTTTGATAGGTATGATATCAATTTGGTTAGCTGGCCCCGGGTGTTGGTAGCACCTTGGGTCAGCGCCTTTTACTTACACTTACGTCACGCTACCGTTCTCCTTTGAGATATGGGTTTTAAAACTCTTGGGTTTCTTGATCTTTTTGCTACGAGCCTATTCAGGCATACTCAATTACGGCCAAAATATCGATAAATATCTATCAATTTTACGCAGCTTTGACACTAAAACAAACTGAATAAAATCCAATAAGATCATTTTCGTGCCTATTTTTTTATGGTCTTTTATCCATAAAATCTCACTTTCCTATTAAAAGTTGCAGCTTAAATTGGAACCTTCTCTGATTTAAAAGGCAGAGTAAAAAAATAAAAATTATTAATGTTCCAGCAGCGGCCACAGCAGCTTCGAATACAACGCCTTCGGTGAGCGCACTGTCAGCACCGATGCCAACAACTAAGTGACTGACACCTTCTACGATAAGCTCGGCCGGGTTACCGGCGAAACCCACCAGCACAACGGCCTGGATTACGCCTACAGCTACGACACGCTGCACCGCCTGGAAAGCCAGACTGTCACCTCCAGTGACTACCCACAGTACGACCGCAGCGTAAACTACACCTACGACGCCGTCGGTAATCTCACTTCAAAAAGCGACTACGCCACCAGTCTGAGCTACGGCAACAGTGCCAGAAGTGCCGGCGGCAACGCCGGCCCCCACGCCGTACGTCAAGTCACCACCACCGATGGCCAAAGCCACAGCCTGGTTTACGACAACGCCGGCAACCTGATTACTGGCATTGATGGCCTCAGTGTGGGATACGACAACTACAACCAAGCCAATCGTATCGAACGCAATGGCATCGTCACCGAGTATTTCTACGGCACCGGTATCGATGCCTATAAAAAAGTGGAGACAGAGGGTAGCAACGTTACCACCACCCTCTATATCGGCAATTACGAAGAGATCACCACCAGCAGCTCCACCAAAGAGCGCACCACCCACGGTGGCTACCTGGTAATTACCCGTGAAAACGAAACCATAGAGCAAAGCATCCTACTGCAAGACCGCCTCGGCAGTATCACCACCATTGTCGATGCCAACTTGCAGCCTGGTGATAGTGATTTTGTCAGGCAGTTCCGCAGCTATGATCCCTTCGGCCAAAGCCGGGACTTCCAGGGGCAGGACAACCTGGATAGCTTTAACACAACCGACCAGGGCTTTACTGGCCACCGCCACCTGAACGACCAAAAGCTGATTCATATGCGCGGCAGGGTGTATGATTATCAGCTCGGCCGCTTTCTTTCTCCAGATCCGATTATTTTGGACCCTCAGGACAGCCAGAGCCTGAATGCCTATAGCTATGTGATGAATAATCCATTGGCGGCGACTGACCCTACAGGTTATGTGGAAAATAAAGGTGATACGGGGCAAAAGCACAATGGGCGCTCTAAGAGCGAAGATGATCCTACAACTGAGAGTGGGCAGAAGGCATTAAAAGTAGTTATTGGTAAGGCGAAAATCAGTAAAACCGGTAGCCGGATCAAGAGGACAGAAACGGTTGCCGCAGTAGTGGATGGTAATGGGAATGTTACCAGCTTTACCGTTCTTAGTGATTCTGGCCAGGGAGGGACACAGGGTGCTGGTCAGGGTGCGGCTTTTACTACTGGTGGACGATAGAATCCTAGATACTCAAAGATAGTGTTCTCTTATTCGCTGTGGCAGGTTTCCCTTTAGGGATTAGCCCTCCTATTCAGAGGTTAAGGTTGCGATGCCTTCCTTGGGCTTCAGTCCGAAATGCCGACTGATATCTTTTATTGTCATGTTGGATCTCACTTGGCAGTTTTACTATCCTGGTGAAGTGTCCAGAAGCATTGGATCACTGCCGATGGTAGATAGCAGGTATCGACTCCAGCCACTGTTTAAACTCTCCTCTCTTGAATATGTTTTACTTATTGTTAGATGGATAAGTTAAGGAAAATCTATTTGTTTGATATAGTCACCCTTTTGTTATAAGGAAATATTTAAGATGTTTTATAAGGGAAAAGGATTAGGGAGGCAGTTTGCTTGTCTTCTTTTAGGGTTATTGGCAACTAATCAGGGTTGGGCTTTTAAGCTAAAGAGCCATGTGTTTGTTGGGCAGCAAGTGATTAATGACCTTGCTGATGATGGCAGGGTCACTTTTGAAATCAATAATAATTACTATGATATTGATGTTCCTGATGATGTTTCTTCTGCGATCCTAGAGAACCAGTCCGCTTATCTGCTTGGCAATATAGGGCCTGATGCTTCTCCTGATTTCGTAGTTGGGCAGACCAGTGTTCACCCTGGAGCTTTGGATAAGAATGAAGCTGGAGATGCAATAGTCCAAGAGGATAGTACGCGCTATAACACAGACGATTGGCTGAAGTACTTGTTGACTCAAAAGGATGCCTCAAATACGGGTAAGGCGTATGTCTATGGATATCTCGGGCATGCTTCGGCAGATGTGTTTGCTCATACATACGTAAATCAGTATTCGGGTGATATTTTCGCTATTTTTGATGGCGAAAGTCTAAACGAAAAGCGCCATATTGCCCTTGAATCTTATATCGATTCAAGGGTGCCGGTGTTACGTGATTACCTGGGTGAGGCACTTGGCGAGCCTTATCAGAGGATTGACTTGAATGATGATGAGCTATTTGAGTTTCTAAGGGATAAGTTAATTTATGCGGATATCCCTACAGAACAATATGAAAAAAACCCGATGGCTTCTCATTTAGCTGCGATTTCAAAGTTTAGAGAGGAATTATATCGGCAGGCAACGGACGCTAGAGGATATTGGCACACTATTGATGTTTGGGTAGTTCAGTATCTTATCGAATACTATGCGGGTTATTCTGTGCCAGAATCACTTGCCAGTGATCTTGTAGATATTGGTAATGATCTTATTGACGAAACCAATGTTGCAATAGATAAGCTCCAATCAATTAATAGCAAACTTCTTAGTTATAAGCGAGACTTTGAAGATTTTGGGTTTGATTCAGTAACTTCTGCGCTGGATAAAGCTCAATCTTCTTACTCTGATCTGACCAATAAGAGGCAAGAGCTTGAAGAGGCGCTTTTAGATTGGCGCAGTGAGGTAGCTATTAATGGCTGCGAATTTGCAATTAAATCAATTGACCCCACTGGCTTGGTTGATGAGGCAATTAATCTTGATCCGGTTGCCAATATGTTGGGTCTTGATAGTGTGGAGGAGGTTGTTGAGTATTCTCTGGATCCGCTAGGTTTATTTGGTAGTCTATTTGGTGGGGATGATGGGGATCACTGGACTGAGACAGGTAATGGCATCTCGGCATATGAAGTTTTCTCTGATTCATATTTTAATGAGTGGTCCGAAAATCTAAAGGCTGATATTGAATCAGAACAGATAGCGTATACAAGAAATTTTGCTCTAGGGCACTTGCCTTTAATAAATAGTGGGGTTTTGGCAGCTCTTGAATTGACTCGGGAGATAATCCCTGCACCGTTTGTTCCCATTGCTGTTGGTGATGTTGTTGTCCCCATCGTTAACAATAAAACCTATGACTGGAATGTTCGTGTATCCACCTCTTATGATTATGTAGACCGTTTCTGGGTTAAAGAATCTAGTTCAGGAAAGATAGTAATTCATTTTGAAGCAGAAAAATTGGCCTCTGATGATGTGGGAGTTTGTGAAAATTTATCAAAGATGGTTTATTCAGCAGACTATGCAGCTCTTAATGCCATCCATAAGCTTGAGGACGAAGTTAATGATATGGCAGAAAAGAATATTGAGGATGTAGAAGCTGCTTATGAAGAGATGAAGGAGGCTGAGGACCACTTATACGCTATTCAAGATGCTGCTGTAGACTTGATGCAGCTGCTAAATAGCAATGTGAGTCCAGTTCAGTCAATATTCGAAATGTGGCAATCAAGTATTGATGTTGCAATGACTGAATATACTCGCACTACCGCTACCATGATGGTCAATACCATGAATGAAAATGCTAGCAATGTAGATCCTTTGTCAGATTGGGTATCTTGTTATGGCCCCACCTTTATAGGTGTTCCGTCACAGGCTTGTGATATATGGAAAAATACTAGTGGTATAATTGAGGCGCTCTCCAATGTTTTAGATATTCTTGATAGTGCTCCAATACCTGTAGGCTTGATTGATGCAAGGGAGGAGCTTCGAAAGGTAATCGATGGGTTAAAAGAAGAAGTAAAAGAGTATGCGATTGAAGAGGTGGAAGATATGCTGCCCACCGAGTTCAAGGAGCTAATCGATCTGCTTGATGCACCCATGACCGATACGGCACTAAATACCTGGTACTCAAAAAATGAGTCGCACAGTGAACATTTAGTTAAAATCCCGGATATGGCCTATAGGGTTACAGCAGAGATGCAGCTGGATGGCAATGGCGATTATAGTGCAAGTGGTTATCCGGTAGTTGCCAACGCAATTACTTTGGCAAAACTAGCCTTACTGGATGCCGAGGGCCTGAAAGCCTTGGCAAGGACCCAGGGTTTGAGTGAGTCTACTTTTAATGGGGTAAGCGCAGATAACTTAGTTGCGGGAGCCTTCAAAAGTATCGACGGTAACCATCAGTGGATGACATGTGCTCCTCCGTTACCAAGATCTATTGGTAGCGAAGATAAGTATCGCTTCTTCGATAATTACTCTTCCAGCTCAGGTTTCGTGCTTTGGCAGGACGGGAGTGCTAGAGAGTCTTTGTTTAACGGGTTATTTAAAGGACCGTTAACTTCTGGAGTGACGAACCCCTCTTTGATAGGTTTTGAGTGGATTCTTGATGCGGGCTCTGCTTATAAAACGCTGAGTGAAAGCTTCCCATATCCAGATGAACAGTGTGCTAGTGACAATAATTTTGATATGGGCTTGTAATACATGCCATCTAAAAACTTACCTTAAATAAAAGATTAAAAGGCTATATCTTGAGGAAAAAGGCACCTATTTTAGGTGTCTTCTTTGTCAAGCGGCTACTATCTGGGTTGTGGGCTGGTTATTTTTTGTGCAGGAGCGGTTAGTGATATCTACCGTTCCGTTAGTGAAAGCCTTAGCCCGCAATTCAAAAGTCTGCTTATTTAAGATTAAGTTGTAGTATCGGATAGTACAGAAAATCATCCTGGACACCCAAAGATTAGATAGAGGTACGAGCCGTGTTGTTAGTACCAGCTCTAGCGACTATTTCTTTCTGGTTTAGTGTTAAGGTGCAGTGAAAGACTGAGAAGATATACTTGGGGTTGGAAAATCTTGGTTTGGATACAAGCCGGGAGGAGAAGTATCGATAGATTGGGTGGTAACTAGCGGGATGCTGCAGAAAGGAAGCGCCGACAGTCGCCTATACCGTGCACCCAGCGTTTATTGAGCTGTATACAGGCTTGTTGTACTGTCTCCACTGATCCCACCAATCCTTTGAAGCGACTTTCAAAGTTTCTGTTGAGGTATAGCCAGTGTTTTGGTGAGATGCCTAGTCGTTTGAGGATGGGTGGCGTGCTTTCAGCAATATAACCTCGTTTTCTGGGGGCTAGATGTCGACCACTCCAGTCCACTAGCTCCAAATAGTGGCCCAACTGAAAGGGAAGCCCTTTAGGCATATTTAGGCGCTCTCCACCTACAAGTGGTAGAAGTTCTTTGGGTTGTTCACCTAAGATTGCTGCACGAATACGTTGTTGGATCGAGGTATGATTAGAGTCTTCTGGTGTTTTTGCCATATTGGCACGGATAGGGTTGAGGTCGACATAGGCCATACAGGCAGCAAGGGCTCTTTCATCTAATAAAGCCTGGGACTTGAAACGACCTTCCCAGAAGCGGCCTGTACAATTATCTTCGGCATTGGCCTGGCGGGCGATAGACTCGTTTAAGCAACGCATAAACCAGCTAAGATCCATCAAGCGATCTCGCCATAGAGCGATGATTTCCTTTAGTTTTCTCATCTCACAGTGATCGAGAGTGTCCCCTTGAAGGTAGAGACGGGCCAAATTGGAAGCTTTGAATAGTTTCTGCCAACGGATAATGACCTCGGTATCCGGCCAATTCAGCGCTTTCTCTTTGTCGATATAAAGTACGATATGGTAGTGATTACTCATAACTGCATAGGCAGCGATATCAAGGGCAAAGATTGAAGCTAGATTATGCATTCTGGATTCAATCCACTCGCGTCGTACCAGGCTCCATATCTCTACCACACAGAAATGCCCTCCGCACGCAGTGGAAGACGCAATGGTAGCGGGGGTGGCGTTAACGAGACTTGCGCGCTACGAGGTAAGGGCATTGAGTCGATGCCTATATTGCCACGCCAGGTGGTAGGCTTAAGAAATTTAGTTTTAATGTATATTATAATGACTGCAAATCTAACAAGCCGTTAAAACTCATGTTTCTACGGTTAGTGAAGACATAAATGCTTGGAGCGCTCCATGAATATGAAGAATGTAGTAATTAGTTTACACTTAGTAATTTATTTTATCTCCATTTCCTTATCCTGCAATGCAGTAGCTAAAGTTGATTCTTGTCAAAATGATAAGTGCTTCGTGTCAATAGTTAGTTTAATCGCGAATGGGAGCGATTTTCATGGGGATAAAATTATAGTTCAAGGTGTTTTTTTCTCGGAGGGTAGAGATGCAGCTATTTACCTTGATGAAGGGTCGGAAAAGTTTCTCATTGATCAGAATGGAATTTATCTTTACATAAAAGATGGGGGGGAGGATATGAGCTTCTTAAATGGGAAATATGTAATTGCAGAAGGGATTTTCAATGCTGGTGAAAGAGGTAATTCTGGCGCTTTTAGTGGGGGGCTTGAGTCTATTGTACGAATTCATCCGTAAATTGATTTCTAATAGGGTAAATTCAAATTCAGGTCGCACTGAATACCTATACCGCTTGGCAAATTAATTTAGGACGCCTAGTGTGCCGAGCTGAATCGGCCAATAAATTCAGACACCCAAAGATTAGAAAGAAGTGCTGAGGATTCCTGAGGATTCTGGACATCCATGAATTGAGGGGGAGGTGTTAGCTAAGCTGTAGATAACTCTTGGCGGCTATTTCTCCTTTGCTTGATACTAAGATGTAGTGAAAAGGCCAAGAATTAGGTTTTAGGTAAAAAGCAAAAGGAACGAAGGCAGCTCAGGAGGGGGATAATCAGCAGGGTACTGCAGAAAGCAGGGGCCGACAGTCGCCTATACCGTGCATCCAGCGTTTATTGAGCTGTATACAGGCTTGCTCTACTGTCTCCACAGATCCCCCCAAACCTTTAAAACGGTAGCGACGGGCCAATTCAGCGGTTTTCTTTGTCGATATAAAGTACGATATGGTAGCGGTTACTCATAATTGCATAGGCAGCGATATCAAGGGCAAAGATCGAGGCCAGATTATGCATTCTGGATTCAATTCACTCACGGCGATGCTCATAGTCATTACCAGATTCCATATCTCTACCACACAGGAATGCCTTTCGCAAACAGCGGGAGACGAAATGGTAGTAGGGGGTAGTGTCTAGCGAGAATTGTGCGCTACGAGGTAAAGGCATCGATCTTTGGCTGAGTGTATGATTATACAGTATTTGATCCAGTGGCCCCTGCTATGTCAATATTTTTGGTGCTTAAAGTGACGACCTTTAGGGGGTAGAGTTTTCTTAATTGCGCATCCCTAGCAGTTGGTTTGCTTCAGGGGCTGAGAGTGAGTGTTCTGAGCGCCGTAGGTCGAGTTTACTATAATATTGCTTTTATTTGTTATTCTGACAATGTATCTAATCCATACCACTTGCTGCAGCAAGTGGTATGATGCCTCAATTGTTCCTACGGATAGGTTTAAATAATGATGAAGAGAATTTGTTGTTTCTTTTTTACTATTATCTCTGGTTTTAGTATGGGAGGAGATGAATTATTAAATACAAAAGAAAGTGATGCATCTTTGCTTCCAGAACTGGTTAAAGTTGTGGATACATTTGCAGATGAAAATAATCTTCAGTTTAGTGATGTTGCTAAGTTGTTAAATCGATTTGTTTTTGAGCAGGAGCTAACAGCTAAAGGTGGGCTTGGTGCTCTAGGGGAAAAGTCTTACCTAGATTTAACTTCGTCAAAAAATAAAATTCTCCTGGCTGATGGCAGAGAGTGGATAGGTGGGGATAGTAGTGTTCCACAAGTTATTTTCTTGTTAAACGGAAAGGTTGTAGAGCAGTCTTCAGCGGTAGGAGTTATCGATTCGCTAACTGTTGTTATGTTTAGTCCTGAGCGCATTCAGACTTACGATTTGAAAAGGTTGGTAGGTGGATATTTTTTAAGAAGGGAAGCTGAGCGTAAGAGCTAGTTCAGGGAACACAGTAAGCTGTAACCGACGAACTTGAGACACCTATAAATTGAGGGAAAGTGGTTAGTTGAGATATGAGTACCCTCTTGGTGAGTTTTTCTTCTTTGCTTGATACTAAGACATAATGAAAAGATCAAGTGTTAGGTTTTTGGTAAAAACCAAGAGGAATGAAGGCAGCTGAGGACGGATAACCAGCAGGGTGCTGAAGAAATGTAGCGTCGGCAATCACGGATGCCATGTACCCAGCGTTTATCGAGCTGAATACACGCCTGCTTTACTGTCTTCACTGATCCCGCCAAACCTCTAAAACGACTTTCAAAGTTTTTATTTAGGTAAAGCCAGCGTTTTGGTGAGATGCCTAGTCGATTAAGGGGGAGTGGAGTGCTTTCAGCAATATAACCTTATTTTCTAGGATCTAAATGTCGGCCACCCCAGTCCACTAGTTCTAAATAGTGATCCAGCCGAAAAGGCAGCCCTTTCGGCATATTCAGTCATCGTCTACAAGTGGTAATAGCTATTTGGGTTGCTTGCCTGAGGTGGCTGCATGAATACGTCGTTGAATCGAGGTATGGTCAGAACTTTCTGGTGTTTTTGCCATTTTGGCTCGGACAGGATTAAGATCGACATACGCCATGCAGGCGGCGAGGGCTCTTTCATCAAGCAAAGCTTGAGACTTAAAGCGTCCTTCCCAGAAGCGACATGTACAGTTATCTTCCGCATTGGCCTTGCGAGCGATAGATTCATTTAAGCAGCGCATAAACCAGCATCTCTCTCCAGAGAGCGACAAGCTCTTTGAGTTTTTTCATCTCACTGTGATCAAGGGTGTGGCCCTGAATATAGCGTTGGGCCAGTATGATGTACTAAAAAGCTCCTACCAGCGATGAATGACTTCAGTATCAAGCCAAGTTTTGGCTGTATTTGAGTCAATATAGAGAACAATATGGTAGTGATTACTCATTACCGCATAGATTGCGATATCAGGGGCAAAGATTGAAGCCAGATTATGCATCCTATATTCAATCCACTCGCGACCGGGTTCACAGTCATTGCCAGATTCTGATTTCACGGCAAACTCAATTCTAGCCACCCACAGATTGGTACTATTTGTGAGTTAAATTAATAAGTATTAAGAAAGTTATCTTGACCTCATCCTTCTCTTTATGGTTAATTTGATTTCATATGGCCAGTAAATAGCATCTTATAGTTTTTAATATATTCAGCCGGCTTTTATATGAACTAAAAGAGAAGAGTATTTCGATGATCAAAAAACTAAGTCTGATTACTATATTGTTATTTTTGTCTTCATGTGGATCTCTCCCTTTTAATATTCCACGCGACTACGTGCTTAATCCACAGTCTGGAAAAGGGGTGGCTGTTTTTTCTGTTACTGAAAATTGCCCTTCCAAAATGAGCATAAAGTATAGAAAGATAGGAGGGAGATCGGAGGAAGCTATTGCTATTAATCAGGAGAGTACTCTCCGTCCGGCACCTTTGCAGTGGGAGTTCCCTTGTGGCAGGGTGGTAATGCGAGAGCTTTCTGCAGGCGCTTATGAATTCACCTCGTTCATTTTAGTTGACCCCATTCCTGGGGTTACTTATATAAAACCAAGGAGACTACCTGAGAAGAAATTTACTATTGAGCCAGGAAAGATTACATATGCTGGTCATTTAAAGTTTACTTTCAGTGATAGCTTTGCAACGTTCTCATTAGAGGTTGAGAATCAGTGGGAGAGAGATTCTGAATACCTCCACTTACATGCTCCAAAAGTTGATAGTAGTCTAACCATGTTTCAGGTTGATCTTGAGGGGGAGGTGTTTTCTGGGAAAGCTACAGGTGTAAACATTATTTACTAAATAAATGACAGTGAATTATATGTCCCCAGATTCGGTTATTTGGACCCGCAGGATAGCCAGAGCCTGAATGCCTGTAGCTATGTGATGAATAATCCATTAGATCCTACGGGTTACGTGTATGAGGCTGGGCAGAAGCCGAATGGGCGTTCTCAGATTGAGAATGATCCTACAACTGAGAGTGGGCAGAGAACATTAAAAAACCATAAAAAGAGAAGAGGTTCCCCAATCCATAATATTGCGGCGAGTCGGATTGATCGTAGTAAAGGATAGAAAACTGATGTAGCAGGTAGTGGGGGCAGCATATCGATTTCCTCTGTAACCGTAGGGCAAGAGGCCATTATTGGTGCCGGTGAGGGAAGCCGCAGTGGTGGGGAAGGTGCGGAGGTCAGGCTGATGGGCAGAGTGGTGGCGGAGACGTGGCTACTGCTAATCAGTCTCAGCCTGAGGGGGGCTGCTGCTGCCAGTTCAGATGATGATGTCAAAAGGGGCACAGCTTATCGCTGGGAGATAACCCGCTAAAGTGATAGGTTAGTGGCTAACCATGCAGTGGAGGATTATGCAAAGGCAAGCCAGGAGTGTTCTAAGTATAAAATTTATCAAGTAAGGTAATACATTTGGCGCTATTCGTCAGACGATGTTGAGCGAATGAATAATTCAATAGTTTTTTATGAGACCGTTATTGTGGCATTTCCTACAGGGCGGGGGTTTTACAAGATATAACCCAGGGGATATAGATATATTGACGTCTACACAATATCATGACCGTAGAGGGGGAAGTAAAAGTCTTCGTGCCTGGACAACGATAACAAGAATGAATAGAGCGGATTGCTATTTATGAACCTTAATAGGCTGTTATTACCTGGCTATTGGTTGGTCATATTTTTACTTGTTGTACTGATTGATTTAACGAATGTCATAGCTTATTTATATTTACTTTTTTTAATTCAGAGAATCAAAAGCTAATCAGCTCAATTCAGATGGGCTTTAAAGTTGGGTTTATAGTTATTGCTTATCATTTGTATGTTTTTATTAAGCGGAAGATCTTGAAAGATTTTGATAAAAAGTAATGACACCTTAATCTAGGATACCCATAGATTAGAGAGGTACGAGCCGTGTTGTTAGTACCAGCTTCTGAGGGTAGAGATGTAGCTATTTGGCTTGATGAAGGAGCGGAAAAGTTTTCATTAATCAGAGTGTAACTTATCTTTATTTCAACGATGAAGGGGAAGATATGATCTTCCTATATGGAAAGCGCATAGCTGCAGAAGAGATTTTCAATACCCCTTAGAGCGGTGTTTCTGGTTTCGTAAGTGGTGGACTTGGTTCTATAGTACGAATTCAACCTAAAATTGATTCCGATTAGGATGAAACCAAATCAAGGTCGTACTAGATAGCTTTACAGCCCAGAGGTGGTGTGGTCTCAATCGGGATCGTTCTCCCAGTTAATGGTACGGTGGTGTCATTTGGCGGCAGTCGGGCCGGATCCATTCCATCGACCACTGCTACAGAGCCTGGAGTAATCTTAACAGCGAGGCTCACTAGCATGCAGTTACGACAAGAGGTACCGCCAGGAAAGCCGCAGCTTGGTCCACGACAATGCGGCAGCCTGACCACCAGCCATCAATGGCCTAAGTGGTGGGCGGCAGCTACACAACCAAGATAACCCTAGTAAACGTAATGGCATAGTCACTGAGCACTATTGTGACACCGGTATTGATGCGTATTGCAGGATAGAGGCAGAGGAGGGTAGCGTTACCACCGCGCTCTATGTCGGAAACTACTAAGAAATTACTACTAGCAGTTCGACCAATGAACGCACCACCCACGGCGGCTACCTGGTAGTTGCTCGTGAAAACGAAGCCATTCATTCAACAGAGCATTCTGTTAAAAATCGACTGAGCAGCATTATCATTATTGTTGATGCCAACTGACAGGCCGGGGATAGAAATTTGCAAGGCAGTTCTGTCTTAGGTCAGAGCAGGGGCTACCTGAGGTTGCAGCCTTACGTAACCGATCAGGGCTTCACCGGCCATTTTCACCCGAATAACTAAAAAACTGATTTGAACACGTATCAAGGCATACGATTACCGTATTGGCCGTTTCTTCTCACCGGACCTGATTATTTTGAATCCGAAGGATAGCCAGAGCTTGAATGGTTACAGCTATGTGATGAATAATCCGTTGGTGGCATTGCTCCTATGAGTTGCTTGCCCTAAGGCTATGAGACAGGAACGAAGCTGAATGGGCGCTCTAGGAGTGGGGATGATCCTGCAACCGGGAGTGGCCAGAAGGCGCTAAAGGATAAGAAAAAGAGAGGAGGTCCCCTGAACCATAATACTGTGACAAGTCGGATTGATCGAATTTAAGGATAGAGTGCTCCTTTATCGGGCAGTGTGGGTAGCTATTGGGTGCCGATGGAATGGTTGAGTAAGAACGCCTGCTAGTGTTGGGGGTAATAGTCGCAACGGGCGGAGTGTTGAATGCATCAGCGGCCCCTCATCAATATTGTGATTTTTAAACAGGGTTTCCTGGGCGGGCGCTTCGCGGTTCGACTGCGATCAAAGCACCATTGCCTGGTTCTCTGAGCTAAGTTTTGTATGCGTTTGGTCATCCTGATATAAGCTGATTTGCTGAAAAATTATTCAGGAATGGAGAATGAAGGTGGGTATAAAATAGGTTTTGTATGAAAATAAATAATTTTAGATTGATTATATGTATATGGTTGCTCTTTCAACTCAGTGGCTGTATTACCCCAGTAAAACCTATTGTTGATGGACAGAATAACAGCCTGGATCTTGATGAAGGTTTTCTTTTGGTTGCGATAGATACCAATTTTAATCTAGACAAGATCAAAATAAAGGGAGCTAAGCATTTTTTCCTCTCCAGAGAGAATCTTCATTCGGGTAGTAATTATATTCTATTTAAAGCTCCGGCTGGTGAATACAGGTTTGATAAAATTTTTCTGGGTTATGCTTTTTCTTACGATTTGGATGAGGAATATTGGTCTTTTCAGATTAACCCAGGTGTTATTAGCTATGTTGGTCATTTGGCAGTCGATCAAAGTCTTTTCCAGTTCCGAGCTCGCATAGAACTTGAAAACCGTTCCACCGAAGCGCTAGAGTTTCTCGAGGAGAGTTTCCCAGAACTTATAAAAATTAAAAACATCCAGTATGCTGGACCAGGAAAAGATGATTTCTTTGAAATTGTCGCGCAAACACAAGGGGAGTAGTAAATTATGAGGGTGTGCTTGCTTCTATTGGTATTCCTAATCGGATTTTCTTCTGTCAGTATTGCAGAAACTTTGCCTGCAAATTTGTTTTTTCGCAACCCTGAAGTGCTTTCCTTAAAGCTAGGGCCTGATGCGCGGTACCTTCTGGGGCATATGAATAAAACAAAAAATTATTTGGCATTGGTGGATACAAAGGGAAATGAAGAATATCCAATATTGCTATTTGATACCGGTCAGCTAGTCCTTAATGACTATTATTGGGTTGATGAGTCAACAGTATATTTTAAATATTTTAATAAGATCATAAAGGAGTTGAAGCATGGATTTGTTTATTTTGATTTTTCAGGTGTAAAGCCCGACTTTAATATTTTATATATTAAAGAAAAGGGTGCGCTGGTTGACCCTCTGGTAAAACAAAAGAATAAACTGCTTTTCTCCAAGAAAATGGGTGATTATTATCAAGTACATATTGTATCAACTCAGCAGCTTGTGCATGGGAAGTTATCTAAAGCTACATTGTTTAAGAAGTCTCTAAAAAACGTAATTAACTATTCGTGGGATGCAGCTAGCAATGCTTTGATAGCTACAACTCTAGAGGATGACTTAATAATAGTGTGGCATCTTCCAGAAGGAGAAAAGAAATGGGAACAACTATACTCTTCTACTAACTTGTCTGAAACGTTTCGGCCGGTGGGTTATTTTGATGAGGAGGTGTTGGCTGTATTAAGTAATGCAACCTCGGATAAGGTATCCCTTTACAAGTATAACATCAAGGACAAAGAATTTTCAGATGTACTATATCAGCATCCAAAATATGATCTAGTCAATGCCTTATTTGATCTAGAAAATAACTTGTCATCAGTATCATTTTTTGACCATGGAAGGCTGGTGACCGAATATTTTGAGTCTGCATACAAGGATTTACAAGGTAAGTTTCATAAGGCACTTCCTGGAAAGCAAGTTGCAATTATTGATAGGAGTCCGGAACACAATAAAAGCTTAGCTTATGTGTTTGCCTCCGATGATCCAGGATCTTACTATCTGTTTGATACTGAAAATTTGGAAGCTAGACATCTTTATCAGTTGTATCCGGAATTCGATGGTAAGGACTTGGCTCCTTCTTTTTCATTAGCATCGCGCTCAAGTGATGGTGAAATAATAGAATCTATCATCACGCCCCCAAAACATAGTAATGGTGTTTTATTAGTGTACCCTCATGGGGGGCCAATTGGTGTTCGAGAATATCAATTTTATAATCCAGAAGTTCAGTTTCTTGCTAACCGCGGTTATACAGTTCTTCAAGTAAATTTCCGTGGATCTATTGGTTTTGGGAAAAAATTCAATAAAGAAGCCGTTGGTCAGTGGGGAAGGTTGATCGAGGATGACGTTATGTCTGCTGTTGCGACGGCTAAGCAGGAATATAGTTTTCAGAATACCTGCACTATTGGCACAAGTTACGGCGGTTATTCTTCGATGATGTTGGCGATCAAACAGCCTGAAGAGTATGACTGTGTTATTTCTATGTATGGTGTTTATGATCTGCCTTTACTTTTTAATGCCAGTAACTTGAAAATGCAGGAAGGTTATCTGGAGTCAGTTTCCAGAACTGTTGGAGAAATGGATGAATCCCTAGCGAGGAACTCACCATTTCGCCTAGCTAATCATATAAGTGTTCCTACTTTGATTATTGCGGGTAAAGAAGACGATATATCAGGTTTTGAACAAGCCAATAGAATGCGGTATTTAATGCAGAAATTGAAATCTGACATTGAGTTTGTTCCCTACAATGGCGTAGGACATGGGCATTCTAATTGGAACGGCGAATATCACCAATATGCCTATATTGATGATTTTCTTCGCAGGAAACTCTCTATTAAAGCTAAAGGCGAGAAAGCCGCGAACATTCTAGCAGATGATTTATTGTTTTTAAGTAATTCATACCGCCAGGGCGCCTGGACATCTCCAGATAGTAATAAGGCCTTGGTTTATCTTAATAAATCGGCTCAGCTAGGGCATGATGAGTCTCAGTATAGACTTGGGGATCATTATTTGAATGCTAAGCTAGATTCTAAAAAAGCCAATTATTGGTTTCAAGAATCGGCTGGGCAAGGAAACGGGAAGGCAGCTTATGCTTTAGCGAAGCTTTATGGTGAGGGAATTATCTCAGGAAAAACTAAGGCGGAAATTTATGAGCTATTTGAGAAGGCAGAAGCATTAGGCTCGCATCTGGCCTACTTGGATGTAGCCAAATATCAGTGCTTCGGGGAGGGGGTAAAAAAGAATCTAGACGCCTGTATTGAAAAAATATTTTCAGAGAAGGATTTGAGTAATAAAAACCTATCTAGAAATCAGCTTGAACGTCTAGAAGAAGAATTCTGGAGCAAGAAGATAGAAATTATGGCAGAGGTTATTGATAGGGTTTCTTTTTCAAAAGGTCAGCTTGAAAGGGTCGGTCAATACTACAAGAGTATCGGCTTTGAACAACTATATCCAGAGCTTGCATCAATTGAGTTTGGTGAATTTTATGGAGAAAAATATCCATACACCCTAAAGAAGTCTACGAATCGCATTCCAATTCGAAAGGATATGCGTTTCGGTGTTAATTATACCCTTAGGTCGAGTTCAAAAGATGATCAAAATACATATGCTGTTGCTCGGATAAAATGGACTACTCCCAATTTGTCTACACCAGTCGGTGAGATAACTAACTCGACTCAAAGCATGTCCTTTCCTAAGCTAAACCGAAAATCGGGGTATTATTATGTATTGGATTATGATTACGAGATGGTTGAGGGGGAGTGGATAATCGAGGGGTTTAATATTGATGGAAAGAAATTGTTTGAAAAAACTTTTCAAACTTATTTTCCTGAACTCTAAGATGTCCCGCCCGATACGCGTTTATAGAAGGGGAGGGTGTTCGGAACTCTGTGTCAGCCAAATAGCATTACAGGCTGACAATTCAGGATGCCCATAAATTGAAGGAGAGGTGCTAGCTGAGACGCTGGCGCCGTCTTAACGACTTTTCTTCTTTGATTGGAAAATTGCGAGCGGTATTGTTAGTGCCAACTCTAGCGACTATCTCTTTCTGGATTAGTGTTAAGGTGTAGTGAAAGACTGAGAAAATCTACTAGGGGTTGGATAATCGTGGTTTGGATACAAGCCGTGAGGAAAAGTAGCGATAGATTGGGTGGTAATTAGCAGGATGCTGCAGATAGGAAGCGTCGGTAGTAACCTATACTGTGTACCCAGCGTTTATTGAGCTGGATACAGGCTTGCTGTACTGTCTCCACTGATCCCACTAAACCTTTCAAGCAACTTTCAAAGTTTTGTTTAGGTATAGCCAGTGTTTTGGTGAGATGCCTAGTCGTTTGAGGATGGGTTGGCATGAATTCAGGACATTCAAAGTTTAGAGAGAAGTGCGAGCCGTGTTCAGACTGTAGGGAAACTCTTAAAGGTTAGCTTTTTTGTTAAGATGGAGGTCTTGATGTCGAGATTATCCATATGCCCAATTTCAGACATTAAGATTAAAACCAAGATGTAATGGTTGTCATCAATTTCAAAGGACAACTACAGCCTGAAACCTTCGAGCTTACACTTTATCATCTGATTGATGATCACATCGTCCTCTCTGTCTTCCATAAAAAATATTAAAATAATAGCGGCGGATGAGTCGTGTATGATCCGGTTATTCTACTGAAAATCATATTGTTTCCTTACTCAAAAGGCATTACCTCAGGCGGTGAAATTCAATGGCAAAGTAAGAGCAACACCCTCTTCAAAGCACTGTCATGCGATGCCGTTCCGCACTTTACTAGTGTTACGAATTTCGTAAGCAGTTATCCTGATGTGATTGACTCAGTATTTGAGCAAGTGTTACTGGTCTGCGATCAGCAGGGGCTGCTTGGCAACGAACTATTTCACAATAGATAGATGCAAGATGCCATCCAATACAGCAAAGAACATTCGGGGACTTCTAAAGAGCTGAAAAAGAAGCAGGAAAAATTCGCAAGAAGATCAAACATTGCCTCAAAGAGGTTCGATGGCAGGAAACCTAAAGAATAAGACCGAAAGCAAGCGGTAGCTAAAGCGGCGGATACTCTACAGAAAAACTTCGATAAAATTGATCAGTTCTTAAAGAATCACTCCTCAGGGTGGGGCAGGGCAAGAACCCTACATAAGTAAAAAGTAATATCACGTACAATAGGTCAGCTAATATGACTACCAGCATGGGAACCATCCAGGGCTATAACGGTGTTGCCGCAGTTGATAGGAAGCATCAGATAGTCGTTGAGGCACAGGCCATTGTTGAGGTGCAAGAACATCATACACCGAAGCCTATTCTCGATGGCATCAGTTGTCATTATCAGCGTATAGGAATCGATGAAGACATATTGACTAAGCAGGCCATCATTACTGTTGATACTGGATTCTGTAACGATGCTAACTACGACTACCTGCGAGAAAACGGTATTAATACCTACATCCCTGATAATAAATTACGTTCACGTGATAAAGCTTTTGCTAAGCAAAAAGCCAAGTATGGCATGCGCAAACAAAAACGCAGGGATAATGTCCAGCAGACTATCCCAGCTAGTGAGTTTACATTCAACAAAAAAGAGAAAGCCTGCATCTGTCCGGCAGAAAAATCCATGCTCTTGTTAAAAGAAGAGAATGTCAGTGAAGGTAAGAAAAACTATTGTTCGAAGGGCGCCTCACTGACTGCAGGAAATGCAGCCTTAAAAATCAGTGCATGCGAAACCCAGATTCTGCCGACTCTCGAAAAGGACATGGAAGGCAAGTATCCCTAACTTGGACAAACGGACGGACTGGAAAACGGACGGACAGCCACTGACTGGATGAAAAAGCGGGTTGATAGTATCGAAGGCAAGACCATTTATGGGCATCGAATGTCTATTGCCGAGTCAATGTTTGGGAACACTGGTACCAATAAGCGATTGAATCGCTTCTCGGCGCGAAGAAAAAGTAAGGTTCAGGGGTAATGGCAGATGTTCTACTTGGTACAGAACATTGAAAAGTTGATGGGATATTGCAGTATCCACTGATTGAGTATAAATTAAGGACAAAATTCTAGTTGGAGGAACCTGAAGAGTGACAGCTTCTTCTAAAACTATTTTTCTACAGCCTCGTTGTTGATGGGTAGGATCAAAAGCTAACCAGCACCCTATGCTATCACCAAGCGTGCCGATTGTTGTGAGAATCTAGGAATTAGTTCTGATAGGTTTATGGTGGTAATGCAGACCTGCAGCTTATTTCATGTTCTAGTTTCGATCACTTATCTTTGAGTTTTCTAATATTTTTCTGGTTCGCCTAACACTTATGTTTCATTTTATAGACTCATATGTGGGAATGTTTACTGGGAGAGTAAGATTTTAAAAATAGGTTCGCTTATTTTGATGGTTGAATAAAAAATAGCTAAAACTCCACTTCCGTAAAGTATAGATGCAAGTTTATAATGGCGCGAGAATAAAAATAGCTAAAGCCATGTGGATCAGTTGGTTTTAGGTAAGTTGTTTTATTTCTTCACGACTCTTACCACTAGGTAAGGATATCCTAAGTTAAGATGGTAAATATAGGTTAATATGAAAAAGTCACTCTTCAGCATTTTACTCCCTTTCTTGGCGTCGGGTGTTCACGCTACAACTTATGACCAGGTATTGGCTGAGTATAATGGCGGTGTTCTTGGTAGTGTAAATAATTGTGGAGTTAACTTTTCTGTTGCTCCTCAATATTTGCGGGGAGCTGGCTCTGTACAGATGTTGGAGCCAGGTGAATATTTCTATGGGATTTCCGCACTGGGTGAGGCTGGAGTCGTTTCAGTACTAAAGAATGGTGACGTATTTTATAGTCCTGATGGATTAAATATGGCAGGCGGTGGTGATACTGTATCATTAGGTAATGTGGGGAGCTATGATGATTTTTCTGAAAAACCATATGTTGTAGAAGTTGAAGGTGAAGAAAAGGTAATAATCCAAAAAAGAAGCTCTTATGGTGGTACAAGTATTGATGTTTTTGACTCATCTGGCATCGTGTTCTCTTTCAGTCATGGCGGTTTGAAATTTATCGGTTCTGTTAATGGTAAAATCATTACTCAGACGACTGAAGGAGATATCTATTCACTAGAGTCTATTGAAGATATTATAAGCTGGTCTGGGGCAGAGTTTATTGAGAATTCATCAAAGACTGTTGAGGTTGTGACATCATATAACGGTGGGTTGTTAACAATGGCAGATGGGGGGCTGTACTATTCCCCAGATGCGAATTATTTATTGACAGGGTCTGCAGTTGAAAATTTGCACTCTGAGGATAATGGAAACATTTCTCAGGTAATAGTTGTTTCTGAGGAGCCTACCTATATTCCTATTGCAAATTCTGATATAACATTTTTTATTCCGGTTGAAAATGATCATATCGTATATTCAACTTTTGATGGCGCTATAATCATGGATGGCGAAACTACATTAAGCCCCATTGATACTGAAAGCCTAAAGAGCAGCTTGCAGCAAAATACAATTATAGATGCTTTTGAAATCGATAAAACCGTTGACATGTTAAATTATCGAAAGGGCGAAGAGTATGGTTCTGGGTATTTTATTGCAGAAAATGTAGTTAATGAAACGTCAGGTATTGTACTCGGGCTTAATGGGAGACCTGCTACAGTTGAACTTTTTGATAAAGGTTGGAGTGGTTTTGAGTATAAATGGAGATATCAGGGAGAGGTGACTGGAACATTCTCGCATATATATGATGGCTCATTTATTGGTGAGAATGAAATGAGGGTTGAGGCAAATAATTCATGTGCGATTGTTGCCGCTGTGACATATGAGAATTTAACACCCTATGAATTTTCAATTGGTATGAGTGGAATATATGGCCTGCCTGAGGGTAATAGCGAATTTCCGTTGATTATAGGTGATGCAGGATCTGATACCCAATGGCCAATGTTAAATGCATTTTTCGCTTCCTGTAAAATGATATCAAAGATAGAATTATTTGGTAAAAGTATAGATTCAGATAAGTTGGAGAGCTATGGTTGTCCCACAGGGTATACGATTCCTGTGTTTAACCCTGATGCAGGCCAGCACTTTAAGTTTATCGATGGAGAGCTTGTCTGGAGTACCCTTTGATATTTGAGTTTGTCGGGTACAAAGAGTGACATTAGCTGTATTTGATGGAACGTTATAAGTTCCTTTTCTGTACTCCTATATGTGTGTGGGGTTGCTTTGTAAGCGCCCCACTATCTAGGGGTAAGTTCCTTGTGGCTTTAAAGGGGGGTATCTGATTTTTTGCTTGCTTTGTTTTTTGTGTTAAAAATTAGATTTTAAATTTAATAACTTCCTTAGGTCTTATTAAGAGGGTTTATTTTTTCTTGATCATTCTGTCGGTTGTAGTGGTCAACTATTTCAACTCTCTTTAGCAACTCTCTCTCTCTCTCTTTAGGACACCCATAAATTGAGGGGGAGGTGCTAGCTGAGCCGCAGGCGCGTTCTTAATGACTTTTTCTTCTTTGATTGATACTAAGACGCACTGAAAGGATCAAGAGTTAGGTTTGGGGAAGCCAAGAGGAATGAAAGTAGCTAGGGAAGGGGAAAATACTCAGTAGGGTGCTGCAGAAAGGTAAAGCCGGCAATCACGGATGCCGTGTACCCAACGTTTATGGAGCTGGATACAAGCTTGCAGTATGGACTCTGCCGATCCAACCAAGCTTTTAAAGCGATTTTCAAAATAGCGATTGAGATAAAGCCAGTGTTTTGGTGGTATACCCAGTCGTTCGAGTATGGGAGGGGCGTTCTCAGAAATAGCGCTGCGCTTTCTGGGATCTAAATGTTGACCACTCCAATCCACTAGCTCTAAATAGTGATCCAGCCGAAAGGGCAGTCCTTTCGGCATACTCAGTCGCTCATCGCCTACAAGTGGCAGTAGCTCCTTGGGCTGTTTGCCTGAGGTGGCTGCATGAATACGTCGTTGAATCGAGGTATGATCAGAACTTTCTGGTGTTTTTGCCATTTTGGCTCGGATAGGATTAAGATCGACATACGCCATGCAGGCGGCGAGGGCTCTCTCATCAAGCAAAGCTTGGGACTTAAAGCGTCCTTCCCAGAAGCGACCTGTGCAGTTATCTTCCGCATTGGCTTTGCGAGCGATAGGTTCATTTAAGCAGCGCATAAACCAGCTGATATCCATCAATCTCTCTCCAGAGAGCGACAAGCTCTTTGAGCTTTTCCATCTCACTGTGATCAAGGGTGTGGCCCTGAATATAGCGTTGGGCCAGTATGGATGTACTGAAAAGCTCCTGCCAGCGATGAATGACTTCAGTATCGGGCCAAGTTTTTGCTGTATTTGAGTCAATATAGAGAACAATATGGTAGTGATTACTCATTACCGCATAGGCTGCGATATCAATAGCAAAAATGCCAGCCAGCTTTTGTATTCTGGCCTCTATCCAGTGGCGCCGGTGCTCATAGTTCTTTCCTGACTGGGTATCTTTCCCACAAAGAAATGCCCTGCGTACACAGCGAGAAACACAATGATAGTAAGGTGTTGTTTCAAGAGAGATCTGTGAGCATCGGGGCAAGGTCATGGTATCAAATTTTAACTGTTTTTATATACAGTATGCTGGCGAGGTTTCCATACCGTGTCAATAGAGAAGACGTTTAAACCTTTTTCTTTGGTGGGTGTCCAGAATGGTGGCAGAAAGGTAAAAGTGGTAGGACACCCTCCAGAAAGATATCCACTTATGGCACTGATATCTTCAAAGATTGTGCGAGCCTAGTGTTTATCTATAAGCGCTTGTTATAAATGTAGCATGGGTATAGCTCTTTCTCGTTCTATACTATTGATAGTGATCTCCCTATTGGGAAGAGCCTGCAATGAATAAAGCAAAACCTTTTCGTAAGCTTGGGGCTCAGGAAGCACTCTTTGTAGAGTTGACTGAAAAGTCAAACGGTGCAGTCCAACTGGCTGTCTTCTTCAGGGCATGTAGGTCTTTGGGAGTCGAAGAATTAATAAAGGGAATGGAATACCTCCATAACCTGCATCCCATGCTCCATTCTCGGGTAGAAAAAAATCATCATGCTTATTGGTTCTGCGACGTAGAATTTGAAGCTATTCCTATTGAAATTAAGCGTGATGCATTGCCTTTAAATTATCAGGAAGAGTTCAAACGTTTAGGGGCTAAAATTCTTGAGCTGGAAAAGTATGTTTATCGTTTTACGGTTTATGTGAATGGGCATGGAGATGTGGAGTGGGTTGCTTTTATGGTAAGCCATGCTGCCATGGATGGACGTTCATTATTACTCTTGGTCAGAGATTTGGACCGGTACCTGAGAGGTGGTTCAGGAGATAGACCCTCTGCTTCGATAATGCAAAAATCGGTGGTGGATTATGTTAGCTCCATAAAACATCTTAAAATAATACAACCGGTGGCTAGTAACGATAATAATGCTTGTTCAAAGTGGCCTGTAGAGCAAGCAGTAAATGCTTCCCTTCGAAAGGGATGTTCTATTTATCGCGTCCTCCCCAAAAGGTTTTGTGACCAATTGTACCTACTTTCAAAACATGAGAATGTTCAAATTACCTCTATTTATAACGCTATTGCTATTATTGCTTCCCGGTCATTGCCAGGTTTTCGCCCCGTAACGGAGTTACTGCTGCCTATAAATGCGCAATTCTTGTGTAAACACCAGATAGATCGGGATGTTATAGGGGAGTGTACAACTATTTTAACTATATCCTTATCATCAGATGAAACCAGCCTCGACTTGTTAAGTCTCGCGCATTTAATTCAAAAAAAAGTCTATTTACAGTTGAGAAATGGGCACTTTTTTGAGCCTCCGCTTGTGCCCGATTACAGCCTCGTAGAGATCGAACGTTTAGCTAAAGAATCTAGCACTGAAAAAGATTACTTCCCTTCTGGGATTTGTGTATCCAATGTTGGGGATATAAGTGAGTATACGGGCCCTTTGACATTCTTTGACTTTGGTGTGGTTATGACCGTTCAAACACATGGAGAACACCCCATAATGCTAGTGACTTGCACAATAGATGGAGAAGGGGTGTTTGTTTTCGGATATTGTGAACCATTGGTTAGCAAAGAGAGTGCTTTAAGGTACATAGAAAAATATATGAAGACATTAAGAGAGTTTTCTGAGAGCAATGGTCCTTATACAAGTTAGCGGTCTACTGGGCATAACTAGAGTTTAATGAATTAGGTGTTGGTGCAATTTCTATACTCAGGCGAGCGGTTACGGATCCTTAGGTTCCACGGCCCGTTTTGAAATGGCTCAGAATTACCAAAGTTGGGAAAGTGGTGTGACACTGGCAGATACCTCCCCCCAATTCAGAGCTATAGCACAATAAGCCATTCTTGCGTGATGATGCCGATATACCTTATGGAGAAATAACTGGATACTGGGTGGAGGTTAACATGGCCTGGAGGAAAGGAAGTACCGACAATCGCTTGCGCTGAATACCTGGTGTTGCAGGGCTGAGAGCAGGATTGGCACTCTTGAGCTAAAAGTGGTCAAAACTCAGTTTTCGTATTAGGACTGCCATATCTTGTGAGGCTGGGAAACTGACGCCAGTTGGCAGGCAATTGCCACAACAATCTCTCTGGCCAGCCCAATGGGAAATGAATCTATTGGGGGGCTAAAGTTATATAGAGTCCCGTTCTGTAAAGACCCGCCTGAGGCATGAGTTAAAGCATCATTACTGCGCCTCAGGTAGGTTTGCCCCCTATTTGCTGAAGGTAGTGACACTTTGCCATCTACTTATCAAAATCATTCCCTGGGTGTTGGGCTAGCTCTTATCGGCGGAATGTTGATGGGCTGTGTCGGTATTGCCGGTAAGCTTGGTGCTGGCGCGGGCCTCAGTCCCTTTATGCTATTGGCTGCACAGGTCGTATTACTTGCTCCATTGTCGGGTATGTTTCTCCTGATGCGGCAAGGATTGGCGGGAATAAAGCCGGTGAATCCGCAAATCCTTGTTCTTCGCTCTATATCGGGTTTTGTCTATTTCGCTGCTTTCTACTGGGCACTGAAGGGAATACCAATCGCGGATGCGTTGGTACTTGAAAGCACGAATCCATTCTTCGCTATGTTGATGGCAAAGGTGTTTCTTGGCCACCGGGTTAGTACCGCCACAATCTTTTTAGCGATATTGGCATTCTTTGGCGTATGCCTAATTTTGATCCAGCATAGTGTTCAGGGCATTTTCAATCCCTACTCACTGCTTGCCTTGCTGGCGGGAGTGGCGCGTGCCGCAGGCAGTATCACAACGGGTGTTGCAGGTCGGACTGAACCGCCTGAGCGCATTATGTTCTATTTCTCTGTTGGGATGTTGGTCTTTAGTCTGTCTATTGTGTCCTGGGAGGGCGCGAAGGTGGAGACATCGTCTCTATGGATACTTGCGATTCCTGCACTGCTGTTTGTCCCCCAGAACCTAGCCTACACAATCGCTAACCGTGTCGCACCTGCTTACTTAGTGGGAGCACTGTTTTACAGTGCGATCCTCGTTGGTGTGTTAGCCGATCGATTTATCTTCGGCACGGAATTCGGTATCCGTGGTGTGATAGGCATGGGTATAACGGTTGCCGCTGGGCTCGGGTTGGCCTGGCTGCGGGCGAAAGAGCTTAAATAATAGTCAGACTTTAAGCGTTCCGGTATTGGAAACACCTAAGCTCAAGGTTGATCTCAGTCCTTTGGGGGATTGGCTAAGCAGACTCTTAAGGAGCCTCTGAATAACTCCGTGATACCTCTGGCATGCAGAGCGGTTCACAATCAAGGCGCGGCTTCGCAGGAATGTCTAGACCTTTCAAGAAGTCGCAACGCGGAGTGTGAATCGCTCTACACGCCCCGAAGGGCGGGCCTTGAAGGCCACAGCTGCTGCGTTGCAGCTCTTGCAAAGGGCTACGGCCATTCGCGGCGAGCTGCGCCTAACATCTGCAGCCTTCAAGACCCGCAGAGGCATTACGGAGTTATTCAGAGGCTCCTTAAGTATTCGGCGAGGAATCGATGCTTGATATCGGCGGTCATAACACATGTGAATCTATATGATTTACCTTATTAAGAGAAGATAATGTTAAATGTTATAAAGCGTTGGTTCTTATCCCTGATCTTATCTACGGCTAGCTATTCCTTTAGAAAATAAAATACTGGAGATTCCTTAAGTCTCGTGTTCAAAATTTGTTCGGCAGAAGGCAGCACTTGCTGTGCTGTTTCCGGCAATTCTACAAAACTTATAAAGTGATTTTTAAAGTTTCGGTTAGTTTAGAGCCAGTATTCCGACGAAAAGGTACTCATTTGAGTATAAGAGGGTGGTGCAAGTTAAGCTGGGGTAAGGTATGGCTTGTTTGAACTAAATTAGATGGTGAGTTTATATCGGGGTAAGTAAGTTTATTTAAGGTGTAGTCAGTAGGATGACCTACGGCTTAAGTTAAGAGAATCTTACCATTACATTCGATAAAATTATCTAGGCTAGTGTATTTAATTTATATACAATATGTGAAATTTTATAGGGATATTACTGAAATGAGAGTTCTGGCACTAGCCTTTCTTGCGATTACTTTTTCTGGCTGTACATCAAATAGTGTTTCATTTTCTGACTGCACATCATATGAGCAGTGCCCCAAAATGATATATTCACTTAAGGCATCGGATGAGTCTCGTGAAGCCGCAAAACAAAAAGGAGAGCCTGTCCCTTTATTTTCAACTCCTCCTATCTATCCATTACAGGCTGTAGAGGAAAAGATAGAGGGGTTTGTTGTTGTTGAATTTAATGTAGATGTAGACGGCCAAGTTACAGATCCGAAGGTGGTGAATTCCAATCCTGCTGGGGTTTTTGATGAGTCAGCATTGGCAGCTGTAATGCATACTAGGTATGAGCCATTAGATCAGAAATATTATGGGTATGGCATGAAGTATAATTTTGACTATCCATTTGAAAGTGATCATATAGTATGTCGAACTGATAAAGTATTGGGTAGCAGGATAAAAAAAGCCAAAGTTTGTGTTGATAGGAGAAAATCCAACCCCCTTATTGACCGGATACGTAGCGGGACACACCACTGATATTACCTAATATTAAAGACAGGATCGAGATTTGGTTAATTTGGGGCTAAGGAGCCTCTGGTCGTGAATTTCTGCCTTTACTAATATTCGATTGGTGGCTTTCGGGTATAGGTAGTTAACCTCATAGCTGAGGTTTTATGATTGCGTACCCTGTAGCTGGCAGCATTGTCTTTGTGCTAGCTGGCTTGCGGGGTTCTTTTATGACATTTGGCGTGATAATAGGCGGTTGTCCACTTTTTGATGTTGCGTAGCTGATCTTTACTAATAGAACACCCCCTTTTTAAGTTGATGCTATGGCGGAGAAAGCTAATTTCTTATGCAAGCTATTTACACCGATAAAGACACCTAAGAGCTATGTTCAGCAATACTTAAAAGGTTATGGTTGCGTATCCACACTGGTCGTATATATCTTCGGTAAAAACAGCCAATCTGAACTAAGCAATTGTTTGAGTAAGCTCTATGATTTGGTTGCATTGACTTCTGCACCACATTCAAAACCCTATTATCTAGAGAAAATTACGGAACTTCAAAACGAATTGGTGGGTAGTCACGGAAGGAAGGAGCTCTATAAGAGATTAGAAAAGGCTGATATCCCTATTTATATTCATTTTGACAAGGTGTCTGTATATTTTATAGTCAATCATGATTACTTTTCCGGTTATACCGGGCTGCTTTTCTCTAAGTATGCTAATTTTTTATTGAAGAAAGATAAGATTAAGTCAAATGAATATCTCCTAATCATAAGGCGCCTATATAACGGTAATGACCAATATTCATATTTTGATAGAGTCGTTGGTCTGGGTAAAGCTATCTTCTTAGGGATTGGTTTAATATTAAGTAATAAGAAGGAGGGTAGGGCTAACCCATTTTTTTTGAAGGAAGGAGGGGATGTATATGGAGAGCTGGATGATATCGTGTTGGTTTCAGCTAAAGTTGAGTCTGATGAGATATCTTTTGAGAACATTTTAACAACCCTGATAGATTCCTTTACTTGTATCTTTGATCGGCATAGGGCAAATATACTAATAACTCAGGAGTTCATTCACGGTATTCCCAAACAGGGAGGGAATTTGCGTGGAATAGGCAATACGGCTTCTGGTTTCTATTTTTCACTGAAAGGCTTGGATGATTTTGCCAGACATCAAATTTTTCTGTTAAAAAAATATCATATTGCATATTATGCAGTGGTACTACTTGATATGTTAAAGGTAGAGAAGAAACTTAATTCAAATATTAGCGAAGACTTTATCTTTAGTTACCTGCCAGCAAGAGAAGATGGTTGTATAGCAACCTATTCGATCACACGGGATGCTCTGGTTTTTGCAATTAGCAAATCTGTTGATGGTTATCACATTGATGTTACTGTAAATAAGGCTATTTTCTCACTTGAGACTGTCCTTTTTTTCCTAAAGCAGATTTCGGCTGAGGTCGAATTGCTTGAAATTTAAACTTAATCAGTGGGCTGCTTAAATGATTGTAAGTCCAAAGCGCTTAAATTCACGATTACTAAATTCGTAGTATCCGGGGATTTTCTTGCATATATATTGATAGTTCGGGTTTTTTAGATCCTTGAGTTTGATACTTTTTTCGTTCACGGCCTCTGCTGGGTCAATTTTATCTTGATGGTATACAACAGCCTTTTCCATATAAATGGGTCTTACCTTAAGGTTATTGATTACCCGGTAGGCTAGATCTATATCATCATACCCCCAGGTTCCATCATACTTTTCATCAAACAAGCCTGCTTTGATAACATGCTCTTTCTTAAACACCATATTACAGCCATAAAAATGACCCCAAGGATGCTCTGTGTTCGGTAGATGCTCAATTTTGCCCAAGCGCCTGTCTTTACTGAGCCCATAATTTGATGAACTATTAAACCTTGGGAAGTTGCTGAGGTATACGCCACTACTATCTATTTTGCTCGGAACTATGTCTTTGGAATTAATAAATTCCCTTATTCCTGTCATGCAGATATTTGATCCATGCTCATTAATTAATTTTTGGATTTCTGTTAAGTACTGGGGGAGGGGATACAGTCACTATCTGTAAATATACACCAGTCATATTTGGCAATATTAACACCTAAATTGCGTGCCGAGTTGAGTGCAAATGGGTCTGGTAAAAGGTGCCTAAATAGTAAAGTTACAGTTAGTTGATTCTTGAATTTGTTGTAACATGAAATGATATTGGGATCTTGTGAGTTGTTGTCTACAATGATGAGTTCAAAATGGCTTTTGGGAAATGTTTGTAAAGAATAGCCTTGCAGAAGGTTATATAAGAGGTCAGCGTTGTTGTAACAGGGCATAATGATGCTGAATCGATCGGTCATACACCTAAACTTCCCATCGTTCTTAGATCAAACTAGTTTTAAATGACTTAGGTTATACATTAAATACACAATAAATCATCACAGGTTGACTTGGTGGCGAGACTAGCCGGATACCAAGTTTGATGGCTGAATTTTAGAGTCGCTTTAAGTAGATAGTGAGCAGGATTGCTACTGGTGGGATATATTTCTTATCTAGAGACATTTCAGGTGCCTTGCAAAATAGGTGGCGGGGAGCAAGAAAAAATGGTTGCTATAATACTTGGTTATTTATTGGGTTTAAAATGCTCATTAATAATCAAATAAAGCAACTGTATAAGTCTAGTTGCAAGTGGATTCATTCGAGTTAGGTTTTTATCTTTCGTTATTGAATAGATAGCATTTGGCCTGAAGTACATTTTTATAGGAAAAATTCCTGTATGGCCCCCCTCGACCAATGGTATTTCTTATGATTGACTGGAAGTGCTGGGTTTGGCATTAGCTTTTCCCTATGGTTTGTGTTGAATGATACATGGAAACCATAGGTAAATGATTAAAGAAGAGAGAATCCCAACCAAAGATGGGATACAGCTTGGGGCCAAGCTTTTTACGCCCAATGAGGAGCCAAAAGCGGGCATTATCATTAACTCTGCTATGGCTGTGAAGCAAAGTTTCTATTGGGATTTCGCCAGCTTTTTAGCCCAGAATGGCTACTTGGTTCTGACTTATGACTACCGGGGCATTGGGAAGTCTTCTGTCGCCAACCAGAGAGACAAACGGCTGACTTTGAGTGCTTGGGGAGAGAATGATCTGGAGGCGGTAATTGACTGGTGTGGTAAACACTCTAAAGCGCTGGTTTGGCATTGTGTTTGTCACAGTGTCGGTGGACAAATCCTAGGTCTTGCATCAAATAATACTCAACTTTCAAGTGTGTACTGCGTATCAGCTCAAAGTGGCTTTTGGAGGCTTTGGGGGCTAAGCATCAGCCAAAGCTAGTGCTGGCGTGGTACTTTGCCTTTCCGGTGTTATCGAGGGTTTTAGGGTGGGTGCCAGGCGCACTCTGGGGAGGGGAGAACCTACCTGCAGGTATTGCTAGCCAGTGGGCTTTTTGGGCCCGTCATAGGGACTATGTGGTCGATCGGCAGGGCAGACCTATTCGCGAGGGGTTTGAGCGCTTGCAGTGTGATATGAAGTTCCTGTTTATCGATGATGATAAGGACTTCGCGCCAGAGAAGGCGGTGCGTACATTAAGGGACTTCTATTGCAACGCAAATACGGATATTGAAACCATCCAGTCCAGTTCTATTGGCAATGGATCGATTGGCCATTTTGGATTCTTTAGGAAGAAGTTCAAGGATAGTCTTTGGCGCAACGTTTTAGACTGGTTGGAGTAGGCTGTTAGGGTGTTTTCGTGTGCTCGTAAAGTCGTGGTGTGACCAGATAGGGACGCATGTTAGCCCCATGAAAAGGCGTGTGCTGTGCAATAGTCTGCAAGAACCGGAAGGTCCCGTTTGCCTGCCTGATGGCCACATTTATGTCGCTGAAATGTCATCTTCGCGGCACTGTATAAGCCGTATTGATCCGACAGGGCAATACCAACGGGTAGGAGACCCCGGTTGGCGCCCCAACGGTTTGGCAATTGATGGGAGCGACAGCCTTTGGGTCGCCGGTGGGGGGAGGGAGCGGCTTGTGCGTATGGGGTTAGATGGGGCACTGCTTGATATCTATGGCGGACCAAAAAGCAAGCCTTTCTTGTGGCCTAATGACTTGGCTTTTGCTGAAAACGGTTTGCTCTATATGACAGATTCCGGAATTGATCCGGGTGAGTTTGTTCAGGGGCAGGCTATCCGGGCTGATTTCCGAAATTGTCGTTACGATGGACGGGTATACGAGATAGACCCCCGCAGTGGTGATGTGTTGCGACAGCTGGATTCAGGGTTGCGCTTTCCCAATGGTATTGCCATTGATCTACACGGCCGCTTATATGTGGGGGAGACTATTAGCGGCAATATCTACCGCTACGATCTCGCTTCTTTAGCAACTCCGAAACGGGAGGTTTTCAGCAATGTGGTTTTCGGAGCGCCAGAGGGATTTGTGGGACCTGATGGGATGGCTTTTGGTAGTGATGGGCGATTGTATTGTGCAGTTTTCGGTCAAGGTGATGTGACTGTTCTTGATAGTGATGGAAAAGTTGTCGAACGTATACCCACCTGTGGCAAGCGGCCCACTAATATTGCTTTTTGCGAAGACCCAAGGGGTGGGGCGGTGGTAACGATTTTGGATGTCGGGTGTTTAGAGTGGTTGGGGCTACCTTGCGCGGGCAGGCAGCTTTACCGTCCAAAAATATAGATTGGGTGGATTGTCGACTCAATGGTGTTGCCATGGGTTACAGAGAGGCGTTACTGGGTCAGTCGTTAGTTTTCTGTTGTATATAGTTGCGCCATCCATGAAACTTGGAGATGTCTTCCTGCTGCTGGGTTAAATAGTTTTCGCCCAATATCCCTAAGACTTGCTCACCATTTTCTAAGCTCACTTTGCCTAATGTTAGCCCTGTCGCTTCTAAATAGAGCACTTCAATTAAATTGGCCTTGGGAAGGGACCAGATTTCAATGTCAAACCATGTTCCTCCTATAATCACTCGCTGCATAGAAGGGTACTGGCCTTTAATTACCCACATTCCGTAGATGGCCTCTGTTCTGTCCTCCCTGACAAAGGTTGCATCGTTTTGTAGGAGGTTGCTTTCTAACTCAAGGCCGCGCATCAATGGTCCATTTACTGCGACTTCTGTATATGTGCTCATATTGGTTGCCGATATCCGATATTCAATATTAGTGCTACTGATCGGTTTCATTACTACTCATACCCAAACTCTCCGCATAGGCTCGCCAGCCATGCCACTTGGAAATATCTTTCTGGTTTTGCACAATATAGTTTTCACCTAGTATCCCTAATACTTGTGTTCCATCCGCTAAAGCAACTTTACCTAAGACTAATCCTTTAGCCTCCTCCTCTAATAGGTTGACTAAGTTTGCTTGAGGAATTGACCAGATCTCCAGTGCAATCCATGTGCCGCCACTAAGCACTCTCTCCATTGCAGGGTATTTGTCTCCAATGGACCACATTCGATAGATTGGTGCTGTTTTAGCCTCACGCACAAAAGTGGCGTGGTTTTTCAGCATATGTTTTTCAAGGACGAATCCGCGCATTAGGGTGCCATTAACTGCGACGTCGATAGATTCAGCGTTCGCTAGTGGCACCAATAGCATTAAGCTAGCAGCAACATATCTGAGTATCCTGAGCATTGATTTATCTCGAGTTTAGGCTGTATGAATTTAGCTTATATATGGAAATAAGAAGACTCTAGATTATGCTTGGGTCTCGTTAATTATTTTAAATTGGTACCAGAGAAACATCTTGCCACTTACCAATAATCACTAATGGAGATACATTGTGAGTCTGACGGATTTATTGTTACCTACGTATATACAAATGTTGGAGGCTCTTTCCTGTTGGCTTGAGAAAGCAAAAACAGAATTGCCAGAAGACAAGTCCGAAGCCCTCCTTAAAGCGAGGCTCGCTCCAGATATGTTTCCCTTATCATCCCAAGTTCGGTTTAGTTGCTTGCAGGCGCAAGAGGCAATATTTCGATTGGGGCGGCGTGCGATTCCAGATTTTCTGGAGGAGTTGGCTCGAGAAGGGCAGGGAGCTGGTGAAAATCCTGGGTCCATTTCCGAAGCTCAAGAGCGAATTCGACAAGCGCTGATACGTTTAAGAGGCGTTAGTCCAGAAACATTGATGTTGAGAAGGGATGAGCTTGTGACAATTAAACTTCCTAATGGGATGATTTTTGATATGACTGATGATCAATATGCCAGGGATTGGGCGTTACCCCAATTTTATTTCCATATTAATACGGCTTATGCAATCTTGAGAAACCAGGGTGTTTCATTGGGAAAAGCTGATTATGTGCAGCATGCTTTTGCTTACCTCAGGTCAGAGATGACTTCAGACGCCTAAATCACGGGAATACTTGATTTTTTTAATTTATGGCTAAAGAGATGTTGGTGTAAATTAATTTTAACTGACTTTTGTGCCTTAACCTTATAAAAGTTAAATTCAGTAGGTGAGGAGATTATTTGATAAAAAGTCAAACTTCTTTGTTGGTACGTTCTTCTATAGAATCCGCCCCCTTTCCGATTCTTCATGCGTACGATAACAGGAAGTTGATTTATGACCATCTCCCGCCGAACTTTTGTCCAGGCTATGGGTGTTGCACTTTTGACCCCCTTTGCGGTTCGTTCTCTCGCGGACACAGATAGCGAAACCTATGCACGTTTTGTGCTGGGCGGCACCACATCTACTGATCAAATTGATAACGATGGAATTGTTTTTGATTTATCCGTGGCCTCGGGAGATCCCAGTCAAACAGGGGTGGTTCTTTGGACGCATATTAATCCAGACTCCTATATAGATGGCCAGTCTCTATATGTAGATGTTGCGTTGGATGAGGAATTTACTCAGCCAATTCTAAGTGCTGAAATCAATGCTAGCGATATCACGGCAGACCGCGATTACACCGTCAACATTGACCTGGAAGGCTATTTATCCTCTGATCAGCGTTATTACTACCGGTTCAAATACGGCACTATTTGTAGTCGTACTGGCCGCTGCCACACTTTGCCAACTGGCAGCCTCGAGACTCTAAAGATGGCTGTGGTCACTTGCCAGGATTACACCACCGGTTACTACAATGCCTATAACCATATTGCGGACGAAGATGTACATTGCGTACTGCACTTGGGGGACTTTATCTATGAATATGCCGAATATGAAGGTTTTGAAAGCTCAGTAGTGCATTCGCTCTCTCTGCCTTCTGGCGGTTCGGTTGCGATGGACCTTGAAGATTATCGCCATATCTATAAGGAGTACCGCAAGGATAAGAACTTGCAGCGGGCGATGGAAATGCACTCATTTATCATCACATGGGATGATCATGAAACGGCAGACAACGCCTACTGGGATTATGAGAGAGATACTCTGGGCGTGCCGTCTCACCCCTACCAGACCGGTGATAACGATCCTGATCAGCTGCGCCAGTTACGTCGCGATGCCCAGCAGGCTTGGATTGAATATGTCCCAGCACGGGTAAAAGTTGATGAGTCCGCAAGCCATGCTTTTGACTACTTGCAGATATATCGGTCATTCCAGTTTGGGGACTTGGTTGACCTTTATATGACAGACAGCCGCACTTATCGAACCAAGGAGCCTTGCACTGACGGTACTACTTGGGAAAATTACTGGTGTACAGATTACGAAAAAGATAGCCAAACCATGCTGGGTAAGACACAGCGGGATTGGTTGATAGATGGAATTGTAAATTCCAGTGCCCGCTGGAAAGTATGGGGGAACCAAACTCTACTGGCCCAATTGGCTGGGACTATCTTGGGGCGTTCACTGGTTTATGCCAACTATGATGCCTGGGACGGTTACCAGTGGGAGCGGGAACAGATTCTGTCGTCGGTTAAAGACAGTAACGTTGACAATTTTGTGGTACTGACAGGAGATCTTCATTCCAGCATCGCGTCGTACCTAAAAGTAGACTTCAGCAAAATCAGCAACTGGAACTACGACAACTTGGTCGGTGTTGAGCTGATGACCCCATCTATATCTTCTCCTAATATGAACGATACGATTGAAAAAGGTATTGATGTTGGCAGTGTGTTTACCTCATTGCTAAATGGTGGGGTTCAGGTCAACAATCCACATATCAAAGATTTTGTCAGTAATATCTATGGATATGCGGTGATTGAATTCAATGTTGATGAATTGAATTGGACCGTATACAACATTGATAAGAAGAGTGACAATCCGGATACCGAAAAGGCCATTTACAAGAAGTTTAATTATGAGCCGGTTGGCATGTGGTTGACTGAAAAATAACTGGCTGCCATTCAATATGAAGTTGGGGGCGCTGGCCCTCAACTTCATAAGATTCCCGTATATCTATTTCTTTTTCATCACAGCTAGAAAATCCTCCCCTGCTTCCGGAGCTAATGGGTCTGCGAGTACACATTTGATATATGCCTGCGGGTCATCTATACCCGACGATGGGCACAATGCTGTATCTGGCGTTGGGGCACTCTTGATAGATCAGACATCAAGTAAAAGGATATTACCTTGCTGCAAGAATCTTACCCTTACTACCTGGCCAATGAAGCAGTGCATGCCAACACCGATCTGGAAGTTACTGACAAGTATTCAGGGAAAGTAGCTACCCGGGTTGCAATGGCTGATGCCAAGGTTATTGACAGTGCCATCGACTGGGCGCTTTTGGCAGAAAAACCGATGGCTAATTTGCCGTCTTACAACCGCCAGGAAGTTTTACAGCATTGTGTTGTACGTTTTCGTGAAAGGTTTGAAGAGCTGGCCGAAGCGCTGTGTATTGAAGCTGGTAAGCCGATTCATGATTCGCGGGGCGAGGTGCTGCGTCTAATCGATACATTTCATGTGGCCGCTGAAGAGGCAGTGCGTATCAATGGTGAGATTATCAATCTTGAGATATCCAAGCGCTCACGGGGCTATCGCGGATATATCAGGCGAGTGCCAGTAGGCGCATGCTCCTTTATATCGCCGTTCAATTTCCCTCTGAATCTTGCTGCTCACAAGGTGGCACCTGCCATCGCTGCTGGATGCCCCTTTGTACTGAAGCCCGCTAGCCGCACGCCCATAGGGGCATTGATCATCGCTGAAGTTCTGGCCGAAACACAGCTGCCGAAAGGTGCCTTTTCTGTATTGCCCTGCCATAGAGAGGGAGCAGAGCTGTTTACGGTGGATGATCGATTTAAGCTGCTGAGCTTTACTGGCTCACCTGCGGTGGGCTGGGACCTAAAGGCCAGGGCGGGACGAAAGAAAGTGGTTTTGGAGTTGGGGGGTAATGCAGCCTGCGTTATCGATCGGGATACAGATCTTGGTGATGCTGTAGAGAGGCTGATTTTCGGTGCTTTCTATCAGTCGGGCCAAAGCTGTATCGGCGTTCAGAGGATCTATGGGCATTGCAGTCTATATGAAGACCTGAAGCGACGTCTGGTTGAGCGTACCAAAAAGCTGAAGAAAGGCGATCCTCGATCAGAAGATACATTTATTGGCCCAATGATTTCTGAGGGAGAGGCTACCCGCTTGCATACCTGGGTGGAAGAGGGGGTTCAAGCCGGGGGAACCTTGCTTTGTGGAGGTACACGAGATGGCGCCATGCTTGATCCAACGCTATTAGAAAACGTGCCCCATGACTGCTCCATTGTACAGCAGGAGGCATTTGGCCCTGTTGCAATTCTGGAGCCTTTCGATAGTTTCGATGATGTTTTAGAAAAAGTGAATGACAGCGCTTTTGGTCTGCAGGCTGGCATATTCACTCGTGACCTTTACAAAGCCCAGCAAGCCTGGGATACCTTGGAAGTGGGTGGTGTGGTTATTGGTGATGTACCCAGCTGGCGGGTAGATAATATGCCCTATGGTGGTGTTAAGGATTCGGGTCTTGGTCGGGAAGGGGTACGCTGGGCTATTGCGGATATGACCGAGGAGCGGTTGATGGTGGTACGTGAGTTAAATAGTTAGAAAATTAATAGGTCACCAGGCCCACAACTCTCCTTGCAGCTGTGGCCTTGGACTAACGATTGACCTTACTTATTAGTTTGGGCATGTCTGGCTGAGATGCTGAGCATGAAACTGAAGATGTTCCTCAATAAAGCTGGTGATAAAGTAATAGCTGTGGTCATAACCGGAATGACGGCGAAGTTGGAGCGGGTAGTTGCTTGCTTTGGCGGCTTCTTCGAGCATCTCGGGTTTCAGCTGTTCAAAAAGAAAGCTATCGGCTTCCCCTTGATCCACCAACATTGGCACAGACTTCTCGGCATTTTTGAGCAGTTCGCTGCTATCGTAGTCTCGCCAACTATCCCGATCTTTGCCCAAATAGGTTTCAAAGGCTTTTTGCCCCCATGGACACTGAGTGGGGTTGCTAATGGGGCTGAAGGCTGATGCGGAAACATAACTTGCCGGATTGCGTAGGGCGCTCATCAGTGCGCCATGGCCCCCCATTGAATGTCCTGCAATGGCCCGCCGTGTTGTCACAGGGAAGGTGGTCTCGATAAGTGCCGGCAGTTCTTCCACCACATAATCATACATGTGGTAGTGGCGACTCCAGGGCGCTTGGGTGGCGTTGATATAAAATCCAGCACCTTGCCCCAGATCATAGGCTTCATCATCGGCAACAGATTCTCCACGGGGACTGGTGTCGGGAGCAACGATGGCTATCCCCAGTTCGGAGGCAATCCGCTGGGCTCCTGCCTTTTGCATAAAATTCTCATCGGTACAGGTCAGACCTGACAGCCAGTAGAGCACCGGAACCTTGTGCATTTGTGAAGCTTGCGGTGGCAAATAAATAGCAAAACGCATTTTGCAGCTAAGTGACTGTGAGTCGTGAAGGTATTGCTTGTGCCAGCCGCCAAAACTCCGGTTGGCACTGATATTTTCAATAGACATGATGGATAGCCCTAATTGGACCACCGCCAAGAGATGGCCCAATTGATCATTGCTGGTTATTGATCGAAGTGAATGACGGTGCGGATACTTTCGCCTTTGTGTAACAGATCGAAAGATTTATTGATGTCATCCAGGCTCATGGTGTGGGTGATAAAGTCGTTGAGCTGGAATTCGCCATTCAGGTAGCGCTCTACGTAGTCTGGTAACTCGGAGCGCCCTTTAACGCCGCCGAATGCGGACCCGCGCCAGACTCGGCCTGTTACCAGCTGGAAGGGACGGGTGGAGATCTCCTGGCCGGCACCAGCTACACCGATAATGACTGATTCACCCCAGCCCTTGTGGCAGCACTCCAGAGCGGAGCGCATCACATTGACGTTGCCGATACATTCGAAGGAATAATCCACACCGCCCTCGGTGAGTTCGACAATGACTTCTTGAATTGGCTTATCGTAGTTGTTGGGGTTGATACAGTCCGTCGCCCCCAGTTTGCGGGCTAATTCAAACTTGCTTTCATTGATATCGATGGCAATGATTCGCGAGGCCTTTGCCATGGTAGCGCCGATAATCGCCGAAAGACCGATGCCCCCAAGGCCAAAGATCGCAACGGTATCGCCTTCTTGAACCTTGGCTGTGTTCATCACGGCGCCCATACCAGTAGTGACACCACAACCCAGCAGGCAGACTTCCTCTAACGGAGCCGCCGGATTTACTTTTGCCAGTGAAATCTCTGGCAATACGGTGTACTCCGAAAATGTCGAGCAGCCCATATAGTGATAGATGGGCTTGCCATCTTTATAGAAGCGTGTGGTGCCGTCAGGCATCAGGCCTTGGCCCTGAGTTTCACGGATCTTTTGGCAGAGGTTCGTCTTGCCGGACTTGCAGAATTTACACTCGCCACATTCTGGGGTGTACAGCGGGATAACATGATCACCCTCTTTGACACTGGTAACCCCTTCACCGACCTGCACGACAATACCGCCACCTTCATGGCCCAAAATACAGGGGAATTTGCCTTCCGGGTCGTCGCCAGACAAGGTGAAAGCATCGGTGTGACACACTCCCGATGCAATGACCTTGATCAATACTTCACCAGCCTTTGGCAGCATGACATCCACTTCTTCGACCGATAACGGTTGGCCAGGCCCCCAAGCGATGGCGGCCTTCGACTTGATAAATTGTTCAGACATTAGATTACTCGCTGTTAAATCATGTCATTCAGGGCCTGGAGTTGGTTGGCCCCGCTGTGACGACTGGGGAGCCATTATATTGATTGCAAAATTGATTATAATTGGGTGTTTTTGAAACTTACTTTTACATATTTGCAATAATGAAAGATTGGGAAGGTATTACA